>NZ_AWFF01000048.1 GCF_000682755.1 Hyphomonas beringensis
ACGGAGGGTGTCGGACAAGTTTATTTTCGCGCCAGTGTTTGCTGCAGGTTGGGCTGGGAAGCTTGTGGGATAAGCCCTGTGATGTATCATCCTGGCCAAGCGCACCAGCGATGTCCTTGCTGGCGCAGCGGGCATTCATTTCCTCAAATTGATCCTCGATCAATTTGTGCGCAGAGAGCGCACCGGAAATGAATGGTGGGCCCGGCAGGATTTGAACCCGCGACCAAACCGTTATGAGCGGTCCGCTCTAACCAACTGAGCTACAGGCCCCCGCCGCCCGTTTTAGCGAGCTTCTCCGCCTTGGCAATGCGTTGTCTGCGCCCGGGATTTACGAAATATGGTAGGCCTGTTGCATGGTACGTATCCCCGTCTCCCGGGATGGAACACGCCGATGCGATAAAGGGCCAGGATACATGCAGGACAGATCAGCCACCATTCTTGTTCCAGGCGGTGCGGGCTATATCGGCTCACATACATGTGTTGAGTTGATCAATCGCGGTTATCGTCCTGTAATTGTTGATAATTTCTCAAATTCCTGCCGCGCGGCCATAGACCGTATCTGCCAGATCACCGGCGTGAACGATCTGCCTGTGATTGACGCGGACATTCGCGACACCGCGCGCATGGAGGAGATCATGCGCGCGCATGAGTGTGCCGCCGTGATCCATTTTGCCGGCCTGAAGGCCGTTGGCGAGTCCACGCAAAAGCCGCTCGACTATTACAGCGTGAACGTTCAGGGCTCGCTCAGCCTGCTCACCGCCATGCAGGCGGCAGGGGTGAAACATATCGTGTTTTCCTCCTCCGCGACCGTCTACGGCACGCCGGTCTCGCTGCCCTATACAGAGAGCCATCCGCTGGCGCCGACCAACCCCTATGGCATGACGAAATACGCTGTTGAGCTGATGCTGAACGATCTCGTCGCCTCGGGCGCGGACGTGAATGCCGGTATCCTGCGCTACTTCAACCCGATCGGCGCGCACCCGTCCGGCCTGATCGGGGAAGATCCGAACGGCATTCCGAACAATCTGATGCCCTATGTGGCGCAGGTGGCTGTCGGTCGCCGTCCGCATGTCAATGTGTTCGGCAAGGATTATGAGACGCCAGATGGCACAGGCGTGCGCGACTATATTCACGTCATGGATCTGGCCGAGGCGCATATTGCCGGTCTGGAAAAGCTGATGGCCTCACCCGACAGCTTCACGGTCAATCTCGGCTCAGGCAATGGCTATTCCGTGCTGGACGTTGTGGAGGCCTTCAGGAAGGCCAGTGGCCGCGACATTCCGGTGGAGTTTGCGCCGCGCCGTCCGGGCGATCTGCCGGCTTACTGGGCGGACCCGTCCCATGCGCTGGAACTTCTGGGCTGGCAGACACGTTTCACCTTGGACGATATGTGCCGGGACCAATGGGCCTGGCAAAGCCAGAACCCGAACGGATATCCGGACGGGGACACAAAACCGGCCTGATTTGTTCATGAGTGCGTCATCTCACTCCTGCAAGGCTGGATCATCAAGTCAACGCAAGGAGCGAACATGCGTATTGCCCGAAACCTGCTTATATCATCCAGCGCGCTTATCCTGGCCGGCACAATGGCTGCCTGTGCCCAGATGCCCGCAGCCCAGAATGCAAGTGCAGGAACCATGACCAGCAGCTACCATCCCAACTCCATCCAGCCTGAAACCACGCTCGACATCTCCGCCCAGGCCACTGTGAAGAAGGCGCCAGACATCGCCTATATCAATGCAGGCGTTCAGGCAGAGGCCGAAACGGCGCAGCAGGCCATGGCCGATCAGGCGAAAGCCATGAACAGCATGTTCGAGGCGCTTGCCGCCGCGGGCATTCCTGACAAGGACATGCAGACCTCAAACCTCTCCCTCAACCCGGTCTATGACTATGTTGAGGAAACGGACAAGAATGGTCGCCGCAGCGGCAAACAGGTGCTGCGCGGCTACACGGCCTCAAACCAGCTGACGGTGAAAGTCTCTGATCTCGACAATCTTGGCGAGACGCTGGACAGCCTGGTCACGGCCGGTGGCAACACGTTCAACGGCCTGTCCTTTGCCCTGGAAGACCCGAGCGATGCCCAGGACGAAGCCCGCCGCGAGGCGATCAAGGATGCGGTGTCCCGCGCCCAGCTGTATGCGGAAGCCGCCGGCATGCGCGTTGGCCGTATCGTCAGCATTTCGGAGTCTGGTGGCCATGCCCCGCAACCTGTCCAGATGGGCCGCATGGTGATGAACGAAGCCATGGAAGCCAAGGCCACGCCGATCTCCGGCGGTGAAATTGGCTACTCCGCACAGGTCAGTGTGACGTTCGAATTGGTGAAATAAGCCCCCTGAAGCGCGGGCGCCTCAGACGTATCCTTCGGCAAGAAGATCTTTCATGTCGACGATGCCGATGGGGCGCCCGTCTTCCACGACAAACGCATTCGAGATGCGTTTCTCCGTCAGCCGCTTGATGACCACAGACATTCTCTCTTCCGGGGAGATGGTCTGCGGATTGGGGGTCATGATGGAGGTCGCATCGCCGCTCAGCTTGCCTGCCAGCATGGCCCGGCGCAAATCGCCATCGGTGACCATGCCGACCATCTTGCCCGCTTCATCCAGCACGGCAGCGCAGCCCTTGCGGCCTTCCGAAATCGTCAGGATCACCGTGTCGACGGCGGCTGTGTCGCGCACGCTTGGCAGGTCGTCTGCCCGCCCGGCGACATAGTCTCCGGCATTTTGCAGGGACCGGCCCAGCTTGCCGCCAGGGTGCCGGAAGCCAAAGTCTTCCCGTGAAAAGCCGCGCCGCGCCATCAGCACGATGGTCAGCGCATCCCCCAGCGCCAGCGCCATCGTGGTGGATGAGGTCGGCGCCAGGCCATTCGGGCAGGCCTCTGCGACCGTCGGCATTTTCAGCAAGACATCGCAATTGCGGCCCAGCGTGGAGTCCGGCGCGCGGCTCATGCCGATGACGGGGATCTGGTTGCCCCGGCAATAGCGCAGCAGGTCCACCAGTTCCCGGCTCTCTCCGGAATAGGAAATCGCAATCACGACAGAGCCCGGCACAATCATGCCAAGGTCGCCATGGCTGGCTTCGGTTGGGTGCAGGAAGAAGGACGGCGTACCGGTTGAGGCCAGGCTGGCCGCCATTTTCTGGCCGATATGGCCTGACTTGCCAACGCCGGCGACGATGACATGGCGGTCGGTCGCCATGATCAGGTCTGCCGCTTTCTGAATGGTGTCGTCCAGGCCGGATTCCAGTTGTTCCAGCGCATCGCGTTCAATGCGGATCACATTGCGCGCTATATCGAGATCGCTTTCACGGGTCACGTCGAGTCGCTCCTGATGCCTGAAAAGCGTTCTGGGTCAGGGGCGCGGAGCTGGCAAGACCTGAACTCAGGCAGGATATGCTGCAGAGTGCGCTGCTTATTGAGCGAGGCCCATCTGGCGCGCTTCATATTCGGAAACGCTCATGACCTGGGTCTTCGGCTGTTCGGCGACATCGATGGTGGTTTCCATCTTGGTCTGCTCGACGATTTCCGGCTCGGCACGGGCCACGATGGTGGCCTCTTCCTGAGCTGGCGCCTTGTCAGCGGCAGAGGTTTGCGCCGTGACCAGCGTTTCGGCCGGTGCCTCATCATCACTGCCACCTTCGGCAATGATCACGCGCAGCGGCTTGCCGTTCAGCATCGGCTCTGCGGCGCCATTCGGATGGATCGGCAGGGCAACCTTGGCAAAGACCAGATCATTCTGGTTGGCCGGATCGTTCAGCGTTTCAAAGGCGGCTTCGACCAGATCCTCGACATGGGCATTGCGGGATTTGGACGTGTTGCCGCCCAGCATGATGGCGATCACGCGGCGATTGTCGCGCTTGGCGGAGGCCATCAGATTGAAGCCGGATGCGCGGGTATAGCCGGTCTTGATGCCATCCACGCCGTCCACCTTGCCCAGCAGATCATTGTGGTTCTTGTAGTCGCGGCCGTTCCAGTTGAAGCTGCGCTGAGAGAAATAGTGATAATAGTCGGCGTGATTTTCCAGCATCGCTTCGGCCAGGATGGCCAGATCGCGTGCGGTGGTCAGCTGGCGCGTATCGGGCAGGCCGGACGCATTCATGAAGCGCGTATTCTGCATGCCCAAGGATTCGGCTTTCACTGTCATCAGCTGCGCGAAGCGGCTTTCCGTGCCGCCCAGACGCTCGCCCACAACGGCGGCGACATCATTGGCAGACTTGTTGACCAGCGCGCCGATGGCGTCGCGGACCGTGATCGTGGAGCCGGTGCGCAGTTTCAGATTGGAGGGCGGCCGGCTGGCGGCATGGCGTGAGACGGTCAGGGGCTCGTCGAGGGTGACGTCGCCGGCTTTCAGGGCATCGAACAGCATGTAGAGCGTCATCACCTTGGTGAGAGAGGCCGGATAGCGCGGCTCATCCGCATTGCGGGCGTGCAGCACTTCATGCGTATCAGCGTCGATCACGATGGAGGCATACTTTTCCGCGGCCGCAGTCTGGGCAACCAGACCGGACATGAAGAGCATCACCGTTAAAGCCATGGCCTTCAGAACTGGTGAGAATGCTCGCCGCATCATGTTTCCTCCCGAATGGGTTAATCCCGGTCGCCCCGGACTTAACCTAGAATCTGCTAAATCCGTTGACCACACCTTAACGCAGGGCCCAGCCTCACAAATCCGTAATATGCTCGCAAGCCCTTCAGGCGGATTGTGGACAAAATTTATTGTGCAGTGCACAAAAAATCATTGCATCTGCGAACAATTTACGCTAGGTTATGAGCTCGACGCTAGAAGAGGACTATCCCATGGCGACAGCAAAAAAAGCCGCTCCGAAGAAGAAAACGACCACCGCCAAGGCGGAAGCGCGCGTCGCGGATTCAGCGAGCAAAATGATTGATGAAGGTGTTGAGCAAATGACGGATTACGCTGGTAAGTTCGGTGGTTTCGCCGAAGACGGTCTCAAGGCATTTGCCGAACAAGCAGCCAGCTCCACGGAAATCTTCCGTACGCTCGGCGCTCGCAACATGGACTTCTTCGCTCGCACGCTTGAGCAGGGTGTGGAAGCAACGCAATCGCTGACCAGCGCGAAAGACCCGCGCGAAGCGATGGAAATCCAGACAGGTTATGCGAAGACTTTCTTCTCTGCCTACACCTCCGAAATGACCAAGCAGGCCGATATCTGCATGAGCGCATGGCGCAATGCAGCGAAGCCTTTCATGGCCTTCGCGGGTAAATAAGATTTCTCTCAATCCTAGCTGACGGAGCTCCGTTTAGTCTGGTGTAGAGTGACGTAGATTGGTGGAAGCCGGGCCTTATTGGTCCGGTTTCTTCTTTTTTGATTGAGGCTTCCGCTGGATCAGGGGCTGGCAGAGATCGCGAGTCCGTATACATTTACTGTATGAGCGATTTTCTGGACTTCTCCACCGTCAAGCGTCCAAAGACGCCAAACACGTATCTTGTCGCCCCGCCCGGCTATGCTGATCAGGCGTCACCGGATGCCGAAGCGCCTCTTTTCAACTGTACAGCTGAGGAATTGTTTGGCCGCGTGGAAGGCATGGTTTCTGCCCATAAAAGGTGGGAGCTGAAGGCCGCAGATCCTTCCTCCGGACGGCTGTATTTCATCGCGATCTCAAAGATTTTCAAATTCAAGGATGACATCGATATCGCTGTCATGGCGGGGCCTGCGGGCTCTGATAAGTCCAGGATCGCCATCTATTCCCGATCCCGGGTCGGGCACTCCGATCTGGGGGCAAATGAAAAGCGCGTCAGGGAGATCCTCGATACACTTGCCTTGCCTTAAAATCAGGCAGTCTGTGCAAATGGCAGACATCTACTCTTCAAACTCCTGCTGGAACGTATATCTTAAAGACATGAGCGGCACTCTTGATCCTATCTGGTTAAATGACCCGGGCCCGGAAGGCCCACCGGGGGGCGATCAGTCAGGGGATGAAGATGGTTCCAATTTCGGCCTCGCGACGCAGACGAGAACCCGGACGAAGAAGCCGTCGCTCTATCGTGTCCTCCTGCTCAATGATGACTACACTCCGATGGAGTTCGTCGTCTTCATTCTGGAGCGGTTCTTCAACCGGTCCACAGAACAGGCGACACGAATAATGCTACACGTTCACCAAAAGGGCGTGGGGCTGTGCGGGGTTTATACCTACGAAGTGGCCGAAACAAAGGTCGCGCAGGTATTGGACCTTGCCAAACGCCATGAACACCCTCTCCAATGCGTCATGGAGAAAGAAGACTAGAAACACTCATCCCGGAAGGCCAAACCCTTGCCACGCTTGTCCCCCTCCTTAGAGACCGCCCTGGAAAAGGCCCTAACGCTCGCCTCGGAGCGTGATCATGAATACGCAACTCTGGAGCACCTGCTCCTGGCGCTGACGGAAGATGAGCATGCCCGAGAAGTCATGGGCGCTTGCAAAGTGGATATTGAGGCGCTCAGCGCCGATCTCAGCCGCTACATCGACGAAGAACTGTCCAGCCTGATTGTGGATGACGGCGAAGGCCGCGTTCAGCCCACCGCTGCGTTCCAGCGCGTGGTGCAGCGTGCCATTCTGCACGTTGAAAGCTCCGGCCGCGATGAAGTGACCGGCGCGAATGTGCTGGTCTCCATCTTCTCAGAGCGTGAAAGCCACGCTGCCTACTTCCTGCAAGAGCAGGACATGACCCGCTATGACGCGGTGAACTTCATCTCTCATGGCGTGGCCAAGCAGCCGGGCATGTCCCGTCCGTCCAGCCCGCGCGGTGCGGAGCATTCAGAGGAAGAGCCCGTCAAGCAGGGCCACGAGGCGCTCGACGCCTATTGCGTGGACCTCAATGAAAAGGCGCGCTCCGGCAAGATCGATCCGCTGATCGGCCGCGAACTGGAAATCAATCGCTGCATTGAAGTGCTCTGCCGCCGTAACAAGAACAACCCGATCCTCGTCGGCGATCCGGGCGTGGGCAAGACGGCCATTGCCGAAGGCCTCGCCAAGAAGATCGTGGACGGCGACGCGCCGGAAATTCTGGACGAAGCCGTCATCTGGTCGCTCGACATGGGCGCCCTGCTGGCCGGCACGCGTTATCGCGGTGACTTTGAGGAACGCCTCAAATCCGTGATGAAGGAACTGGAACAGCAGGAAAAAGCCATCCTGTTCATTGACGAGATCCATACCATCATCGGCGCGGGCGCTACGTCCGGCGGCGCGATGGATGCGTCGAACCTTCTGAAGCCTGCGCTTCAGAATGGCGGTCTGCGCTGCATGGGCTCGACCACGTTCAAGGAATACAAGCAGCATTTCGAGAAGGACCGTGCCCTGTCCCGCCGGTTCCGCAAGATCGATGTGGTGGAGCCGACCGTTCCGGATACGATCAAGATCCTGACCGGCCTGAAATCCCGTTTCGAGGATTTCCACGGCCTGCGCTACACCAATGACTCGATCAAGGCGGCGGTGGAGCTGTCGGACCGTTACATCACGGACCGCAAGCTGCCGGACAAGGCCATCGACGTGGTTGATGAGGCCGGTGCCGCGCAATGGCTGTTGCCTGCGTCCAAGCGCAAGAAAACCGTGGGCCAGAAGGACATCGAGGCGGTCATCGCCAAGATTGCCCGCATCCCCCCGAAACAGGTGTCTACGGACGATGCCGCTGCGCTGAAGTCTCTGGAGACAGATCTGAAGCGCGTCGTGTTCGGACAAGGCGAGGCCATCGAGGCCCTGTCGGCCTCCATCAAGCTGGCCCGTGCCGGCCTGCGGGAACCGAACAAGCCGATCGGCTCGTACCTGTTCACCGGCCCGACCGGCGTCGGCAAGACCGAAGTCGCCAAACAGCTCGCCTCCATCATGGGCGTCGAGATGCTGCGCTTCGACATGTCGGAATATATGGAGCGTCACACCGTCTCCCGTCTGATCGGCGCGCCTCCGGGCTATGTCGGCTATGATGAGGGCGGCCTGCTGACCGATGGCGTGGACCAGCATCCGCACTGCGTGCTGCTGCTCGACGAGATCGAGAAGGCGCATCCGGACCTGTTCAACATCCTGCTGCAGGTGATGGACAATGGCTCTCTGACCGATGCCAATGGCCGCAAGGTGGACTTCCGGAATGTCATCCTGATCATGACAACCAATGCCGGGGCCGCAGATGCGTCCAAGAACTCCATCGGCTTTGGCCGGGGCAAGAAGGAAGACGAGCAGGAAGAGGCGCTCAAGCGTCTGTTCACGCCGGAATTCCGCAACCGCCTCGACGCCACGATCACCTTCGGTGGCCTGACGCCGGAAATCATCGACCGCGTGGTCGAGAAGTTCATCCTGCAGCTGGAAGTCCAGCTGGAAGATCGCAACGTCTCCATCGAGATCACCAAGGCCGCCCGCGAATGGCTGGCCAAGCGGGGCTTTGACGCAGACATGGGCGCCCGGCCCCTGGCCCGGACGATCCAGGAGCACGTCAAGAAACCGATGGCGGAAGAATTGCTGTTCGGCGAATTGCAGAAGGGCGGTGTTGTCCATATCGATATCGACAAGACCGACGAGGAAAAACTCGCCTTCAAATATGTCGCCGACAAGGGCAAGAAGAAAAAGCCTGCCGCCAAGGGCTCAGCCGAAGAACCGGCCTAGGCCATCGGCAAAACCAGACACGACAAGGGCTGCCCCACGGGCAGCCCTTTCTCATTCTGGCGGCCTCGTTATCCTTCCTGGTATAATGGGAGGAATAAACATGGCTGGAACTGTCAGCGGGGCCTGCGACCCGAAATTCGCGTCTGTCAAAGAAGAATTCGAGAAGAATTTTGCCGAGCGCGGCGAGGTGGGCGCGTCGGTCTGCCTGTCTGTGAATGGCGAAACGCTGGTAGATCTCTGGGGCGGCGTGGCCGATGCGGCAACCGGCGAGGCATGGCGAGAGGATACGATCTCCATCGTCTTCTCCTGCTCCAAGGCCGCGACGGCGCTGTGCGCGCATATCCTGATTGACCGGGGGGAGCTGAATCCGGAGGCGCTCGTCGCCGAATACTGGCCGGAATTTGCCAAGAACGGCAAAGAGAAAACCACCGTTCGGATGATGCTTAACCATGAAAGCGCGCTGCCGACCCTGCGCGATCCGGTTCGCACCGGCGGGTTTACCGACTGGGACTATATGATCCAGCGCCTGGAGGATGAGGAAGCCTTCTGGGAGCCGGGCACCCGCAATGGCTATCACATGATCAATTTCGGCTGGACGGTGGGCGAGCTGGTCCGCCGCGTCTCCGGCAAGTCGCTCGGCACATTTTTCCGCGAGGAAGTGGCAGAGAAAACCGGCGCGCGCTTCTGGCTGGGCCTGCCGGAAAGCGAGGATGTGCATATTGCGCCCATCCTGCCCTATGCGCCCAAGCCCGATGACCAGCCGACCGAATTCACGATCAAGCTGATGACCGATCCGGACTCGATCCAGCACAAGAGCTTCATGAACAATGGCGGGTGGGATTTCAACGACCGCACCTCCCAGGCGGCGGAGATTGGCGGCGGCGGGGGCCTGTCCAATGCGCGCGGTCAGGTGGCGATGTACACGCCGCTGGCCATCAATGACGGCACGCTGGTCTCGTCAGACCGCTTGCAGGCGATGAGCATGGTGACGACGGCCACACAGCGCGACGCGACGCTGCTGATCCCGACCCGGTTCGGGCCGGGCTTCATGAAGTCCATGGACAATCGCGCGCTGAATCTGGGGCCGGGCACCAGCGTCATCATGGGGGACCGGGCGTTCGGCCATGTCGGCGCGGGCGGCTCGATCGGGTTTGCCGATCCGGAAGCGGGCCTCGCCTTCAGCTATACGATGAACCAGATGGGCAATGGCATTCTGGTGAATGACCGGGCCCAGAGCCTGATCGATGCGGCATACAAATCGCTCGGCTATCGCACCAATGCGCCGGGTGTCTGGGTGAAGTAAGGCAGCGTGCAGGCGGCGGGCTGACACTCAGCCGTCGTCGTCTGCCTCGCCCATGCCGCGCCGTTGGGCGGATGCGGCAATCGCCTTCTGTGCGGTCTCGACATGGTCGCTGCGGGCAGGCGGCGCCATGATTTCCGGCGGGTCCATCTCCTGCATGTAGATGGTCCGGCTGGGGAAGGCGAAGCTGGTGCCGGCCCTGGCGATGATGTCCATCACGGCGACGGCGAACTCTTCCTTGATGGCCAGCCACTCGCCCCAATCCTTGGTGTTGGTGAAGGTGTAGATCAGGAAATCGATGGAGCTGGCATTGAAGCTGTCCACGCGCACGAACAGGGCGGCGGCGGGCGGCTTGGCAAAGCGGTCGTCATGCCACAGCCAGGCCTCGATCTCGTCGCGGATATATTTCAGCTGGTCCACTGTGGTGCGGTATTCCACGCCCACGACCCATTTGATGCGGCGGTGCGTCATGCGGGAGAAATTCGTCACGGCGGCATCTGACAGCGCGCTGTTGGGCACATAGACCGGGCTCTTGTCGAAGCGGCGGATCAGGGTGGAGCGGAAATTGATCTTCTCCACCGTACCCTCGACCACGCCGTCCACCTTGATCCATTCGCCCGGCACAAAGCGCTTCTCTGTAATGATCAGGATGCCGGAGATAAGGTTCTTGAACAAATCCTGCGCGCCAAGGCCGACCGCGATGCCCAGTACGCCGAGACCGGCCAGCAGCGGCGCAATCTGGATGCCCCACTGCTCTGCTACCGCGCCAATGCCCAGCACGACCAGGATCACCTGCAGCGCCTTGATCATCCAGTCCACGGCCGCAGACGACAGCGCATTGCGCAAATTCACGAACAGGAACTCAAACGCGTTCACCGCGCGCGACAGGGTCCAGAACACAGCCAGCGTGATCACCGAACGCAAGATGCGGTTGGCATAGATCTCCGCCTGCCCGGAAATGTTCGTCACCTGCAGCGCAATGTAGATGCCGATGATCACGGGCACGATCTTCAGCGGCGTCGCGATGGATTTGACCAGCGCGTCATCGGCATGCGTCTTCGTACCGGCGGCAACGCGCATGACAGAGGCGACCACCAGCCGCGCGAACAGGCCGCGCACACCGATGGCCACGACCAGGATGAAGACAGAAATAACGATCTCGCCAAAGGTCAGCCCATAGGCGCCCTCATTCCAGACAGAGGCGATATAGATCGCGGCGTTCTTCACCGATTGCGGGGCGTTCTGGTCGAGCCAGGTTTCAAGGGAGGAAGGCATCAGACAGCTCTCCATGTCTGGCCCATGAGGCGGGCGTGGCAGGGGCGATGGAGTGCTGCTTGCTAATCTGTGTTACGCGGCCTGTGAAGGCTTTGGCATCAGGCCTTTATGTCGCGCCACTCTCCGGTGCCAAGCTCGCCGAGTGTCCAGTCGCCGACACGGGCGCGGATCAGGCGCAGGGTCGGATGGCCAACTGCAGCCGTCATGCGGCGCACCTGGCGGTTGCGGCCCTCGGTGATGGTCAGCTCGATCCAGCTGTCCGGCACGGATTTGCGGAACCGGATCGGCGGCGTGCGCGGCCACAGATTGGCGGGCTCAGCAATCGGGCGCACCTCTGCCGGGGCTGTGCGGCCATCCTTCAAATCCACGCCGGTCTGCAGGGCGGTGAGGGCGGCTTCGTCCGGAATGCCCTCAACTTGCGCCCAATAGGTCTTGGTCAGCTTGTGCTTCGGATCGGAAATCCGGGCTTGCAGCTTTCCATCATCGGTCAGGACCAGAAGGCCCTCACTATCACGGTCCAGCCGACCGGCCGGATAGACGTGCGGCACGTCCATATAGTCAGACAGGGTTTCACGCGTGCTCGCCAGGCTGCCCTTGTCGGTGAACTGGGACAGCACGTTGAACGGCTTGTTGAACAGGATGAGGCGCGCCATCAGCCCGCCGATCAGGCGTTTACAACCGCGTGCAGGGATTTCAGCGTCGTCAGCAATCCCTCCGCGGAAGAGATCGGCAGACAGCTCGGCCCGTCACACAGGGCCTTGTCCGGATCGGTATGGAATTCGAGGAACACGCCATCGGCGCCAGCGGCAATCGCAGACTTGGCAATGATCGCGACGCCGTCGCGGCGGCCCCCGGTGGAGGCGCCTGCGGTGCGGGGGTCTGCGCCCGGCAGCTGAACGGCATGGGTCGCATCAATCGTCACCGGGCAGCCGAGCTTTTGCATTTCCGGAATGCCCAGCATGTCGACGACCAGATTGTTGTAGCCGAAGCTTGAGCCGCGCTCGCACAGGATGACGCCAACTTCTGCGGCCTCGCCAATCTTGGAGACGATGTTTTTCGTGTCCCATGGCGCAATGAACTGCGCCTTCTTCACCTGGATGATGCCGCCTGCCGCCGCGGTCGCCTTGGCAGTGGCAACAACCAGATCGGTCTGGCGGCACAGGAAGGCCGGGATCTGGACGATGTCCGCCACATCGGCGACGGCTTCGGCCTGGCCTGCCTCGTGAAGGTCTGTACAGATCGGCACGCCCAGCTTTGCCTTGACGGAGGCGAGCACTTTCAGCCCGTCTTCCAGGCCCGGCCCGCGATAGGATTTGATCGAGGAGCGGTTCGCCTTGTCAAAGCTCGCCTTGAAGACATAGGGCAGGCCCAGCGCCTCGCAGATGCGCTTCAGCTCTGTGCCCACTTCCATGGCCAGGCCTTCATCCTCCAGCACGTTGAGGCCCGCAATCACGGAGAGCGGTTTACCGGTTCCGATGGTCCAGCCGGATTTTCCGTGAGTCAGAACGGACATGTCACTCTCCTTCAAGGGCATATGTGGCGTGATGTGTGTGGCCGCCTGAATAGCCTTGTTTCAGATCAGGTGAAACCCGTATCGCTCAGGGCCGGGGAGGGCGGTATAAGACATACAGCCCGGAATCAAAGAAGCCGCCCGACATGGGCGGCTTCCGTGAGCCCCTGGGACTCAAAAGGTTCGGCAGCGTTTCAGCTTGCCTTCAAATATCTCTAGACGCTGACAGGAGGCTGCTCCGGCCAGACACCATAGGATATAAACCTTTTGATCCCATATGGTTTCTCACTCGACATTAGATCACCTCCTTTCAAAAAAGTCATTGATTACAATATATTATCGGCGCATCCTGTGATGGTTACTTACAAAAATTGTAAGCCTTGATTTAATTCCCCAATGTCATCAATGACTTAGGTAAAGACCTTTCTGGGAAACCACTGGGAAACGAAATCCGCCGATAACAACTAAATTTAGGCACGATTTGTACCTTAGTTCAAACCATATGTGCGTGAAGTAAATAAGCCATTGTTGAGAATTGAATGGCTTAGATTAAGCGTGAAATGTCCGCTTCGGTTAGTCTGACCAATTATATAGATGGTAGATAAATAAATCATCTAAAGGTAGCGGAGACGCGCCGGCAAATGAAACCCTTAGGCTACCTTGCGGGTGTGGGGTTGTTGTTGATCCTGCAGTTCTGGAGGATCAGTTTCATCGGTGGCTTCATAGGAAGCCTCTTCTTCAGAAGATAGTCAGGCTCTTTGGCCAAGGTGCGCTTAACTTCATGAGCTGAGGCACGCTGACGGGCCTATGACCAGCAGGGACATTGCGTGGAATATCGTAGAGCTACGCGGCGATGATCCTATGGCAGGAAGTACCTGTCGGATATGACGCGGCGGATTGGTAACTGCCTCAGGGAAGAAAGAGCTGCCGGGTGGGTTGTCACTCGGCAGTACTCAGGAAAGGTTTTGGTTTGGGAGGTGGGCTAAACTCGCTTTGCCGTTCCAACAAACACAAACACTCTCTCCTCCATCATTCTGGCCGCAGCCTTCATGCTGCCAGTGATGACCGCATAGAGTAGCGCCATCGGCAAGGCTTGGATGAACAAGGCGATCGCCGCGATTGGGTTTGATCCCAAAACGCACCACATACCTCGGTCCATAAACGTCTTACCCTCATGCATGTTTGAAAGACGGCGATATGCTGAATCTTTATCATGCAGGTCAGCGCCAATTAATTCAGCAATAAAGAAATAGAGCAAGACCGGCGTCGCAACAAATGCCATCACAAGGCCAGTGTGCCATTTGAAGGCGTCATCAAGCATTCGATTAATGAGTTTGGCTTGCTCGTCATCTATTGCCGGGTTCTCCAGAAGATCGCGGCCCATTTCCGCAAAGCTAAGTCGCGCTGGCTGCTGGATTTTGGTTGCAAGAATTTTGGCGACCGGAACGATCACCAATGCGCCCAAGATTAGATACCCGTATGTGTCTGTCATACTCTTTCGCTATTTCGCTATTTGCGACGACCTTTTCGTGGTCTGCGACGCTTGTCAAACTCCAACTTAGCCACTTTGTCCACAGAGTCATAATGTATATACGAAAACACCAAAAATAAGACACTCGCTGATAAACCAATTATCGGGTTGGCAATTAAGAAAGAATTGACGACTTCCCACTGACCACAAACAGTTAATAGGGTGATGGTTCCACCAAACCATGCAAAATAGCTAAAAAAGACCTTTTCGAGAGTTCCCATTCGACGCGCCGCCCCGTTATTAATCTTTTTCCGGCGCGTCTTGACTGCCTCCCCCAAAACGGCACATAAAAAAACCGTCTAGGCACCCCGCCAGCACCGGCGGACAATATTTTAGGCTGGCTTGTGGCAAGCCAACCTTTTTAGGGTTCCAGTGTTCGGCTGATTCTACAAGCCAAAAGTTGAGTCTTTTCATTGCGCTGCAGCATGGGCCTGATGCTTATCTTTGCCAGTACCCAGCAAACATCCGGCTGACAGGCGCGGCCATCGCATTCCCCAGAACTCGCATCTTAGATCGCCACTGCTTTCCCGGCGCTGATCTTCCAGCGATGTGGCGTCCGTAGCGTACTAGTGCAGGTATTTCGGAGAAACGAAGTGATGCTGGCCGCAGACCTTTTAAAAGCCCAACTTAAACTCAAGGGAATCACGTAAAGTCAGCTAGTTGAAACGCTGGGGGGCTATAGGTGTTGAGGACAACGAAGCGAATATCCGCAACAAGCACAGCAGGGGGAAGTTCATTGCGGCTTTTATGTCGCTATGTCTAAAGGCGATTGGCTCTCAAAGGCTCTACGTTATCTAGCTGTGTGGGTGGCTGGGCTGTCCATTCCGGTTCTTCTTATTCTTTTTGTATTTGTGTGGGCGTTCCAGCCTAGCGCGCCAAGTGTTCTAGAAATACCTCATAGTCAGGAAGAACAGCAATGTACCCAATATCGAACCACAGCCAGCGAGGATTCGCAGGCTGAGCCTGGTGCGGTCAACGAGGTGTATCAATGGCGATGCGAACCAGAGCTTGGTCCCAACTTCAAAAGAAACAATTCCAAGGATAAGGCGAGAACTGCGACTGATGCAGACCTGCTTGCTCAGGAACGTGTAGCATATTGGACTGCGTGGATTGGTGGCTTTACGGCCTTTGGTTTGGTTGCCCTTGTGCTGACGTTCATCGAAACCCGCAGAATGACGGAGGCCACCAAAGAGGTTGCACTTCTTGAAAATCGGGCTTGGCTCAAGCTCAAATTGGAGCGCAACGCTACCTTATCTAGCTTTGGAAGAAATGGCGCGATGTTTGGCGCAAACGTCAAAGTTAAAAATGTTGGGTCGGGGGTCGCGACCAATATCACGCTTTTCACGAAGTTTTTAGCGATTCCGGGAACAGATGACCTAGGCAACAGCCATCCAGATTTTGATGCGGCTCCAAAGACCAACGTCGCAGACTCTTTCGTCCTTTTTCCCGGCGATAAAGTAACCAAGACTGTGGGCGGCTGGAGCCATGAATGCGATCCGCAAAGCGGGCCTCACGCGTACTATGTTCTGATAGTCGCTGAGTACAATCTGTCGTTCGATAAACCCGGAACGCCACCGCGTACGACTGATGTCGCCATCCATTTGGTAACTGGAATGGGTTGGAGCTATTTTGACCCTGAGCATTTCGTCGAACCGGAACCCGATCCTACGACCCCAAGCAGCGATGGCATTGAATCCCAAGTTTTGTGGCGGCCCTATAGGCAGCGACGCCGGATAATTACTTAACAAGAATGGGACCATCGCACACCTAATCACGGGAGCCTCCGTGACTTGGTGCGGTTATCCCGAAAATCGACCTTAAATCTGTCGGAAATCACTGGGAAACCAGTGGGAAACGAAAAATATGCAGAAATACTAGGCGAATTTCATTTTATTTTTCGCAATAAATTCAATGAGTTGTGTGGGGTGTCTCAGAGGGGGTATTTTCATCATAGTCACTCGACATGAATCACCTCCTTTCAAGCGTGCAGCAGGCACGGACTTTGTCCAGAACCATCCCGGACGAATCAAAGCTAAGCATGATTTGCGCCAGAACAAAGTTAACATCGGGGCGTTTCAGGCCACATTTTTGGGAGCGCTTTAAAATTGCCCGAAATTTCAGGGCAGAGCGCCAGGGTGTGCAAAAATGTTCGAAATCGATGAAATTTGATCGAACCGCTTAATTTGCGACGTACCTTAAGACGGTATTTCTGTGCGCCTGAGCATATTGAAAACAGGGTCTGCACGCCATGCAATCGCTTAACGTCAATGTCTCCGCAGAGCACGCACAGGACCAACTCGCGGTGGATATATTGCAGGATCTCTCCTCGTCCGCCTTCATTTCCATCCTCAATGCCAGTGCGGATTGTATTAAGATCATCGGCACGGACGGCGCGCTCGAATTCATGAATGTGAACGGGCAGTGCGCCATGGAGATTGATGATTTCTCGTCAGTCGAGAACCAGGCATGGTGTACGCTGTGGCCACGCGAAAGCCAGGCGCTTATCGACCATGCTGTCCAGCGCGCCAATCTGGGCGAGATCAGCCGGATCGAGGCCTACTGCCCGACGGCCAAGGGCCAGCCGCGCTGGTGGGAAGTCACCGTTTCTCCGATCATGGATTCGCTTGGCCGTGTTTCCCGTATTCTGTCTGTCTCACGGGACATTACAGACCAGTACAAGCGACAGGAGCGCCTGCGCGAGAACGAGGCCATGCTGCAAGATCTGTCTAACTCCCAGGCGGCCATGCTGGAGACAATGTCCACAGCCGCTTCTGTGGCGGAGCGTCAACCGGATCGCCGCCTGAACAACAGCTTCTCCATGATTGCCGGCCTGCTGGGCGTGCAGTCCGGAAAGGCACAATCGGATGAAACCCGCGCCGCGCTGCATGTCGCGTCCACACGGGTGGATGCCATCGCCAAAGTGCATGAACAGCTCGCCTTGCTGGAGACAGCCAACGAGGTCAATCTGGCGGAATATCTGCCCGGCCTGCTCGGCCAGCTGCGTGAAGTGTTCTCCGCCCGCACAGTTCAGCTATCGGCCAATGTCGTGCCGAAGACCGTGACGCATGAAACGGCGGTCTCCCTGGGCATGATCATTACCGAATTGTTTGCCAACATCGCCTCGCGCAGCCTTAACCAGGACAGCAAGATTGACCTGTCTTTCGAGGCAGCGGAAGAGGGCGGCGTACTCACACTCCTGGATAATGGCGCCAGCGCGGCCAGCCAGCCTGCGGCCAGGGATGCCAGCCAGGTCAGCGGCGCGATGATCTCAACCCATGTGAAGCAACTGGGCGCGACCTTCCTTCAGGAACCGTGTCAGCCAAAGGGAATGCGCACGCAGATCAGATTCTAGGGTTTCTCCTCCGACCCAACCGAAAAAGGCCCGGACATGCGTGTCCGGGCCTTTTCACATTCGGAGATGTTCACAAGGTCTTAGTCGTAGGCCAGGGCGCCGATGACCAGGCCGATGATCGCGCCGGTCGCAGCAGAGGCCAGGATCGCGTCCCCGCTGTCATAGTCGCGGGCCCAGTAATAGCCTGGCGGCGGCGCATAGAGGCCATAGCTGCCATAGTCATTGATATAGATGGTCTGGCGGTGCGGACGGTACCAGCCGCCCACGGCATACCGCGGATGATAGCCCCGGCGGTAATACGGGCCATAGGCACGGCCATAGCGCACATAATTGTGGCGCGGCGGCGCATAATGGCGACGGGGCGAATTATAGTAGTGGTGCACCACACGCGGCGGACGGCGATAATCGCGATGCTTGTAATGATGGTTGCTGCGGCGATAGTCATGTCCCCGGCGGGACTCATGATGGCGGCTGCGCTTCCAGTCGCGGCGATGCCCGTCACTGCGATGTCGGTCACCCCGATGCCGGTCGCCGCGGTTCCAGTCTCCCCGGCGTCCGTCATGGCCGCGGCTCCGGTGGCCGTCTCCGCCATGGCGGCCGTCATAGTGGCGGTCTCCGCGGTGATGGTCGCCGCGTCTGCCCTGGTCTGCAGAGGCGATGGGGGCGGCGATCAGGCCAAATGTGGCCGTAGCGGCCAGCAAGGCCGAAAGGGTCTTGTAGAGTTTCATGGCGGGCACTGCCTCCAAATCTGGCCCCGCTTTGCGACCTGTCAGGTGTTCACCGGGGATGCCTTTTCCCGCTATGAAGCGGGCCTATGTGTGAAACCTAGTCAGGCGGGGCTGAACTCTGGCTGAACGGCGTGTTAAGGAAAGTCCATGGCCGAATTTGGGGATCTGCGTATCAATGACGAGCTGACGCTGCCGGCCTGGGAGCTGTCGGAGAGCTTTGTGCGCGCCTCAGGGCCGGGCGGGCAGAATGTGAACAAGGTGTCCACCGCCGTGCAGCTGACCTGGCATGTTGAGGCGTCCTCCCTGCCACCAGAGGTGAAGTCGCGCTTTGCCAGACAGTTCGCCAGCCGCATCACCAAGGATGGGCGCCTGATCGTGGAGGCCGCAGAGCATCGCAGCCAGGTGCTGAACCGGGAAGCGGCCCGCAAGCGCTTGGCCCAGATGATCGACAAGGCCTCTCGCAAGCCAAAGCGCCGTATCCGGACCAAGCCGACCTATGGCAGCGTGAAGCGCCGCCTGAAAGCGAAGAAACAACGCGGGGAAGTCAAGGCCTTGCGCGGCAATGTTGATCCGACAGAATAAGGCCTAGCAGCAGCCACCTACCGGGGCAGGGGCACTGTCTGCCATTGTCTCTGCAAAGACATCCGGCGCGGCGCAGCCGGGGAACAGGCCATAATGCGTCTGGCCTTCACCCACGACCTCAAAATAGGGCGCAAAGCGCGTGTCCATCAGCATCGCCCGCGTATTGCCGCAGACCGGGAAGACGCGGCCCGCTTCGATCTCATGCTCTGCATCCAGAACAAACACGCGCTCCATGCCTTCAACGCCGCCCTTGTAGATGACGGCCTGGCCGTAATCCTCACACGCGGCATCGAGGCCTTCCAGCTTCATCAGGCGCGCCGTGACAGACGCAAAGCGGATCGGCTCCACCTTGGCTTTCAGCTTCGGATCGATGATGGCGAGGCGGCGGTGGCTGACGACGCGCGGGTCGGTAAAGCCGGACGCTTTCGCGATGCTCTGATAGTCGCCCCAATAGAGCGCGCCGGACAGGCATTCTCCGTACAGGACCGGATCATGCACCAGCGCCTCTGGCACGCGGCGGTCTGCATAGACATCCGAGAAGTACAGCTCCCCGCCCGGCTTCAACAGGCGGTGGGCCTGTCGGAACACTTCTGGCTTGTCTGTGCAGAGATTGATCACGCAATTGGAGATGATGAGGTCAAAGCTGCCAGCGGCGAGATCCAGATCGCCCAGCTTTTCCAGTTCGCCTTTCACAAAGCGCGTATTCGGCGCGTCATAGCCGAATTGCTCGGCATGCCAGGCCTCATGGGCGCGGGCAACATCCAGCTGTTCGTCCGTCATGTCGACGCCGGTGACATGGCCTTTGGGGCCGACCAGCTTTGCCAGCGCGAACACATCGCGGCCTGCGCCGCAGCCAAGGTCCAGAACTTTCAGGCCGTCCAGCGCCGCGGGGATGGCGAGGCCGCAGCCATAATATTTCGCGGCGACCTCATCATGAACGGCGGCCAGGGCGGCGGAGACATGCGGCGGCGGGGCGCCTTCGGTTGTGCAGGCATCGGTGCGCAGATCCGAGCTGCCTTTCAGCGTTTCGCCATAATAGGCTTTCACGACATCCTGGATCTGGTTCATGTCGGCTCTCCGATTTGATTCACTGAAGCGACCCTAGGCGGCTGGCGCAGGGCTTTCCAGTCACGGATTCGTGTGATCAGTATTTCTTCTGTTTGGTCTTGCCGGCGGCGCGGTTGGCGGCCTTGTTCGCGCCCTTGCCATAGGTTTTCGCAGGCGGCTTGCGCGCGCCTTCGGCCTTGTTGGCATAGGGGTTCTTGCCCTGGCGTACGAACAGGCGGATCGGCACGCCGTGCATGTCGAAAGCCTCGCGCAGCTCGTTGACGAGATAGCGCTTGTAGGTTTCCGGCATCTGGTCCCCACGGGAGGCGATCAGCACGAAGGTCGGCGGGCGGGCTTTCATCTGCGCCATGTAGCGCGGCTTGATGCGCTTGCCCTGCACACTTGGTGGGGGGTGGCGCTCAATCGTGTGGCGCAGCCAGCGGTTCAAATCGCCGGTCTTTACGCGCGCGGTCCAGTCTTCATAGACCTTTGCCACGGCGGGCATCAGGCGGTCTGTATGCCGACCGGTCAGGCCGGACAGGAACACGACCGGCGCGCCCCCGGCATTCGGCATCAGGCGGTTCGACAGATCGCGGATATGGCGCGCGGCCTCGTCCGGTTTCTTCACCGTGTCCCATTTGGAAATCACCAGCACCACACCGCGCCCTTCGCGCAGGGCGAGTTCGGCGATCTGCAGATCCTGTTTCTCCATCGCCTCATGCGCATCCATGACCAGGGCGATGATGTCGGCATATTTCAGGGACCGGATCGTCTCTCCGGTGGACATGCGTTCCAGCCGTTCCTGCACCTTGCTCTTGCGGCGCAGGCCAGCGGTATCGACCAGGCGGATGCGGCGGCCTTCCCATTCCCAGTCAATGGAAATGGAGTCGCGCGTGATGCCGGCTTCCGGGCCGGTCAGCAGGCGGTCTGATTGCAGCAGCTGGTTGATCAGTGTGGACTTGCCGGCATTCGGGCGGCCGACAATGGCCAGCTTGATCGGCTTGTCATCGCGGGGCGGCTCCGGCGCGATGTCCACATCGGCGGCCTCAATGGCCGCGACCAGATCGTCATCGGAGACGCTGAGATCATCAATGTCGATATGTGCCAGCTTTTCCAGAATGTCTTCTGCAGCGCGGGGGTCATAGTCCTGCTCGGCTTCCTGCATGGCCAGCTCGAAGGCTTCCTCGCCCAGCACCCTGCGGATGGCCTCGAACAGATCGGCCATGCCCTCGCCATGCTCGGCGCTGAGCCCGACCGGGTCGCCCAGCCCCAGATTCCAGGCTTCCATAAGGCCGGTATCGCCCTGGCGGCCTTCAGCCTTGTTGGCGGCCAGCACGATGGGAATGCCGGACTTGCGCAGCAGGGCGGCAAAGTTCTCGTCTTCCGGGGTGACGCCAACGCGCGCATCAATCAGGAAGAGGGCGAGTTCGGCCTCGGCAATGGCGGCCTCGGTCTGCTGGCGCATCCGCGATTCCAGGCTGTCATCATAGGCCGTCTCATAGCCGGCCGTATCGATCAGGATCAGCGGCATTGAGGCGAGATTGCCCTCGGCCTGTTTGCGGTCACGCGTGACGCCCGGCTGGTCATCGACCAGCGCGATCTTCTTGCCGACCAGCCTGTTGAACAGGGTCGACTTGCCGACATTTGGGCGCCCGACAATGGCAAGTTTCAATGGCATGGCTGAGCCCGCTCCAATGCGTTATCGCGAGAGCGCGCCAGCCTGGCGCACCTCGCTACTGAATGGCGATGAGTTTGGCGTCATCGGTCAGAACAAACAATTTGCCCTGTACCGCAATCGGCTCGATGTAGACAGTGTCCTTCAGCTTAAGCGAGCCGACTTGCTCACCCGTCTGCGGGTCAAAGGCCATCAGGTCACCGCGCGAAGAGATCACGATCACGCGGCCAGACGCCACAATCGGGCCGACATAGCTGATGCGTTTCTTTTTCTTCTTCTCGTTCTTGTATTGCGGCAAATCCTTCACCCAGAACGCATTGCCGGTGGTGACATCCAGCGCGGCGAGCGTGGCGTCGGTGCCGACGACGAACAGGTATTGGGAGACCAGGGCAGGGGCCTGTGTGGAGCCGATCTGCTGGCTCCAGATGCGGTTGCCGCTGCGCCCGTCAATCGCGATCGTGATGCCGGACTGGCTGGACGCGAAGACGAGGCCGCCGGCCAGAACCGGGCGAGAGCCAATGTCGTTGATCTCGGAGATCGGCGTAAAGCGGCCAGCCGACGAGATCGCATCCGTCCACAGACGGCGGCCATTGGAGGCCAGATAGGCGATGATTTCACCGGAGGAGTAAGGCGCGATCACGAATTCCTCGATGGCGGCTGGGCTGGGGCTGCCCAGAACGCGCGCGGTTTCGGCGATGGCCTGATCGCTCCAGGCGGTTTCGCCCGTGTCTAGGTCCAGTGCGAAGATCTCGTTATTGTTGGAGGCAACATAGATGTAACCATCCTTGACGGTCGGGGCGCCGGTCATCGGCGCGGTCAGGTCTTTCTTCCAGACTTCGGACCCGTCATTGGAATTCAGGCGCGTAACATAGCCATAGCCGCTGGCCACGATCAGTGTGCCTTCATGCACGGCCAGACCGCCGCCGAGGGCCGTCTTGTCGCGCTTGGTCAGGCCCTTCAGCTTTTTCTTCCAGACCGTACGGCCGGTGGAGATGCTGGTGGCATAGATGGTCTGGTTTGCGTCCAGGGTGAAAATGGTCGTCTCGCTGGCGACCGGCGGGGTCGTCATGGCGGACTTGTTGTTGGAGCCCTTGCCCACGGAATTGCGCCAGGCGACTTTCAGCTCATTGGCAGCATTGACGTGGCCGGGGACCTTGGCCGGGGTCGCGCCGGCTTCAGGCCAGCTCTCGATATCCTGCGCTGCAGGCAGCTCGATGGTCACCGTGGCGAGGTCGGTGCTCGGCGCCAGCTTCTCATCGGTCAGCACCATGGCCACGCGGCCAGCCTTTTCGGCTTCGGTCGCTTCATCCTTCGCCTTGGAGCCCTTCAGGAAGGGAACAGAGCTACAGGCAGTCACGGCGAGCAGCGCAGCCGCCGCCACCATGAGTTGGGTTGGGCGCGATAGCCTCATTGGCCGGTCTCCTCGGTTTCAGCAGGGGTGGCAGGCGCGGCTGCGCCAGTCTCTTCCTGCGTGTCGGTGTCCGCCGGAATTTCGGCTTCCGGTGCAGCCGGCATCGCCGCCAGGGCAATATCGGCGCGGCGCTTGACGCCTTCCGGGGCCGCTGCATCAAAGCGCAGGCGGTTGAATTCGGTCCGCGCGCGGGCAATGTCGCCGCTCTCGAAGGCCTTGGCGGCAACCAGTTCACGGGCCAGCGATCCGAGCGCGCCCGGATCTTCCAGCAGGCTGCCCAGAGAGCCTTCCAGCTCGCTCAGCGATTGGTTGTCGACGGTGAAATAGGCGCTCTTCAGAATGGACAGGCGCGCATAGGGGCCGCCTTCGAAGGCCGCCACATCAGACAGGGTGCGCGCAGCGCCGGAGGAGTCTCCGCCGCCTTCATACTGGGCCTGGGCCAGATATTGCGCGGCCAGCGGGGAAATCTTGCTGTCGCTGTCGACCAGTTCCTGGAACGCGGCCTGGGCCTCGGCATAGTCGCCATCTTCCAGCAAATTGGCGGCGGTTTCAAATGCCATGGCCCGTTCGCTACGAGCCTCTTCCATCTGGGGGCGCAGCACAAATTCATTCACGGCAACGGCCCCGATCAGCAGGGCTGCCGCGCCATAGACAATGGGCCTGTAGCGCTTCCACAGGCTCTCCATCTTGTCCTGGCGCATGCCTTCTTCGACTTCGTCAAAAATGTCGCTCAACTGGGCGCTCCGATCGGATAATCTGATTTCGGGGGGAACCTAGACGTGCCCGCGCCCTGCTGCAACGTGTCAGGGCTGTTTCGGCGCAGGTTTTCGCAGGGAATAGGTTTCTGTTTTTCCGGGAAACTCCCGCGATCTGACGTCCGCTGCGTACTGGGCGAAGGCCTTGTCCATATCCGTGCGCAGGTCGGCATAGTGGCGCACGAATTTCGGCGCCCAGTCGAACAGGCCCAGCATGTCCTGCGCGACCAGCACCTGTCCATCGCAGGAGGCCGAGGCCCCGATGCCGATTGTGGGGCAGGAGACCTGCTTGGTGATCTCTGCCGCCAGGTCTTCCGCAACGCCTTCGACGACGATGGCAAATGCGCCGGCTTCTGCGGTGGCGCGGGCCTCTTCCAGAACGATGTCGCGCTCTGAATCGGTGCGGCCCTTGGCACGGAAGCCGCCATCCACATTCACCGCCTGTGGGCGCAAGCCGATATGGCCCATGACCGGAATGCCGCGCTCTACCAGGTGCGCGATCTGGCGCGCAGCATAAGCGCCGCTCTCGATCTTCACGGCCTGGCAGCCGGTTTCCTTCATGATGCGGGCCGCGTTCAGGAAGGCCTGATCCTCGCTCGTCTCATAGCTGCCGAACGGCATGTCCACGACGACGAAGGCCTGCTCGGAGCCGCGCATGACGGCCTGGCCATGCAGGATCATCATCTCCATCGTGACGCCGACCGTGGAGGGCAGGCCGTGCACAACCATGCCCAGGCTGTCGCCGACCAGGATCATGTCGACATGCGGGTCCATGACTTCGGCCATCGGGGCGTCATAGGCCGTCAGCATGACCAGCGGTGTGCTGTTCTTGGCCTTGGCGATGTCCTTGACGGTTTTGCGGGAGGTTTGGCTTTGTTTTGACATGGAGAGCCGATTAGCGCGCCTCAGACCCGCGGGCAAGCGAGCGCTTGTGAACGGTTTGACGGATCAGGGCTTAACTGCGCCCGCGGGGGAAGTGCTGCAGGGCGGTGGGGATCTCCACCCAGTCATGCCTTGTCTCTTCCCATACCGAGCGGATGGGGCCCGGAAAGTGCGGATCTGCAATCGCGCCAACAGCCACGCCTGCAGCATCGGCATGCTTCTCCGTTGTCCAGTAGACGCTGGAGCCGCAGGTCGGGCAGAAATGGGTGGTGAACGCGCCGCCACTGTCGCCGGTACGCGTCCAGGCTTTGGACTCGCCGGAAATCGTCAGCGCGCTCATTGGGAAATAGGCGCCGATGCCGAAGGGGGACCCGCTGCGCCGCTGGCAGGCGATACAGTGGCAGGCGACCACGGCGGGGGTGACGTCCTCGGCAATGAGGACGCGCAGCCCGCCGCAGGAACACCGGGCTTCCATGAGGTTAATTCGGGATCACGGGTACGCCGAACAGCATGGCGTGCAGGTGGAACATGATCGCCATGTACAGGCCCGTGCCGATGATGACGGCAAGGACATCCGGCAGGGCAGAGACAGGCGCATCCTTGGGCGGGCCATTGTCGCCGCGCTTCTTGACGGCGATCCTGTCAATTACCGCATAGGCCAGAAAGCTGCCGAACAGGATGACGGAATTCAGCTCTCCATTGGCCAGAAGGTGGCCAAAGGCCCACAGCTTCACCGCCACCAGCATCGGGTGCTTCAGCATGCGCTTCATGTGTCCGGTCGGCAGATAGGCCGCGACAAGGAAGATCAGCGCGGGCAGCATCAGGCCCATATTCACATGCCGGCCCCAGCTGGGCGGCGTGTAGACATAGCCGGCGCCGCGGCTGGCGCCATAGCCGTAAACGATCAGCACGAAACCGATGATCGCGACCAGGCTGTAAAGCCCCATAAAGGGCGCGTAGCCCATCTTGCGCCTCAGATCTTTGACCGGCACGCGGCTGCGGAAAGCCGAAAACAGGTGTGGGGCAAAGAAAATGACCAGTCCCAGGATCAGGTAAAGCATGCAGGAATCCTCCCATTGCCGAGAAGATTAAGCCAAGTCAGGCGATTGGGAAAGCGTCTGTGGCGCAACCAAAGGGAGATTGCCTAAAAGGAGACGTGTGGACAAAGGGGAGGGGGCGTTAAGCCTTAGGCCTCAGATGCCTCGCCCTGGTCTTCATCATCGTACCAGACTTCGACTGTGCCTTTCAGCTTCAGCGTCAGGGGTTTCCCCTTGCGATCCAGTGCCTTGCCGGCAGCTACGCGGATCCAGCCTTCGGACACGCAATATTCTTCAACATTGGTCTTCTCAACGCCGTTGAAACGCACACCAATCGGGCGTTTCAGCACCTCCGCATCATGGTGCGGGCTATCCGGGTCAATCGCGAGTCGGTCGGGCAAAGTGTCAGTCATGACCTGCTCTTTGCCAGCGATTGCAGGAAATGCAAGAGGCCAGTCGCAAGTGATGCGCTCGTGAAGACAAGGTTAATATCGTCGTGTGGAATTTTCCAAGCTCTGAACCACAACTTCAGGTTTCTGTGGATAATGGGCATCTCTGGAAGAAACCGGATCGTAAATGCTCAGTAAGATCGACCTCAAAGCGTATCGAACAATGCTCCGGCAAGCTCGGACCTCCGAGGAGGCCGTCGCCGTAGAGCAGCTGCGCGCAATTGCCCAGAATATCCCGCCGCTTTACACGATGCTGAGTGTCGCCACGATGTCGCTGGGGCTGACCTTTCTCGACATTGCGCCGTTGCATCTCACCATCGGCTTTCCGGCCCTTTTCATCGTCATCAGCGTTATGCGCATCGGCTGGTGGACCCATGAAAAAGTCGAACGCTACAGCTATGAGTCCGTGCGCCGCGGACTCTTCATCCTGGAATGGGCTGCCTATGTGCTGGTCGCCTTGCTGGCAGGCTGGGTTGCCTTGCTTATGCCCTATGCCGACAGCACCCATGTTGCCTATCTTGCCTTCTTCTGCGCCTTTACCGGCTCGTCAGCCACGATCTGCGCCATGCCCAAGCCGCGCATTGTCATGGGCTGCCTGCTGCTGACATTTGCGGCTTTTTGCCTTCTGTTCCTGCGGCAGGGGACGAGTTTCTACGTCTTCATGTCGATCCACCTGGCGACCACGTATTTCGTGTTCTACATGTTCTCCTACATCTACAAGAAGCGCATCGATCAGAGCGTGATGCTGCACAGTGAGCTGCTGAGCGAGAATGAGCGCGCCTCCGGCCTGGCGGAATCCAATCGCTATCTCGCCCTGTCCGATACGTTGACCGGCCTGCCGAACCGGCGCCGCTTCTTCGAGCAGATCAGTGTGTTCTTCGAGCGGGCTCCGCATGGCCAATTGCCCGTCGTCGGTCTGGTTGACCTGGATGGGTTCAAACCAATTAATGACGTGTACGGTCATACGGCAGGCGACTCGGTTCTGATCGAAACGGCTGCGCGCCTGCAGGCCCTGATCGCAGACCATAATGGCGGCATTGCGCGCCTGGGTGGCGATGAGTTTGCCTATGTACTGCCATGGAGCACAACGCCTGAGCAGGCGGGCGCCTTTGCCAAGGCCATCCTGACCATCATGGACCGGCCCTTTATTCTTCCGTGTGGAAACATCAGCCGCGTGTCGGCCTCAATCGGCTATTCTTCGCGCGACTTTGATGTGGACTCGGCCAAGGATCTTTTGGAGCAGGCAGACTTTGCCCTGTTCCGCGCCAAGGAAACCGTCGACAAGTCGATTGTCCGCTTCTCGGCCATCCACGCCGCCAGCAAGCGCCGCGAAGTGCTGGTGCATCAGGCCTTCAAGAATGCCGATCTGGATGAGGAGATCCATCTGGTCTTCCAGCCGATTGTCAATTCGACCGATGGCACGATGCATTGCTGCGAAGCGCTGGCGCGCTGGGACAGTCCGGAGATCGGCATGGTGCCCCCGGGCGAGTTCGTGCCGATTGCCGAAAAGGCCGGCATGACGCAGGAAATGACCATGGCGGTGTTCCGCAAGGTGATCGAACAACTAAAGGCCTGGCCGGACTCTGCGCATGTCTCTGTGAACCTGTCGGCCCAGGACGTGAACAGTGAGCAGTGTACGGATGCTGTTGCGGCGCTGCTGATGGTGCAGCCTGCCAGCCTGCGCAAGCGCATCTCTATCGAGGTGACGGAATCCTCTCTGCTGACAGATTTCGAAGTTGTGCGGGCCAATCTGTTCAAGTTCCGGGAACTGGGCGTGAAAATCGCGCTGGATGATTTCGGGACGGGGTATTCCTCCCTGCGCTATCTGCAGGAAATCGAATTCGATGTCGTCAAGATCGACCGCAGCTTCGTGACCTCGATTGAGGAAAACGGCAAGAGCTTTGGTCTGGTGCGGACGATCCAGCAGCTTTGCCGGTCCCTTTCCGTCACCTGCATTGTCGAGGGCGTGGAAAGCCGGGAGCAGCTGGAATATGCGCGCTCGGCCGGCTGTGTGTTCGTGCAGGGCTATTACTATTCCCAGCCGCTGATGGCCGACAAGCTGTTGCCATACCTGCTGCATGAAGAGAGCTTTGAGAGCTATCGTCAGGGCCTCGGCCTGAAGCCTCTAGGCGCAGTCGCCTCCTGAGGTTTGCGCCACAAGATGCACGTGCGACGCCCGTGAAGGCGCTTCGTTTCC
>NZ_AWFF01000049.1 GCF_000682755.1 Hyphomonas beringensis
CTTGCGGGTATAGATGGCGCAGCGGATTGTCTGACGTTCGGGCTTCATCATGCCGCCCGCTTCAGACCGAAGAACCGCGGGCCGGACCATTTGGCGCCGGTGATCTCTTTTGCAATGGCAGAGAGCGATCTGTAGGTCTTGCCGCGATAGGAGAAGCCATTCCCCACGCGATCGACAACATGTGATACGCCGTTCCATTCGCGGACGAGTCTGGCATCGGATTTAAGATGGACGGTAGGACTAATTGTTCCGTCTTCATCGGCGATCGACCGAAGCTGCATCCTGAGACGAAGGCCCAGGCCGCCGCGTTCTGCGGCCTGGGTTTCAAACGCGACGATCCGACAGAGCAGGGGCCTGCTCAGGCCCTTGGGAGGCGGTGCATCGAGTAGTTGCTCGTAACGACCGACCAGATCGGTGCGAGAGAGAGCCTGAAGCTCGGTCATGAGCATCATTTGTTCACTCCGGCCATCCGGTAGCGGGATTGGCGCGAGCCTTCTGCAGGGGCGAGCTTTTCCACCTCAATCCCGGCCTACTTCAGGCGGGTGAGGGCGGCGCGAGTTGTGTGGGTCTGCCAGCCGAGCTTCGTCGAGAGGGCTTCAACGGTCATGCCGCCGGGCTTATTGAGAAGGCCTTTAAGTTGATCAGATTTTGAGGTCCGTGTTTTGTGTTTCGGTGTGGCGCGGTTGGATTTACTGTTTGTCATCGGGTTTCCTTTGAGGTCTGAAGAAGCGATCAGTGCTTCCACGACCCGAAGGCCCGGTTATCTGGCGGGCGTCCGCGGGGCTGCCCGCGACAGGACTACCAATGCTCGGAATAAGGCGGCAGTCCAGTCTATTCGCTCTGTGAGCGGATATATTCCCGCATGGCGGACTCGGCTTTGTCGCAGTGTGATTTTGCCTTGTCGAGAAGGCTGCCGAGGGATTGGATTTTCTGTAGGCGTTGGTCGTCCGGAAGATCAGGCAACTGAGCCTCTACGGCCTGCCCGCAGGCATCTTCAGCAGCCTCCAGAACTTTTATGATCCTGCGGCGGATTTGGTCGATTGCGTCCATGTTGGAGACGTGCGCTCAGGTCGACGCAGAAGTCCACGTTGCTGTCTCTCGTTTCGAAGGGAAAATCCCGAAACCGGACATTAGAATTCGCTTAGAAAGCACTTGCAGATGAGCAAGTCGGGCGAATTGCTGAGAGCAGGTATTCGTGATGCCTACTGGCAGAAACTATTCGGTGCTTATCTCTACCACTTTGTTTCGTACGACTTTGCTACATTCCTATTGATGTAGGCGTTCAGGCCATCGCCCTGGTCTGCCAACGTCTTCATACGGTCAACGTGGAAAGAGCCGGCGCTAGCGTATGTGTATTTGTAGTGCCTTTGTGCGCCACGCTCGAACTCGACCGTTATCCAGTCTTCACCGTACTGATAGCTTAGTATTCCTGAGTCACCGTCGATGTCTCTGTATCTCGGCATAGCCGTACTCCTTGTTGAACAAATCTAGCGTCAAATCATCTTCACCCTGGCCTATGGTTTCACCAACATGCAGGCACGGATGCTTGATCGTAGAAAGCCCCGGCTCTCCTTCGAAGTGTGCCCAACCACCATTTGGCATGTGGACGCTGATGATCTCCGCTCCGCAATTGGGGCAAGGGTGACGATAGCTGCGTTTCCTCTCACTGGTACCACGATCCTGCAGAACCCAGCATTCTCGAACATATACCACCCTACCGCAGCTCAAACGCCGAGTATGAAAACGCCTTCTGGAAAGTCGAGCTGCCATCAGATCGTGCTCCTCGCTTCAACCGTGCTGCCCAAAAGGCCTTTGCGGACATAGAACCCGTTCGGAATAGCTTCCTGGACAAGAGGGACGTGAGAAATCAGGCCAATGGCGCGGGATTGTTTGACGAGGTTGTTCAGAACGCTCAGGACCTGATCGAGGGTGCCTGAGCCATTCTCCGTGTCGAGGCTTCCGAATCCCTCATCGATGAAGATCGTATCCAGACGGACTTTCCCGCTTGCAGATTCGACAACATCAGCGAGACCCAGCGCGAGGGCGAGCGCCGCGATGAACGTCTCGCCGCCGGACAGCGTGTCGGTTGCTCTCGATTTGCCCGTATGGACATCAAAGACCTGGATGCCCAGACCACGGCTGCCACGACCACCCTCGGTGTCACGCTCGAGCTGGTAACGAGACGATGTCATCGGACCGAGCCGAAGATTGGCGGCTTCAAGGACGCGATCGAACATGGCCCCGATGGCGTAAGTTTCGAGCTTGAGGTTCAGCGGATTATCGCCATTCGCCAGCGCTGCGATCTTACGGAGGGGACCGGACTCGACTTCGGCTTCATCCAGTTTGCGCATCGTGTCTTCAAGACTTTGCCTCAGCTTATCCAGCTGACCGACACGGTTGCTGGCTGCGATCCGCTCTTCCGTTGCTTTGGAAAGGACTACTGAAGCAGCTTCATGAGCTTCCTTCATGATGGGAAGTTCCGGGCGCGTCAGATCGCCAACCGCCGAGGCTGCAGCGTTTGCGGCAGCCTGCGCCTCGTTCAATTGCGTCTCGAACGCTTTGACCGATGCACTATCTGACTCGATGGTCGCGATGGCGGGTTTGAGAGATTGGTATATTTCCTCCGTGAGCTCTTGCTCATACAGACGCGTCCGGAACGTCGCCTCAGATTTTTCGAGGCGGACTTTGCAGGCTGTATCCGACTCTTCAGCGCCCTTACGCGTGGCATCGGCGGAGAGGACGGCCTCGCGGGCCGTCTTGAGCCCAGCTTCGGCCTTGTCTTTTGCTTCGACCAGCGCGGTCAATTTACATGATGTCTCATCCTTGGCAGACGCGAGTGCACTCTCTGTGCGGAGCGCTTCGGGGACTTCCTCGAGTTTTCCATCGCGGGCGGCTCTGGCCTCGGTCGCGGCGTTACGGCATTTGTCAGCTTCAGCGCGAAGGCGTTCGGTCTCGGTCTCGATTTCCGCAATCTGCTTGTCGAGTGCATCGAGGGCCGCCTCGGCCTCCTCTATATTCATGACCGGACCAAGCGCGTTAATATCAGCTTCAGTTTGACGAACTTTCTCGAGAATGGCCGCGAGCGTGTCCAACGGCTGTTCGAGCGAAGACAAAGTTTCCTTTCTGGCCTCGAACGTGGCTTTCTGCCCAGCTAGTTTTTCACTGATCTCGCGGGCGGCGCGTTCAGCTTTTTCAAGCCGGGCGCGGGCTTCGCGGAAGGCCTGATCGCGTCCTGCATTCTCGATATCGCCCGTCGCGGGACTTGGATGGTCGGTCGATCCGCACACAGGACAGGGCGCATCGTTTTCCAGCTTGGTCGCGAGATGCAACGCCTGAGCCGCGGCAAGGGCTTGTTCTGCGGCTGCATAGGTGGCGCGCGCCTCTGCTTCCTGTTTCAGCGCCTCGGCTGAGGCTGCACTCTCCTTTTCAAACTCCGCTTTCGCCGACCGGGCAACAGCTTCTGCTTTCGCATAGTCCTCGGCTTCTTTCTTCTGGGTCAGGAGAAGCGAATGCGCTTTCGCAAGGTCACCGCGCACGCTTTCAGCGCCCCGGGCTGACTTAAGCGCGGCCGTGCGTTCCGCGCGAGTATTGCGCAACTGGCCGAGCCGATCTTTACTTTTCTCGAACGCCGCGCGGGCTATCCGCTGCGCCTCGAGCGCCGCCTCCACGGCTTCGGCGCTGGCTGACGCTGCTTCGAGAATCCCGGCAAATCTCTCAAGATCATCTTTGCGTTTGCGCGCGGCTTCCAACTCAGGCGCTCGTGCCTCTTCTCTTGCTAGGGCCTCGGTCGCGTCTTTGACCTTTTGTTTGGCCTGGCTCTGCGCTTCTTTAGCTTCGGAGAGCTTCGCCTCGGCGTCTTTCACGTCTCGCTTGGCGGCGAAGAGTTGCTCTTCCACATCCACAATCAGTCGGGCGCGGGTCGCCTGTTTCATCCGGTCGGCGATGGCCGTGAATTCTGCCTTGCGAGCTGTCAGTACGGTGAGCTTTTCCTGTGCTTGTTCCGATGCCACGAACTTTGCCTCAACCGCTTCGGCAGACCGAAACGCGGTCTCGGCCGCTTGCGCTTGTTTCTTTGCGTCGGCCTCAACTGTTGATCGTTCCTGAACCGCGGTTTGGGCTGCGTTTATGCCTTCGAGCAGGGCGTCCGTGCTCTCGAACCCTTCGGCTTTGAGCCGCCCGGCGCAGACTGCCCGTTCTTCGCGCACTTGCCGCTCCGCCTCCGCGGCCTTTTCCTTTAGGTCAGCCATTAGTGCCTGATAGAGCGAGACGTCGAACAGGTCCCGCAGGATCGTCACGCGTTCATTTGTTTTGGCGGATAGGAATTTCTCGAACCGACCTTGCGGCAGCAGCACAATCTGCCGGAACTGTTCAACGCCGTAGCCGAGAAGATCCGAAACGGCAGCATCAACATCGCGGACCTTCTTTTCTGCAATGATCTTGCCGCGCTTGTCCGCCGTGATCTCTTCTAGGGAAAGCCCGGTCGCGTCGAACAGATGAGCCTCGTGGGCACTCTTGGTTTCACCTTCGCCGCGCTGCTTCGGGCGCATCTGATCCGGTTGGCGAACGACCACGAAACGCCGCTCGCCCACATCGAAGACGAACTCGACTTCGGTTGTGAGGTCAGCCGGTGCATGGTCCGAACGAAGGGAAGTGCGATCCTGCTCCGACTTCGATGCCTCACCGAATAGAGCGAAGGTCATTCCGCTGAAGATTGTCGATTTGCCCGAACCGGTCTTCCCGTAGATGCCGAATAGGCCCGCTTCAACAGCGCTGCGGAAATCGATGATCTCCTTGTTCGCGTAGGGACCGAAGGCCTGGAGTGTGAGTCGGACCGGTCTCATTCCGCGTCCTCCCTATGCCGCAAGCGCGTGAGCGAAGCGTCGACCACTCCCTCATCGTCCTCAGATAAATCCTCAAGGCCGACCTCTGTCAGGAAGTTGCGAACCACGTCTGCAGGTTCGGCGGCCTCGACAGGCGGTCCGTTTACCGATTTGATCTCGGGTGGGTGCTCGTCGCGGGCGTAGATTAGCTCGCAGGCGTTCGGAAACACTTCCCGTAAGCGCTTCATCCCGTCGATGACGGGCGCATCATCCGTTAGCACCACCTTTATGAAATCTCTCGACGGATCGGAGAGTAGGAGTTCTGCATGCTTGCCGCGGAGAACCCGGGCACGCCTGACTGGCTTGAACGGCAGGGCCTCGACCGAAACCTGACCCGCTGCATCCATCTCGATCAGGCTCATCGATTTTCCCGAGTCGGCCTCATCGAAGCCGAAGGCGAGAGGCGAGCCGGAATAACGAATATGTTCCGCGCCTACCGACTGGGGTCGATGAAGATGCCCGAGGGCGACATAGTGAGCTCCGTCAAAAGCGGAGGCTCTGACAGTCTCTATGCCGCCAACCCGCGTCAGGGAACGCTCGCTCTCGCTCACCGAACCACCCGTGACGAAGGCATGCGCGACGATGATCCACCGCGCACCTTCCGGAAGCTCGGCGCGGGCGGCTGCGACCTGCGCTACCAATACATCTTCGGGCGTATCAATGGCCTCGCTCTCGAAGCACTCGCGTGCCGCATACTCGTATGCGAACGGCAGCGCCGAGATTGCAACCGTGCCATGCGGGTCTGAGAGCAGAAGCGGTGCCTCCTCAGCACTGATCGCGCCGCGGATGAGCCAGCGCGAGCGATCCGCCGCGATGGCTGACAGATCGATACGGTCCCCTGAATCGTGATTGCCCGCGATCATGGCGACTGCGGCGTCTGTTTCCGTTTTGATTCTCTGGAGAAACCCGGTGAACTGGCGCACCGCGCTTTGCGGCGGCGACGCCCTGTCGAAGACATCGCCAGCGATAATAAGCGCATCGACGCCATTCGCCTTCACCGCCTCGACGATCTGGTCGAGCACCGCTGCGTGATCCTCCTCAAGGGATATCCCGTTGAACTGACGACCGAGATGTAGGTCGGAAGTGTGTAGCAGCTTCATGGCTTGTTCCGTATATTTTTTATACGTATACTTTTTAGATGTATGGGTTAACAAGAGTCAAGAGAGGAAATCGGATGACGCTCGACGACCTGAAACATGCCCAGCGACAGCGCCTGTTGTTTCTCGACCGGTGCTTCACCTGGCGCGGCGTTGCGCGGCGGCGTGATCTCGCCGACCGATTTGGAATCTCGATTGCGCAGGCCGCCAATGATTTTCGGGCATATCTGTCGCTGATCACTCAAAATGCTCCAGAATACGACGCGCATCTAAAGGCCTACGTGGCTTCGCCCGATCATCAGCCGATTGCGCCTTCTTCGATGTTGGACGTATTCGGCGTTCTTGACACGGCCTCAGACGATGCGTTGCCCGCTGCGCTGCCCCGCGCGAAGCGGTGGCTGGACCCACATGTCGCGACCGTGCTTCACGACGCCATTTCGAAGCAGCAAAAAATCAGAATCGTTTACACATCGATGAACTCTGGTGAAACGGCTCCGCAATGGGTCGCGCCAACGCGGTTTATCTTCGATGGCGAGAGCATTCACTTTCGGGCCTACAGCTACAAACGCGGCGAGTACCGGAACTTTCACCCTGCAAGGATCAACCCAGAGGACGAGTTCCAAATTGATGAATTGGATACGCCGCTGCCCTTCGACATGGAATGGCATTCAGTCAGCACTATTTGGCTGAGACCGAGCGCAAGGCTCACCTCATCTCAAGCTTCTGTCGTTCGCAGAGAGTTCGGATTTAACGGTGACCTGCTTCGGATAGAAATTCGACAAGCACTTGAATTCTATTTTGATCGCCGTTGGGGTTTAAACGAACCGGGTGCACGTCTAGAAAAAGTAAAGACCGAAACCACGCTCTCCCAAGGAAATTGAGACCTGCAGACCGTATTTCTTATGTCTGCTTTTGCGCCCTATTCAGCCATACTGAAACTAGCACCAGCGCTTGAGAGCGCGAACTTCCCTGGGTAGTCGTCGCATGCGCGCGGGACAGAGCGCAATGGTTTGATCGCCTCATCCGGCGCGTATCGACTAAGACCTGAAGGTCTAAATTTGCGCGCCAGTATCGATCCGGGAAATTGGTTCCTCAATGGGCCGGACGATGTTCGATCGGCATATTACCTTGAAGAGGTTGCCACGGAATTCGACGTGCAGGCTTTGGAGCTGGACTGGGCGGGTGTCTGCTGGGATGCTGACCTCCGCTATCAGGGAGGGCCTGGAGCCATCACGCGTTTAAGGGAACGCGTTGGCGAAATGTGAATCAACCGGATCGCCAGCTTTATCTCAGGAACGCCTATCGGGTGATCCTTACGCGGGCGCCCCAGGGGATGGTTATCTATGTCCCCACCGGAAATGACACCAACCAAACTCATCTATCGTCGTTCTTTGACGGTATACTCAGCTATCTAATCAAGTGCGGAGTGCTCGCCGTCGATAAGGTATAGCAATCGGTTCCATCAATAGTCGTTTTCTTCTTCTTCTTCCTCGTCGTCCTCTAATGGACCTAGGTATTTTCCGTCATCGGTATATAAATCCCCATCAATGATATCTAACCCTATCGCGCGTGCGACGAGCAAGCGATGGTCGGGCTCATTTTTCCGTTCAATTCTCGCGAAGTTGATCCGCTCAAGATGATCTAAACCTAGTTTCAGAAGGTCGAAAAGGGGTTTACGTTTTCCACTAAGCGCTTCCTTGCACATTATCAGGAGACCGGCTTGCAAGGGTGAGAGTTCGACCTTGGGAGATTTCAGTGAGTTTGTCTTCACTGGCTCTGTCGCGATGGTGTATGCGTCGATCAGGTGATTTCTTTTCTTTTTGGGGCGTCCCTTTGGGTTGCCACTCTGACCTGTTTTCCACTGGCTATCTTTTGGCGGTTTGGCGTAGCCAACTTTGTAGCTACTCATCTTTATGCTCCCAGTCTTGATCCGTGCTCGTTCTGATGTCCTCTTCCGGGCAGAGATCCCTTTTCTCTTCCTCGAGAGCTTCATGGACGGCCCTACTCATCGTTATGAGTGGATCTTCCTCTTTTGGGACAGGAGGGAGGTCGATGAGGTTGTACTTTAGAGCCTTTTTGGTCACTCTTTCCATGAGTTTCATGGCTTGAAGGTCGCCGTTAACGACAAGCCGATGGAGTACGCGGATCAGAGCTGAAAACATAGTTACCTGCTCGCCTGTGTCACTCACGCGGACAGGCAAGGCTAGTAACCAGCTCAGATTGTCCTCAATGCCATCCGCTTTCCTTGGTCTTCCTCGTGGGTTTCCGGATTTTCCCTTCCTGAATTGGTTCCGTTTGGGCGGAGACTGGTACCCGATGGGGGCTTCATCATACTCAGGCATCATCAGCCCCCGCCATCGAGCGCGCTGCTGCCACCGTCTGGAATGTGTCTCCTGTCTCATCGAGAATGGCCTGCGTACCGGTGATGTCCTCGAACCGGCGACAAATCACGTCACAATAGACCGCGTCCAGTTCGATCAATCGGGCGATGCGTCCCGTCTGATGCGCCGCAATTAGCGTGGTCCCGGAACCTCCAAATGGATCGAGGACAATTTGCTTAAGCTTCGTGACGTCCCGAATGGCATCCTTGACCATGGCGACCGGTTTAACGGTCGGGTGGAGCGCAAGATCCTTCTGGTTCTTCCCGAAACTATTCACGCCTGCATATTGCCAGACATTGCTGCGGTGGCGGCCGGTCTCGCCGAGGCCGAACGTATTTGTATGCGGCGCGGTCCCGTGCTTGTAGACAAGAACAAGTTCGTGCTGGGATCGGTAAAACGTTCCCATGCCCGCATTTGATTTGACCCAGGCGATGAGGTTCTTCAGTTCGGAATAGGCAACATCTCCGGCTGCGAGCAGCTCGGGCAGGTGGCGCCAGTCCATGCACACAAAATGAATGGAGCCATCCCGACTGTATGTCGCCATTTGCACCAGACATTGGGTCAGGAAGTCGGTGAAGGTCGCCTTGTCCATCTCGCCGGATGCCATGGCAAACTCCCGGTGGCGAAAGGCCCCCTTGCCACAGACATTGCCATCGATCTTCACATTGTAAGGGGGATCAGTGAATACGCAGTCCGCGCGTTCATTCCCCAGCAGGCGGCCATAGGCCTCCGGATCAGTTGCATCCCCACAGAGGAGACGATGTTTGCCGAGGACCCAGACGTTACCGGAGCGAGTGATCGCTGGGCCGGCAACAGGCTCTGGTATGGCATCTGCTTCATCTCTTTCCGCCGCGCTGGTATCCAGGAGAAGATCGATTTCTGCGGTGTCGAAGCCGGTGATTTCGAGTTCAAAGTTGACATCAAGTTGGGCGAGGGAAGCTAGCTCGATCGCCAACAAGCCCTCATCCCACCCTGCACGCTCCGCCAAGCGGTTGTCAGCAATGCGGTAGGCCTGACGTTCCTCTGGGCTCAGATGAGACAGGCATACGGTTGGGATTTCCCGCATGCCGAGTTGCTTGGCGGCTAAGACACGACCATGGCCGGCGATGATCTCACCGTCATCCCCGATCAGGATTGGGTTGGTAAAGCCGAACTGACGAATAGCAGATGCAATCTGATCGATTTGCTTCGGCTTATGAGTCCGGGCATGTCGTACGTACGGTACGAGCTTGCCGATTTCGACATATTGGATTTTGAGCTGGAACTCGTTTGTTCCGTAACCATAAGATGTGTCTGCGGGCATGCACCTGCACTCCTTTCCCAACCCGGGGCGAGCAAAAGGCTCCGCGACGCGGGTATCAGTTAAACTTCATATCAGTGGGGGAGCCGAGCGGGCGCTGTGCGCTTCTCGTTGCGGCTGGAGTTGCAGAATTAGTGATTGTGAAAGAGATGGCAATGCATTTTTTGATCAGGAAATCTCCAGTCAAATAAGCCACTTATGTAAGTCTACGGAATAATAAAATATTACAGGGAAGTGGCGCGAACAAGTTTTTTCCAGATCATGGTCTATTTTCCGAGAAATTTGCGGGGAGCACGTTCTTCAATCTCGACTTCGCCAGAGCGAAGTGCTGCTTCGAAGGCAATCCGACGAATCTCTCGCAATATGAGTGAGATGGTGATCGACAGAAATCCGAGACCACTTAAACCAATACCGAACATAGCAAGTCCGAGGCCCTCAAGTTCAAAGCTTGACGCGTAAATGACTATTGTAATTCCAAGACAAATCAAAAGCCAACCGCCGATCACCCCGCCACCTTGGTGGCCTGCAGGCAGGGGTGGGCGTTCCCAATGGCGACGAACGGTTTTGTTTTCTGTCATATATCCCTCAAGACTGTTTGCGTTCAATGAGTCTCATTACCGCTCAGGTCGCGCCGGAGATCAAGCAAAAAAGAGACTCATAGTCTGTAGATCAATCGACAGCATCAGCGTCGCTTGTCTGCATGGATATCCGCAAGCGATTTGGCAAAAAACTGAGAGCTCTGAGGGAAGAGCAAGGCTGGTCCCAAGAAGAGTTTGCCGACCGGGCTGGGCTACACAGGACCTATGTGTCAGCGGTGGAGCGGGGTGTCCGAAACCCAACGCTCTCCGTCTTGGAGCGGCTGGCGAAGGCGTTGGGCGTGTCGATCGAAGAAGTATTTAAAGGCCTGTAGCGCCGACCGGTGATCTTTAAGTGCAGAAACTGCATGGTCTATAATTCGGCCTTCTGGGGCTTCCTATTATGCGGGCGAAGAAGTCCTGACTGTACCAACGGTTCGAATGTGGCTTTACCCACGGGCGTCGAGGAAGTGCACTCGGTCAGCGGTGAGTTTGACCTGATCGTGGTGATTGCAGCGCCTTCGATTCAGAGCCTCGAGGCCTATGTTGACAATGTTATTGCAATAGATGGTGTGGTGCGCACGCGTTCATCAATTATCCTGTCGCCCCGTATCAATCGACGCCCGTAAGTTAGGGATTTGCGAAGGCGACGGCTGGTCGTCAGCGTCGCGCTGACAGTCCCTGAATCGCGAGTTCAGCGATCGCAGCATCCTGTGCGCCAAGGCCTGTGAGGTCTACAATGGCAATAGAGTGCTCCTGTAGATCGATCACGCGTTGACCGAGCAGCACTTCACCAATCTCGATGATCGATGATGTGCCGGTCTGGACTGAGGGGGCGAGCGCTGCGCACTCCCCATATGCTAGGCACTGCTGCGTCGAATCTGTCAAAATGAGATCGGCCGCGGCCATCACATCCTTTGCAACTTCGGTCTTTCCAGGAGAGTCTGCGCCGATTGCGACAATGCGGAGGCCGGGGCGGATCATGTCGCGTGTAATTAAAGGCTTCTGGGATGGTGTGGTTGTAACGATGAGGTCGCACGCTCGCGATAGACTGGAAAGATCAGTCTGTACCGTCACTGAAAACGGGGACTCACCAAGATCCTGCGCCAGTTGCTGGGCACGTTCAATATTGCGCGCCCAGATCTGGACATGTTCAATCCCGAGATGCCGGGAGACCCAGATCGCGTGTAGCTTCGCTTGGGTGCCCGCGCCGACAATTCCCAATGATTTGATGGGGCTAGGTGCAATAAGGCGAGCTGCGATGGTGCCTGCCAGCGCCGTTCGCAAATCCGTGAGGGCGCCATCATCTGCGAGAACACAGATTGTGTGTCCGGTATGGGCGTTGAACGCCATCATCACGCCATTGCTGGACGTTAATCCGTACTCGGGATTCCTGTAGAAGTTGCCCGCCATTTTGACTACGAAATAGGGGGATCTGCAAATATGCGCAGATTTTAAGTGGAAATCGCCCGGCGGTTCCTGGAACCGTAAGTGAGCAACTGCGCCCGATTGAACATTTCCCAACGAATAATCACAGAATGACGACTCGATAGCTTTGATGGCAAGAGATGTATCTACAGCTCTCAGGATGCAGTCCTTGCTGTGGACTTGCATCGTTCAGTTCTGCTCTTGCTTGATGGCGGTAAGCTCATTGTAGATTGTTGCGCGGCTTACGCTCAGGATACGTGCAATATAGGCGGGCGCGCGGCGTTGTTCCAAGGCGCCCCTTTCTTTCAATGCCAGGATGAGTTTCCGGCGGGCGGGGCGATCAATCTCTGCGATCCGAACGTCATTCTCCGAACACCAACGGGCAACAAACTCATTTATGCGTTCGTGCCAGTCGTGGACGAATAGAGCTTGCACATCGTCTGTTCGCGGTTTCGCGCCAAGGAATCCATCGAGCGCGATGCGTATCTGATCAAACTGGCTGATATCAACATTGATGCAGAAAAGGCCGATTGCTTTCTCCTGATCGGTCAGGACAATCGAGATACATTTCAAGCGGCGTCCATCCCAATTCGTTTTCTCGTAGGGGCCGACCAGGGCCTGAGATACGTCGAACTCTATATCCTCAAGTTGCGATGGGTCGCCGGGCGTTCTCCGGGAAATTGAGTTTGCAATATGCGCAACGCTTTCGGTCGCAAGATCATGCACAACAACCTCTGCATAAGGAGCGAAAACGGCGGCAATGCCATCAGCGACAGCAAAGTGAGGGCGAAGCGCAGGTGAATAAGCTTCTGAATCCGGCAGCTGTTTCAAAGTTCTCTCCAAACGCTGTTGACAAAAATTCTAAACTAGAATTACCGTTAATTGCGTCTTCTAGCAAGTGGAATTTCTCGAATGGAACGGCCTGAGCGTGATCCCGGTAATTTTCCGTCTTCACAAGACGGGGAAGGTCAGGTCGACCTTGGTTTCCTTGCGGATAAATCACACGAAGCTCTTACCGTTCTCCGGCGCCGAACACCGGCAAGTCCCCTGATAGAGAGTCGGGTCCTCTCCGACCTGACCGGCGCTAAAGTCTTGCTGAAATGCGATCAAATGCTTCCGACGGGCGCGTTCAAGTTTCGAGGCGCATTCAATAAGCTCATGTCGCTCCCTGAGGCTCAGCGCCAATTGGGGGTGACAACTGCGTCGACTGGCAATCACGGTCTGGCCGTCGCGACGGTGGCGGCAGAGCTAGGTATTACCGCGACAATACATGCGCCAGAACATGCGTCGCGTGCCAAGGTGGATGCCATTCGGGCCCTCGGTGCAACGGTCGTCCTGCATACAGCAGACCAGCTGACAATAGAACTCGAAGCCAGACAAATTTCTGAACGGATGGGGCGGGTCTTTGTATCACCCTATAATGATCTCGAAGTGATTGCTGGGCAGGGAACTTGCGGGCTTGAAATCCTTGAGGAAGCGCCGGTGGACGCGGTCGTTGTGGCAGTTGGTGGCGGTGGTTTGCTTTGTGGGGTCGGAGCTGCGCTGCGGACCGGGTGCCCGAATGCGGAGTTGCTGGCGGTCTGGCCCGAGAATGCGCCAAGCTTGTTTCAGTCCATGAAGGCCGGGCGAGCTGTTGACGTGGACGAATTCCCGACACTGGCAGATGGTACGGCGGGCGGCGTTGAGCCGGGGTCCGTTACAATTTCACTTGCGAGCAAGATTGCCCCCCGTTCGGCTTTGGTTTCTGAGCGGGATATTGCTGCCGCCATGGTGCTTCTGGCGCACGAAGAGCGGCTGATTGTCGAGGGCTCAGCGGCCCTTGCTGTAGCCGGGTTCATTGCATGCGCACAAAGCTTTGCGGGCAAGACGGTAGCCATAGTACTTTGTGGACGGAATATATCGTATGAGAAGTTCGAGCAGGCTCTCGCAGTCGGCAAAGGTGTGTAATATGTCGATGAGTACGAGAGCCATTAGCCTGATTGCGAGCTTGCTGCTTGGAAGTGGGTGCGCAACAGCGCAGCTGGATTCAGCGGTACCTTACGATGGGCGTGTTTCTGAATTCTATTCATGGGAAGAATCGGTGCCCGAGATGCCGGGAGAGATGCTTCGTAAGGCGCCTCTTGCGGACGCGCTTTCTGTCCCGGGTGCCGCGCGGGCTGAGCGGATACTCTATTCCTCTACGAATGGGATTGACGACCGGACACCTGTCGTCGTGTCCGCAGCGCTATTTTACCCGCAGGGAGATATGCCCGAGGGTGGCTGGCCGGTGATCGCCTGGGGACATGGCACAAAAGGAGTTGCGGATATCTGTGCGCCTTCCTGGACTGGCATGACATATCGTGACCGGACCTATCTTTCAAAATGGTTGTCCGAAGGTTTTGCGATCGTTGCTTCGGACTATCAGGGGCTCGGCACGGCCGGACCACACCCCTATATTGCCGGACGGGCCGCGGGCTATTCGATTCTGGATTCCGCGCGCGCAGTCACGCGCTTCACGCCGGAGCTGTCAAACAAGGTTCTCCTGATGGGGCAATCGCAGGGAGGTGGGGCTGTCACGATCGCTGCCGCCTATGCGCCAGAATATGCCCCTGAGCTCAATATTATTGGCGTTGTCACAACCGGCGCAGGAATAATCGATCTGGAAGGGCCAGACTTGCTCGGCGATTCCGAAGCAAAGATCGATCCAACGTCTGCCTATGCGCTTTATGTGGTGCGGGCATTATCGTTGCTGGATCCCAAACTCAGGCCTGAAGACATGCTTACACCGAAGGCGATGACTGTTCTGCCGCTGGCGGATACGCGTTGCGTGGCGGACCTTGAGTACGACGTGACTATTGCAGAACTCAATTGGTCAAAAACGCTGAAGCCCTATGCTCTCCAGGTCATCAAGGAACACATAGACTTCTTGAATCCGCCCGAGACGGGTTATGCGGCGCCGTTTTTCATGGGGACGGGGGCCGATGATATCGATGTGGCGCCGGAATTTCAGGAAGACCTCGCCCACACAATATGCCGTACGGGGGTGAGCGTCCAACATCATGTCTATAAAGGCGAAGACCACAGCACTGCACTAAACGCGTCGCTTGAGGATTCGATTCCATTCGTTCGAAGGCTGATGGTAGGTGGAGCCGTCGAGAGCACTTGTGGGTCAGGCGAATGAGTAGGCTTCCGCAGTTCCGAACAAGCGGTACGAGCCCGCGTAAGCTGACGGCCCGTGTTGTTGCGCTCTGTGCTGCATTCGCCATGGTCGCGTCTTGCGTGACATCAGTAAGCAGAGAAAAATTGGTTGAGAGTGGGAGTGATAACGCAATGTCAAAAGAGACGCCTGACAGGTTCTGGATTGCAGACACCATTTCACCAGAGGCCAGGGCAAAGATGGAAGCACTGGTGAGTTATGCTCGTGCGTATCAGACAAATGAAATGCCAGCAGTTACATCCGAAGACTGGCAAGCCCGGCGGCAGGTGCGGGAGCAGATGATGGAGCTGTTTAACGCCCCGATGCTTGAGCGGCTGAAGCCGTCAATTGAGGACGTCGAACTCGGGGGGATCCCTGCTTTAAAAGTCACGCGAAATAAGCCGGGCCCAAGCAAGAGTACAATCCTCTACGTACATGGCGGAGGCTTTACGTACCTTTCTGCCAGGTCATCACTTAAATCGGCTGTGCTGATGGCGGAAGCGACGGGTGATACGGTATATTCGATAGACTACACGCTCGCCCCTGAAGCCAAGTGGGACGAGATCACGATGCAGGTTATTACCGCTTATCAGGCGCTCCTGAACGAGGGATATCGTGCAGACGAAATCGGCTTCTTTGGCGACTCCGCGGGCGGCTCCATTGTTGCGGGCAGCACATTGCGACTAAGAGATATGGGGATACCGATGCCAGCGGCGCTTCTGCTTCACTCTCCTTCCACAGATCTTACAGGAGCCGGCGATACGTTTACCACGCTCGCATTTTTTGATCCCGGTCTGGAGAAAGAGGACACCCTCTACCGATTGAGCCAGTACGCTGGGTCGGACGACCGGAAGAATCCCTATGCGTCGCCAGCCTATGGAGATTTCAGAACCGGATTTCCTCCGACGCTGATCCAGACGGGTACGAGGGAGATGTTGTTGAGCGATTCTGTCCGTCTGTATCAGGCGATAGAACGTGACGGTGGGGATGCTGTTCTGGATATCTATGAAGGCATGCCCCATGTCTTTCCGTCTCTGTTGGACGGCACGCCGGAGTCCGACGCAGCATATTCAAGAGCGACGAAATTCTGGCATGAGTACCTCAAGCCGGAGCCGCCTGCTTAAGACAACACCGTATAATGAGAATAGAGTTTTGTGCCTCCCTTCTGTGTGGGAGTGCTGATTTCTTCAATGCGGAAACGACCTCAATAGCGTCACTGACCCAAGCGTCAACCAATCGTGAAGCGACGCAATTTTCAGCGGTCCTCTGCGCCTCAAACCATCACAATACATCATCCAAATTCAAAATCAGATCGGGGAGTAATAAAATGACTGACTTAACAAAGAGACTACTAGCAACAGTAGCAATCGTTCCGGCTGCTTTTTTTGCGACATCATTCTGTGTCGCTGCGGCACAGGAGTCATCTGCATCTGCGAAATCATCCGATGCGGATCAAAGATATGTTCTGAACAGCGTTACGGTTACGGCCAGTAAACGTGAAGAAGATATTCTGGATGCACCCTATTCGATTTCGGCAGTAACCGGCGAAGATCTTGAGAGGGTCGGTGCGAATGAATACAGGGATTATCTGACGACGGTGCCTGGTGTCGCGCTGGTTGAGACGGGTATCGGGTCGAACAATGTGATCATTCGTGGTCTGGCTACCGCAGCCGGAGGAAGTACTCTCTCTGGCACTGTGGTCACCTATTTCGATGAAGTGGCGCTCAATGATGGTACAGGAGCGATTGAGGTCGAGCCTGTCGATATTGAGCGTATTGAAATTCTACGCGGACCACAGGGCACCTATTATGGTGCCGGCTCGATCGGTGGAACATTGCGGATTATTCCAAACCGCCCACAGCTTGATGACTATTCAGCATTGCTGGTCGCGACGGCCAGTTCTGTCAACGGCGCAGATGACTTAGGGTCAAACCTCACTGCGACGGTCAACCTTCCCATCGTGGAAGGCAAAGCCGCAGTCCGCGGCTCTCTCTATCGGCGCGATGAACCAGACTATGTTGACAATTTGCAGATGGGCGAGAAGGTTGGGGGCGGCACAGTCTCCGGCGGTCGCCTGGCGCTTTCGCTAGAGCCGACAGAACAAATGGACATCCTGTTCCAGGTCATCAGTCAAAGTACCGAGGCAGACGGGCAGAGAATCCGGGAGCCGTTCGAAAATCGCGGCAATGCTCAGAGGCGCCGCGGCGATGAGTTTGGCGATACAGATTTTGATCTGTACAATTTGAACGTTGGGTATGAGTTTGACACGGTGCGCCTGGACTCGGTCACGGCCTATTATGAGACTGATTTCAAGGGACGCCGCGATGCGTCCCTGTTCGATGGGAATGTCCAGGCTCTTGCCGGGCCTCCCGGCCTGTATGGCCTGAATTCATACGATCTCTATGCAGATGACATGGTAAAGGGTGACGTGTTTTCACAGGAGCTTCGGCTGGCGTCTCAGACCGAGTCTCCGGTTCAGTGGCTTGTGGGGGCCTTCTATCGCAAAGAAACTTCGGACCGTGCCCGCATCTTTACCGAGGATGCCCTTCTGGGAAAGATTCTTGAGATTGACCGCGATATCGACACCACGCAGTGGTCCGGATTTGCGGAAGCGAATATTGATCTTCCGGGTGCGTGGGGCCTCGACCTTGGTATCCGTTACTCCGACTATGAACAGGACGTCACAGTGGATGCGGACTCCGGTACGCAGGCCGAGAAAGTGTGGACACCACGGTTCAATCTTCGCTTCGAGCCGAGCGAAGACCAGCTCTACTATTTCCAGATCTCCAAGGGATACCGTCTCGGCGGGTTCAATGGCGCGCCGCCAAATCTTCCAGGCGTCAACGTACCCAATGAAGAACAATATTACTCCTACACGTCTGATTCCCTTTGGAACTACGAGGTCGGCACGAAACAGGTGTTCGCGGGCGGCCGGGGGAATCTAAGCGGCGCGGTCTTCTTCGCCGACTGGACGGATATTCCTATCTATCTGACGCTTGCTGGCGGAGCCTATACACCACTGGTCAACTTCGGCAGCGCGACCAGTAAGGGGGGTGAGGCGGAGTTCAGTTACTTGCTCAAACAAGGTCTCACGGTGAGCCTGAATGGCTCGTATGTGAAAACAAAACTTGATGGAACCACGGGGTATAAGTCTCAGCGGCTTCCAGCATCTCCTGAGGTTATGCTCAATCTCGCATTGGCTTACGAAAGGCCACTCCAGAATGGGTGGACGATGTATGCCAATGGCAATGCCAATTATGTGGGCTCTTACAAGTCACATCTCTATGAAGAATTCAGAGACAACGTGATTGCCAATCAGCTGGATACACGCTTCGGTGTTACAGAAGACAAGGAAGTGGGGGACTATACGGTCGTCAACGCGAGGGTGGGCATTCAGTCTGATTCATGGGATTTTTCGGTGTTCGCCAAAAATCTTTTCGATGATGACACCGCTACTCTGTCTAATGCCTTCTCTTATGCGGGCGCCCCCGCTGAATCGTTCGTCATGCCTCAAACGTTTGGTGTGAGTTTGAAGAGAAGCTTCTAAATGCCTGGAGGTTGGGCCAGATCTGCTAACTGGCTCCGCCTCTCATCGCCTCTATGGTTGGACAGCGCGCGACCCGCGGTGTTCGAATCGTATTATTCCGGCTCCATCGAAGCATACCAGAGAAGCCTATTTGAACATGCCGGGAAGAGGCTTAGACAATGGCTGAAGATGCAGATGTTCCTGGTGGCAACCCCGGGCTGGTGCAGGCGCTTATCCCTCTGGTGTGCCTGTTTGCCCTGCTGACGCTTGCCGTTCAGGTTTTTGGAGATGGGGCGACCAGCGGTCCGGTGCAGGTTGCACTTATGTGCGCAGGATTTTGCGGTGGTCTGGTTGGACTAAGCAACAATGTTTCCTGGAGTGAACTCGAAAATGCTGTATCGAGTTTGTGTAGTATGGTTATGGTCCCCGTGCTGCTACTGCTCTCGATCGGCGGTCTGGATCGCATCCGGTGTCATTCCGTCCCTCATCGTATATGGGGCTGGCCTTCTGCACCCTTCTTTCTTTTGTGCAGCCGCTCTCGTTATCTGTGCGGTTGTTTCCCTGGCGAGTGGGAGCGCCTGGACAACTGCAGCGACATTGGGCGTGGCGTTGGTCGGGATCGCACAAGCGTCGGGGATCTCGCTGCCTGTCACAGCCGGTGCCATCATTTCCGGTGTCTATTTCGGCGACAAGCTATCGCCGTTGTCCGACACCACGAACCTCTCATCGAGCATGGCGGGCGCCGACCTATTCGTACATATCAGATACCTCCTCTCGACCACGCTTCCCGCATTCATGATTGCGCTCGTTTTCTTTCTGGCGCTGAGCTTCATGTCCACCCCGGAAGTCAATACTGCACAACTGGAACTTCTGGCATCTGAGCTGAATGAGAAGTTCCGCATCAGCGCCTATCTGATCTTGCCGATGTTTGGGCTGATTGGACTGGCGGTCCTCCGGATGCCGCCGCTTCCGGCCATCGCAGTCTCTATTGTCATTGGAGTGCTTATTGGTCTGATTTTTCAGTCGCCGGAAGCGGGGCAGGGGGGGCAAAGAATTTTTGGTTATTGGAACATCGTGGCGACCGGATACCATACCGATTCCGGATCTGCTGCGGTGCAGGCGCTCCTGTCACGAGGGGGCATGGAAAGCATGTTGTCCACAGTCTGGCTCATCATCTCAGCGATGTTCTTTAGTGCCATGATGGATCGCTCCGGGTGTCTTGCGAAAATTGTTCAGACAGTCATCGGCCTTATGCGAAAAGACCGGCATATTTTTCTGGGCGCTGGCGTTACGGCCCTGGCAGGAAATATCGTTGCTGCTGATCAGTATCTGTCCATCGTCCTGTCAACCCGTATGTACGTCGATGAGGTGCAGGCACGCCGGTTCCAACCAGAGATGTTGTCACGGACGGCCGAAGATTTCGGAACGGTGACATCTGCGTTGGTGCCATGGAATACTTGTGGCGCATTCATGTCCGCGACGCTTGGTGTCGCAACGTTCTCATATCTACCATTTTGTGTTTTCAACATTGTCAGCCCAGTGATCGCTGCCTTCTACATTTCTACGGGGCTGGCAATCCGGCAACGTCCTGAAGCGGATGCACTGAAAAGGTCTGTTTCGGAAACCGAATTGTCTCCCCGGTAGTTTCCAGGCCTGCCGGGTCAGCTTTGGGAAAATCAGTCCATTCTCGAGATCTTTCCGGAGTTTGGCATTGCGAATGTCCAACGCTATGCGTAATCGCCTGCCTCTCATGCTGGCGATGGTGTCAGAGAACGTTTGAGACCTGCCGCAATTTGTGCCACGCGGTAACGTCACAGGCCTCTTGTGGGTGGGGCGTGGGTCGGATGCCGGCTGGTCGTATTGAGGTTTGAAGGATAGCCCCCATGGCAGGTCAAAATGGAAAGACAACCAGGGAGGCGATGCTTGAAGCAGCCCAGGACATCCTCGCGGACAGCGGCCTCGAGGCACTGAACTCGAATGCAGTTGTTGAAAAAGCCGGCGTGACACCCCCCACTTTCTATCACTATTTCCCCAACAAGCATGCTGTCCTGCGTGAGCTGGGCATGCGGATGATGGACGCTCAGAATGAAGTCCTGAGGGCAGACACAGGTCTTATGATTTCAACTGAGGCTGAACTTGAGGCGGCCTGTTTCAATTCAATTCAGAAGTCGTACGAGATGACCCGGGCTTTCCGGGGGGGCTATGCGTTGCTGGTTTCCCTGCGTGCGGTCCCGGAGCTGAAAGAGGTGAGGCTGAACTCCCATGCGGAGATGGCCGAGCTTCTGACCAATTATATGATTGAGCAGAAGCTTTGCGACGACTTCGACGCCGTCGTGGTGCGCGCAAGACTTGGCGTTGAAATGCGCTACGCCGCCATTGAGATGTTGTTCGAGACGAATTTCAGGCATGAGCAAACCGTACTCGAATACACGGCCAAAGCGTTGACCCGTGTCTATGATTTCTTCTGACACTTAACGGGGCAGGCTATGTTGTCGAGCTTGTGTCAGCGCCATGTGAGGCGGCCGCACTCTTCACGCCAATCATGAGTATGCTTCCAGCGACAAACAGAATGGCAAGGCTGCCAAAGCCGATGCGCTGATTGTGCGTGAGGAACGTCGCAGCAGCGACCAGACCGGGGCCAAGCCAGACCGTGACCGTGCTCGTCATTGCATAAATCCCAAAGAAGTGGCCGATCTTGTCGGGCGGACTTAGCTGAACAAGCAGGGACCGGCACGAGCTGTATGCGGCGATGATAAGCGCGCTTATTGGAACAATGGTCACGATGTAGATCAGGTCAGCAGAATGCGTAAATGCATCCCGGTTGGCAGCTTCGGTGGACAAGGGGATCAGGCCGAACAGGATCGAATCTTTCTGGATTCCGATCTGGAAAAAGAAGAGGGCCGTAATCGAAAAAAGCTCAAACAATATGGCGTTTCTGGCTCCAAAGAGCCGGTCTATGGCACCGGCAGACAGGCCTCCGACCACGACAGAACAGGTGGCAATAATCCCCATCATGGCCGTTTCACTTTGCCGCCAGTCCAATGTGCCGGCGACATAGACCGCGCTAATGGCAAAGAGGGCGTTCAGGCCATCCATGAAAACCATCCGGGCTACCAGGAACCGCATGATGTTGGGATATTCTTTGAACAGGGCTTTTGTGGCTTTGATGGGCTCCCAGGTTGTCGGAAAAAATCGCGCCGTCCGCCAGTTGGCGCCAGGATGATGGAAGTCCGGCATGCCCAGATAGAAGGGGACAATGAAGACAAGCATCCAGACGGCACTGAACAATCCCGACAAGCGCGCGATATCGGTTTCGGCAAGACCGAAAGGCGGTGATCGCATCAGCGCGATAATCGCAAGAAGAAGCACAACCGCGCCAAGGCTTCCCAGTGAGAAACCCAGGCCCGAAATGACGGAAATCTGGCGCACGTTACCAGCTGCAGGCAGCAAGGCGTTGTGGAAAAGCTCGGTTATTGAGTAGGCGCACCCCGCCAGACCAAGCAAGACCATTCCCAGTGGTATGGAATAGCTGGCGCCGGGCACAACGAATCCCAATCCAGCGCTTGTCACAGCCAGCAGCATGATAAGGCCGAGCAGTACAGGTTTCTTCGCGCCGCCACGATCCATGAAGCCCCCGAGAAAGGGGGCAATCAATGCCATGGCCAGCCCGGCGATTGTTACAGTTGAGCTGAATATGGCCTGTCCGCGCGCGCTGTCTCCGATGACCGTCTCAGAGAAGTAGGCGGAAAAAACATAGAGGACGACGACATAATAGAATGGGCTTCGCGCCCAATCGAAGCTGGCCCACCAAAGGCCGGTCATGGGCAGAACGCGTGTGTCAGAGTTGAGTGATTGCGTCATTTTTGTCCGCCCGATGCCTGTGGTATAGTATTTACTATAGACTTTTCTTGTCATCGGTGGCATCGAGTGTCCAGCACTAAGTTCGGGAGGCGCGGTCTGGAGATGACGGCTTATCTTTTTCGGAATGGACCAATCGTCACAATGGACGAGTACGGATCAAGCCCGGACTGCATGATCACACTTGATGACCGGATCGTCTTTACCGGTGTTTTGGCTGATGCCCTTGAATGGGCGGACCAGCGCGGTGTGTCGGTAACCGAATACGACCTGGGTGGCGCGACAGTATTGCCAGGCTTCATCGATGGGCATCTTCATCCTTTGCCCATGATCTTTTTTGCTATGAACGCCAATTTCGAGGGCGCAGAAGACATGGGTGATGTCCGCGCCAGATTGCTTTCGCACGTGGGGGAGGTTGAACCTGACGAGTGGATTGTTGGCGTGCAGTATGAAGGCAAGAAGATGCCAGCGGGGCAGGTCCTCTCGCGCCGGGAACTTGACGAAATTTGTCCCGACCGACCTGTTCTCATCTATGCGCGTGACGGTCACTGCGTGATCGTGAATTCGGTTGTCTTGCAACAAACCGGCATCAACGAGACCACACAGGATCCGGATGGCGGGAGTATCGGCCGGTATGATGATGGTACGCTGAATGGCCTGTTTCATGAAAAGGCTGCCGGCCTGCCGCTTCAGCACATGCCGCGCCCCTCGCGAAAACGCATGCTGAAGGCCAGTGCCGGAGCATTTGAGGCGCTCGCTGAAAATGGCATCACATCTATCGGGGCCATGCTGCAAAGTGATGAGGAAGGACCGGGAGGCGCCGCTTCGAGCCGGGAAAGCGTATTCTTTCCGAACATACGCCACCTTATTCCTCAATCCGTGTATTCCATTATCATCGGCAAAACACTGGACGGGATAAATACCCTGGTTGAGTCATCCGCCGATATGGATGACAGTCCGTCAAAACCGCGTGCGTTCAAGATATTTGCGGACGGGACATTCGGTTCGTGTACAGCGTGTATGAGCGAGCCCTACGCCGACAAGACTTGCACACACGGGTATATGACGCTTTCTGATGACGAGATTTACGGCCGTATGACGGCGGCCCATCTCGCCGGATACCAGATCTGCATACATGCCGTTGGGGACCAGGGAATCGCGAACTGTGTCGATCTGTTTGAGCGTCTATTAGAGGAATACCCTCGGGATGATCATCGGCATCGGATAGAGCATGCGTCAATCGCTTCCAAACCGCTTATCCGGCGGATAGCTAAGCTGGGCCTGGGCATATGCACCCAGCCTCTCTTCATCCGGTCTGAGAAGGATTGGTTGCCCAAGCGGTTGGGGACCGGGCGATCGGGCATGTCGTATCCTTTTCGCGACTATCTTGATGCGGGCATCATTCTGGGTGGATCATCGGATGCGCCTATCGAGGATACGGATGTTATTGCCGCGCTGGACTATGCGGTGAACAGGGGCGGCTACCATCCCGAACAAGGCGTCACGCCAATGGAGGCCGTCTCCATGTTTACGCGAAATGCCGCTTATCTGCAGTTTGAAGAGGCTGAAAAGGGCACGCTTGAGGTTGGAAAGAGGGCCGATGTCGTTGTTCTCAGCCAGAACCCGCTGGACGTCCCACCGCAAGACATCAGCAAACTCAAAGTTGTTCGCACGATGATCGGCGGCACTTTCGTCAACAGCGCCGAGGCATAGGCGTTCGGGCTCGTTACAAAACAGGACAAAAGGAATTCGCGCGTGCCTTCTTTCTTCTCTCCCGATTATCGGGCGGCCCGGAACCGGCTCCTCTCACTCACTCAGCAAACCGGAGGCTGGGCTCACGAAGCCATCAGGCATCCTTTGAACGGTGCTGATGGCGGGGATCTTTTTACAGACGTGTTCTGGAAAGGTCCGAAAGACGCGTCGCGTGTGCTCGTCATCAGCAGCGGGACGCATGGCGCTGAAGGGTTCTGCGGGTCGGCTGTGCAGTCTCAGTTTGTTGCAAGCGGCCTGACGCTCCCGGATGATCTCGCCATCATGCTGGTGCATGCGATCAACCCGTTCGGGTTTTCCCATTTGCGGCGCGTGAACGAAGAAAATGTCGATCTCAATCGCAACTTTATCGACTTTGACACTGAGCTGCCTGTCAACGAAGCGTATCGCGACCTGAATCATTTGCTCAATCCTGTCGAGATGACGCCAGAAAAGCTGGATGCTTCGTTGGCGGAGATCATGCGCCTGCAATCCACCATGGATTTCCTGACCTTCTTCAAGGCAGTCTCGGGCGGACAACATGAATTTCCCGCCGGGGTTCAGTTCGGCGGCCTTGAGCCACAATGGTCACGGAAAACTATTGAGAGAATTTGGGACGTCTATCTCAGCAAGGCGGAGATTGTCGTCCAGATTGATGTGCACACAGGACTTGGTCCATCTGGCGTTGGTGTCCTGATGATGGCGGCCAATCCTGACGAGCCACATAAAGCGATCACGGCCGATTGGTTTGGCACCATGATGGTGTCACCGCGCCCGGCGCGGCAGGAGGACAACGCTTTCGGTGGTTATATGAATGCAGGCATGGAGCAATGCCTGGCAGATACATGGGTCATTCCAATGACACTGGAATATGGCACCGAGCCGCCCGAAGTGGTTTTGCGTGCGATGATCGAAGACAACTGGCTTTGTCATCATGGCGAGATTGATAGCGAACGCGGGCGAGCGATCAAGGAACGCCTGATGAGGGTTTTCTACCCGGACAGCAAGGTCTGGGAGTCACAGGTTCTGGCTCGGGCAGAAGAGGTATTCGCGCAGGCTTTGGCCGGACTGGCTGAGCTGAGTGTCGCGAGCAAGGAGACAACATGAGCAGTGTGCAAGATCCCATTCGGAAAATCGAACTCTTTCCGATATTCGTTCCGTTTAAAGAGCACATCCGCGACATGCTGCAGGGCGGCAGCGGAAAAGTGGCCATGGGTCTTAAGGTGGAAGACCATTGGCTTGGCGCCGACTTTCTTCTCTGCCGGATGACAACGGAGAATGGCGTCGTAGGTGTCGGCGATATCTATGTCTGGCTGGTGGAGGGGGCGGTGACCCCCGTCCTCATGGCGAGCCTGATCAAGGACCACCTGGCACGGTATGTCCTGGGCCGATCTGCTTTCGATATCGGATCCATCAACGACAAATTCGATAACAACGTTGCGCGCAACGAAATGGCAAAAGGCGTGCTGGACCTGGCGCTATACGATGTTGCCGCCCGCACCATTGAGCGTCCCGTATATGATCTTTGTGGGGGCAAACAGCTCGACCGTATTCCGATGAGCATGGTCCTTCCGCTTACCAGCGTCGACATCATCCTTGAGGTGATACAGCGAGGGATCGAAGCGGGCTTGCGGTCATTCCGCTGCAAGCTGGGCGACGGTCTTCGCCGCGATGTCGAGATCATCAAGGCGGTACGCGAACTTATTGGCCCGGATGCCGCGCTGCGCGTCGATTATAATCAGGCCTATAATCCGAATGAAGCGCTGGCCTGTATCGAGGCGATCGCGCCCTATGGGATCGACTTTGCGGAACAGCCCGTCAAAGGCGACGATTTTGTCGGAATGGCCTGGGTCCAGTCGCGTACGAACGTGCCTTTAATGGCGCATGAAAGTGGGTTTGGGCTCCGCGATATCGTCACACTGGCTGATATGGGCGCTGTCCGTGCCTTCGGGATCAATCCTGAACGTCCCGGCGGCATGACGAATGCGTTGAAGGCGATTGATTATGCCTCGGCACGCGGCCTGGACGTTGTTCTTCACAATCAGCCGTCGGGACTGGGCAGTGCTATCCAGCTCCATATGCATGCGGCCCGTGCCAGTAAGATCAGGCATGCATCTGAATTGCAGGGTCATGTCATGATGGAACACGATTTGTTGAAGGAACGCATCGTCTATGAAGATGGCTACGCCAATCTTCCGACGGGTCCCGGCTGGGGCGTGGAGGTCGATTTCGACGTGGTGGATAAGTACCAGATCCAGCCAACCGTCGTTATCGAGGCCTAATTCGACAAGCCGCTGGTATCGGGGGGGCATTGTCAGGGCAAACTGCCTTGAGGCGTAGGGCAGGGGCGTTTAGCCT
>NZ_AWFF01000050.1 GCF_000682755.1 Hyphomonas beringensis
CCGCTCACCCCGGCGAAAGCCGGGGCCCAGGACGGCAGGCTCTCTACACGCGACTCTGGATCCCTGCGTGCGCCGGGATGAGCGCCAGTGATGCAGAATGTGTCCTACCACCTCCCGACACCTGACCCATCCCTTCACGGATAAAAAAATCAACCCGCCCACAAAGCGCCTTCACGGGCGTCGCACGTGCAGCTGGAATCCTAGTCCAGCGCCAGTTCCATCTTCTCTTCCGCCAGATAGTCCGTAGAGCGCATTTCATGCAGGCGGCTCACCGTGCGTTTAAACTCGAACGCCCCGTCGCCTTCCGGATAGAGCGCTTCCGGTTCAGCCGCCGCGCTCGCCACCAGTTTCACGCGCGCCTCATACAGCGCGTCAATCAGCGCCACGAAGCGAGCGGCTTCATTGCGGTTTTCCGGCCCCAGCGTCGGAATGCCGGACAGGATCACCGTATGGAAATGCGCCGCGATTGCCAGATAATCGCGGGAGCCGAGCGGACGCGCACACAGCTCTTCAAAGGTGAAGCGCGCCACACCGGCAGCTTCCCTGTTTACCTCCAGTTTCCGGCCCTTCACGGTCAGCGTGCAATGCTGCGGGTCGGCGCCAGAGGTCAGCCGGTCCCAGGCGCGGTCCAGCCCGCTCTCTGCGGCTTCGTCCAGCGGGGCATACCAGATCGGGGCCTCGATCAGCCGGTCCAGGCGATAGTCACGCTCGGACGCCAGCTCCATCACCTGGCAGTGATCTTTCAGATGCTGGATGAAGGGCAGGAAGAGGGGGCGGTTTATGCCATCCTTGTAGAGATCATCAGGATGGCGGTTGGAGGTCGCCACCACAGTCACCGCCTGGGCAAACAACTCGTCGAACAGGCGCGCCAGCACCATTGCATCTGCAATTTGCGACACCTGGAATTCGTCAAAGCAGAGCAGGTTCGCGCGGGAGGCGATCTGTTTCGCCACTGGGGGGATCGGGTCATCGCCCGCACTCTTCACACGCCATTCGGATCGCTTGCGCTCGCTGTCCGACAGCTTGCGCCATTCATCCAGCAGGTCGTGAACCTCCGCCATGAATTCATGGAAGTGGACCCGGCGTCGCGCTTCAACCGGGGCGTCTTCGAAGAACAGATCCATCAACATGGATTTGCCCCGGCCGACCCCGCCCCACAGGTACAGGCCGGTCACTTTCTCGGGGCTGGAAAACCAGCCGCCGGTCTTGCGCGTCTTCAGGCGCCCGGCCAGATCATCCAGCGCGGCCGCGGCCTTTTCCTGCACAGGGTCAGGGGAGAGCTGCCCGCTCTCTACCCGCGCCTGATAGCGGTCTATGACAAAGCCCATCAGATATCCTTCCGGAAGTTTGGCGAAGAGAACTCTACCCCAGCCTTTCGGCAATCTGGCGGACCAGGCTGGCCCAGGCGCCCGGCACCAGAAGCAGGGTCAGCGCGGCCCCCGCCAGAGCGCCGCCAAGGTGGGCTCCGTGCGCAATCATTGTATTTTCCCGGCGGGAGAGAACAAAGCTGACCGTGATGAACAGGACAGCCGCCACAATCGCCCACATCGGAATGATGAAGAATATCCCCAGAAGGGCAAAGGGTGCCAGCACGCTGAAGGACAGGATGACGCCGGAGGTCGCCCCCGAGGCCCCGACGGCGCGATAGTCCGGCTTGTTCAGATTGTCGATATATTCCCATATATTGCCGGCTAGAAGAGACCCGAAATAGATGATCAGGAAGGTAGCGGCTCCCAGCGAGCGTTCCAGATGACGGCCGAACTCCCACAGCACATACATGTTGATCAGCAGGTGCGTCGCGTTCACGTGCAGGAAGGCAGAGGTCACGAACCGCCAATATTGCTTGTTCTGCCGGATGGGCGCGATCCAGAAATTGTTCTCTTCGAAGAACTCGCGGTTCGACAGGCCAATCATGCTGACCAGAACATTCGCCGCGATCAGGCTGAGCGTTACGGGAAATTCCATCGGCAGCAGGCCCTTCTGGTATCTCGTCCAGCAAAAAGCCGCCCGGACGTTTCTCTGGGCGGCTTAGCAAGGAGCAGGGGCGCCCGGCAAGCGCTACCCTGAGTGTCGTGTCGGATCAGGCGGCCTGAACGGCGGCCGCATGGGCGCCTGGCATCAGGTCCATCAGGAAATCCTCGAATGAATCCGGCCGCTGGATGAAGCGGTTGAAAGGCAGATTTGCCTTGAAAACAGCTTCCGGGTGGATGTTGGCGCCGCACCGCAGCGCGGCCTCAACGGCCTGGTCACGTACGTCCATGGAAGAGACAACCGCGATGCGATATTTGCCCATATTGGCGATGCGCGCGATCGTCATGTCCGGGTCGAAGGAGTCCGGCAGGCCCAGATCCAGAACGACAAGGTCAAAACGCTCAAGGCGCAGGCGGGATTCGGCGGCCATCAGGGTAGGCGCCATTACGAGATCAATCTGCACGCGAGAGCGCGCGGCCTTGTCAGCGGCAATCGCCAGCATGTCTCTCACCGGCTCGTGATCTTCAACCCAAAGAACTTTCATCTACGCTCATCCCGATTAATTAGCCCTGGAAGGAAAGGCTTAAGCCAACCCCGTCTTGTGGTTTACCTTGCCACGGGGCTCTTACGTCTTAGTAAAGCGAAGCTTTCCGAAGTGTTTATATTTCAACAGAGTGCAGGTTTGGCGCTCTTTTTTTGCGTCGCCACAATACTGATTTTCTCCTTTGTAGGATCACCCGGTATCCCTATGTTCCTAAAGGGGAGAACGGAGTGGCAGAGCCGCCATGACTGACGAAAGCCTGGCCCGAAAAGAGGCCTCAGCACGGCCATCAGCTTTTCTTGTTGCTGATGAAAAAAATAATGATCAGCACATTGTTGATGTGCTGATTGAGGAGCGTTGTCCCAAATTGCGGGGCAGCTGGTCATGGCCCCTGGTACGGCCGGTGCTCTACAAGATGCTGGGCTATCGCAAGGCGCGGGAGATGGCGGACGAGATTGTCCAGCTGAATGGCCGCGACTCGTTTGATCTTCTTTCCCGCCATCTCGATTTCCAGCTGGAGGTCGAGGGCATTGAGCGCATGCCGCGCGAGGGCCGGCTGATCATTGCCGCCAACCATCCGACAGGGCTTGCCGATGGTGTGGCGGTCTGGGATCTGCTGAAGCGCGTGCGCGATGACATCACTTTCTTCGCCAATGCCGATGCGGTGCGCGTCAATCCGCGCTTTCAGGATGTCATTATCCCGGTCGAGTGGGTGGCCGAGAAGCGGACCCCGGCCAAGACACGTGAGACGCTGAAGCGGGCAGGGGAGGCCTTTGCTGAAGAAAAATGCGTCGTCATCTTCCCCTCCGGGCGGTTGGCCCGGAAAGAGGATGGCCGCCTGATTGAGAAGGACTGGTTCTCCACCGTGGTTGGCCTCGCGCGGAAACAGAACGCGCCGGTCCTGCCGCTCAATCTTGATGCCTGGAATTCCTGGCTGTTCTACACCTTGTCAGACATCAGCGGAGAGCTGCGCGACATTACGCTGTTCAACGAATTGCTGAACAAGCGCGGCGCGAATGTGCGCATGACCTTCGGCCAGATCATTCCGCCAGACCAGCTGGAGGGGGATGCGAATGAGGTGACGGAAAAGCTGAAAGCCCATGTTGCCTATGAGTTGCTGGAAGACAGCAACGCCGTGTTCAAGCCCTGAGGCCACAAGGCTGCCGAGCCATCTAGGCAGGCCGCGCGACGCCCGTTAAGGGAAGGACCATGGCGGGCCGTTTCTTCAGACAGGATATTTCGTGGCAAGACTATCGCGAGGCCACCGGCCTTGTGCCCCCGCCGGGCATTGACGCGCCGGAGCCCGCTTTCAACATTGCGCCCAGCCAGTTTGTGCCGATCATCCGCATGGCGCCGGAGGGGGAATATGTGCCGCGCGGCACGGTCCAGCTGGCCCCGGCCATGTGGGGGCTGATCCCCACCTGGTGGCACAAGCCGCTAAGCGAGAAGAAATTCTCCACCCATATGGCCAAATGTGAGGAGCTGGAATTTTCCAACACATTCCGCGGGCCCTTCCGTCATCATCGCTGCCTGATCCCGGCCAGTGGCTATTATGCCTGGGTCGGCCCGCAGGGGCATCGCAAACCTTATGCCGTGGGCCTGACCGAGCGGCGCTGGTTTTGCTTTGCGGGCCTGTGGAACCGCGCCATGATTGACGGGTCCGAGATCGACACGTTCACGATCCTCTCCACACGCCCGAACCGTCTGGTGTCGGACCTTTCCAGCCGCATGCCGGTGATCCTGAAAGCGTCAGACCATGCGCGCTGGATGGATGCCGACAACCGCAAAGTGTCAGACCTCTACACGCCTTATCCGGGTGCCGAGATGGAGATATGGCCCGTCAGCCCCGCTGTGGGGAATGTCTACAATCAGGGCGAAGAGCTGATCCGCCGCGCCTAGTTCTTTTTCCAGGCGACCTGGTAGAGATCAAGACGGCGATCCTTGAGGTTCTGCACGGCGCCGGATTGGCGAGCCGTCAGAAGGTCTGAGATCGAGAGATCTGCCAGTGCGATGGTTTCGGTGTTCGGCGCGGTATCCGCCGCGACCCCATCCCGGGAGAAGGGGAAGTCCGATGGCGTCAGGATGGCACTCTCCGCATAGTGAATATCCATATTCTCGACATTCGGCAGATTGCCGACGACGCCGGACATGGTGACATAGCACTGGTTCTCCACCGCGCGGGCCTGACAGCAATAGCGTACCCGCAGATAGCCGCGGCGCTCATCGGTGCAGAACGGCACGAACAGCATCAGCGCGCCTTGGTCGACCAGGTGGCGGGCGATTTCCGGGAACTCGCTGTCATAGCAGATCATCACACCGATCGGGCCGCAATCGGTCTGGATCACGGAATTGCCGCGTCCGCCCTGAATGTTCCACCAGTGCCGTTCCGACGGGGTCGGGTGCAGCTTCTGTTGCGTGTGGACAGAACCGTCGCGCAGGAAGACGTGGCAGACATTCAGGATCTCGCCATTGTCCATCTGCTTGGGGTGTGTGCCGCCAATGATGTTGATATTGTAGGAGACCGCCAGCTTCTCCATGAACTCCACAAAGCGCGGCGTATACTCAGACACCTGAGCAATTGCGTCGACCGGGCCCAGCGGGCGCTCTGCCAGCGACAGCAATTGCAGGGTCAGCATTTCCGGGAAGACGACGAAGTCAGACTGATAGTCCGATGCGATGTCGACCCAGTATTCCAGCTGGCCCTCGAATTCATCAATCGAGGTGATGCGGCGCATCTGCCATTGCACGGTCGCGATGCGCACGCGCTCTGGCAGGGAGGTGTCGCCAAAGCTGGTATTGGTCTTGATCTTTTCCTGCGCCAGCGGGTTCTCCCAGAACATGTGCGTGGCATGGCCCATGGAGTCGAGGTCTTCCGGAAGATAATGACGCAGCACGCCCAGCGGCTGGTAGCCCTGGTTCAGCTGGAAGGTGATGACCGGATCACGCAGTTTGGATTCCTGCACGGCCTTCACATAGTCTTCCGGGTTCGGATATTGCTTGGCCCTGCGGGCATAGCCCGGCATCCGGCCGGCAAAGACAATGCCTTTCAGCTCCAGCCATTGGCAAAGCTCGCGGCGCGCCTTGTAGAAGCGCTGGCCGATGCGCAGGCGGCGGAAGTCCGGATCAACGGCCACGTCCATGCCATAGAGGACATCGCCTTCCGGATCGTGCCGCGCGGCATAGCCGCCACCGGTGATCTGCATCCAGGTGTGCGGCCCGAAGGCGTGTTCGGAGGCGATCATGAAGGTGGCGCAGTGCCCGACGATCAGGCCTTCATATTCGGCCACGAACTGACCGTCCGGGAAACGGTTGATCTGGGCCATCAAATGGTCGCGGGAATACTCGTCGCCCTGGCCATAGACCTTGGCGGAGAGTTCCTGCAGGGCGGGGATGTCATCCGGCGTTGCGTTGCGGATGATAAGTTTGGCTTTGCTCGTGCTCATGGGGGAGAAATGCCTCTGACGGGGAAAAGGTTCAATGGGGCAGGCGCAGGCTGGCGCGCAGGCCGCCCAGGGGACTGTCGCTGAGGCGCAGGTCTCCGCCATGGGCGCGGGCTGTATCGCGGGCCAGAGTCAGACCCAGCCCGGTGCCGGATGTATTCTGGGTGCGGGCTTCGTCAAGACGCATGAATGGACGGAAAGCCTCTTCCCTGCGGGCTGGCTCAATGCCGGGCCCATTGTCATCGACATGTATATCGGCGGCGTGGGGGCCATCGACAAGGGTGACGCGGGTCTCGGTGGCAAATTTCATCGCATTGGAGATCAGATTGCTGACCGCGCGCTTGATGGCCAGCGGCCGGCCATGCACGCGGATGCTCTCCGGCCCGGTCACATCTATATGCGGGCCGAAGCCGGCGGCGATGTCGCGCACCAGCTTGGCCAGGTCGAACGTCACCGCCTCGTCGCCTTCCTCGCCGCGGGCAAAGGTGAGGTATTCGTCCAGCATCATGGACATGTCGTCGAGGTCTGCCTGAGCCGCCTTGATCTCTTCCGTCGGCTCCATCATGGCGAGTTCCAGTTTCAGCCGGGTCAGGGGCGTGCGCAAATCATGGCTGACCCCGGCCAGCATGGCGGTGCGCTGTTCGGTAAAGGCAGTCAGCCTGTTCTTCATATCGATCACGGCGCGGGCGGCGTCGCGCACTTCATTGGCGCCGGAGGGGCGAAAGTCCGGCATCTCGCGGCCCCGGCCAAACGCGCGCGCGGCTTCTGCCAGACGCAGGATGGAGCGCACCTGCTGGTTCAGAAAGCCGATCGCCAGCGCGACCATGAACAGAGAGAAGATGATGACCCAGACAATGAAGAAGTGAGACGTGATTGTCAGCACACGTTTGCGCTCGACAATGATCTCCGCCGTGCGCCCCTCGGAGGGGAAGCGCAGATGCAGCATGGAATCCTTCGGGTTCAGCGCCGTATCGACCGGTACTTCCAGCCGGGTCTCCAATTCCTTGTCCAGCGTGCGGCTGTAGGAGAAGACGCTGGCATAGCCGCTGCGGTCGAAATCATCCTCATGACTGTCGCAGGTGAAAGTCAGGTCCAGGCCCGTGCGGATCATCTCGCGGTCCAGGCCGGCATCATTGCCGCCAGCGCAATAGGCCTGCACCAGGCTGGTATCGCGGGCAATGGACTGGCCCAGCTTGCGGTTCACCTCTGCGATATGGCTGTCATAATAATACCACGTCATCAGGATGAGGATCAGCACGACAGGCGCGATGACCATCAGCATACTGCGGGCGTAGAGGCCGCGCGGGGTGATGTCTCTCAGTCGGAACCCGGCCATGGCGGATCAGTCCGGCATCAGGCGATAGCCGACGCCGCGCACGGTTTGCAGATGGATCGGTTCTTTCGGGTTCGGCTCGATCTTGCGCCGCAAACGGGTAACCTGAACATCGACAGACCGTTCCAGCCCGGCCGAGGTGACGGCCGCCAGCTCCTCACGGCTGACCGGCTCTCCCGGATGGGCGGCCAGCACGGTCAGCAATTGCAGCTCGGCTTCGGTGAGGCGGATACGCTTGTCACCCTCGCGCAGCTCGCCGCGCTCTGCATTGAAGACCAGGCCGGACATCTCCACCTCTTCGGGCGGGTCTTCCGTATGCGTGCGGCGTAGAATGGCTGCGCAGCGCAGCGACAATTCTTCCGGTTCAAACGGTTTGGCCAGATAGTCATCAGCGCCGCGTTTCAGGCCCTCGATCCGGTCGGTCGTCTGCCCGCGCGCGGTCAACAGCATGACCGGCGTGTCCTTGTTGCGTCCGTCACGGATCGCCTTAAGCAGGGACAGGCCGTCTTCGCCGGGCATCATGATGTCCAGAATGGCCAGATCGAATGTCATCGTATCCATCAGCTTGCGGGCGGTTTCCGCGCCGGGGGCAGAGGTCACGCGATAGCCTTCGCGCGCCAGGAAACGTTTCAGCAGGTCGCGAATGCGGTCGTCATCGTCGACCACGAGAATATGTGCATTGTCTCCGCTCATTTGATCAGCGCATCCAGAACCTTGCGGGCGCCTTCCACGGCGTCCGGCCCCGCGGCGCGATAGGCAATGCGCAGCCTTTCGCGCAACATGATGGCGATTTGCGTGGTCAGCGTGGTGCCGGCATCTGACAGAACCAGCGTGCGACGGCGCTTGTCGCCCTGGGCGTCACGTTCGCGTTCGATCAGGCCGCGCTGGTCCAGATCACCGATGAGGCGGGCGAAAGTGGGTACGGTCATGCCCAGAGCGTCGCGCAGATCGCCGACGGTTTGTCCGGGGTGATAGCGCACAGCCATGAGAATTTGCAGCTCTGGCTTGCTCAGCCCTGCCTTGTGTCGGGCCTCATCTGCGGTCTTGATCAATTCCGCGCTCCCCGCCAGCAGGAGTCCGACGCCCCGATCCAGCTCCTGATCCATCAGGAAGAGGCGAGGGTCGAACGGTCTATTCAGGTTGACGTCAGGGGCCATAGTCTGAAAAAGAACTCGAAATGAGAAGAAGTGCAAGCGAGGAGCGCTGAAACAGATGTCTGGGACCGCATATGACGACCGCGATGGGTATATCTGGATGGACGGCGAATTCGTGCCGTGGCGGGATACCAAGGTCCATGTCCTGACGCACGCGCTGCACTATGCTTCCTCCGTCTTCGAAGGCGAGCGCGCCTATAATGGCAAGATTTTCCGCTCTCTGGACCACTCCAAGCGCCTGCACAATTCTGCAGAGATCATGGGCTTCGACATCCCCTTCACGGTGGAGCAGATCGAGGAAGCCAAGCGCGAGGCGCTGGCCAAGTCCGGGCTCGACAGCGCCTATGTGCGCGCCATCGCCTGGCGCGGGTCTGAAATGATGGGCGTGTCTGCCCAGAACAACACGATCCATCTGGCCATCGCGGCCTGGTCCTGGGGTGACTATTTCAAGGACAAGATGAAGGGCATCCGCATGACGCATGCCCAGTGGCGCCGTCCGGCTCCGGACACTGCGCCCTGTCATGCCAAGGCCGCTGGCCTCTACATGATCTGCACCCTGTCCAAGCATGCCGCCGAGCGTGATGGCTATGCCGATGCGCTGATGCTGGATTATCGCGGACAGGTGGCGGAAGCGACCGGCGCGAACATCTTCTTTGTACGCGACGGCGCGCTGCACACGCCGACCCCGGATTGTTTCCTGAACGGCCTGACCCGCCAGACCGCCATCAAGCTGGCCAAGGAGCGTCAGATCGAAGTGATCGAACGCGCCATCATGCCGGACGAGCTGCCGACCTTCTCCGAATGCTTCATCACGGGCAGCGCGGCAGAGATCACGCCGGTCGCCGAAATTGGCGTGCACAGCTACAAGCCGGGCCAGATCTCCGAAGCCTTGGTCGAGGACTATTCCAACCTCGTCAACGGCAAGCTGGAAGTCGCGCTCTAGGCGATTGCGCCTGACAGAAAAATAAGAGTCGCAGCAAGATATTTCTGCTAGAAGTTTACCCGATGGGTGCGGCTTGGCAGCGATTCTTGCGGCATCGCCTGCCATGGGCGGTGGTCTCACTGGGCTTGAACGGCTTGGTGTTTCTGTTGTTGTCGCTGTCCTTTGGTGAGACCGCGCATCTGCAGACCGATCCCGATGAGGCTTTCGAAGTAGACATCGTTTTCCTCGAACCCGATCCTCTGCCAGAGCCAGAGCCAGAGCCAGAGCCAGAGATTCAACTGCCGCAGGAACCTATGCCCGCGCCGGAGCCTCTTCCCGAACCCGAACCCGAACCCGAACCCGAACCAGAGCCGGAGCCTGTTCCGGCCCCTGAACCTGTTCCGGACCCCGAGCCCGTTCCGGAGACGGAGCTTGTCATGGAGGAGCCGCTGCCGCCGGCGGAAGTTCCGGTGGAGACTGTCGCTGAAGATCCGGAACCTGAAGACATACCTGCCCCCATCATGATGGAGGAAGACATTCCGTTGCCTCCTCAGCCCGGCTTGCCGGTGGAGGAGATTCCCGAAGAGCCGTCCATGGAGCTTGTGGAAGAGGCGCCGGAAGACCTGCCAGATACGCTGGAAGTGCCCCTTGAAGAGGCTGAACCCGATCTGGTGGAGGAGGAAATGCCCGAAGACCTGCCGGAAGAGATTCCGGAAACTCTGCCAGAGGAAGTGGCGGAGCTTCCCGTGGAGTCCGCCCCCGACGCGCCACCTGTCGATATGCCGGAACCGGACATTCCGGAAGAGCAGCCGGAAGAAACAGATCCCGCCCCGGAACTGGAAACGCAGGAACCGGAGCAGCCGGACGTTCCCGAAGACTTGCCGCCAGCGCCGGACCTGGTGGAGACCCCCGAGCCTCAGCTGCCAGAGGTGGACCTGCCGGATGTGATCGAGAAAGAGCCGGAGCCTGCCGACGACATCGTGACCCTGCCAGAGCCGCCGGGTGCGCCGCCTGAAACAACGGCGTCTGTCTCCGTGCCCCCACCGGCCTTCGCGCCGGAGACAGGCCGGCGGCCGCCGCCGCGCATTCCCGGAATTGAACTGGCCATTCCGCCTGCCCCGTCCGGGGGAGGGGGCGGCGCGCTGGCCGCCCTGATGTGTCACAAGATGACCGAAGAGCAGCGCCGTCAGGCGAAATGCGATCTGCAGGCGACCCAACAGGTCTACAAGGATCTCGCCAATGCCGGGCTCGACCGGGAAGAGCAGAACCGGCTGGACGATGCCTATGCCGGAAAGCTGCGGCAGACCATGCCCGCCGATACGGCCGCCGAAGCCTTCCTCAAGAAGAATAGCGGCCAGCAGAAATACATGCTGGACGGCATCGACAATACCATCTTCCTGGATCGGCCTGGCGAGTCCGAATTGCAACATGACAAGCTGATGCGCGGCGACACGATGGACTGGGAACAGGATATCCGCGATGCCCATAAGGACGGGGATGAGTGAGGCACATAGGTGGCCTTTGAGACGCTATCTGCTTGACTTGATATTGCGACTCCGCCAACGGCTAGAGGCATGAGCAAGGTTACCGTATCCGTCCGCCCGCTGCCCCATTTCGAGGGCCTTCAACTGCCTGCCTATGAGACCATCGGCTCTGCCGGAATGGATGTCAGGGCGGCGGTGACTGAAGAAGATCCGATCATGCTGCAGCCCGGCGAACGGGCCATGATCCCGACCGGCCTGTCCGTCGCAATCCCGCAGGGGTATGAGATTCAGGTGCGCCCGCGTTCAGGCCTCGCGGCCAAGCATGGCCTGACCTGCCTCAACACGCCCGGCACGATCGACAGCGATTATCGCGGTGAAATCAAGGTAATCCTGATCAATCTGGGCCAGGAAGCCTTCACCATCCAGCGCGGTGAACGCATCGCCCAGCTTGTGCTGGCCCCGGTCACGCAGCTGGCCTGGGAAGAGGTGGAGAGCCTGGATGAAACCGAGCGTGGTGCCGGCGGGTTTGGCTCCACCGGAAGATAATTCCGATTTTTTCTTGAACCGGCTCTAATCGATAGCCATATATTGTTTATCGATAAGTTCAGGAGATTGGGCATCCGCCGTATTCGCGGGTCCAGCCATGAAACGGGGAGGCTCCAGCCAACTGACTTTCGAGGTCGAAAGTTTGTATGTTGCTGAAAGGAGCTTGTCCCCGTGTCTGTATATCTTCCCCTTGTCTTCTTCCTGATAGTTTTGGGTGTGATGCTGCTGCGCAGGCCGAGCCGTACGCCGGATGTGTCCCGCGAAGCCTCGCAACAGATCGACAATCTTTCCGAGCGTATCCGAACGCTGGAGGCGATCATCACGGATCGAGACCGGCAATTGCGCAATGATATTGATGGATTGTCTTAGAAATCAGGCAGTTTTCCAGTAGACTAACTGAAAATGACAAGGATGTCCGCGATGGCGGAACCCTGATGAGAAGGAGTGAAGCCTGTGAACCCGTTTGAAATGATCGTTGTCATCGTGCTGATTTGTGTCGGCGCGGGCGTGGTAAACAATTACTTTCGCATGAAAGCGAACCGGCAGGCCGATGCGGCCTCGGACGCGGACATGGACCAGGTTCTGGGCGAAGTCGATCGCCTCAAGGAACGGGTGCGTGTGCTTGAGAAGATTGTCACCGATCAGGAGCGTCAGCTCTCGGAAGAAATCCGGAAACTGGCCTGATCAAAGGGCGGGCGACCTCAGTCGCCTGTGCCGCCGCCGCCCGGAATGCGCATCTTGCGGCGCTGGGCAGCAAGCTGGGCTGGCGTTTTCTTGGCAGCCGGGCTGCAGCCGACTTCCATTCTGAGCTGTGCCCGGCGCTGACGACGTTCGTAAATCGGTGGCATGGCAAGATGGCCTTTATGTCGTTTTGATTTGCTCATCACACTAGAACAATGCGTCATCTTTGTGATCAGTTCCTTAAGACTTCTTAAGGGATTGGCGCAGTGTGCAGAACTTTTCCAGAAATAGTCCGGTTTCGCTCGATATTTGTTCAGACTGAAAAAAGCACAGTCAGAGCAGGGCGTTATCGGCCTTGGCAAATCGCGCCAGAAGATAGGCGTCATTGTCTTCTATGGTTTCCAGCTTGCCGAACGCGAAGGCTTCGCGGTCCAATACCAGGTCACGCGGACGAAGTTCGCGGCTGATGGATAGTCCGTCCAGTGAACGTGCGCGGGAGAAGGCGACGTAGGCCTGGCCATGCGCGAACATGCCGGAGTCGAAATCGATGAACACCTTGTCCAGAGTCAGGCCCTGTGCCTTGTGAATCGTCACGGCATAGGCAAGGCGCAGCGGCATCTGCTTGAACGTGCCGACCACTTCGCGTTTTACCTTCTTGGTTTCCGGGTCCAGCTCGTAGCGGTATTTCTCCCAGGCCGTCGGTTCGATCTCATAGACATGATCATTGATCTCGACGATTACGCGGCTGCCGGAAAAGCCTGCCACGGTGGCCAGAGAGCCGTTCACCCAGCGCCCTTCCGGATCATTCTTGATCAGCATCACCCGCGCGCCTTCCTTCAGTTCAAGGTCGGCTTCGGTGGGATAGGATTTCTCGTCGAACTGTCCCTGCACATCCGCGCTATAGGTTTGCGAGCGCGTTTCCAGCCCGTCGAGCCGGGCCTGATTGATGCGATAGGCATTGGCATTGTTGGGCGTCAGCACGACATGCGTTTCAGAGGCCTCGACCGCCGTCTTTGAGCTGACCAGCCCGCGCAGCACGGCCTCGTCATTCGGCGTGACGCGCCCGGTACGCAGTGCGCCGAGCAAGGCCAGAAATCTTGGCTCTTCCTGACGGAAGACGTGCTTCAGCGCCAGCAAGGCAAACTCGGCATCCCGGAATGCCGGGGCGTTGAAGAAATAGCTGCCACCATAGCGCTCGCGCAGGATTGGCGCTTCCTGGCCGGAGACGACCGGCGGCAATTGATGCAGATCACCAGACAGGATCATCCGCACGCCGCCAAACGGGCGCTTTGAGGCGCGGTTCAGCTTCAGGCTCTTGTCGATGGCGTCCAGCATGTCCGACCGCACCATCGAGATCTCATCAATGATCATCGTGTCGATGGCCTTGACGAGGCGCGTCGAGCGCAAGCGCTTGATGTCGGTCGGCTCAATCAGGCGGGGCGGGAATTTGAAGAAGGAATGGATCGTCTGCCCGCCGGCATTCATTGCGGCGACGCCGGTGGGCGCCAGCACGATGGCTTTCTCTCCCGCCTGGGACAGGAATTTGCGCAGCATCGTCGTCTTGCCGGTGCCAGCGCGGCCCGTGAGGAACAGGTTGCCTTGCGCACCCGCGCCACTCGCCACCCATTTGGCGGGGGTCGCATAGATTGCGTTCGGGTCAGCGGGCAGTGTCGTCACGTCTGAAGCCTTAGCGGCGTTTTGCGGGGATGGCGAGGGGGCCAGGGGCAGGGCACTGCGTAGCAAAAAGCCCCCGAAGAAAAACTTCGAGGGCTTCCTGTCAGCCGCATGGGGTTAGGGTGCGATGCCGGAATTAACCGGCGATGCGGCGGACATAATCGTATTGGCTCTTGCGCGTGTCGCGCTTGCGCGCGGGCTGGAAGGCCACTTTGGCGTGCTCTGCGCAGTAGGGCCCACAATCAGCCTTGCGGCCACAAAAGGCGAATTTCGGATCGGCTGGGTCGCCGATCGGCCATTTGCACATGGAATCCCGCAGCGTCAGGATGGAGGCCGGTTCGCCATCTGCCTGTTGCAGCGGCGGCAGAGGCGCCATGATGTCTGCTGGCGCGCGTTCCACTGGCGCTGGGCTCGGCTCCACCGTTTCGGCGGCGGCCGGTGCGGCCTGCTTGACGCTGCCATCCGGCATCACGCGCGGCTTCGGACGGGCCAGACGCGGCGGGCGTTTGACGGGGCGCGATGGCGTCGCCCGGCCAGACAGGCCCAGGCGGTGGACTTTGCCGATGACTGCATTGCGGGTAACCCCGCCCAGCTGCTTGGCGATCTGGGAGGCGGAATGGCCCTCTGCCCAGAGTTTCTTCAGCACGCTTACCCGTTCTTCTGTCCAGGACATGTTCTTCGGTCTCCCAGCTCGGATCAGGGTTGTTAACACTTGCAACCCATCAGCCCCTAGATATTGAGATGGCAGGTACGCGCCATCCGCTTAACACCTAGATATCGTATCAGCAGCGAAACGAAACACAACATGCAGATGAGGCTTTCCACAGGCTTTCTACATATTGTGGTTAACTGCGTCAGCTTGTGGACAAAATGCTGGCAGCCGTAATTTTCTAGAATTTTCCTGCCGCTACCCCTCGCAGATTCGTGTCGGGAGGCCTAGATACAGCGTCATGACCGATACAGTTGCTGAACTTTCCTCCGCCCAACGTCATGTCCGCCAGTATGGCAAGATCAATGGAGTGGGGCTGTGGACCCTGTTCAAGCGCGAAATCGGGCGCTTCATGAAGGTGTGGATGCAGACCGTCTTTGCCCCTGTGGTGACGACGCTGCTCTATATGACGGTCTTCAAGCTGGCCTTCGGGGATCGCGGCCGCCTGATGGGTGACTTTGAAGGCCTCAACTATATCAACTTCCTCGCGCCGGGCCTGATCGTCATGGCGATCCTGCAGAACGCTTTCCAGAATACGAGTTCCAGCCTGGTGCAGGCGAAGTTCAACTCCACCTATGTGGACTTTCTGATGCCGCCTCTGTCTCCCCTGGAGCTGACGGCTGGCTTTATCGGCGGTTCGGTCGTGCGCGGTCTTATTGTTGCGGCGATTTCTGCGCTGGGCATTCAGCTGAGCGGGCTTGCCGATCTGCATGTCGTGCATGTCTGGCCGATCATCTGGTACAGCCTGACCTCTGCCATTGTGCTGGGCGCGCTCGGCGCGATTGGCGGCATCTGGGCCGAGAAGTTTGACCATTTGTCCGCTGTGACCAATTTCGTGATTGTGCCGCTGACCTTCCTGTCCGGCACCTTCTACGACATCAAGGTGATGGTGGAGCCGTTCCATACACTCGCCTTGCTGGACCCCTTCTTCTACATGATTGACGGATTCCGCTACGGGTTTCTTGGCGTTTCCAACGGCTCTTTGGTCGTGGGGGTCTGGGTGACCGGATTGCTTTCTGTGGCGGGTGTTTTCGCCGTCTGGCTGATGTTCAAATCCGGCTACAAGCTGAAAGCCTGAGGACTCTCCTGAGACGGGAGCCGTATTGACGTCTCCCGCCTGGCCCCTTTCTATGCCGCCAATCCCGGCTGGGGTAAGTTCAGAGGAGATGACATGCGTCACAGCATCATTCTATCAGGAGCCTTGGCGGCGAGTGCCTTTCTGGCAGGCTGCCAGATGATCCCCGGCGACCAGACGGTTGCGCAATATTGCGCCGATCCAGGCAAAGCGGACGAGGCGGTCTGCAAGTTGAAAGTCGAAATCGACGGCAACACGACCGCGCTGGCCGATACGGACATGCGCCTGTCTGAAGCCCGCGCCATGGCGGACAGTGCCGGCGCCGCAGCGGCCCGTGCGCAGGCGAGCGCCGATGCGGCTCGCGCCCAGGCTGATGCGGCCATGTCCCGTGCGGATGAGGCCTTTTCCAAAGAGGTTCAGTGCGAAACCCGCACGATCCAGAATAGCGATACGGGCACCTGCCGTCCTGGCTATGCGCTGACCAGCTGCACACAGACGCGCTACACGACGCGGGCAGGGGGCCTGTCCATTCTGCGCGAGATCAATGACGAGAAATGCCGCTTCAACACGCGCGTTCTGGAAATGCAGGTTCGTTGCTGCGCTGTCTCCGGCTCTGCGCCGACGCCAGAAGATGCAGTGATCGAAAATGATGTGCCGCCATCGGCCAAGCCGAAGCCTGAGAAAAAAGTGGAAGACATTCCTGTCAGCCCGTAGGCCTGTTCAGGTTCAGCAAGAAGACGAGCCGCCGGTCCCATCGGGCCGGCGGTTTTTCTTTGGTCTTACTGGCTGGCCTCTTTGAAATAGAAATCTCCGCCCGTCGTGCCATCGGTATAGACCGGGCGCTGTTTCTGGCCGGTGCGCGCGGCCACGGCATCCTGCACCCGTTTGAACACGACATTGGCCGGGTCTGGCAGGGTTCTGAGATTGCTGGCCAGTTCCTCTGAATAAACGCCATCGTCCGCGGCGGTCTTGCCGGGCTCTGTCGCAAAGGCCTGGAACACGCCGGATGCCCAGCCGACCGGGCTGTAGGCGCGCATCAGGCCGCGGCTCTGATCGTCCATCACCGTGCGGCACGCATCAAAGACGACAAAGGACGTTGGCGCGACCGTGGACGACACACGGTTGAAGATCTGCTCGAAGCTGACCCCCATGTCGCGAATGTCATCAGGCGAGGCACCGGGGATGTCCGTCGGCAGAATGAAGTTCGTGCCTTCAATGTTCACGCCATGACCGGAATAATAGAAGAAGGTGACGGGATGGGCGCCCATATCTGTGCGCGCCTTGGCCATGCGGCCCAGCATGCTGAGCGCGCGGACCGTCTGGCGCTGGCCCAGATCTTCGCATTGCAGGACGGAGAAGCCGACAGCGCTCAGCGCTTCTGTCATGCGCTCGCCATCTTCATGCGTCTCTGCAAGGCGGCTGACCGGCGGCGAATAGGCAAGATTGCTGAGCACCATGGCCTGCCGGTCCGGATCTGCCCCGTCCACCCATTTGCAGCCCGGAATATCTGCGTCCGGCCCGGATGCCGAGGAGGCATTCATCAGGCTGGCTCCGCTTGCTTCGGAAGGCGGTGTGACCAGCGTTTCAACGGGGGTACTTGTATCAGAGGTGAGGGAGCGTTCTTGTGTGTCAGCGTCTGTGTCGACAGGGCCGGTGTCTGCCAGCAGGTCGTCCAGCCGGGTCACGCTGATATTGAGCGGAATGGTCTTGACGGTGCGGGGCAGGCTGCGGCCATTCACCTCGACGGTTTCAGAAACCGTGAAGGTCAATAGCGGCGTGCCGGGCTGGCGCGGGGTAACCTGCCATTGCCAGACCGTGGCTGTGCCCGGCAGCAGGGGTTGCTCCTGCGGCGTGGTCGCCAGGATGTCATAGCCTTCGCCAACCGCTGAGACTGACATCACACTTCCCGCGCGGATCGTGTCGAAGGACAGGTCCAGCGCGCGCTCTTCGCTGTCTGGCGCAAGGCCCGTGCCCATGGCTGCGGTCAGGGATTCATCGACGCTGTCCTGATCACTCTCTTTTTGCAGGGGCTGGATGGCCACTTCCAGGAAATAGGGTTGCTGCAGAACCATCTGCTGGGGGGCGTGGTGGGCGATGCGCCCGGTATCAAAGTTTGCTGCGGCGTCTTCTGCGAGTTGGGAATAGCGATACTCCCATTCGGGACACATGCTGAAGAACCTATTGTCTGTAATCTGAACGGTCTCGCTCCAGAAGCAAAGCGGAGTCTCGACAATACCCATCTCTACATCAGGCCCGGAAAGATCCTTCGCCACCGTCACCAAGGCGGCCTCAAGATCGCTCCCGATCGGATGGGTCGCCTGAGTCAGCACGCCTGTTGCCATGTCCTGACACGTGATCAGCAGTGTACGGCGGGGCGTGGTTTCGGCCTGACAGGTCTTTTGATAGCCCGGGCCGGCGGCGGCAGGAGGTGCGCCCGCGCTACCTTGCCCTCTGATCATGTCCAGCAAAACGGCCTGCGTTTCCGGGTCGTCTGCATATTCTTCCAGAAGCTCTGCATATTCCGCAGGGATGTCCTCAGGGATTTCGGGGGCAGGGGCGTGGTCACGTGTAGGGGCCGGGGAAGGTGGCGGGGGCGCAGAGTGACTCTCATTATCTCCCCGGTCCGGCGCGCCGCCCATGCCAGGAACGTAAATGTCATCCGGAATGGATGCGGAGCCGGACCCGCCGGAGACAGGCGGGCCTGAGAGGCCGAGGTCGCTCTCGCCCGGCGCCTCTTGCTCGGGCTCTTCTGAAAGGATGATCTCGACCGGCGGATCATCCGCTGTCGTGGCCTGAGGGTTCTCGGCGCTGGTCTCTTCACTCATGCTGCACGCTGACAGCGTCATCAGCGCTGCCAAGCAGGTTAACATGCATCGCATATGTTTCATGACCGTCCCCTGGTCTATGGTTAAGGGAAGGTTACACTCAAATCAGGGTGGTGGCCATTGCGTTGATCGTGTCAGGCCTTGCGGGGCCTCAGAACCATCTGGGTGCAGCGGAACAGAGCGAGCCGTTTGCCGGTGTCGAAGTGGGTGACATCACAATCCCAGACCTGCGTTGTGCCGCCAAGATGTATCGGGCTGGCAATGCCGTGTACGCGGCCCTCAAGGGCAGTGGCAAAGAAGTTTGATTTCAGCTCAATCGTTGTGAATCCACTGGCGCTCGCGGGCAGGGACGCCATGCATGCCATGCCGCAAAGGCTGTCTGCCAGGGTGACAAGACTGCCCGCATGAAGGAAGCCGTTTGGCGCGTGATGATGTTTGGCAATCGTGAAGCCACCTTCTGCCCCGTCACGGCCTATGCGCGTGATTTCCAGGCCCATATGGCCCGGCAAAAAAGGCGTGTTTCGATCATTCGACGCGGCAGGGTCGAGCTCTGCATCTGCAAGTAAATAGTCGGAAGAAGGCATAGTGCGCTCGCATTCTCAAAAGTTAGTTCTGAAATGGAACTTTATTCTCCGTCCCTCGCACTTGGCAAGCCGTTATGCAGGGGAAATGCGAAGGGAAAGTTGGCTTAGTCCGCCTTGCGACGCTGAAAGCCATACAGGATCGGGTAATGATCAGATCCACAGGAAGACAGGCGTTTGATGCGCAAAAGATAGAAATCATTCGTCACAAAGGCATGGTCCAGCGGCCAGGCGAGCAGCGGGTTCTGGGCGCTGTAGCTGTTGTAGAGACCGCGGCCGCGTTTGGGGTCGCACAGGCGTGCGTGGCGCTTGAACTCGCGCACCATCCAGGACCAGCCAACCTCGTTGAAATCGCCGATCACCATAGCGGGCCGATCCTGCTCGCGCAGCTCATCGGCGACGATCATGAGTTCGTCATCCAGATGTTCCGGCTTGTCGCGCGGGCGGGGCGGGCGTGGATGGATGCAGTAGAGGCGGATCTCCTCTCCCTGCAAGTCCACATCAATGGTGAGGGAGGGAATGTGATCCTGGCAGAGATAGCGTTCCTGCACATTCTGGATGGGCAGGCGGGAATAGAAGAGCAGGCCGTTATGCTCTTCCCGCGGCAGCAGGTAAGTGTACGGATAATCCGCCTCGATATCCGACAGGGCCTCGCGCCAGGCATTACTCGTCTCGGACAGGAAGACGACATCCGCGTCCGCTTCATTTATCCGGTCCATGACGGCGGCATAGTCCTCATTTTCCTGCAGAACATTGATTAGCAGGACAGACAGCGTCGCCCCGGCGGCATCCCGTGGGGCGCGCGCCACTTCCTTCGGACGGCCGGGGAGAAAGGGCCAGATATCCGCCGCACATATGGCTAAGGCTATACTGTACAGGGTGAGTATGATGATCGACAGCAGACTGCCCAGCGGAAACAGCGCGATATAGAGCAGACCCGACACGGCCAGCAGGATGCAGAATTGCAGGCGGGAATAGGTCCAGATGCGGAGCCACCAGGTTTCGGTGCGCAGTTTGGGGCTGATGGCGGCGAACAGGCCGAGGGCGCCGATGAGCAGGAACAGGACTTCCAGGAGGGCAAACATGGCGGGGGCTTTCGGCTGAGCGAACGGTGCGGATTAACACAGATTACGCGCGCCTGCGGTGGAAGTTGCAGACTCTCTCCACCCGTCGCTGAAATACTCGCCCCTGACGTGCATGTGAGGCGGGCGCTTCAGCCAAAAAAGAAGGTGTGAGCGGTGAGGCCCACACCTTCTCTGGTGCTTCGAATCAGACTACCGAGACACTGTGCATGCACTCGTTGTCGGTCTTCGATTGACACCGGGTTCCAGATCAGGCTCGCGAAAGCGGGCCTTTTCTTTTCCCCATGTCAGGATCCGGCTGGTCGCTGCCACTGCTCTGCGAACGGGGCAAGCGCCCGGGCCATCTCCCTGCGGCCAAACCTACACAACATTTGCACACGGCATCTGCGTTCAGGCCTGACCTAACCGCTGGAAATCCTTGCGGATTTTCCTTTGGTGCCGTGCTTCGGATCGCGCTCCGGTCACGACATACAGCCCTTCGCATCGGGGTCTAGCTCCCCTCATCGAAGACATCGCCTGCTCTTCATCCCGCCATGCTGCCTAGTCTTTCGCGCACCCGCTCTCACGGCTTTGCCCCTGACCAAACCCTCCGGCGAGGGCGATGTACTGGCCGACGCTCCTTAAGTGGGTGAGCTTCCACCCGGATTTCGTTGGCTAACCGAAATGATTCCCCAATTAACCCTAAGAGTCGAGTCCCCTGAGAGTAGAATTTCACAGTTTTGTGCCAAGCTGTGGAATTCCGGGCAGGGGGGCATGAAAACAGCCCCAAATCCAGCCCCGAAACTATCCCAAAAGAGACCCGAAACAGGCCCATATCCGGCCCAAACAGCCCCGCGCATGCCCCATCGCCCCAAATCGGCGGAAAGCCACCGGCCCAATCCGACGGAGACGCGGTCATGAGAGGCTTGCCCCATGACAGACAGATTTTCCCCGACACGCTTCCCGGCGCCCCATCCGGCCCCGGCAGAGCCTTCGCCCGGCCGCCCGCGCCGCAAGACAGACACGCTGACCGCGATGCGCCAGCTGGCCCGTGAGGCGGCGGAGGCAGGCGAGCCGCTGGCGTGCATCGGCCGCAGGCTGAACATTCCGCGCACCACGCTGGCCCGCTGGGCACAGGAAGACGGCTTTCGCAAACAGGATATCGCCGCCCGCAAGGCCGCCGCCGCCCGTGAAGAGGCCGAGGCAGACGCCGTGCGCCGCCGCGCCGAGGAGGCCGCCCGCCGCACCGTGCTGGCGGAAGAGGAAGACATGCCCCGCAGCCCCGCAGAGCAGGAAATCGTTCTGGCCCGCGCCCGCGTCGGCGCCCTGCTGGAGGCCGGGCTGATCCCGGAGGCCGAGGCCGACATGCGCGCGGCCCGCAAGCTGACCAGCCTGGCGGGCTTTGCCGGGCCGGTGCGCAAGGCGACCTATGCGGCGGGCCGGCGGCTGGAGCGGGACGAGACGAATGCGGCGCTGTACCGGGCGGCGCTGCTGGTGTGCGGCTGCTGGCAGGAGGGCGACACCGCGCCGGACCATCTGCCCTGGGTGGTCAGCGGCATGTTCCAGAAACGGCTGGCCTTCGCGCGGCAATTCTTGCCGCTGGTGATGGAGGAGGTGGCCGATGCCTCCGATGAAGATTTGACCAATGTGGCGCTGATGCTGGCCGAGACGGGCTGGTTTGAAAACTATGCCAGCGCGATGCGAGACCTGTTGCCCCGCCTGCGTGAGATGGGCGAGGGCGATCTGGCCGCCCGCATCGAAGAGGACCTTCAGGACGAGGCAGAGGCCCTTCCGGAACTGCTCGCCTGGTGCGAGGCGCATGGCTATGTCTGGCAGGGGGAGGTGTGAGGGGGGGCAGGTGCCGGTTTTCCCGCAGATCCCCACGCAGGTGGGTATCTATCTCCCGAATTTTCCTAAGGCGCATGCTGCGAGTTCAGGAGCTGGCCCCCTGCCTCCGCAGGGGTGAGCGGAAAGCTCTGTGTGCGGGCCTCTCACCGGGTGTGACCTCATCCAGCGGATCTATCTCGCCATTATCATCGGCAATCTCTTCACCGGCGACATAGCCCGCTTCCTCGTGTCAGCACCGTTTCCATAACACTGATCCGCCACGACTCACGGAGAGGGATTTGGCTATGGTGGTGGGCTAGTTGCGAGTCCTTTCATCCTGCGTTTAATGAGTTAGTTTCACCCTGAACTCGTTGCTGGATATCAAGGATTTTTGCTTTAAGTGTGCTAAAAGAAACAAAGTCCTTTTTGGTTCCGTTTCTTTCGATCCACTGTGCGAACTTTCTCTTACTGTTTGGCGAGATTTTTGATTGCTCAAATGTCGAGCGGGGAAATGCGCTTTCAATGCCCGACGCTGCTGATTTATCAGTAGACGGATCTAGTCTGTGCACGAAGGTTCTGTTTTCTTCAGGAGGCCAGTCGCTTATATTTACATCTGGATCGACAACAAAGAGGGTCGTTGGGCCAGCTTCAAAAGCAGAAAAAACTCGGTATATAGATTTCAATTGAGTGTGACTTGTTGTGTGAATTTCTGCGTCAGTCACGGCAACCCCCTTAATATTCTCCAAATTCAGAAACTTGCGAAGGATTCGATAGTTGTGACCTTCAGAAATAACTATGAAGTCTTCCCCCTTCTCTCCCTGAACATATGTGACCAAAGGTGCCAGTTGAAACAATCCGCCACTAAGGAAGTGGATTGCTTTATCTCTATCGACGAACTGGTATTTGTACTTACGTTCTTTTTTTTCAAATAGCAGGTAGTCCGAGGAGCGGGCATGAGCCAGAGTTGCAACTGAATGCGTGGCTACAATAAAATGCGCTTCATGCCGTTCCGAAAAAAACTCAATCAACGATCCAAATTTCTTGCACCAATCTGGATGAAAGCTAGCATCAACTTCGTCCAAAAGAATTAGCTTGTAATGACACGAATTGTTGCTTGCTGCGTGACCAACAAGCATTGTCAAAACCGTAATCATTGCCTGTTCGCCGGAGGACAATTCGTCCCAACCTAGGGAAGAACCATCTTCGTTCAATATTGTCGGTGTGAATCTTACTTCAGAGTCTTTCGGCGCAATCTCTGAAAGGTTTGGAGAAGATATTCTGAAGCGGTACGTGTCTGCATCTAAGTCGCAGCTCAACTCTTCCAATGCATCGTCAAATAACTTCCAAGGCGGGGTATTTGCCGCCAAGAACGTTTTTTGTAGGCTATCTATATCCTTTTCACCTTTCCTGTAATTTTCATCTGAGTGATGAAAATATGACTTAATATAGTTGTTATATATTTCGGCGAGATTGGTAGGGGGGCCGCTTCTATCTAAGTCTTCCGTTCGCAGAAGGTGAACGAATTTTCCTTGCGCCTGAGCAATTTTGAGAAATCTAGGTCCAAATCTTTCAAAATTGCTCGTACCTCGCATTATGGTTCTTGTCGTATTATCGATTGCCTTTACATATTCTGTTCGCGCTGACTCAACATTTGGGTCTTGACTTTCTGACCATGGGTTGAACGATTGGTCATCAATGATTGCGTCTGCATTAGCTATTTTCCGTTCCTGAAATATTCGCACAGCAATCTGCCGCCACTCTGACAAGTATGGATTATTCTGCAACTCCACCCAGAGGTCTTCATTTCCTGTCGGGTACAATGGGTTCGCATTAAGATCGCCTATAGCTCTTTTGTCTATGTAAAGCGTACTGATGTTATCTTCAGCATACAATTTGGAATCAATTTGCTTGAGCCATCGTGTTTTGCCTGAACCATTGGCGCCGGTGAGGTATGTGACTTTGCTTAATTCAATCGAAGGAATGGTCGGGCAAAAGTCAGGCGATTGGAAGTCTTTTCGTTTGAGAAGAAGCTTACTCTCCAATTCCCAATTCCTCTTCCCGTAGCCGCTTCAGCTCGTCCCGCAAACGCGCGGCTTCTTCGAATTCCAGGTTCGCGGCGGCTTCGCGCATTTGTTTTTCCAGATCCGCGATGGCGACTTTGAGATTGTGCCCGCTTTCGCCCGCAAGTGGCAAGGCTTTTGTTTCCTTGACGCCGCGGCTACGGCCTTTGCCCGTATCCTTGCCGCGTCCGCGTGCTTTCGGGGCGCCATCCTTTTTCTCGCCGAGCTCTCCCAGAATATCGGCAACGGCGCGCTTGATCGTGGTCGGCGTGATGCCATGCTCTTCATTATAGGCGATCTGCTTGGTGCGGCGGCGCTCTGTCTCGTCCATCGCGCGCTGCATGGAGCCGGTGATCTTGTCCGCATAGAGCACAACCCGCGCATCGGCATTCCGCGCCGCGCGGCCAATGGTCTGCACCATACTCGTCTCTGAGCGGAGGAAGCCCTCCTTGTCCGCATCGAGGATGCCGACAAAACCACACTCCGGAATGTCCAGCCCCTCGCGCAGCAAATTGATGCCGACCAGCACGTCAAACTCGCCCAGGCGCAGGTCGCGGATGATCTCGATCCGCTCAATCGTGTCGATGTCAGAGTGCATGTAGCGCACGCGCACGCCATGATCATTGAGGAATTCCGTCAGGTCTTCCGCCATCTTTTTCGTCAGCGTGGTAATCAGGCTGCGATAGCCCTTGGCGGCAACCTCCTTCACCTCGGCCATGACATCATCCACCTGGTTGGCGCCATTTTTCGAGACGGGGCGCACCTCGACCGGCGGGTCGATCAGGCCGGTGGGGCGGATGACCTGTTCGGTGAACACGCCGCCTGTGCGGTCCAGCTCCCAGCTGCCGGGCGTGGCGGAGACGTGCACCGTCTGCGGGCGCATGGCGTCCCATTCCTCGAATTTCAGCGGCCGGTTGTCGAGGCAGGAGGGGAGGCGGAAGCCATATTCGGCCAGTGTCGATTTGCGGCTGAAGTCGCCTTTGTACATGGCGCCGATCTGCGGCACGGTCTGGTGGCTCTCATCAGTGAAGACAAGGGCATTGTCGGGCAGGTATTCGAACATGGTGGGCGGCGGGTCGCCCGGCTTGCGGCCGGTGAGGTAGCGGGAATAGTTCTCGATGCCGTTGCAGCTGCCGGTGGCGGCGAGCATTTCGAGGTCATATTGCGTGCGCTGCTGGATGCGCTGGGCCTCCAGCAATTTGCCGTGCTTTTCGAAATGGGCGACCGTGGTTTTCATCTCCGCCTTGATCTTCTCAATCGCCTGGTTCAGCGTCGGCCGGGGCGTCACATAGTGGCTGTTGGCGTAGATCTTGATGGCCGGCATGCGCTGCATGGTGCGGCCGGTGAGGGGATCGAACTCTGTGATGCTCTCCAGCTCGTCACCGAAGAAAGACAGCTTCCAGGCGCGGTCTTCGAAGTGGACGGGGAAGATGTCCACAACGTCGCCCTTCACGCGGAAGGTGCCGCGCACGAAATTCATGTCATTGCGCGTATACTGATTGGCGACCAGCTGTTCGGCCACGGCGCGCGGGTCAATGCGCTGGCCTTCTTCCAGCCTGAACGTCATCGAGGTGTACGTCTCCACCGAGCCGATGCCGTAGATGCAGGAGACGGAGGCGACGATGATCACGTCATCGCGTTCCAGAATGGCGCGGGTGGCCGAGTGGCGCATCCGGTCAATCGCCTCGTTGATGGAGGATTCCTTCTCGATATAGAGGTCTGACCGCGGCACATAGGCTTCGGGCTGGTAGTAATCGTAATAGGACACGAAATACTCGACCGAGTTTTCCGGGAAGAAGGATTTGAACTCGCCATAGAGCTGTGCGGCGAGGGTCTTGTTGGGGGCGAGGATCAGGGCCGGGCGCTGGGTCGCCTCGATGATCTTGGCCATGGTGAAGGTCTTGCCGGTGCCGGTCGCGCCGAGGAGGACCTGGTCGCGCTCGCCGGCCTGGATGCCCTCCACCAATTCGGGGATCGCGGTGCGCTGGTCGCCCGCCGGTTCATATTCGGAATGCACCTTGAAGCGCTTGCCGCCTTCCAGCTTGACCCAGTCCCGGTCCGGCCGGTGTGGGGTCCAGTTGTCAGAGGGCAGGGCCCCGGCCGCATCGCGGGCGAAGCCATCAAGCGAGAACACGCTGGGCGCTTCAGAAACGCCCTTGGAAGGAGGGGGAGGAGCCATGCGCCAGATATGGTGC
>NZ_AWFF01000051.1 GCF_000682755.1 Hyphomonas beringensis
GCCGCTCCAAATGCCTCAGCAGCATCTGAAGCGTCAGTTCCCTGGCGCGGCCTTCGGGCTTGCCGATCAGTTTGCCGAGGGATGGGCCGAAGAGGCCGACGCCGACCGCAAGCGTGACGCTGAGCAGGATCAGGTCTTCGGCCACATCTGACGGCACGCCGGCGTTTGAGATTCTCTTCTGCGCGACATCCTGCACCGCCTGGCGCACGACGGTCAGCCGGCTTGTCTCATCTGTCAGTTCCAGCCAGGCGGCGAGCCTTGCCGCGCCCCGCGCCTCGAACGCATCAAACAGGGTCTTCAGGCCATCCGCCCGCGCTTCCGCCGGGGCCTCTGCGGGAATCTGTATGGCCATGATGCTGTCCACCAGATCCGCAATCATGCGCTCCATCAGCGCCTGCTGAACCGCATCAATCGAGCCGAAATGATGCAGCACGGTCGCGTTCGCAACCCCCGCCGCCTTGGCCACATCCGCCAGCCTCAAAGATTGCGGGCCCTGTTGCAGCAGCAACGATTCCGCCGCCGACAGGATGTTGGCACGGGACTCTTCCGGCGTTCGACGGACTCGAGGTGTATCTTTTTCTTTTATTGACATTTTTGTCAGTAGCGCTACTTCTATCTTCAAGAGTGTTGTTCGACTATTTGCATAAGGCAATAAACACAATGGCAACCAAACGCACACCCGAAGATGTAACAATTCATCCCCGCGATATTCACTTTGACATGGCGGCCGCGAGTTCAGAGCACTGGCTGGATAACGACCCGGTGGCGACGGCGATCTTCAACGCCATGTCGCTGACCTTCCCGGACGGCGAGCGCATGTTCATGGACGCGGTAAAAGCCTATCGCGGCGACGTCTCGGGCAAGCTGGCGCAGGATGTGAAAGACTTTGTCGCGCAGGAAGCCATCCATTCGCGCGAGCATCACCTGTTGAACAACAAGATCGACCGGGAAAAGTACCCCGTCGACGAGATCGAAGCCGCCATCAAGGAGCGCATCGCTTTTGCACGCGAGGGTGGCCCATTCCGCATGCTGATGGCAACCATCTGCCTGGAGCATTTCACGGCGATGATGGCGGAGCTGATGACCGTCGCGAACACGGATGATGTTCCATTGTTCAGCAAGACAGACCCCGCGCTTGAGAGCCTGTGGCGTTGGCACGCCATGGAAGAAACCGAGCACAAGGCCGTTGCCTATGATGTTTTCCTGGAAGTCACCAAGGACTGGTCTGGGCTGAAGCGCTATTTCCGGCGCAATCTGTCCATGCTTCTGATCACTCGGAGCTTCACGCAGAACATCGCAGACCATGCCGTCTCCCTGCTGATGGCAGACGGATATACGGAAAAGGATGCCCGGCGCGACGTGAAGGCATTTCTCTGGAAAAAGCCTGCCCTGTTCGGCAGGGGATGGAAGACCTGGCTGTCCTGGTTCAAGCCCGGCTTTCACCCATGGGATCATGACACGCGCGATCTCATGGCAGACTGGAAAGAGGAATTTACGGCTGTTCCGGCTGAATAAGCTCTCGAATACCAGAGCCCCTGTCGCAATGTGAAAAATCCGTAATCTGATGAGGTGCAGCCCTTCAGGCAGGGTTCATATCTTCGGCGTCATCCCATTCCTGACACGATCTGCGTTTAGTCAGATCGCCTTCACAGGCCAGTTCAGGAGACTCAGATGATCCGCACCCTTTGCCTTGGCGCCGCCCTTGCCGTCTTCGCCGCATCGCCCGCCGCCGCCCAGACCCGCTCTGATGAGGTCGCCAGCTGCATGATCAGCCATTCGACAGAGGAAGATGTCGCGCAGATGAAGCAGTTGATGCTGCTCGCCCTGCAGGACCGCAAGGATGAGGCCACGACAGCGCTGGCGGGCCTGATGATGCAGGCGGGCGTCAGCGCCTCCAGCCAATGCGGCGTCGGCTTCGGCGAAATGACGAGCCCCATGTTCGAAGCCGCCATGCGCCAATATGGCGAACACCTCGGCACCATCGTCATGGAACGCGCCTTCACCATGATGGATTTGCCCATGCAATAGGCGGCGCTGCGCCTAGTCTTCCACCACTTTGTAGTTTGCGATCAGCTCCACCGCTGGCGCAAAGCCGGGCTTGGCCGCCAACGTCTTCTCAAGATAGTAATAGGCCAGCGAATACTCGCCAAGATCATGGTGGGCGAGCGCCAGATTGTGATAGTATTTGTAGCGGTCACGCGTCTCCGGAAGCTCTGACTGCTGAAGAAGTTCAACTGCCCTGTCGGGCTCGCCAGCGTCGATGAATACTGCGGCGCAGCTGATCGCGACATTTGCCTCACGGCTCATCATAGGAAGGGCAGCCTCGCAATCGGCGACCGCCGCTGCATCTTCGCCAAGATGGCGGTAAAGCGTTGCCCGGTTCACCCGCGCGGCGGCGCGCTCACTGTCGCGCGCATGCTCTTCCACAATGACCGCCGTACATGCGGCAACATGGCCAGCTGACGCGTGATCTGCACGGCGGACGGCGTCATGGCATTTCGCCGCATCGCTTTGCGCTCCATGAAGTATGCGTTGGCCGGCCGAGGCCCCTGGGGTGAGCAATGCGAGCATGGCAGCAGCCACCCCCATCTGAGCGGCACGAGCCGGCAGATGGCCGAAATTTGTAAAAGCCTGTCTCATATCTGTCTCCAATCTTCAGTCAGTTTTTTACCTGCTGCCTAGATTGGGGGATTGAACCGGAGAGCGGAATTGGCGATAATGACATTATATGGTCGATTTCCGCCAAACCTGTCTTCTATGCCCCAGAGTCCTCACATGCCCCATCCTGCCCCTGCACACCGCGTCGTTACCATCGCCTATGAACCTCTCTGGCCGCTGGAGTTCGGCATTGCGGGCGAGATCTTCGGCTGGAACCGTCCAGAGCTGGAGATGGACTGGTATGACTATCAGGTCGCCGGGCCAAAGCGGTCTGTGCGGTCGGTTGGCGGATATTCCATCCGCATCGATGCCGGACTGGAGGCGCTGGAGACCGCTGACACGATCATCATCCCCGGCTGGAATGACAAAAACAAACGCCCCCCGGAACCCCTGCTGGAGGCCCTCCGCAAGGCCCATGCCCGGGGCGCGCGCCTTGTTTCGTATTGTACGGGGTGCTTCGTGCTCGCCCATTCCGGGCTGCTCAATGGCGGCCGCGCCACAACGCACTGGCGTTACATCTCGCTGCTACAGCAACAATTCCCGGAGATCGAAATCGTCGATGACGTCCTCTATGTCGACAATGGCGGCATCATCACATCAGCTGGCAGCAGCGCCGCCATGGATGCGAGCCTCTACATCGTCCGCCAGGATCATGGTGCAAATGTTGCCAACACGGTCGCACGCAGCCTTGTTACACCGCCACATCGTGATGGCGGTCAGTCCCAATATATCGAAGCCCCTATCCAGGAACGCCCCGGCAAGACCATCGCCAGCGTGCTGGACTGGGCGCGTGAACAGCTTGACCGCCCCCTGACGATTTCATCTATGGCGAGTCATGCCGGGATGAGCGAGCGCACCTTCCTGCGGCGGTTCCGCGAAGGCGCCGGCACAACACCGCTCAAATGGCTACGCCGCGAGCGCATCTTCCGCGCGATGAATTTACTTGAAACCACAACGCTCGACACTGCAGACATTGCGACCCAATCAGGCTTTGCTTCTCTCGAAACCTTCCGCACCGCCTTTCGGGACATCGCCGGCACATCGCCAAACGCCTATCGTCGGCGCTTCGATGCCGTTACCTCCTGACCCGTCGCTTGCCTGATCACCTCAACACCCCGAGACATCTCCCATGGCGAAACTGCTGATCATTTATCATTCCCGCACAGGCGGCACGCGCCAGATGGCGGAGGCTGCGCTGAAAGCTGCAGAGGCCGAGACGGACGTGGAGCTGAAGCGAGCGGAAGACACACAGCCGGAAGATCTACTGTCGTCAGAGGGATATCTGTTTGCCGCGCCGGAGAATCTCGCCGCGCTGTCCGGTGAGATGAAGGAGTTCTTTGACCGGTGCTATTATCCGGTGCTCGGAAAGCTGGAAGGCCGTCCCTATGGCCTGATGATCTGCGCCGGATCAGATGGCGAGAATGCCATGAAACAGGCCGCACGCATCGCCACGGGCTGGCGTTTGAAACAGGTACAACCGCCGTTCATCATCTGCACCCACGCGCAGACGGAAGAAGAGATCCTGGCCCAGAAGACGATCCCCGAAGACCAGCTGGAAAAATGTCGGGAGTTGGGCGCAGCGCTCGGCGCAGGCCTGGAAATGGGCGTCTTCTGACTTACTCACCCGGTGTGAAGGAAAGATCCTTGCCGGCCACGACAGGGCGGAAACCACCTCGCAGGAACGGCCAGACGGCAAACGCCGCCCCCGTCACGAACAGGCTGACAGAGCTGAGCAGGATATAAGGATTTGACCAATCCCCGCCGACCACCGCCGCATGGATCACAACGCACAGCATCAGCGCCATCCCAAGCACCACACGCAGCACATTCCCCGCCATGGCCGCGCTCGTCAGGGCACACGCGGCCAGAGAGCAGGCTGCAGACCCGATCCAGTAAAGCGCTACCAACCAGCCTACAGAGAGGCCGAGGATGGCCGCGATCAACGTGACTGGCAGAAACAGCGTGCAGCCCCAGACCCAGCCGCTCCATAGCGCCTCAAGACGCGGTGCAGCACGGCCTTTCTCGCGGCGCTTCAGGAAGTAGATGTTCAGGCCGCCCGCAATGATGACGCAGAGCATCAGCCCCAGAATGAAATAGATGAGCTTCATGGCCACGCCGCCAAAATCCCCGAAATGGACACGGTACATGGACATGGCAATCTGCTGGCCTACCGGGCCATCGGCATTATGCGCCGTGGCAAGTAACTCGCCATCGGTGGAATAGGTGTAGCTTTCGCCATAGATCAGGCGGTCTTTGTGATCGACATAGAACTGGATGTGCTGGCTCTTCTGGCCAGGCTCATGCATGACGATGAGAAAGGGCGGCTTGCCAGGCACATCCTTGGCCAATTGCTGAACAGCAAGATCAATACCGGTGATGGGCGCCGGGGTCTCGTCAGCCTCTACCACCTCGCCCCCAAAAATGGACTCGCTGAGTTTACGTGTATCGCCGTCGAAATTCGTCTGGGCGAAGACGAGCGCCCCGACCAAGAACAGGCCGATCATCGCGCCGGTTCCCGCAACAGCCACCACGAAAGGTGCCGTCCAGACGCTGAGCCGGTTGTGCAGATCGGCCTGAGCGAGCCGGGGCTGGCCCTGCCGTTTGAACCGGAAAGCGTCGCGGAAAATACGTGGATGCGCCAACAGACCGGAAATGGCCATGGAGACGAGCATCACGCCAAAAATGGCGACGATGATCATGCCGAAACTTTCCGGCAGGTTCAGATAGTAATGAAGATGGATGAGGAACTCATTCCACTTGGCCTCAAGCGGGCGCACGAATGTGCCATCTTCATCCACAACATACATGCCATTGTCGCCGCCCGCGACCATACGCGGCCAGTTTTCACGCGGCGGATAGACGTAAAGGTGCGTCGTCTCGGGGTCACGGCGCAGGACCTCTTCTGCCGTAGACTGAAGGACGGCCGGCGAGACGCTCTCGACGGTTGCGGTATTGGGCTGCTCCCACCATTCCAGTTCGTCCTCGAACACAGCAACAGCGCCACTGAGGCAAACAACGAACAAGAGCGCACTGATGACGAGCCCCATGACAGAGTGCGCCGAGAGCGCCGAATCCACACGCGCGCTAGATGATTTCGGCCAGAGTGTCTTTGCCATGTCTGAAGTCCCCCTATCCGATAAAAGCCACAGCCAGCGCAAAGAGCGCCCCGCCAATGGCATAGGCGCTGCGCCGAAGCGGCCGTTTTTCCATCAGTAGCAACGTACTGAGAAGCGCCCATAGAACCAGAGCGACCATGAAGGCGTAGACAACTGCCGTCGCGGGGCTTCCCGTCTCCGGCATGGTCAGGCGCAGCAGGCCACCTGCTGTATAGAATGCGATGATACCGGCAATCGGGCCCGCGACAAGGAATGTCCATATACCAGACGCGATACCACCAATCCGTCCGAGGGCTGATGCTTGCGTTGGATGCGGCACGGGCTTCTGACGCATCGGGCTGTGCAAGCCATTGGTGCCCAGAAAGCCCGGCAGGGTAATTGCCGCCGCGGCCAGCAGCATCAACACGGATGCTACTTGCGCGACGCCCCTGTCATGATTAGCAACAAACCAGAGACAAAGACTAACTGCCAGCAGCGCCCAGCCCGATGCGAGCAGCACAGGCCGGTCGGGCTTGCGCCACACCATGAAGAGCAGCGCAAGGCCAGCAAGCCCGAAAAGGGTTGCGAGTACTGCCAGCAGAAGCCCGGTTCCTGTCATCTATACCAGCCCTAGAATTTGTAACGCAGGCTTGCAACAACCGTGCGGCGCAGACCCGGGAAACAATCACCGCGCGTCAGACAGCCGGTGAGATATTCCTCATCCGTCACGTTACGCGCGTTGACCGCGAAATCCCACTGATCCCACTCATAGCCGACCATCAGGTCGCCCAGCGTATAGGACGGCGTTTCGTAGCGCAGCGTGGTGGTCTCGGAGACGGTAGAGCCGACATAGCGGATACCCGCACCCGCCTTGAACCCGTTCCACTTGTTCGACGGGCGCCAGGTGGCCCATAGGGAGGCCTGCTCCTCGGGGATGGCAGAGAGCTGATAGCCGTTCGGATCTTCCGCATCGATCGTGGAGGCGGCAGCCTGAAGATAGACATCGTCCAGCTGCACACGGCCCTCAAACTCGATCCCTTTCAGCTTGGCGATGCCTTCCTGCTGGGAATTGGCGCCGACAATGCTGTTCGGGTTGCTGAGGTTTGAAATCTCGATGTCGTAATATGCCAGCGTAATGAGACCAGGTACGAAGGTGGGCTCATATTTCAGGCCAGCTTCGTATTGGCGGGCTTCCTGCGGCTTCAACTGGTCACCGCTGAACGTATCAACGCCGACGACCGTTTCGAAGGATTCCGCATAGCTGACATAGGGCGCCAGTCCATTGTCGAAGCGATAGAGCACGCCGAAACTGGTGGAGACCGCATCATCTTTCTGCACGCTTGAGCCATTGTCATTCTCGACATTGTCACTCCGCACACCCAGCGTGAAACGCCATTTGTCATAGGAAATCTGATCGGAAATATAGACACCCACATCCTGAACCGTAGACGGATCAGCATCATAATAGATGGCATCAAAAACAGATTGGTCTGGATAATTTCCATAGACCGGATTTTTCAGGTCCAGCACATACCGGAAATCACCCTGCAGAAGTCCGCCATCTGTGTAATAGGCGGAATCGCTATCGGTTTCGACATCCTGATACTGAACGCCCGCAAGAATGCTGTGCTCAAGCGGCCCGGTCATGAAGCTGCCGCGCAGCCGCACATCGCCTGCCAATTGGTCAAACGTATTGTTGGCTTGATAGAAGGTGCGCGCAACCGTGGTGTCAGTGAAGGTAAGGTTCTGGAGATCTGCTGCAGCCTGCAAGGCAGGGTTTTCCGCAAGGATCTTGTTTATGTAGCGGCCGCCAAAGAAGATCGGCCAGGCCTGATCATAGTCTGCCTCGCCAGAGCGCCAGAGGGCCGTACCTTCAACAGACCAGTTATCATTGATGCGGTGTTCACCCAGCAAGGTTACCTGTTGGGACTCTGTATCGTAATGGTCAAAGTTCGGCTCGCCAGCATAGACATCGTAGTCAAGATAGGTGCCGTCATCCAGAGGAAACAGCGTGCCTTCCACAGGGATGAATTGTGCCGCGGCCTTGCTGTCTGTATCCTGAGCAAGCCCGATGATGGTGAATTTCGTATCCGGCGTTGCCTGCCAGGACAAGGACGGCATCAGGACAGTCGTCTTTTCATCCACCTGGTCAATCTGGGTGCCGGTATCGCGGTACAGCGCCACCATGCGATACAGCAGCTTGCCGTCCGTGCCGGATACTGGCCCGGTCACGTCACCCGCAATCTGATAGTGATCGAAATTGCCCGCCTCGACAGCGATCTCGCCGCCGAAATCTTCATGCGGGGTCTTGGACACATAGTTCACGATGCCGCCAGGAGAGCCCTGGCCGTAAAGCACAGACGCCGGCCCCTTCAGCACTTCAACCTGCTCAATCGTGTAGAGTTCGGTGCGGGTGGAATTGTAGCTGCCAAACAACTCCTGAATGGAGTCGCGGTAACGCGGCAGCTCCAGCCCGCGTGACTGCGGGAAGTCGCCGCGTGTAGAGAAGCCATAGGGCTCTGCCGTCACACCGGAAATATAGGTCAGCGACTGAGCGAGGTTCAGCGCGCCCTTGTCTATGATCATGTTCGAGGTCTCGATGGACAAAGATCGCGCCGTTTCCACAATCGGCGTGTCAGACTTAGTTGCGCCGAAGGAAGTTGTACCCGTGACGATTACTGTCTCCTGGCGGCTTTCCTTGTCTTCGCTGCTGGCTGTTTGCGCCCATGCCGGTGCAAAGGACGACATCCCAACCATGATGGCCATGGCGCTGACGGCTCCGAAGCGTGCTTCAAACATGCGAAATTCCTTGGTGATTTGGCTTAATATGCAAATGGTTCTCAATTTCAAGCACCCGACTAGGCCTGATGATATTGCAAGTCAATCTCAAACCTGAAGAAGTTTCGAGCATCCCGGTGGCATGGCGGACAATCCCTGTGCCTGTTGCATATTCGCCGCATTTCGCGCTGATTTCCCAAGCCTGAGAGAAGCCGAACTGACCGGATTTGCGCGACGCATGGGCTATTCAACCCCGCGTCTTCTGCTATCAGGCGCGGATGAGCATAACCTCCCAAGACTTTGACGCCACGCTGAAACGCGCCATCGACAGCAAGACAAAACCGTTAGGCGCGCTCGGCAGAATCGAGTCGCTGGCAGCCCAGATTGCGCGCATCCAGCATTCGCTTTCGCCCTCTGCAGAGACCTGCCAGCTGATCATCTTCGCCGCAGATCACGGCATGGCGGCGGCGGGCGTTTCGGCTTATCCGCAAGATGTGACACGCCAGATGGTGCTGAACTTCCTGTCTGGCGGGGCAGCGGCCAATGTGTTCGCGCGCAGCACAGGTGCCGACATCCATGTCGTCGACAGCGGCATTGCGGGTGAGGCCATTGACGATAAAGACCTCATTCTTCGCCGCATCGGCGCGGGCACCGCAAACGCTATCGAGACCGCCGCGATGACGGACGAACAGCTGGCCGAAGCGCTTGAGGCCGGCAAGGCCCTCGGCGGCGCGGGCAATCACGATGTCGCCTGTTTCGGCGAGATGGGCATTGGCAACACATCATCAGCCAGCCTGGTCGCCGCGAAAATCCTGGGCGTTGCTGTGGCAGACCTGACCGGACGCGGCACGGGGCTGGATGATGACGGCCTCACCCGCAAGCAGGAACTGCTGACCCGGGCGGCTGGCCGAACAGCCAGCAAACTGGACGCCCGAACAGCCCTGACCGAATATGGCGGCTTCGAAATAGCCATGATGGCGGGCGCGATGGGCGGCGCAGCGGACGCCGGCAAGATCGTCATCGTGGACGGCTTCATCGCGACCGTGGCCGCACTGGCCGCGCGGGACATGTTTGCAGAATGCGACGCGAACTTTGTCTATGCGCACCGCTCAGCCGAATCTGGCCATGCCCGTGTGCTGGAAGCCCTAAATGCCGAGCCGCTGCTGGACATGGGCATGCGCCTTGGCGAAGGCACCGGCGCCCTACTCGCCTGGCCACTGGTGAAAGCGGCGGCTGCGATGTTGCGCGATATGGCCAGCTTTGACAGCGCCGGGGTAAGCGGCCCGGCATGATGAACGAAGTCGCCAAGTTTGCCCTGGCGGTGCAGTTCCTGACCCGCCTGCCGATTCCCGCACAGATCAAATTCACGCCGGAGCGGATGGCGGGCTCTGTCGCCTATTACCCCTTGGTCGGCCTGGTGGTTGGCGCGCTGAGCGCCGCGGTGTTCTGGGTGGCCGCCCTGGTACTGCCCTTGCTGGTGAGCGTCATCCTGGCTGTCACAGCCGGCTTCCTGCTGACGGGCGGCTTCCATGAGGATGGCCTGGCAGACACGTTTGACGGCATAGGTGGCGGACTGACCCGCGAGCGTGCGCTGGAGATCATGAAGGACAGCCGCATCGGCACCTATGGCACCTTGGCGCTGGTTTCCATTGTGGCGCTGAAAGTGGCTGCGCTGTCAGGCCTGTCGCAGGCGTCGCCCTTACTGGTGCTTGGTCTGCTACCCGCAGCTCACGGACTATCCCGTTTTTCCAGCGTTATGGTGATCGCAACCAGCCGATATGTGCGCGATGAGGGGACGGGGAAGCCTGTTGCGCGCGGCAGTTCCGCCCGCGCGCTGGCCATCGCAGGCATTACCACCGCCGCCATTCTTGCCGGACTGGTCTGGGCAGGCCCACCCATGCTGACTTTATACGGCGTGATCGGACTGGTCGCAGGCCATGTGCTGATGCGCGCCTTTTTTGAGGGCAAGCTGAAAGGCTATACCGGCGACACGCTAGGCGCGGTGCAACAGCTGAGCGAGATTGGTTTTTATCTGGGAGTGCTGGCATGGCTTTGATTCTTCTGCGTCATACCCAGCCCGACATTGCCCCCGGCATATGCTATGGCCGCAGCGACATCGGCCTGCCCGATAGCTTTCCCTCTGACGCGGAAAGTGTGCTCGCCACCCTGCCCCAATTCGACCGCATCGTGAGCAGTCCGCTGACGCGCTGTCACAGACTGGCAGAGTTCGTGGCCGGGCATCACGGCATGGAAATCTCCGTCGAGACGCGTCTGCAGGAAATGGATTTCGGGAAATGGGAGCGCTGCCCGTGGAGCGACATCCCCCGAAAGGAACTGGACGCATGGGCGAACAATTTTTTCCACGCCCGCCCCCATGGCGGGGAAAGCGTCGCCATGCTGAAAGCCCGAAGCCTTGAAGCCCTGGCGGAGTTGAACCATGACGATGCGGCAACGCTGGTCGTGACCCATGCCGGGGTCATCAAGATGGCGCTGGCAAAGAGCCCCGCCGCATCCGACCACAATCAGACGATCAATTATGGATGCTTTGAAATCCTGACCGATGTGAGGACACCCCAATGAGTGAAGACCAGACCCATAGCGACAAGATGAAAGCCCTGCAGGCCGAGCAGAAAAAGAAGACATCTGAGGCGCGCGATCCTGGGCGCGGCCTCGTCCTGGTCCATACCGGCAATGGCAAGGGCAAATCCAGCTCTGCCTTTGGCGTCATAGCGCGGGCCCTCGGTTGGGGCCACAAGGTGGGGATTGTCCAGTTCATCAAGGGCAAATGGATCACAGGAGAGCGGCAATTCTTCGCCAAACTGGCAGATCAGGTCGACTGGCACACAATGGGCGAAGGCTTCACCTGGGACACCCAGGACAAGGCGCGCGACATTGCGGCGGCAGAAGCCGCTTTCCAGAGGGCCTGCGACATGATGGCCAGCGGCGACTATGATCTGATCGTGCTGGACGAGATCAATATTGCCCTGCGCTATGACTATCTGGATGTGCAGGCGGTGCTGGACGGCCTGAAAGCACGATCAGACCGTACAAGCGTGATCCTGACAGGCCGGGACGCCAAACCCGAGCTTTGTGAGTATGCCGATCTGGTCAGCGAAATGACCGAGGTGAAGCATCCTTTCAAGGCCGGCATCAAGGCCCAGCGCGGCATCGACTTCTGAAATCCCCGCGCGCTGTAGCATCGTCAGCGCTATTGACAGATTTCAGGACTTACAACATGAGACGCCTCAGATGGTGCTTCCCTAACCGGAAGCTAAGAGGGAAGCCGGTGTAAATCCGGTGCTGTACCCGCAACTGTCAGCCAGGAGCTGATGGCCGACATGCCACTGGAACGAAAGTTCTGGGAAGGCGGCCTGAAGTGATGATCGGCAAGCCAGGAAACCTGCCATCGCGTCGTTCGTCCGGGAACCGGGGAGAGTTCTCAGTGGGCGGGAAGGCAATTGCCTCTCCTTTGTAGCGACATTTCAAAGGCCTGGCCGCCCGCATGACCCTCGCGTCATGAGGCCAGCATGTCGTTATGAAGTACACCTGTCTTTCGGGCGGCGGGGTGTCGAGGAAAACAAGAAATTATGTCGTACAGACACATCCTGCTTGGTGCTGCTGCGTTCACCCTTACGCTTCCGGTACTGGCACAAACATCCGAAGATACCGAAACACATCTGGACACGATTACTGTGGAAGGCTCTCGACTGGGCCAGACTCAGGCGGAAATCGGCTCCAGCGTCAGCATCATCACCGAAGAAGACATCGATCAGCTGGGCTTTGACTTCGCCCTTGATGCCGTCGCCTCCGCGCCCGGCGTCACGATCAACCAGAATGGCAGCTTTGGTGGCAATGCCAGCGTGCGCATTCGCGGCGCCTCTTCCGGTCAGACCCTCGTTCTGATTGACGGCGTACCGGTCAATGACCCGAGCGGCACTGATGGCGGCTACAACTTCGCCTTCATGGATACGGACAATATCGAGCGCATCGAAGTTCTCAAAGGTCCGCAATCCACGCTGTGGGGCTCCGATGCCATTGGCGGGGTTGTCTCCATCACCACCAAGACACCTGAGCCAGGCCTCGGCGGAACCGTCTTTGGCGAATATGGCTCCTTCAACACATTCCGTGGCGGCGCATCCGTCGGTGGCGCCAATGACACAGGTGACTTCCGTCTCTCCGCCAGCCGTATTGATACGGACGGTATCTCCAAGGCCGATGAAGCCAATGGCAATACCGAGGAAGATGGATATGAATCCTCTACCCTGTCGGCTCGCGGCGGCCTGAACCTCGCTAATAATATTCGCCTCGACAGCGGCGTTATGTGGAATGATGCCGAGAGCGAATATGACAGCTATTCCGGCACGGCGCAGGGCAGCGTGGCAGATGGCGATGAAGTGACAAAGAACGAAACCCTCAGCAGCCATGTGGCGCTGACCGTACCGCTGTTCGATGACCGCTTTGTCAACGAGATCATGATTGGCTATTCCGACATTTCCCGGAAGAACTATACTAATGGCGTCAACAGCTATGAGGCGGATGGTGATCGCACGATCTATCGTTACCAGGGCACCTTCACGATCAATGATGCCAACAAGCTGGCCTTCGGCGCAGAACGCGAAGAGACCACGGCGAATGATGAAGATGCCGCCATTGACGGCCTGTTCGCGCTGTACGAATTCAAGCCCGTCGAAAAGCTGACGCTGACAGGCGGCGTGCGTGTCGACGATCATGACAAATTCGGATCGGAAACCACAGGCCGGGCAGCCGCAGCTTACACCGCCAATGACCAGCTAACCCTGCGCGCAAGCTGGGGCCAGGGCTTCAAGGCGCCATCCATCTTCCAGTCGACCTATATCTGCACCTTCTGTGGGCTGAGCGATCCGAACCCGAATTTGAAACCGGAAACTTCCGAAGCGTTTGATCTTGGATTTGACTGGCAGTCTGCCAATGGCAAGACGAAGGCTGGCGTGACCTATTTCGACCAGGAAACGGAGAACATGATCGATTTCTCCTACACGGCCGGCTACGACAATATCGCCCTCGTCAATTCCAAGGGCGTGGAAGTCTATGGCAGCCACCAGTTCACAGACTGGTTGGGTGTCTCAGCCAATTATGCCTATATCGACGCAGAAGATGGCGATGGCGCAGAACTCCCCCGCCTGCCGGAAAACTCTGGCGATGTAACCATCAGCCTGACACCGGAAGGCCCGTTCTCCGGCGCTGTTCTGGTGCGCTATAATGGCGAAGAAGCCAACACGACTGGCACCACGCTGGACAGCTGGACGCGCGTCGACCTGACAGGCAGCTACAACATAGATGATCGCCTTGAACTCTATGCTCGTATCGAGAATTTGTTTGATGAAGATTATCAGCAGATCCTCGGTTACGGCACGCCGGGCCTGTCAGGCTCCGTCGGTGTGAAGCTGCGCTATTAGGGATGCCTGAATGTCGAGACTGACTCTTCTGCTTCTGGCAATCTGCCTTTCCTGTTGCGGTGCTCCTCCCACACCAAAGGCAGCGGATGCGGCGCGCCCCATGCGGATTGTCAGTCTCGATTATTGCGCAGACCAGTATGTCCTGAAATTCGTCGACAAGGACCGGATCCTTGCTGTGTCTCCCGACGCGGCAAGGGATTTCTCCTACATGCAGGATGCCGCGGGCGGCGTGCCCACCGTGCGGCCCGTTGCGGAAGATGTCCTGCTGCTGAAGCCGGACCTTGTCGTACGCTCCTATGGCGGCGGACCTGATGCCGCAAAGTTCTTTGCTGAAGTAGGCATCCCCGTTCTGGACATTGGCTGGGCCCCGGATCTGAAAACCGTCATGTCCAACATCCAGCGCGTCGCGGACGGGCTGGATGAACATGAGCGCGGCGCTGAGGTCGTCACCCGAATGGAAACACGCCTGCAGGAGATTGCTCAGCAGGCAGAAGGAAAAAGCGTGCTCTACATGACACCTGCCGGCGTCACGACAGGCCCTGGCACGCTGGTGCATGAAATCATCACGGCGGCAGGCCTTGAGAATTTCCAGACCCAGTCAGGCTGGCGCTCCATCCCGCTTGAAGAGCTCGCCTATCGCCAGCCCGATATTATCGGAGCGGCCTTTTTCGAAACGCTGACCAATCACCCAGATGCGTGGAGCCCGATGAAACACCCCGTTGCCCTCAAGCAATTGTCTGATGAAACAGTGGTGCCGCTGAAAGGGGCATGGACTTCCTGCAATGGATGGTTCCTGATGGACGCGGTTGAGGCCCTGGCAGAAGGAGCGAAGGAATGACCCGCACCTCCTGGCTTGTGCCAGCCCTGCTGATAGCCTCCGTGCTGGCCCTTTTTGGCGCCTGCCTGCTTGGCTCTACGCCCATGTCGCCAGCGCGGGTTCTTTCCGCTTTTGTGGGCGGCGCGGATGCTGCGGACCGGCTGGTCATCTGGCAGATCCGCCTGCCCCGCGCTCTGGCCGCTTATCTCGTTGGCGCAGCGCTCGGTATCAGCGGCGCAGCGCTCCAAGGCCTGCTGAGAAACCCGCTGGCAGAGCCCGGCGTACTCGGCGTTTCGGCCTCGGCCTCTCTCGCCGCCACATTCTCTCTCTACTACGGACTGGCAGCGGCCTCCCCCTGGATCCTGCCCATGGCTGCCATTTTCGGCGCCCTTATTGCGACCAGCCTGATCGCGGTCGCCGCCATCCGGACGCAATCTGTTGTGACCCTCATCCTGATTGGTGTCGGCCTATCCAGCTTTGCCGGCGCGGCGATGAGCCTGCTGATGAACCTCGCGCCCAATCCCTTTTCCCTGTCAGACATGATCAACTGGATGCTCGGCTCTGTCGCCAATCGCAGCTTCAAGGAAATCGGCTTTGCTTTTCCCTTCATCCTGGTCGGCAGCGCTATTCTGATGATGTCGCGACGAGGCCTTTCTGCTCTGACACTGGGCGAGGAAGCCGCCAGCGGGGTTGGCCTTGATCTGCGCCGCCAGCGTATTCTCACTGTGCTTGGCGCAGGCCTTGCGACCGGCGGCAGTGTCGCGCTTGGTGGAGCGATCGGCTTTGTCGGCATCGTTGCGCCACATATCATTCGGCCGTTTGTTGGCCATGACCCTGCCCGCTCCCTCATCCCGTCTGCGATGCTGGCGGGCCTGATCCTTGTGCTGGCAGATATTGGCGTGCGCATTCTGCCGTCTTCCAACGAGTTGAAGCTGGGCGTCGTCGCCGCCCTGATCGGCGCACCGGCCTTTGTCTGGATTGCCATGCGGAGGCGCGCGATCAATGACTGAGATCATCGCAAAGAATTTGAGCCTCACCAAAGACAGCGCAACACTGCTGCAAGGGGCAAGCTTTACGCTTAAGCCGCGCCAGCTGATCGCTCTGCTGGGGCCTAACGGAGCCGGCAAGACCAGCCTGATCCGCACGACCCTCGGCCTGGAGAAACGTTCCTCCGGCACGGTCAGCCTGGGTGGCACGGACAGTGAAGCGCTTTCCCCGATGGAGCGTGCACGCCGCGTCGCCTATCTGCCTCAGCAGCGGCCGCTTGCCTGGCCGAACAGTGTGCGCGATGTCGTGGCGCTGGGCCGATTTGCCTATGGCGCAGCGCCCGGGCGCCTGAACCCCAGAGACGCGCAGGCCGTTAATACCGCCCTCGAATTGTGCGACCTGACGGATCTGACCAACCGGCATACCGACACACTCTCTGGCGGCGAAGTGGCGCGCGTACACTGCGCCCGCGCTTTTGCTGCCGAAGCGCCACTCCTGATTGCTGACGAACCTGTCGCGGCGCTGGACCCGCGCCAGCAATTCCGGATCATGGACATCATTCAGGCCTATGTGGATCGCGGCGGCGGCGCTCTGGTTGTACTGCATGACATTCCGCTTGCCGCGAAATATGCCAGCCATCTGATCTGGATGCAGGATGGCCGTATTGCCGCCGAAGGCCCACCAGAAGAAACGCTGACCGTCCAGCGCATGGCAGACATATATGGTGTTCGCGCGCACATAGACGGCAGGAAAGTGGAAATCGAAGGCGCCATATGACCGCTCGCGCTCTGATGCTACAGGGAACTGGTTCGGATGTCGGAAAATCTGTCCTGACCGCCGCCGTCTGTCGTATCGCCAAGCGTCGTGGTCTGAGTGTTGCGCCTTTCAAGCCACAGAACATGTCCAACAATGCCGCCGCCTGTGTGGGCGGGGGCGAGATTGGCCGCGCGCAGGCCTTGCAGGCACTGGCCGCGGGTCTCGATCCTCATGTCGATTTCAACCCGATCCTTCTGAAACCGGAAACAGACCGGACGGCGCAGATAGTTGTTCATGGCAAAGCCGCGACCGCCATGGATGCCGCCAAATACATGGCGCATCGCAGCGAACTGATGGCACCCGTCATGCAGAGCTTTGAACGTCTTGCCGCAAAGCATGATCTGATCCTGATCGAGGGCGCAGGCAGCCCGGCCGAGATAAATCTACGCGACCGCGACATCGCCAATATGGGCTTTGCGCAAAAAGCTGGCGTTCCGGTCTGCCTGATTGGAGACATCGAGAAAGGCGGCGTCATTGCCAGCCTTGTCGGCACACAGGCCGTCATTGCCCCGGAAGATGCCGCGATGATCCGCGGCTTTCTGGTCAACAAGTTCCGCGGCGATCCGCGCCTGTTTGATGATGGCGTCACAGCCATCGAACAGCGCACCGGCTGGCCATGTCTTGGCGTGATCCCATGGCTGAGCAGTTCAGCAAGATTGCCCGCAGAAGATGCGGTCGTCCTTGACCAGCCCATCCGCGCATCCGGTGCTGGGCTGAAGGTCGCCGCGCCCATGCTGTCGCGCATGGCAAACTTTGATGATGCAGACCCGTTGAAAATGGAACCCGGCATTGAGTTCACTTGGGTGCCTCCCGGCCAGACCATTCCCCGCGACACAGATGTGATCATCCTGTTTGGCACCAAGTCGACCCTGGGCGATCTGGCCTTCCTGCGCGCGCAAGGCTGGGACCATGATATCATTGCCCATGCCCGTGCAGGCGGACGTGTTCTGGGAATCTGTGGCGGCTATCAAATGCTTGGTAGACAGATTACTGACCCTACCGGATCAGATGGCCTATCAGGCCGGGCCATGGGTCTTGGTCTGCTGGATGTCGAAACGCAAATGAGCGCCGACAAGCAGGTTAAGATGACAGACGGCACATGTGCCCTGACAGGCTGCAGCGTGGGGGGCTATGAAATCCATATGGGCAAAACGACGGGACCAGACACGCAGCGCCCCATGTTTACCTTGGGCGATCAGCCTGAAGGCGCCCGCAGCGCCAATGGCCTGATCGAAGGCACCTATCTGCACGGCATGTTCACCCAGGATGAATTTCGCCGCAGCTGGCTAAGCCGCATAGGCGCATACGTAGAGACCGGCCTGTCCTATAGTTCAGAAGTGGACCGCGCACTGGATGCGCTGGCCGATGAAGTATCTGCTGCCGTCGACATCGACGCCCTGCTCGGACTGGCCGAAGCGCCGGGCTGGCACCCAGCAGGCGAATGAGTGCCCTCACGTTGATGCTCGCCGCCTGGGCCATCGAAGCGACCTTTGGATGGCCCGACTGGCTGTACCGCCTGGTCAGGCACCCTGTTGTGTGGCTTGGATGGCTGATCCGATGGCTTGAAGCGCGCCTGAACAATAGAAACTGGACGCATATGGCCAGATATGTTGTCGGCGCGGTGGCCAGCCTGTTCGTGATTAGCGTAGCCACTCTGGCCGCACTCGCCTTGTCGCGCAGTTTGTCAGTTGGTTTCGCAGGCTTCCTGATTGAAGCGCTCATCGCATCCAGCCTTCTGGCATCTCATAGTCTGTACACACATGTCCGTTCTGTCGCGGAACCTTTGGCCGAGAAAGACCTTGCGGGCGCGCAAAAATCTGTCTCTCTCATTGTCGGTCGTGATCCGTCAGAGCTGGATGAGGCCGGGGTCGCACGCGCAGCGTTGGAAAGCCTGGCCGAGAACACATCCGACGGCGTCATCGCCCCCTTGTTCTGGGGCGCACTGTTCGGCCTTCCCGGCCTGGCCGCCTACAAGGCCATCAACACGCTGGACTCCATGATAGGCCATCGTAACCAGCGCTACGCCGCTTTTGGCGGCTTTGCTGCGCGGCTGGATGATATCGCCAATCTGGTGCCAGCCCGCCTGACCGGCATATTGTTTTCGATGGGCTCGGCCAGTCTCAAAGCGTTCGGGATCATGTGGCGAGATGCCCGGCATCACAGATCCCCCAATGCGGGCTGGCCAGAGGCCGCCATGGCGGGGGCACTCGGCGTGCGCCTGTCTGGCCCGCGCATCTATGGCGACACCCCGAGTCATGAGCCTTGGCTGAATGAGGGCGCCCCGAACCCAACTGCGGACCACCTCAGACGTGGACTGATCTTATACGTCAAGAGCCTGTCGATAATGGCTTGCCTGCTTCTCATCCTGTCCATTCTTGCGGAGACCTTATGAACAAGGACCTGATACATGGCGGCGCGCTCGACGTCATGCAGCGAAATTTCCCCAATACTGATGCCCCATGGATAGACCTTTCAACAGGCATCAACCCCTGGGCCTATCCCATGGGTGAGGTCTCTGCTGAAGCCGCCACGCATTTGCCCACACGTGACCTGATGGAGACATGCCGCGCCGCCATGGCGCGCGCGGTGAATGGTCCTGAAGACGCGCTGGTTCTCTCCCCAGGTAGTGAGCTTTTGATCCGTCTGCTGCCAACCCTGTTGACGGCTGAGCGTGTCGCAATCCTGTCACCCTCCTATGGCGACCACCGCATGTCCTGGCGCCAAGCCAATTGCCAGGTATTGGAGACTACGACCCCGCTGGACGAAGCATGCACCGCGGATGTGATTGTCGTGTGCAATCCCAACAATCCCGATGGCCGGACCTTCAGCCCTGACGTTCTGGAAGACATCCGCTGTCGCCTGGCCAAGCGAGGCGGATGGCTGATCGTGGATGAGGCCTATGCAGATTTGGACCCCAGCCTCAGTATGGCGCACAACGGAGGCAAGGAAGGGCTGATCGTGCTGCGTTCGTTCGGAAAGTTTTACGGCCTGGCCGGCCTGAGACTTGGCGGAGCATTTGTTCCGGAGGCGCTTCGCACCCGGCTTGAGCAGGTTCTGGGCATGTGGCCTGTCTCCGGCCCGGCGCTGGAGATTGCCACACGCGCCTACTCTGACCGTGCCTGGCAAATAAATACTCGTGAATGCCTTGCCAAGGCGCGCCACAGATTAGATGGTCTACTGATGGATTCCGGACATAATCCCGTGGGCGGTACGGACCTGTTCAGACTGCTCGAGGTGGAACAGGCCACCAAATTGTGGATGCACCTGGCAGATGCTGGCGTTTACGTCCGTCGCTTCGAGTGGTCCAACCAACATCTGCGCATCGGCCTGCCAGCCGACCCTGTTGCCGAAGGACGCCTGGCTTTTGCCCTTATCCCTTGAGGCGCAGAGGCAAGCCTGCGGCGACGAACTCCACCACATCGCAGACTTCAGCCACGTTCTGATTCAGCCGTCCCTGCGCATCCCGAAAGCGCCGACCGAGCGGTGTTTCCGGGACAAGCCCGAGCCCCACCTCGTTAGACACGAGGAACACATCGCTGCTCATACTATGCAGACACTCACACAGAGCATCTGATTGCGCCTGAACATCCCGCTCATGATGCATCAGGTTTGACAGCCACAGGGTGAGGCAATCAACCAGAATGATCTCGCCTGAAGCGGGAAGCGTCTGCAAGGTGGAGACAAGGTCCAGCGGAGCATCCACTGTGCGCCACCCGGCCCCGCGATCGGCCTTGTGGCGCGCAATGCGCTCAGCCATTTCAGCGTCCAGCGCCTCGGCTGTCGCCACATAAACGCGCCTGTCACCCGCCTGCTCTGCGAGCATCTGGGCACGCCGACTTTTGCCAGACCGCGCGCCCCCAAGAAGAAATGTCGTCGTCATGGGAGGCGTCTTACCGCATCCCGCACGCAATTTCGCCCATCACTTTGAGAAAAGTCTGCCAGGTCAGGCAGGCGCTCCGGTAAAGGGCCGCAGCAGGCCACGGAAGAAGCCCGTCACTTTCTGTATCCGGGCAGAAAACGCCTGACTCTTTTCAATAATGTCCGGCGCGTATGGGCTTTCATACGCCGTAATACCATAAATGCGGCGGATCTTGTCGACGGGCTGGTCCCACACCTGCTCCCACGGGATCAGGATCATCGCAGGCGACTCACGCCCATGAACCCAGGCGCTGGTAATCGTATCCATCAGAACCGGATATCCTCGCTCAGGCACCAAGGCCCCAATCACACTGGTAATCGACAGGAACTGCGCAGAATAATTGTGTCCGAACTGCGCCATCTGAAATGCGGAAATCGCGATCTCGTGCAGCGATGTCGTCTCATAGCCCGCCGTGATGTGCCACAGATCGTGCGCCTGCAACATGCGTGTGTTCAACCAGGCAAGCGGCTCTGGCAGGGCATTGATCTTGATCGCATCCCGGTCAAGCACTTCAAGATCGAACATATTGTCCACGATGAGATCATGGAATTCACGGCCAAGCGAGTTCTCAGGACACGCCGCGAGTGTGGAAAGCTTGATCAGCTCTGGCGTATCCCGCGCGGCAGCCTCCGTCACGCCGTCATAGAGGTGCGCCATTTCGGCGATGCGGCTGAGTGTCGTGTCTGTCATGTGCTGCCCGAGGGCAGCAGTTCGCTGTGTCACGCTAAGCGCATCCAGATTGCCGACCGCCCCATCTTCAACGATGCCCCAATACTCCTTCCAAAGACCGACAGGAGATGGCTCTGGCGCACGGTCGAACGTATCAATCGGCGTCGCATTCACCGCTCGGCCCCGCCAGCCCTCTGCAAGGGCATCATAGGTCTCTGCCGTGCGATCCGGCGCAAGAAAAGCAGCATGAGCCAGTGCGGCTGCCAGATCTATCCGGTCTTGCGCCGTTACCTTCTTGCCTGCAGCGGCGCATCGCGCAGCTAGTTCGACAATTCTTTCGCGAGGGATGGATGTCTCAACCTGCGTCAGAAACCGGTTTCTCAATTGCTCTGTACTCATCTTTCTCTCCCGTGATCATCTTATTTATTATAAAGCATCCCTGCAGCGCTGAACCTGCAACCCAAGTCCTTCGATCCCCAGAGCGACTGTATCGCCCGCCCTCAAATATTTCGGTGGAGACATGGAGAGCCCCACCCCCGGCGGCGTGCCGGTGGACAGAATATCCCCCGGTTGCAAACTCATGAATTGCGACACATAGCTGACCAGATGCGCGACACCAAAGATCATCGTTGATGTGGAGCCGCGCTGCATGGCCTCTCCATTCACGTCCAGCCACATGGATAGATTTTGCGGATCTTCCACTTCGTCACGTGTAACCAGCCAGGGCCCTATCGGACCAAACGTATCAGCGCTTTTTCCCTTTACCCACTGGCCGGTGCCTTCCAGCTGAAACCCGCGCTCGGAAACATCGTGCACGACGCAATATCCAGCGACATGGTCCAGCGCATCTTCCTCGCTGACATATTTCGCTGCCTTGCCAATGACGACGCCGAGTTCAATCTCCCAGTCGGTCTTCTCTGAGCGGCGGGGAATTTCCAGATCATCATTTGGGCCACAAATTGCGCTCGTCGCCTTGAAGAAAAGCACCGGTTCGGAAGGCACCTCTGCGCCCGTCTCCGCGGCATGGTCTGCATAGTTCAGGCCTATGCAGATGAACTTGCCCACATCGGCCACGCACGGGCCGATACGTGCGTTCGGATCAAGTTTTGGCAGGCTGGACAGGTCAATCGTCCGGATCTGCTTCAGGACAGCGTCGTCCAGGGCAAGACCATCCCAATCATCCACCAGATCACTGACATCCCGAATGACACCCCCGGCATCCAGAATGCCCGGCTTTTCCCGTCCGCGTGGACCAACCCTTAAAAGCTTCATCAGATCAACTCCTAATTCGTCCACCCGCCATCGATGATATGCGCGCCGCCTGTTGTGAAAGAGGCCTCGTCCGAAGCGAGGTAAACTGCGAGGGCAGCGACCTCCTCCGGTGTGCCGAGGCGCCCCATGGGCTGGCGCGACACAAACATCTGCCGGGCCTTTTCATAGTCGCCCTGCGCCTGCATGCGCCCCTGCAAGGAAGGTGTATCTACTGTACCCGGACAGATGGCATTGCAGCGAATATTCTTGCCCACATAGTCCGCTGCGATGGCCTTGGTCAGTCCGATCACCCCGGCCTTTGTTGCGCCATACACAAACCGGTTCGGTGCCCCCGTAATGCTGGACGCAACTGAGCTCATATTCAGGATAACTCCGCCGCCTTTGGCAACCATGTTCGGAAGGGCCGCACGGCAAAGCTCATACATGGAGGTGAGATTCAGCAGGAATGACCTGTCCCAGTCTTCCCGCGAGCAATCTTCAATCGTGCCATTATGTACCCACCCCGCCACATTGAACAGAACATCGATATCGCTATGCCGCGCGCAAATGCCTGCGATCGCGCTCGCATCTGACACGTCCAGCCTTTCCGTCTCGACACCCGTCACACCGGACAGCTCGTCCAATGCGGTTTCATTTATGTCCGTCGCGATCACCCTTGCGCCTTCGCGGGCAAAGGCCTTTGCGGACGCCAGCCCGATCCCCGCCCCCGCAGCCGTTATCAATGCTGTTTTTCCTGCCAGTCTGGCCATCCGATTATCCCTTCCTGCTCAGATAGATGCGCTCGGCATTCGTTATGCAGACCGCCTGCTCATGCCCGGCAAAATGGCGCCGGATCAGGCGCTCGCTCTGCTGGGCCCATTGCGTATAAGTTCCGGCCAGCGTCAGAACGGGCCAGTCACTGCCCCACATGACCCGCTCGGGCCCGAAGCAAGCCGCCACATGCTCGACAACTGCGCCAATGGAATCATCATCGGTATGCGGTCCGGCCTCTGTCAGAAGGCCAGACATCTTGCAGGTGACGTTCGGACAGGCGGCAAGCCCAGCCAGATCCTTGCTCCATGTCGCCAGATCCCCGGACGCGATGGGTGGCTTGCCCGCATGGTTCAGAACGATCTGCAGGTCCGGATGCCGCTCTGCCAGCCTTGTCTTGATTTGGATCAGGTCCTGCCTCGCATGACCGTCCAGAACGAGGCCAAGCTGAGCCATCTGCGCCAACAAGGGCGTGAACCGGTCATCAAGAATCCAGTCCGCCTGCGGCAGATCCGCGATCATCGGGCGGAGGCCGACAATATGCTCGTTGTCTGCAAGGCGAGAGATTTGCTGTGTGGCATCATCGCTTTCCAGGTCGACCCATCCGACCACTCCGGCAATGCGCTCGTCCTGGTGCGCAAGGGACAGCATAAACTCCGTCTCCGCGAGGGTTCCGGCCGCCTGCACCAGGATCACTCCTTGGACACTCGCGGTATCGGCCTCAGCCCACACATCATCAATGCAAAAATCCCGGTAGATCGAGCCAAGCTCAGAGCTCAACCAATCATAGTCGCCGCGCTCCAGCCTCCAGACATGCATATGGGTGTCGATCTTCTTCATCATGCTGGCACCGGCGCATCAGTAGAGATCAGCTGGCGCTCTTTCAGTTCGGCCCACAGTGCGGGCTCTATCCGTGTCGCAGTCCAGCCAGAGATCTGCCGCACCTCATCGGCTGACCGCGCCCCGGGGATGACTGAGGTTACGGCAGGATGGGCGCGGCAGAATTGAAGCGCGGCAGCAGCCAGCGGCACGCCATATCGTGCACACACGGCTTTGAGCTCAGCCGCGCGCCGGACAGCCCATTCGGGTGCCACGGCATAGTCATACCTCAGAGGCCCGCCCTCAGGCGCAGCCAATAGACCCGAATTGAACGCACCGCCGATGATCACCCGCACACCGCGCCTGTGACATTCATCCAGAAACGGCAAAGAGGTTTCATGTTCCAGCAAGGTGTAGCGCCCCGCCAGCAACAGGCAGTCAAGATCAGTCTTCTCCAAAACCTGTTCGCATACGGCAATTTCATTCACGCCGAGACCAATCCATCTCGTCTTGCCCTCTGCTTTCAGGGCAGCCATTTCAGGAAGGGATTCCTCCAGCGCCTGTCGCAGAATTGTCTCGTGCGCATCGCCATGAGTCAGCTCGCCGATATCGTGCAGCAGAAGAATGTCTACGGCCTCTACGCCCAGCCTTTTCTGACTGCCCTCGAAAGAGGCCCTGATACCTGCCGACGAATAGTCAAATTCGGGAATGAACGGAGCGGGGCTTGCAAAGCCATTGTCGGGAATTGCAGTATCCCCCGCTGGCAGCAACCGCCGACCAACCTTTGTAGACACCATCACCTGCCCGGATGTTTCTGACAGAAACGCCCCGACACGCTGCTCGCTGAGGCCGTGCCCATAATATGGCGCAGTGTCGATATAGGTCATGCCCTGTTGCTGAGCTGCCTGAAGTGTCTGGTGAGCTGTCTCATCAGATATCTCCGAATAGAGGTTGCCGAGCCCCGCCGCACCGAGGCCGTAATCCGGCAAGGTGAGAGACTCCATCTGGCTCATCCGCTGACCTCTATTCTGAAGCTCTGCACGGCAGTATCGGCCCATGCCGGGACGGTGACGGTAAGGCGGCCATTGCTGGTGGACCAGTCGCTGACCTCTCCGCCAAATTGCTGTACCGCTGACACGTCGCCCGCGCCCTCTGGCAGTGGCAAGCTCAGCGTCTCTCCCGTCGGCACGCCGAAAACATGCAGATACAGCGCGCCTGCGCCCTGCGTCGCGCCGATGGCGAGGCCATCAACCTCCCGCTCCGGCAACTGCACAGGCCGCGTATCCTGGATGCCTTCTCCTGCCACGCTCAGCCAGGCGCCCACAGCCTCAAGCCGGTCCGCCTGCCCCGGCGGGATGATCGTGTCGCCCCGCGGGCCCACATTCAAAAGGACGTTACCATTGAAACAGGCAGACCGTGCCAGCATCGAGACGATCCCGTCCCGGCTGATATAGTCCGCATCGGTCTCGTTCCGATTATATGCAAATGAGTGCCCCATGCCCCGTGTCGTTTCCCACAGGAAGGGCAGCATACGGTCGAACATGCCATATTCCGGCGTGCGCGCATCCCACACCATCGGCATCGGCGGCAACAGGCCCGTCAGTCCCTCCGGCTTGTCAAACGCCCCCTCCGGCAGCTGCCCGTCCGGCGCAATCCACCGGTCATTGGTCAGGCCGTCCGGCACGGTGTTGTAATACTTCGCCAGAATGTCATATGAAGACTGCGCGCTTGGATAGGCAATATCGT
>NZ_AWFF01000052.1 GCF_000682755.1 Hyphomonas beringensis
GCGATCAACTCGCGCCATTCGAGAAGAGCGGTGTCGCGTAGCGATTTAAACCTGGTCCTACTCTCGATATTCCTTTGACGATTGAAGTGATTGTACACAGATGAATGGATCGAAGCGAATTTCTGCAAACTTCGCATGCGCCGGAACCGGGCCATCGCCCGCTCTCGCCTTCGGAATGGCAAGTGCGAATTCTCGGCCCGGTTATTGAGGAGTCAGTCAGTGACCTGGCGGAGAATTCTGCGCGATCACGTTAGACCAGATGGACCTTCTCCCGGTCATTCGAAGAGGAACAGGCAATGACAGACTCATCTTTCAGACTTCGCTGGACATACGGCATCGTGGCACTCGGCTGTGTGATGACCATCCCGTCAGGCTACATCGCCGCGCAGACACCCACAGACGCCGCATCCGAGGCCAGCGAGGCCGAGACCGTTTATCTGCCGGAAGGTTTCCCGGAAAGTTTCAGATTTCCGGAAGGCAGCCGCCTGGTCAGCGCGTCAGGTGGGCAACCGCCGGAATATGATATCCGCAGCTACAATGTCGATCTGGAGACCAGCGTCCCGGTGACGGACGTTGTCGATTTCTACACAGAATGGCTGGCCAAGTCAGGCTTTGAAATCCTCGAAATCGAGACGGGGAATGCCACCCTGATCCGTTTTGACATGTTAGGCCTCGACGACGCCAGTGTCATGATCAGCGACATGTATGGCGACGGCACAACCCGGGTCTCAATCTCCCTGATCATGGACCCCGAACCGGAATAAGCACCCACATTCGAGAGGTTGCATCGGTGAAGGTTCTTACATACCTGTGGAATGGTCCGGACTCCGTCCGGTCCATTTTGCGGAGCTTTACAAGTGACCCTCACGCCAAACGATCAGGAGCGGGAGACGGAGCGTGGGCAACCGCTCGGCCTGTCCGAAGAATTGCTGGCAGAGACGTATGATATACTGCGTCGGATCGCGTCCCGAAAGCTTGGCAGCCAGCGCAGCAGCGCAACCCTGAATACGACGATGATCGTCCATGAAGCCTGGCTCAAGCTTTCAAAGGACAATGATCGCCGCTTTGCCGACCAGAACCACTACCTGGCGACTGCCTCTCGCGCCATGCGCCAGATATTGGTGGATCACGCGCGACGCAAACTCGCCGAAAAGAGGGGATCCGGTGCCCTACACGTCAATATTGACGACTATGAGATACCCGAAAGCACCGCCGAAACCCGGCTGCTGGACATCGATGCCGCCCTTTCAGCGCTCACCAAGAAGTCGCCGGATCTGGAGCGGATTGTAGAATGCCGCTTCTTTACCGGCCTGACCGTGGATGAGACCGCCCGCGCGCTCGGCCGGTCAGTCAGGACCGTCGAACGCGACTGGGCTCGCGCGCGAACCTATCTCGCAGAATACCTGGGTTCAGACGAATAGGCCTAAATTGCGGATCGCGCGCTACCAGGGCAGGATCTTGCGTACTGCTTTCGACGTTTCATTCCTGACCTTCTGGCGCACCTGCCGGTCGACCTCGCTCTTGGCCTCTTCCGCAGCATCACTTGCTAGGTCGTCGGCATAGTCTCCGGCGCTGCCGAAGATTGATGGCATGCCTTCACCCGCGGGCATGAGCTGATACCCCGCCGGTACTTCGAACAGCATGTCAGGCTGGGAGGCCAACCGCAAATTTGTCAGGTCGTAGCTGATTTGTTCAGACCCCTGGCCTGCTGACGTTTGCGTCATGCGCATCCTTACAGTCACATTCTCAGTCGTGGTCCAGACATCTCCGCTGGTCGTGCCACCGCCCGACATGGACACACGCATGAAGTGATGGTCCGCCATCACGCCATTCACCACTTCCTTGCCGATATAGCGCTTCTCCAGCACAGCGGACTGCTTATCGAAGCCATCAAGGGGCGACTGGGCCTGGGCCGTTCCATAGGAGGCTTCCATGGCGACGCCCTGTTCCGGTGAGATGGACCAGAGTTTACGCAGGTCATCGCGCCAGATCTGAATCAGGGTCTGTCCATCACGATGGAACTCGGTCCTGTTTTTTCCAGGCTTGGAATGGACCGACTGGACGATGCTGCCCTCAGACGTGACGATCGTGCGCTGCCCCTCATACTCCACAGAGGGTGGACCGAAAACGGCAATCTCTTGCGCGGCCACAGTGCCGCTCAGAGTGATAGCAAGAGATGCTGCAGCAAACAGGCGCCTGATAAACGGTGACATGATAGTACTCCCAGAGCATTTTCGGTTGTTCCTGATCTGAAAACGCAACAATGATGAAGTATCCGCCAGCTATAGTTTCGTGGCGGATCATGTCCTTCCGCTACGTAGTAGATATCAGTATGGGGACACATGCGGCATATCTCGCAGAATGGGCGCTTGTTATTTTTGACTGACACGCGAAGACAGATAACCAAAAAGAGAGGCACGCTTTGAGCGTCGAAGAGTCTTCACAATGGAACCGCCTTGATGCGGTCTTCACTGCAACCCTAGACTTGCCGGAAGACGAGCGCCTGACCTGGCTGCAAAGCGAACTGGCCGGCGATCCCGATATGCTGCGCCAGGCAACGCAGCTTCTGAGACGTGAGCGCGAGAGCCAGGCACAGTTTGATACCCTGAACTCGCTGCGCGACCGCATATTGTCCAACATCGCCGCGGATATTGAAAACGCTTCAGAGGACCCGAGAATTGGCGCCAGGTATGGTCACTGGAAAATCCTCAGCCGTATCGGCTCCGGCGGCCAGTCAGTCGTGTACGAAGCAAGGCGCGATGACGGCCGGTATGAGCAGACGGTTGCGCTGAAAGTCATTCGCGGGGGCGCGCAGGATAGCAATGCGGTCCAGTATTTCCTGCGGGAACGCCAGATACTCTCAAGACTGGACCATCCGGGCATTATCCGGATTCTGGATGGAGGGGAAACAGCCACCGGCGCGCCCTGGCTCGTCATGGATCTGGCGCGCGGGAAATCGATCACGTCTTATTGCGATGACATGGACCTGAGTCTCAACGCGCGTATGGCGCTGGTAGCCCAAGTCGCTGACGCGGCGCAGTCTGCCCACTCCGGACTTGTCGTGCACCGTGACATCAAACCGGACAACATTATCGTTTCGGAGGATGGCCATCCACGCCTGATGGATTTCGGCGTATCCAGCTTGTCCGCCAATATTGCTGGTACGCGCGAAGCATCAGACATTGCAGGCCTTACTCCAAAGTATGCGTCGCCGGAGCAATTGAGGTTTGAGGAGGCTTCTACCGCCAGCGACATCTACCAGCTTGGCGTCGTGCTGGCAGAACTCTGTGAGCCCGGCCAGCAATCCGCCGACCTCAAGGCAATCATCGCAAAAGCGACAGCCGAGGCTGTAACCGACAGATATGCATCCGCAGCAACTTTCGCCAGCGATATTCGCCGCGCGATCGATGGACGTGCGACGGAAGCAAAACCCGACACACGCGCTGAGGCTGCTCTGCGGTTCTTGCGGCGCAATCGAATACCTGCAGCCCTCTCAGGTATCCTGCTCATTGGCCTCGTAGGGTGGGGCGTAACCCTGTCGGTCTATACACGGGAAGTAAAGCATCAGCGCACGATCGCGGAAGCTGCAGCAGACCGCGCCGAAAGAGGCAAGAGCGTGCTGCTGGATTTATTCCGCCGCCTGGACCCGCTGCAGCAGGACGGTATTCGGGCAAATTCTGCCAGCTCTCTCAGCCTCCTCGCGCCCACCATCATGGATGTGCGCGAGCGCCTGCCCGATGATCCCGTTCTCCAGGCCGAGCTTCTGGGCTGGGTCGCCCGTGCGAAGGAACGCTCGGATCTACTGGAAGATGCCTATGCGCTGGCCGATGAAGCCGTTGCTATTCTGGCGTCCTCAGGGAACACATCGTCAAGCGCTTATGCCTCTGCGCTGGCCTATCGCGGCACACTGGATATTGATCGCGACTATCCTGATCTGGGAGAGCCCTCCATCGAGGAAGCGCTGCTCATCGCAAGGAAGGCGCCTATCGACGATCCGGACGCGCTGGACACTTTCCTCACCGCAGCATGGTCTCAGGGATCTGACTGGAATCGCGAGCGCGCCCTGTTTGAAGAGGCGCTTCCCCGCGCACTGGCGACAGGCTCCGTCAATGCTGAAATCGAGGTGCGTTCCGGCCTTGGGCGCGCGCTCTGCGAACTCGGGGAGTTTGCAAGCGCTGAAGAGCATATCCGCCAGGCGCTTTCGATTGCGGAGACGGTATACGGCCCCAATCATCCGCGTCTTGCGCTGCCACTCTCCGATTTGGGACGCATACTTTATGATACCGGCAGGGCAGAGGAATCAATCGCGGCACATCGCCGGGCCCTCGCGATCTCAACCACGGCCTTCGGCGCAGACGATTCGTCAACGCGCCATCATCAGAATAACCTCGCATTGGCTTTGTCGGGCGCAGGCCAGTTCGACGAGGCGATCAGCTTGCTTGAAAGCAACCTCGCCGCCAGCACTCAGGCAGGACGCACCGGCTCTCTCGACGAAGGGGAGACCTTCCAGAACATCGCTGTCCTCCAGTCCCAGGTCGGACGAAATATCGATGCGCTGGTATCGCTTGACCGCGCTGAAGCTATTTTGGGTACGAGATTGCCGGAAGGAAATCCGCGCCGCGCGTTTCCGGCGCTGACACGTTCAGCTGTCTTGCTGGATATGCATGAATATGAAGATGCTGAACGCAATGCCCGAAGCGCCTATGAGGTTCTGTCGGAAACGCCGCCCGCTGGTCACTATGCCATCGAAATCGCAAGATGCCGGATCGGCCTGGCGCGGCTCGGCCTGGGCGACGAGACAGGCGCGCGTGGGTTCCTTGAGCCTTCCCTCACAGCGCTGGCAAGCCAGCCGGACGCACCCGCCGCCTATGTCGAGCCATGTCAGGCGGCAGGCCGAAAGCTCGGCCTGGCCAGCGTCCCCTAACGATTGATGCTCAAAGACAGAATGAGATAGTCGCCGCCCGAGTCGACCTGCAGGAATGCCGTCGTGCCTTCAGCCAGCCCGTTTCCCGAGAATTGAACAAGTTGGGGGGTTACAGCCCCCGCATTGCCTTCGGGCCGATACCCTGCGGCCAGGAGCTTCTCCCGCAGTCCTGCTGTTACCGCCGGCGCGTCAAGGCTCTGCCAAGTATAGCCCTTGAGCGAATAGCCAACAGAGGAGTCACCCGGAAGTCGCATCCGGCGCGTTTCAAAGATAACGAGGTCGTCAGGAAGCGGAATATTGTCCGGCAGCCAATCAGGCCGCCTGGACGGCGCTTCATTCCTGGCTTCGGCAGCTGTCTGGCCCGTTTTCACCTCCTCAAAAGGAGATGCAGCCGAGCCACATGCTGCGAACAAGACGGCACAGGCCACGGTCAGGGGGATGACACCACGCATCTCGTGCTACTCCTTCATGTCTGTCGGGTAAAGATTGATCGAGACGGACAGGTATCCCTCTTTCGGATTGAGCTGGATCTGGCCTTTCCTATGGCCCTCACCACCGAATATGAGACTGCGGATCTTGCCGTTCGTCTGGTCGTACAGGGTGTAGCCCCCTGCTTGATACTCAGATTTCAGGGCCGCATAACTGGCATCCAGGTTCTTCGGCAGCGGTGCCTTGCCGTGGAAGCCGGTGAGGTCTTTGGCCTGGTTGCACGTCTGGAGATCAAACCCGTCAGGAACGGGGATTCCCGCCGGAAAAGGTATCGCACACCCCGACGCGCTGGATTTCGACTGAGTCGCTGGTGGTTCTGCGTTCGTCTGACCGCAGCCTGCTGCGACGACAAAACAAACAGCAACACCAAGGGCACGCAGAACGCGCGATATCTGTTGATTAGTGCTCATCTTATTTTGCTCCTACTTATTTGCACTGCTGTAAACGCAAACACAGGCCAAACTCCGCCAGCGCGGATGGGTGTTACGCCCCCACAGAACGAAGCCTGCTCCTGACCCGACAGGACCATGGCGGAACTCCCGGCGAAACTGCGTTGAATCGGATGGCGGCCAATCCATGCCGCGCATACGTCCTATAAGGAGCAAACGCTCATGAAGCGCACAATGTCTTTAGCGTCACTGGCAGCCTGTCTTGTGATCTCACTCGCGGCCTGCGGCAAGTCCAAGGCTGACACGAAGCAGGACGTAGCCGAGGAGGCTGCCACTTCGAACAGCGACTTGCGGGCGCACCTGCAGAGCTTAAAAAGCGGGGGGCAAGGCAAAGCGAATGCGGCTCTCGACAAGACAACTCGCCCTGACAGTCTTCCCGGCGATATATGGCTTCCCGATGACTTCAAGGTCACACAGGTGATGGACATGGCCAGCATCGGCTACAGCCTGCGGGCGACGTCCAACCTGAACGCCGATGACCTAGAAAAGGGCTATGCCGCCAAGCTCGCCAGCGCAGGTTACTCCGGCGTCTCCAGTAAGGAGATCATGACGACCACAGAGATCACCTTTAAAGGCAAGGGTGTGAATTCAGGCCTTGTCAAAATCTATGACGCCGACACGCATCGCGAAATCCAGATCAGTTTCAAACCTGACTAGTCCGCTTGCCGCGCGAGCTTCATTTCCAGGAGGAGCGGAAAGGAGATTTCGCTATTTCCTGAAGCCATACGCCAGGATCGGCCGCCTCAAGCTCGGTTCCGCTGACAATACCCTCTCCGGTCCCTGCCGTGTGGCGGGGTCTGCGCCTGAAATGCGTAACAGGAATTGTGAGGGGGCGCGCGGCAGCCACCCGGTCAGACAGGAGTAAACGCCAGTGTCTCTCAGAGTGAAATGTCTTGCGGCGGCCTTGGCCCTGTCATCCAGCTTCAGCGCGATTGCGGCGCCCACCACCTATCTTGCTCCGGCCGCAGAACGGGACGCCGCCGCCGGGGCATCCAAAGCCTACAGTCATTTATCGGCGAAAATTCCCACCGCATTGTATGATGTCGACGGATTGGCCGAGCGCCTGGATTATGACCCGGAAGCGGCGATTGCCTATGTACGCGACGAGATTGCCTATGACCCGTATCTGGGCGTGATGCGCGGCCCGGAGGGGACAATTTCCGCAGCGGCAGGGTCCAGCTGGGATCAGGCCGTGCTGCTGGCTGCCCTGATCAATTCCATGGCGGGAGAGGCCATGCTGGTGAAAGGCAAGCTGAAGACCGGGGACGCCGAAAGGCTGCTGATAACCAGCCTTCAGCCGCGCGATGCGCTGCCCACCCCCCTGAGCACCGATGATGTGACGCGCGCACTGAAGCCCTATGTGCCACAGGCGAAGCTCGCCTCCATCACACGTAAAAGCAAGGAAGATGAAGCGAGCGAGCCCGCTAGGATTGCCGGCCTCAGCAAGGACGCCGCCGACCTTGCCCGGCGACTGACCAGCCGCCTGAACAGTGCCGGGGTCGAACTGGCCACATCCGACATGCAGGAGACACGCGCGCTGATTGACGAGGTGGCGGAGGAATATGTCTGGGTACGGTATCGCGAGACGCCGAATGACCCGTGGCAGGATATCCATCCGGCCTTCCAGGGGGTGGCTGACCCGGTCGTGACGCCGGAGGAATATCTTGCCGGAAGCGTGCCTGAAGACCGGCTGCATCAGGTTGAGATCCGGCTGGAGATAGAGCGCAAGACCGGCAGCAAGCTGGAGCGGGTCAGCATCATGGAGCCCTATCGCCGGCCCGCCGCCAATCTGGCGCGCACGCAGATCAGCATTGGCATTACCCCCAATACAGTCCGCCCTGATGGCGAAGCGAGTTACTTCCTGCCCATCGTGAACCAGATGCTGCCAGAGCGCGCACAGGCCTTCACGCTGCTCGGCCAGGCCGCCTCAGCAGAAGATGTTGCCGCTGGGCCGGCCGTTTTCGCGACCGTCAGCGGCAAGTTTGGAGACGTGGCAGGCACCCTGGGCTCAACCAGCGGTGACGCGGAGAACGCACCACATCTCAGTGGTGTGATCCTGACCGTCCTGTACATCGCGCCCGGCGGGAAGACGATGCGCGTGGAACGACGCCTGACCGATTTTCGCGGCGGGATGCCGGAACACCCCAGTCAGAAGGTCAGCTTTCACGGGATATTCGATGTGAATGTCGGCCCGGAAAATGGCGCCCGGGCGATGAAGGAACTGCTGGACGCGACCGCCGTCACGGTGCGCTCGCTGCCCTACTACAAGGCGCTGATCGATGGAAAGATCACGCCTGAGGATGTGGTGGAGCATCCGGCCTTTTCTGCCGAGCAGACAAAACGCCTCTGGCAGGCGATGCTGCTGGCAGGCAACAGCTTCAATGAAGGCGCACCAGACGGCGCGCGCCTGCTCAGAACGGCGCCAATGATCTCCATGCAGCGTACAGAGCATTCCGTGAATGAGAACGGCATCTTCCAGCAAAGCGTCGACATTCTGGTCGATGGGACACGGGCGCTGTCACAAGCAGGCGGGCAAGCGCGCCTCAGCCCGCAAGGCAATCTGGTTCAGGGCCTGCGGACGACCCTTGTGGAACATAGTCTGGGGCATGGCAGCGAGAACGCAGACTGGCGAAAGTTGCGCGTAGACACCGTGCTGAAGGACCAGGCGAGTGCTGAGGCCTGGAGCCGGGAGGCGGGCTTTTCACCATGGCTGCATGATCGTCTCATGGCGGACATGGCGCATGGCGAAACCCTGATCATGCTGAAGACGGACACCGTTACGCGACCCCGTTGGTGGCGCATTGATGCTCGGACCGGACAGACGCTGGGAATGGGAGGTACAGGCGGATCAGCATTAAAGGAATATGATGATCTGAAGAAGTTTATCTCAGGGGGCCTGACGGCGGCGGGGCTCGCATATGGCGTAAACTCCTGCGTCTCATCCTATTCCGACGACCCCGGCATGCTGGCGTGTTGCACAGCAGGCAATGTGGCCCTGACCGCAGCCACAGGTGCCGCTACAAATGCTGGCAACGCGCTTTTGGCGGGAGGCCTGAAGAATATAGGGGCAAGCGCGCTCGCCATTGTCGCGACAGAACTGAAGTTTGAAGTGACCGTGGGCCTCGTGAGTTCGACCCTCCCCATTCCGGACGAGGTTTGCGGGGCGATTCTGAAATAGATGCGTATGAAGATGAAACTTCACCGGATGCGTGCTTGCACGGCGTTGGTGGCCTGCGCCATTCTTCTGGGCATGTTGCCGGCCTCAGCCCAGATGCCGGACCTTTCGGGCATGGGCGCAGGGCCTGACACCGCAAAAGTGCCCGCGCTGGAAAGCACACCGCTTGTGTTCACGGATGGCGTGGCTGAGGTGAAGCTGACACTCACTGGCAGCACGGTCTATCATTTTGATGTTGCGGATGCGGGTGACCTGTACACGATCTCTGCGGAGGCGGCTGACCCGGTCAGCATCGTTCTGGAAGCCAATCGGATCGAGTTGAACGCCGAGAACCAGCCAACGGGGCGTACCAAACTGCTAAGTGAGGCCACACGGGGCTTTGGCGACCGAACTGCGCGCCTTCCGCTGACGACATTCCAACCGGGCCGGATCTATCTGGGACTGGCGCCGCTTGACCCTGTCGAGGTCACACTGAAAGTGGAGCGGCGTTCGCCCCCGCCTGCTGGCGCGGCCCTTCCGGACGCACCGGGCAGCGCGTCCGCTGGCGGAGATGACATAACCGGGCCTGGGAATGGCAAGACGCAATGCGTTATTCCGAAACGCCTCTCTACGAATGCGATCACTGACCTGATCCTGGTCAGCAGTCCGCAAAGCAGGGTGGAGATGGTGGCCTATAATGCGAGGCGCCAGCGGCTGGAGGCGCGGTCGGGCACGGGGACTGCCTCGATGACCGGCATACGCGGGAAGGATATTGCTATCTGCGTGACATCCTCGCTTCGCGAGGGGCAGAGCCAGTGGCGCCTGCTCGCCCGGCCCGGCACGCAGGCAGACGGCCCCACGGAGCCGAACGCTAACCCTGCCCTGTCTGCCCGGCCCGATCTGACCATGGGCAAGACTTACACGCTGCCGCTCGACATGGGCGATGTTGATGCGTTCAGCCTGGCGAAGCTGGCCGCGGCCGGGCGCTTCAGCATCCAGGTCAGCAGTATTGCCGATATGCGGCTCTGCCTGCGCGAAACGGACAAGAAAACAGAATGCGTGGATGGCAAGACCTTGTCGCTGTCACCGTTCCTGATCACTCAAGATACGGAGCTCAGCATCGAGAACCGGTCGACTTACAGCGCAGATTATGAGCTGAAACTGGAACGTCTGGGCGAGGCCGCCAATGAGCTTCTGCTGGAGCCGAATGCCGGACAGGACACTCAGCCCCTGCTGGACGGGGAATTCCGCATCGGCGGTTCGCTGTCCACTGCAGATGACCGGGATACCGTGGGCTTTCATACCGGCGACACGGCACAGCTATGGCGCATCATGGTGCTGGGCGACGCAGTACGTCAAATCGACCTCAGCGATATCAGAGGGAAGATATCCGATCACAGACGGGGCAGCAGTAGCGGTCGGCGCGTCGTGATGCCGGACGTCTATCTGGAACCTGGCCCGGCCTATATCACCGTGACGGGCCGACCGGGCGATTACAAGATCATCGCCAAGCCGCTTGGCGCGCCACGCTCGGATTCCGAGCGGGAGCCGAACGGTCTGATGCCGCGGCGGCTAGCGCTGGGCGAGACCGTCACCGGTATTGCGACGGAGGGCGATGATGACCTCTATTCGCTCTATCTGCCCCGCGACGCGCTGGTGAATGTCTCGCTGGAGGCCCCTGCAGGGGCGGAATACTTCCTGACCTTCTCTGCCCCCTCTGATGTGTCCGAACGCAATCTGGACCGGCAGGTTGTGCCTGCCGGGAAATGGCGAAAGACCGTCGCCATTCCGGCGGGCGAGCATGTCCTCCGCCTGCAGCCCCGCAAGGGCAGCCCGGCAGAATACAAGCTGTCTGCACGCTACGCCAATCCGTTCCCCGCGCCCTCCCCTTCACCAGTGAAGCTGAGCGTGGCGAATGCCCCTCAAGTCAGCGCCTATTCCGTGTTCAGACAGCGCGCCACGGCGCTGCTGAAGATCACCAATACATCAAGGGAGGAGGTGTCAGGTACGCTGGACTTCTGGTTTGCCCGGCCTGGCATTGAGGTGATCCCCTATACGGTTACCCTGGCGCCGGGAAAAACGCTCTCCAAGCCTGTCAGCCTTATGCTTCCGGATGATCTGTATGATGGAGACCTCCCCTTCTTCGTCGCGGTGAGGGACGAGACGGGCACCATACTGGCAAGCACACGTGGCCTGGTGAAGGCAGATGCCGGCACGCGGCCCGTCAAGCCGATCCCAGCCCGACATGTGCCGCCTGAGATGGCTGGCGGCATCAATCTCGCACGCACGAGCCTTGGCGCAAAATGGATGGAAAGCGATGGCATCGGCATTGGGAAGAATGGCGATTATCAACGCGGCAATCCTGCGAATGCCCAAAACCTTCTGACCTTGATCGACGGCTATATCACGCAAGGAAAATCCCATGAGGGTATTCTGTCGAATGGCGGCAAACATGTGTTGAGCCCTGTGTTGGACCTGCCTGGAGACAGCCCCCTTACGATTGTCGGGGTCGGCATCAATACCCGACTTGATGACCCACAGGGTCTGCTGGGCTTTGGCATTGATGTTTCCAATGATGCCAAGTCATGGCGGGAAGTGCTGACGGGAGAACACACCGAATGGGGACCAACGACGTATTATGCCTTCCCCGCCGGCCCGACCCAGGCGAAATATATCCGCTTGCGGAGCACAAAACGGCGCGGCAGTGAGACAAGCCCTGTATCCCTCAGCGGATTTGAAGTGATCGCCGCCCCCGGCAAGTCTGGCCTGAAAAACCTGAACATTGCAGATAAGGCTCTGGGCGCACTGGTATCTGGCACGCGCAATATGGCCGCCGACCGCCACTTTCAGATTGATGGCGAAGCCACAAAGGCTGTCAAACTGACCGGCAAGGGCAAAGGCCTCACCGATTTCAACAATGCCATCACGTTCCGCAACCAGCTGACAGCCGAGATTGCATCGGTCGAGGCAGTCTACCCGTCAGACCAGCGAGACACGGCCCCCCCCTATGCGAGCGCGGCGATTGTCTTTGCCTCCGCCTATGGGCCGACAGGCCCCTTTCAGGAAATCGGCAGGTTCGACTTGCCCGCCAGTCCTGAGCCTGGCCAGGTGGTAAAATATGAACTGCCCGAATGGTCTTCTGCCCGCGCCGTGAAGATTGAGTATGAACATGCTGAAGGAAGCTATTTTCAGGCTCCGATGATGATCCGCCTGATCGAAAGACCGGAAGACGAGACCTACCGGTCCGTACTCGGCACATGGGGCGAGTTTGCAACATCCAAGAGCACCGTTTCACAATCAGCCCCCGACCTGATGCAGATCCGGGCCACGCTCGTTTCATGGCACAAGGAGGTCAAAAACCTGCTGCGCCGTGCCCTGAGAGGCGGTCGCCGTGCACCCAATGAAAAACCTGTCGCCTCCCCCGCTTCAACAGCCTTGCTTGCCCCGGGCGCCTCATTCTCCCAGGGCTTTGTCGCCTTCGGCACACAGACCGAGACTTGGCGTGTGCCCGCAGAAGGCCAGACAAACCAGTTGAAGATAATTCTGCGAGGCAGCCCCGGCTTTGATCCGGCCATCAGCGCCGCAACGGCTGCGGGAGAGGCGGTGAAACCTGTCGACATCGTAGCCACGGAATTGCGGGACGAGATCAGCTATCGCTTCCCTGTAGAGCCCGGCAGCTATCTCGATATAGAGATTTCCGATCCGCAGCATTCCGTTGTCTTTCTGATGGACCAGAGCGCATCCATGGCCTCACAGATCCCGAAAATCCGCCGCGCAATCATCGACTTTGCCGACGACATGGTGGCGGCCCGCGATGCGGTTCAGTTCAAATCCTTTGGTGGGGACTGGGCACGCGAGAACTGGGTTACCGATGCCAATACGCTAAGAACAGCCCTCGCCAATTATAAGGGCGCGGACAACAGCGCGGGGGAAGCGGCCCTTCTCGACGCTGCAAGGAAACTGGAGACGCAGGAAGGCTCGCGGGCCATCGTCATGATCACAGATGGCGATGTGAACACACAGGACGGGTTGATGGCCAGCCTGCGGGCCGCGCGTGCCCGGGTATTCGTTATCAAGACACCCTCCAATTCCACCATGCAGAATCCAACCATTTCACAACCCCTGTCCCTTCTATGGGCGGGCGAAACTGGTGGTGAGGTTTCGATGGTGTTGCAGAGCGAGGATATCTCCGTCGCCTATGCCAGGGTGAAGGCACGGCTTCTGGGCATGAAGCCTTATGATATCCGCGCCGAGGCAGAGACAGTCATTCTGAAGCCGGGTTTCCTGCAGGTAGACGCGGGGACCGCAACGGGCGATCGAGCGAATGGGCGCAGCCAGATGATCATTCTGGATGCCTCCGGCAGCATGCTGAAGCGCCTTGGCTCGCAGCGCCGTATCGACCTTGCCAAGACGGCGCTGGGGGACTACCTGACGGCGCAACAGGCGCGCCTTGATGCTGGCGCCGGGCTAGAGACCGGCCTGCGAATCTTTGGGGGTGAACCGGAATCCTGCGACACGGAACTTGCGCGCCCGCTTGCGCCATTCGACAAGGATAGGCTGGCAAGCGCTATTTCATCCGTTCGTCCACAGAACAATGCCAAGACCGCCATTGGCGCAGGGTTGTTTGCAGCTGGAGAGGATTTGAAAGGCGCTGCCTATCCCGCCTCCATTCTGTTGATCACGGATGGCGAAGAAACCTGCGGCGGCAACCCCATGCTTTCCATTGCGCATCTCAAGCGCCTCGGCATTGAGGCGCGCGTGGATGTCGTCAGCTATGCCCTTGAGCCTGAGGTGGACCGCGCCCCTTTCGAAGCCTGGGCGAAGGCGGGTGGCGGCCTGTATATAGATGCAGAAGACGGCGCTGACCTTCAGGCTGCCTTGCAGACGGCCGCGCTTTCGCGCTTCAAAGTCTATCAGGGGGAGGACATTATTGCGACGGGACTGGCGGGACAGGATGCCATCAAGCTGTCTGCCGGCACCTATGAGGTTCAGGTGGACGGCGGTGAGCGCCTGAGCGTCACCATCAACCCTGAAAAGACAACTCGCCTCACAGAAAAATGAGACGACCGCATATGTGAGTGGTGTCACGTTGCGATTTGAACCTGGCCCTGCTCTCGATGTTTCGCCGCCGGCCCCGCGCCTAACTGTCTTCGAGTTGTGTAGTGACAATGCCGATCAGATCCGGCCGGCTGCCGTCTTCGGTCAATACGGCCAGCGACTGCTCGAAGTCGGCTCGTGCGCCCTCACCGTCGCCCGCGGCCAGTTTCGTCTGGCCGAGCTTCAGGAGGTACTGCCCATTGATAACCGGCACGGCATAGATCAAGCCCTGATTGCGCGCCACGGTCTCCTCGATCATGGCGAAGGCGGCCTCCGTCTCGCGCTTGCGGGCGAGCGATCTGGCGATGTCCAACTCGGTGTAAAACAAGATGTCACTGTTCTCGACATCATATTTACGGAACAGGTCCGCCGCCGTCTCGAAGGCGGCGATGGCGCCATCCTGGTCGCCCTGCTCGGTCATCGCCATCGCGCCCATGCGGTAGGCAAGGCCAAGGTCGACGCTGGGGCCGACCTCCCTTTCGAGATATTCGATCAGTCGATCATTCAGGGCCTGGGCGTTTTCATAGTCCTTCGAGCGAAGGTACTGGCCAACCAGATTGTTCAGAAGAGTGGAATCCTTGACCTCTTGCGGCCCGCGGACCTGGCTGTTCACCTCCAGTGCGCTTTCCAGCATGGCGATAGTACGCGGCCGGGTGTCGAGTATAATGGACCAATAGCTGGCGAACTCGTTGAGGTAGACATAGCGGATGCGCCGCTCATCCGTGGAGAGGTCGAAACCGGAGGTCAGAGCAATCACTTCGTCCACCACCGCGTCCATGGTCTCAACATCGCCGTCGATCTCGGCGAGCTGCCCGCGCGCGACGAGCAGATCCTCGGCGAAGAAGTCAGGATCCTCCTGCATCAGCGCAATCGAGCGAACCAGCGCGGCCCGCGCGCCTTCATAGTCTCCTGTGAAGGTGGAGAAGGTACCGTAGTAAAGCAGCATGATGGAAGAGACGGGCGTCACCACGTCCGGATTGTCAGCCTGCGGCTGCAGCGCCTTTAGTAACAGGCGCAGGTCACCGCGCTGCTCGCTCAGCTGCGCCAGCGCAAACAGGCGTGGCCCGGCAAGGTCCGGCATGTCGGTGAAGCGCGCCGCCTCGGTTTCAATCTCCTGCTCGATAAGGGAGGGAATGGTGGTGCTGGCTTCGCCCGTGGACTCGGTCGCGCGCACGATGATGGTGCGCAGCGTGTTGCGGCCCGCCTGGGCGCGCAGGCTCGCCGCCTGCGACCGCTTGAAGGCAAGGTCGCGCTCTTTCAGCGCATCCTGCGCGCGCAACATCATGGTCGTCGTGCCCACAATCCCAAGAGCCAGCGCGGCGACCAGGCCGATGCCGAGCAGCGCGCCAACAGGGTATTTCACGATGAAACGGCCAAATCGATAGCCCGCCCCTCCACCGCGTGCCTCGACGGGTTCTTTCGAGAGAAAGCGTTCGATGTCGCCTGCCAGCGCGCCCGCCGAGGCATACCTTGCGGCGGGATCATGTGCGAGCGTGCGGGCCAGGATCGCCTGAAGGTCGCGGGGCAGCGCCCCTTGTTTCACCACAGCAGAGGCGCCCTTTCTGGCCGGCGGCTCTCCCGTCAACAGCTCGTGCAGCGTCGCGCCAAGGCCGAACACGTCGCTCGCCACCGACGCCGCCTCCCCGGCAAGCTGCTCCGGTGCGGCATAGGCCAGCGTCATCGGCGCGCGCACCGGACTGCTCCGTTCGTCGACCAGGCCTGCCACACCGAAATCGATCACCTTCACGACGCCTTCGCGCGTGACCATCACGTTGGACGGCTTGATATCGCGGTGAAGAACCAGCCGGCCATGCGCGTGAGACAACGCTTCGCACACATTCAAGAAGGCGGTCAGGATCGCCTCCCGCGACAGCCCCTCGCGCACGGCATGCTCGGCCAGAGTCTCGCCCTCAATCATCTCCATCACGAGGAAGGGCGTGCCGTCCTCGGCGACTCCGCCATCGATCAGGCGCGCGATATTGGGGTGCTCCAGCCGGGCGAGGACCTGACGCTCGCGGCTGAAATGCTCGAACGCTTCGCGGTCGGCATGCGCGATGCGCTTCAGGGCACCGGTCTGGCTGTAATGGCCGTCCGCGCGGTCCACACGGTAGACCTCTCCCATCCCGCCCGCACCCAGGAAGGCCTCGACGCGCCAGTTACCGATCATGTCGCCCGGCGAGAGCAGGACCAGTCCGGCCGGTGTCGCCCCGCCGGTCTTGAAAAAGCCCGTCGAGCGCTTATGAGAGGTGAGAAGCCGGTTCAGCGTGTCATGCTGCGCATCCGTAAGTCCCGCGCTTGCGATGGCTTCTGCCTGTTCCCCCGGGGGCAAGTCCACCAGCTGCGAGAAAACCTCGGCGACCTTCGACCAGTCGTCATGCTGCATGCCTGCCCCTCCACCTTTCTAGCTTGGAAACTAGGCCTGCAAAACGCACGCGCACAAGCCTTGAGGCAGCAACTGCGTCAGTTTTTCCCGAGGACGTCATCCTTCATAATGCAGATCAACTCAGGCGGGTATTCAGGGTTCTTTATCTCCGCATAGATGTCATAGAAGGTCTGGTAGAGGTCGTCCGGCACGCCTTCGAGCTGTTTCTCGATTATGGCATCCAGATCCGCTTCCGTGAACGTGCAGCCCGCGACCAGTCCTGACTCTGCCCTTTGCGGCGAAGTGTAGGATGCCGGCGACCGCAGCTGCGGTGTCCGCTCGGACTGCCATTCGGCCAGCATTTCGCGCTTTGCGGCTTCCGGCATGGCGTTCCAGGTCTTCTCGCCCAGCACGTCGCGCGGGTGCGTTGCCCAGGCGAAAGCCTCCTCTGCTGAGGCCAGCGCGTAGGGTGTGTAGACGTCGCCGCTGATCCGTCCAGAGATGCGGGCCTCACAGGGGTCGCCGGGATCGTCCAGCTGCACGTCATAGCGCAGGTGCATATGGGTGTTGCTCTGCGAGATCACCGTGACCGTGCCGCGCCCGTCGGCATAGGTCGGTTCGTAATAGCCTCGCGCATCAAGGTCCGGCTGGGTGTAGACCAGCGAGAAGCGCGCCGGATAGGTGCCTGGCCCTGTCAGGCGCTGCTCTGGGCTAATCTCAAAACTCAGCTCGAATTCCGGCGCCGCGCCGGTCAACCGGCCCGATTTCATTGCCTGCATCGCCCCAGCCTGCACACTCGCCAAGCGCGCCTGGCAGACCTTAACCGGGGAGTCTTCAGGCAGACCACCTGCGGGCAGGCCGCCGAACACCATCCCCATATCTTCCCCAAGCGCCCCGAATCCGAGCGCCGTCATCGCCCGCGCACAGGTATCCAGCCCCTGCACGCCGCCGACGCGGAAGATGCCGGAGAAGGTCGGCGCCTGGTCGAAGCCCGTACCTTCATTCCCCAACACGGTGCGCCCGGTCTCCATGAGCACCATCGGCCCGCTCGGCAGCGGCGGCACGACTTTGCGCGGGCGTTCGCAATACGCATCCTTTTTCGCGAACGTGGTCACGTCGAGATCAGCCTCAGCCTTGTGTACCCCTTCGCCGAACGTGACGGCCAGCTCCAGAGGCCGCGTGTCGCCGATCCCTTCGGTGCGGGCATTGGTGAAAAGCAGCGTCATCCTGCCATCGTCGAATGCGGTGTCGGACTTGAAGACCACTTCCCAGTTCTTCACCACATCGCCGGTGCGGGCATCCTCGACCACGAGACCGATACGGTTGATCTTCTCCGAGGAAGACGGCAGTGCGTCCACGGATTCCGTGCCCTCGATGAGGCGCTCGAAATTCTGGTCGGCGGCAAGCTGCAGGCCATCAAGATCGGCCGCATCGCCGCCCCTGGCTTCCGCCAGCACGGCAAAGCCCGGCGGCAGCGAGGGATCGAGCCCCTCGCCCTTCCACGCCACGGTGAAGCAGGCCGATGCCGTCGGGTTCAGGCTGACGTCGAAGGTCTCGACCGGGGACATCAGGCTCAGCTCGACTTCGGCGCACCCTTCGTCTCCGGTGCCGTTCATCCCGTATTGCCAGTCCGCTCGGCTCACCTCCGCCGGAATCAGCGCCTTGGTCGCGGCCAGATAGCGGAAGCTGCTGAGAATACGCCCAAGCTGTGCTGGCCCGTCAGGTCCCATCAGGGCATCGTCATACCATGCCCAGACGCTTGCAGGATCGAGTGGTCTGGACGGTTTCGTCTCGTAGGCCTCCGACAGGTCGGCCCCGAGCAGGGCCACCATGAACGGAAGATAGGACTCCGCAGCAGAGTCGCTGGCAAACAACGGTTCCGTCAGGTTGCCAGCGCCGAGTTGCGCAATCCGAACAAGCAGGAACTCGTCCCTGCCTGTCCGCCCGGCGGCAAAATCCTCAGCCACAAAATTCAGCCGGCCAAGCATGGCATCGAGGCTCCAGGCCTCTTCGCTTCCGAACCGCTTGACCCCAACGGCGGCCTTGAGCCCTTCGACAAGGCCAAGCCCGTCCATGGCGCGGGCGTAGGGCGTTCCTCCAACCTCAAGGCTGGGGAAGTGGCGATTGCAGACGCCCGCCGCCTGCGTCTGGCCGAGTATGCTCGCCAGCTTCAGCGAACTCTCGGGGAAAAGCAGCGTGCGATCCACGTCCTCCACCGTCTCGCCCCATGTCTCCGGGATGAGGATGTATGGCAGGCCGTCAGGGGTCTGCGCCGGGCTCGCCACCCCGCATGATGCCCCGATCGGTTCCTCGGTACGCGCGCGGATCAGGGCGATGGTCCGATCCGGCAGGCCGGGGTCCAGCGCACTGTCGCCATAGGCATGTGCGGCAAAAGCGGCGCCATCGGGCCGGGCCTCCCACAACTCCATGTTGACCGTGGTTGCCATCAGGGTGGTGTAAGACAGGAAGGCACCCTTATAAGGCCCGGTGGCCTGGCCACTGGTTTGCCATGTCGGACCGTAAACCGTATCCGGCGACAGTTTTTCAGTCATCGGAAACGCGAGATGGACCTTGGCCTTTTCCCACCAGGCCTCGTCAGAACCGTCCTGTGCCTGCGCTGCGGGGGCGCTCGCCAGCAAGACGCCCAGCGCCGCGCCCACAAGCACCATTGTCCGTGTCCATGTCGATGCCATCGCCCTGTCCTTCCGTGACCTGCTTCACAGAGGACCACGCGGGCGCCGCGGATATCAGGACATGAAAATGCAGATCGCGCTGATCAGGGCTGGGAGAAATCGAGGCGCATTTTCAGATAGGCCCGCGCCTTCTCCCAGTCCCGCCGCACGGTGCGCGAGGTCACGCCCAGAAGGCTCGCCGTTTCATCCTCGGTATATCCCGCGAAAAAGCGGCAATCGATCACGCGAACAAGGCGCGGCGACTCCTTGGCGAGATCGCTGAGGCAGGCCTTGACATCAAGGATACGGTCGAGATGACCGTCATCGGTATCATCGGCCACGTCCACCTCGTCGATCGAGACCCCCACCTGTCCGCCGCCTCGCTTGGCCGCCTTGCGGTTGCGCGCGTGGCCGATCAGGGCGTGGCGCAGGGCCAGCGCCATCGAGGCAAGAAAGTGCTCCTCGTCGCGCCAGTGCTGTTCCCGCTGCATCTTCAGGAAAGCATCGTGCAGCAAATCCCCCGTTAAATAGGTGTCGCTTGCCAGCCTGCGCCGGCGGATGCGCCGGGCCAGAAGGAGCAAGTCGTCATACCGGGTCTCGAACAGGCGCTGGGCCGAATGGCATTCCGCCTCCGGCCAGATTTCCGCATCTGAATAGAACGATCCGTCCATGTGCCCTGCAGCGCGCCTCCCGCCTGTTGTCGTCGGTGAATCCAAACGGATTCAAACGGTTTGTCCACCATCACACATGAACACGGGGTGATCGAAATCGGAAAGAATGGTTCAGGTTTGGCGCGCAGGGCGTCCGCTTTTGCCGAGGGCCTGCGTGGGAAGACACAGGGATGCCCGCGCACAGCGTCCGGGGGTTCCGGTTCAAACGAACAGGAGACAACATGTTCAAGCACACGACCAAATCCGTTCTAGCCACCGCCGCCCTCATGCTCGCCGCCTGCGGCTCTGAAAGCCCTCCCGCCGTGGGCACATCTTCCAACCCCGCCGCTGAAGCACCTGCTCCAGCCGTGACCTATTCGACATCCAGGCCGCGCACCTCTGACGATGTCGCCGTCGCCATGCAGGCCGCCTGCTATATGCGCAACACGACCGGTGAGGTCTGGTATATCGCGAAGGCCACGGAAGTGCAGATCCCGGCCCGATCGTCGGACTTCAAGGGCCCCGCCAAGGAGGCTTTCGTCGCGAAAATCCGCGCTGAACGCCCTGCGTCCGAAATTGGCGACTCACCGATGAACCCTACCTGTTTTGTCGATTTCAAGCCCGAGAGCGTCAACGCCCAGATCGACCGATTCACCACCGCCTCGAAAGAGCCGGGCATGAAAATCGTCAAAATCCGGTTCTGAACCTGAGCCCCGCCCCGAAAGGCATGAAAGCCAGCCCCACCGGCTGGCTTTCTCTTGTTCCCCATGCGTCCCCGCCCCGGCCATGACCGAGGCCGTCTGCATCACTCCTCGGGCACGGAGACATCCGGGATCGGAAAACACGCCTGGCGGTTGGCTGAATAGATGGCAATCACCTCCATCGACTCTGACAGCAGCGCCGGATCGTAGGCTTCGTAGTCGATGTTGGTCGAAACAGCTATGTACGCCGCCATCCGCTCCTTTGCCCCGTCGGCGCCATCGGCGGCAGCGACAAGCCCCTCCCAGGCACACTCGCAGGCATCCTGCTCAAGTTCGTCGCCGCGCGTGCAGCGATAGAGGAAGGCCGAATGGTAATTCAAGAGCGGCGTCTCGAGGACGCCTTCGTCTTCGATGAGCGAGAGATGGTCATTGCTGTAGGCCACTTTCAGGTCCACAACTTCCACCGGTTCGAAACGAACTTCATCGCCATTCTCGTCGAGTATAACCGCACTCCCCTGCCGGGCGGGTGGAGGCACTTCGGCGTCCGCGCTACCAAGCATGCCGGTGAAATTCACAGCACCGCTGTCGATCGGCTCGGAGCCTTTCTTAACCAGATCAATCATCTCGTCGGCATTGTCCAGCTCGCCATACCGGTCGGAGGAGGCACAGTTGATCATGGCGACGGTGAGCCCGCTCATCGCCGTCACGCTCACCTCATAATCGCGTGCGGACTTGACCTGCCCTGACATCACCCGGGCGGCCGCCATGGCATCGCCGGCCGACGGGTCGGGCAGCGAACGCGACCATTCATCGAAGCCGCAGGTACATGCCGCAAGCTGGTCCACCGCCCGCTCTTCGCACTGGGCGAGGAAGGCGGAGCGGTAGGTGTTTACCGTCAGCCTTGGCTCGTCCGCCGCTGCCGACAGCGCGCCCGCAAGGGCCGCTGCCGCGAGGAATGCGCCGGCCCGCATCACTGCACCGTCAGCGTCTGGCGCACGATGACATAGGGCACGCTCGACACGATGACGTAGCGGAGTTCGTAGGTTCCCGGCGCGTCCGGCGCTGTCAGCGCCACCGTTTCTCCCGGCTTGTAGACGTATTCATAGCCCTGCGAATAGCTGCCCGCGCCTTCGTCCGGCAGGGTGATGGTCACATAGACATCGCTACCGCCATCCGACGCGACGGGACCGCTCGCGATCACGGAGAAACCGGCACCGGCAGACACGCTGGACGGGGCGTCCATGCTGGCGGAAGACGGTGCAATAATCAGCGCCTTGCGTTCCTGGACCGTGTTCACATCACCGGCCTCGCGCACCACGCGGATCTCGTAGGCCCCGCCTTCGCCCGGCGCGCGCAGGATGACGCCTTCTTCGGTCAGATATTCGAACACCTCATACTCGGCGTCAGCCGCGTCAGCAGCGACGATGGTCACATAGTCTGTTGCGGGATCGAAAGCGGTCGCCCAGCGCACCGGGACGGGATAGCCCGCCTCCACACTGTCCGACGCCTCGATCGCGCCCTTCACAGGCTTGAGCCGGATCGGCCGCGTCGCCAGCACGCTCTCCCCGTCGCTCGCGACATAGCGCAGCTCATACGCGCCTTCGGTGCCCGGCATGCGCACTTCCAACGGATTGCCCTTGGACACCAGCCCCGAGACCAGCGCGTCACGCACATCCGCGCCAGGCGCATAGACGCCGATCCGGTCGAACTCACCGCCGGGCCCGGTCCAGGCCACCTCAACCAACGTGCCAAGCTCGGCTTCATCCGGTGCGTCCAGCGTTGCCGGGTCAAGGGCGACGGGCTCAGGCGCTGGCTCGGGCTTGGGCGCGGCCTGTGCCGTCTTCTCCAGAGCAGGGCCGAGATCCCGGGCGCTGTCGACATCGGTATAGGTGCCGCCGGTCAGGTCGGCGATGCAGGCCAGCGCAGCCTTGTCGGCCGATTTGCGAATGTCGACGCCAACCACATGGGCCATGAAGTCAATGTTCTGTTTCTTCAGTTCAGCCGCCAGCGCGCACGGGTCACCACCGCAGGTCTCGATCCCGTCGCTGACGAGGATGATCGAGCCGCGGCCATCGCCCGGCAGCAGGCCTGCGGCCTTGCGCAGCGCGCTCGTTATCGGCGTGCGCCCGCGCGGGGTTATGCCCTTGACCGCATCGTTCACGGTGTCGCGATTGCTGGTCCCGGGCTTCGCGATCACTTCGATATCGCTGCAATCACTCCGCTTGCGGTGGCCGTAGGCGACAAGGCCGACCGGGCGGCTCGCATCAATGCGCGGCAACAGGTCGCTGAATGCGCCGCGCGCCAGCGAAATCTTCGCCTCGCCGTCGATCTGGCCCCACATGGAGTTGGACCCATCCAGCACAAACACGACAGGATCGTCGTTCGGCGCGGTCTCCTGCGCGGCTGCCGTCAGTGGCAGGGCAAGACCAGCCAGAGTCAGGCCGGCTAGGAGCACGGTTCGCAGCGGGCGTTGGAAAGTGTATCGGGTCATGTCGGTATCCTGTGTCGAAGAGGTCGGAAACGCCCCGTCATGGGGCTTCTCCTCCTCACCACGCATCGCGATCGGGAAACCGGACACCAATTCGCATTTGGTAAAGCCGCAATGGACACTGCCCAAGGGGACCGTCGGCCCAAGGCGAGTTCGATACGAGAATTTAGGAAGGTGGTGTCGGGCGGGTGCTGTCAGACGAACTCGAACCCGTCTCCATTATTCGCGGACCTGCAGGTCTTCGGCGACGAGAAGGTCGCGCCATTCGCGAAGAGCGGCGTCACGTAGTGATTTAAACTTAGCCCTGCTCTCGACAATCCTTTGGTGATTTAGGAGTTGTATACAGATGAATGGATTGAGACGAATTTCTGCAAACTTCGCATGCGCCGGAAACGGGACATGGATCGCTCTCGTCGGCGGAAAGGTTGGTGCGAGTTTTCGGCGCGGTTGTTCAGGTGACGGCCGGTTTCGCGGCGGTGCGCGTTTCCGATTTCGCGCATTGCGGCACCATACGATCGAAGCCTGTCGGTCACCACAACCTGAAGATTGCCATATCGCTTCATAGCTTTTCGCATAAATTTCAACGCAGAGGCCTTATCCCGGGACTTCGTGACGAAGGACTCCAAGACTTCGCCTTCATGGTCGACTGCGCGCCATAGATAGAGAGTCTTCCCACGGATCTTCACGAACACCTCGTCCAGGTGCCACTGCCATTGTGGCGATTGTCTCATTCGTTCAGACCGGCGCTTGCGGATTTTATGGGCGAAGTAAGTACCGAAACGATCTACCCAGTGGCGGACTGTCTCATGGCAGATGTCGATGCCTCGCTCATGGAGCAGGTCTTCGACATTCCGCAGGGACAGAGGAAATCGAACATATAGCATCACCGCGAGTTGGATAATTTCGGGCGAGGTCTTGAAGTAGCGGAAGGGTGATTTTGTCATTTCCTGAGGCTAAACGTCCGGATTGGCCAGCTCAAGCCCGGTTCCCCTGACAATGCCCGTCCAGGAGCCAATGCCATTGTGGCGATTGCCTCATTCTTTCAGATCTGTGCTTGCGGATCTTGTGCGCGAAGTAAGTCCCGAACCGATCGACCCAGTGGCGGACAGTTTCGTGGCAGATGTCGATCCCTCGCTCATGGAGCAGATCTTCGACATTGCGCAGCGACAGCCGAAATCGAACGTACATCATCACCGCAAGCTGGATGATCTCGGGCGAGGTTTTGAAGTAGCGGAATGGGTTCTTGGTCATTTCACAAGGCTAAACGCCCCTGCCCTACGCCTCAA
>NZ_AWFF01000053.1 GCF_000682755.1 Hyphomonas beringensis
CTGATCCATGGGGCGTAGTATATCCCGGCACAGAGGGGTGTCGGATAAATAAAAGTCAGACCCCTGTTTTTGTTTCAGTTTTGTGACGAAATTTGTGGGGTATGCTGTCATAAAACTCATACCGAACTGGATTATGGCGTCAGGCATGACCCGTCCTCATTACCGCGCCATTTTCATTTCCGACGTGCATCTCGGCAGTGCCGGCTGCCAAGCCGATGCGCTGTGCGCCTTCATGAAGACGCACACATCGGAGAAGCTCTATCTGGTTGGCGACATCATTGATGGCTGGCGGCTGCGTAAGAAATGGTACTGGCCACAGGCCCACACCAATGTCGTCCGCCGTATCCTGACGGCTGCCAAGCGCGGCACGGACGTAACCTACATCATCGGCAATCATGATGAGTTCCTGCGCGCTTTCCTGCAGTTCCGGCTGGCCTTTGGCGACATCAAGGTGAAGAACCGCGCGACCCATGAGGGCGAAGACGGCAAGCGCTATCTGGTTGTGCATGGCGACATGTTTGACGGCATGATGCGGGCCGACCGTAAATGGATCATGCATCTGGGCGACCATGCCTATAATTTCCTGCTGTGGGCCAATACAAAGCTGAACGCCGTGCGCCGCCGCATGGGCATGCCCTATTGGTCTCTCTCGCAGGCGCTGAAAAAGCGCACGAAACGCGCGCTGAACCATATCCACAATTTTGAGGGCCATGTGGCAGACTATTGCCGCCGGAAGGATTTTGACGGCGCGATCTGTGGCCACATCCATGTCGCCGAGATGCGCGAGATTGACGGCATCACCTATATGAATGATGGCGACTGGGTGGAAAGCTGCACCGCGCTGGTGGAGCATCATGACGGTCGCTGGGAATTGCTGCACTTCCAGCCGCACGACGTGAAAGCACCGGAGCCGGTGGCCGAAGCCGCGAAGATGCGCGTAGTGGCGTAAGCGCTGCGCCTAGGTCTTCGCCCTGACTTCCCAGGCGAGGCTGAGGCGGAAGAGTTCTTCATCCTTGAACCAGTGCCAGGTACGTGTGCGCTGTGTGCCGTCTGGCGAGATGTTTATCAGGCCGCGAACCTTGACGCTGGGATCATGCGCCAGGGAGAAGGTGACATAGACCGCTGTATCGTCGATTTCGCGCATCTGGCCTGTTGCGGGCGTGCGCCATTCCAGCTGGTTGCCACGGTAGTCGGCCAGAATGACGATGTCGCGCTGCTTGCCGTGCGGCCAAGTGTGGATGACGTGCGCAGAATAGTCTGCGCTACCATCTGTCGGGAAGCGGGTCACTGTGTCGACCGTGTAGCTGTCCAGCGGCTTGCCCTCTGGGGAAATCACGCGGGTTTGCCCCGTCCAGCGGCCAGATCCGCGCGCAAGCACGGGCATATGGCGTTCAATGGCTGACATGATGTTCCCCGTCACTCTACGCGAAGGAGAAGTCTTTTATTTGAGGTTGCATGTCAATCTCATAATCAACGGACATTGGATCGCTGCTGCCGTTACGGCCGCTTGACTTCCGCCGCATACCCCGCCACGCAACGGCATGAGTTCTGTCCTGAAGGCCATTCTGGGCCCCACCAATACCGGCAAGACGCATTACGCCATTGAGCGGATGACGGGCTATGGCACGGGCATGATCGGCCTGCCGCTGCGCCTGCTGGCGCGCGAAGTGTATGACCGCGTGGTGGAGCGCAAGGGCGCCGCCCATGTGGCGCTGGTGACGGGGGAGGAGCGGATTGTTCCGCCCACGGCGCGTTACTGGGTCTGCACCGTGGAATCGATGCCCGTTGAAAAGCGCGTGGACTTTGTCGCCATCGACGAGATCCAGCTGGCCGAGGATGAAGACCGCGGGCACGTGTTCACCGACCGCATCCTGCATCTGCGCGGTACGCATGAGACGCTGCTGCTGGGCAGTGACACGATGCGGTCCCTGCTGCGGCGGCTGGAGTTGAATGTCGAGACCGAGCCGCGTGAGCGCTTTTCAGAGTTGCGCTATACCGGCCATGCCAAGATCACCAAACTGCCCAAGCGGACAGCGATTGTCGCCTTCAGTGCGGATGAGGTCTACGCCATTGGCGAACTGCTCCGCAGGCAGAAAGGTGGCGCCGCTATCGTGATGGGCGCGCTGAGCCCGCGCACGCGCAACGCGCAGGTGGCGATGTATCAATTGGGCGAGGTGGATTACATCGTCGCGACGGATGCCATCGGCATGGGCCTCAACCTGGATGTCGACCGGGTGGTGTTTGCCTCGCGGTCAAAATTTGATGGGCGCCGTCACCGTCTGCTGACGTCGGCCGAGTGCGCGCAGATTGCCGGCCGGGCCGGGCGCTTTCGCACCGATGGGGAATTTGGCGAGACGGCGACCTGTCCGCCGATGGATGAGGATATGTGGCGCGCAATCGAGGCGCACCGCTTTGACCCGGTGGATCACATCCAATGGCGCAATTCCGATCTCGATTTCTCCAGCCTGCGCCTGTTGATCCGCAGCCTTGAAAAACCGTCCGGCCATGCGGCGCTGATCCATAATCCGCATGCGCTGGATGAATGGGTGCTGCGCCGGATGAGCGAGGACGAAGCCATCGGGCCGCATGTGGCGGGCACGCGCAAGGTGCGCCGGTTGTGGGATCTGGCGCGGTTGCCGGATTTCCGCAAGGCGGGGCCGGAAGGCCATGCGCGGCTGGTGCTGGGGCTGGCGGAAACGCTGGCCGATCCGGATGCGCGCCTGTCTGACAAGGGGCTGGAACGGCGGCTGGATGACCTCTCCTCCATCCAGGGCGATATTGCGAAATTGCAGCAACGACTTGCCAATATCCGCACGTGGACCTATGCCGCACACCGGCCCGACTGGCTGGAGAACCCTGAAAAGTGGCAGGATCGGACGCGGGAGATTGAAGACTCCCTGTCAGACGCGCTACACGAAGCGCTAACAGCCCGGTTTGTAGACCGGCGAACAACGGCCCTGCTGGCAAGTCTGAAGAAGGAAGACGCTCTCGTGACCGAATTGACCCCGGAAGGTGATGTCCGTGTGGAAGGCCATGTGGTCGGACGCCTGAAAGGCCTGATTTTTGAGCCCGTGCTCGACGCCCGTACGCTTGAAGGCAAGGCCGTGCGCAACGCCGCGCAGACCGCTGTGCGCCCGCTGATCCTGGAACGCCTGTCGCTGATCGTGGCTGCGCCGGATGATGCCTTCCGTCTGAATGATGAAGGCGAGATCGAATACATCAACTCGCCGGTCGCCCGTCTGGTGAAGGGATCGGCCTGGATGACACCGCGCGTGGAGATTGCCGGCGCCGTGGAAGTGGACCCGAATGAGCGCGAGCCTGCCCGCCAGAGGCTGGAAGCCTGGGCGATGGCAGAGATTGCGCGTGTCCTGCCGACCCATGCGAAGCTGGCGAACGAGAAATCCGGCGAGGCGTTGGAAGGCCTGGCGCGCGGGATTGCGTTCCGCGTGCTGGAAAGCGGCGCGGCGGTGGATTTGCGCCAGGATGATCCCAATCTGCGTCTCAGCGCCGAACAGCGCGAAGCCCTCAAAGGCATTGGCATTCGCGCAGGCCGGGTTGCCGCGCATGTGCCGGACGCCCAGAAGCCTGCTGCGCAGCGCATGATCGCCATCCTGCGCGCGGTGGAGGCGGGCCAGCCCTTCCCGCTGGCCCCGGAAGGCGCCGGATCCTTCGCGCTGGACGGCACCTGGCCGGAAGAGGCGCTGGCGGCCAATGGCTATCTGCGCTTTGGCAAGCGGGCCGTGCGCGCAGACCTGGCCGAGCGGCTTGGCTGGGAAATTTCCAAGCGCCGCAAGGAAGCTGGCAAGAATGCCTTCGCCATCGAGATCGACCTGGCCTCTGTCGTGTCATGTCCGGCCGATGACTGGCCGGCTGTGCTGAAAGGTTTTGGCCTGGCCCCGGCGGAGAAGGACAAGGAAACCGGCGCGGTAACGCTGTGGCGCTATGCGTCGCGGGCCCGTCCGGAAGAGGGGGGCGCAGCGCGCGGTCCCCGTCAGGGCGGCCAGCGCGGCGGTGAAAAGCCTGAAGCTGGCAGGTCGCAGGGTGGTCGTGGCCCGAAAGGCCCGCGCGGGGGCAAGCCCCAGGGCGGACGTCATCAGGGCGGCAATCGCGGCGGCGCCTCCAAACAGGCAGACCCGGACAGCCCATTTGCGGCGCTGGCCGTGCTGTTGCCGGAAAAGAAATCTGCTCCGTCCAAGCCCAGGAAGAAAAAGAAGAAGCCAAGAGACGGCCAGGATGGCGGGGCGCCTAAGGCGGCTGCGTCTGAGTCTGGGTTCGTGTACAAACCCTTCCAATGATCGAGCCGCCCACGCTGCGCATTGATGTGTGGTTGTGGCGCGCGCGCTTTTTCAAGACGCGGACCCTTTCGGGCGCGCATGTCCGAAAATCTGGCATCCGGCTTTCACGGAATGGTCAGACACGGCGTGTAGACAAGCCAGGAACCGCAATCTGTGCGGGGGATATTGTCACTCTGGCGAGAGGGGCGCATATCACGACCATAGAGGTGCTGGACCTTGGAGAGCGGCGCGGACCGCCGGAAGAGGCGGCAGCGCTGTACAGGACGCTGGAGGCTGACCGATGATGAATGCGCTGAAAAACCTGTTTCGCGCCAAAACCCCGGCAGAAATGCCGATGGACCCCCAGGTGGCGGCTGCGGCGCTGCTGGTTGAGGCGGCCCTGTCGGATGGCGTCTATGTGAACATGGAAAGCGATGTCATCGCGGAGATCCTGCTGGAAGCGTTCCAGTTCGACGCCGACAAGGCCGATGCCGTTCTGGCCGAGGGCGAGGCCCTGGCCGAAGAGGCGGTCGGCTCCCACCAATTCACCAAACACGTGAAGAAGCTGCCGATTGAAGAGCGCGTTTCCATTGTTGAGGGCCTTTACCGCGTGGCGCTGGCCGACGGTGAGAAAAGCGACATTGAAGACGCCTATATCCGCCATGTCGCTTCGCTGCTCTATGTCGATGACATCATGCGCGCACAGGCCCGTCAGGCCGCAGAAGCCCGAATACCCGACCAATCCTGAACAGTGCTGTCAGAAGGTCTCATTGACATGGGGCCTTCCGCGCGCCATTTCGCCCCTGCACAATATCTCAGAAGGCCCCTCTACTCATGACTTATATTGTCGTCGACGCCTGTATTCGCTGCAAATACATGGATTGCGTCGAGGTTTGCCCGGTCGATTGCTTCTATGAAGGCGAAAACATGCTCGTCATCCATCCGGATGAGTGCATCGACTGCGGCGTTTGCGAACCGGAATGCCCGGTTGAGGCGATCAAACCGGATACCGAGGACGATCCGGACGGCAAATGGCTGAAGCTGAACAGTGAGTATGCGAAGACCTGGCCAAACATCACCCGAATGAAGGAACCGCCTGAAGATCGGGAAAAATTTGCGCAGGAAACGGGTAAACTGGAGAAATATTTCAGTGCTCAGCCGGGTTCTGGCGACTGATCGTCCGTCTCCGGACGCCCTGTATTTGCTGCACTTCTCAACATACCTTACCGAAAAGCCATGCGAGGTTAACTTTACACCTCGTCAAGATTTGGCCGTATGTGTTGAAAAACCTGCACATTTATGCTAGTCTTCAGACTTGAGTAATAACTGACAAGAGCCGAAATCATCACCTCAGCCGTCATATTGGCCGGACTGGGACGATCTTTATCGGCTCATTATTGCGTAGAAAAGGGCGATACCTAACATGGCTAAAAAAGCATCTGCGGAACTGGCGTTTGAGGTGGGTCAAAGCGTCGTTTACCCTGCACACGGGGTGGGCAAGATCACGAGCGTCGAGAAGCAGACTGTGGCCGGGATGGACCTGGAAGTCTATGTAGTATCCTTCGACCAGGACAAAATGATCCTGCGGGTTCCGACAAACCGCGCTGAAGCGTCCGGCATGCGCGCCCTGGCTGGCTCCAAACTGGTCGATGACGCCCTGAAGACACTGGGCGGCCGCGCCCGCATCAAGCGCACCATGTGGTCGCGCCGCGCACAGGAATACGAAGCCAAGATCAATTCCGGTGACCTGATCTCCATCGCTGAAGTCGTTCGCGACCTTCACCGCGGCGAAGACCAGCCGGAACAATCCTATTCCGAGCGTCAGCTCTATGAGAGCGCGCTGGACCGTATGGCCCGCGAACTCGCCGCTGTCGAAAACATCGACAAGGGTGACGCCATGGAAAAACTCGCCAAATCCCTGGCGAAAAAGAAGGTTGCAGCATAAGGCGAAAGCCTGAACGCGCATCATGCAGAACCCCGGATCGCTCACGCGGTCCGGGGTTTTTCTTTGGCACCACCTTGCCGTGGCGTGCCGATTTCGGTCGGGAAACAAGCTGCCATATGCCTCTGCCATCTTAAGCCCCGCGTCCGCGGAAATTCCGGACCGGAGAGGCCTGCATCACCGTTGAGGCCCTAAAGTAAACAGATCGCGCGCTCGCCTTTACGAAGCCGGGCTTTCTGGCAGGTCCTGTTAACCATACCGCAAAGTCCGGAGTGCAGTCTTTCTCCGTTGCCGGATGTTCCGGTGGCAGATGGATGCTTTCGCTGACACGGAGAAATTTCCGGCGGCGGGGCAGGGTGACAGGAGAAACAAGATGCCCTTCTCGGATATTGAGATCAAACCCGGCGGCCTGCTGGATCGTGATGCAGACGCCAATGAATTCTATCAGGCGGGTCTCGCCTGTGCCGCAGGTCTGGAGTCAGACATTGATCTGATCGCCGCGCACAAATGGTTCAACCTGGCGGCTGCCAAGGGCCATGAAGATGCCAAGCTGCAACGCCAGGAAATGGCCGACATGCTGAGCACGGATGAAGTCAAGGTGGCGCTGTCTGCTGCTCGCGACTGGCTGAAGCTGGCCCACTAAGCGCTTTCAGGCCAGACGCCCGGGACGGGGCGTTGGCCTGAATGCTTTTCCTGCCTAGCGGATACGGCGGTCCTGGTCTTTCCAGTAAGGCTCGCGCAGATCCTTGCGCAGGATCTTTCCTGATGGATTGCGCGGCAGACCTTCCAGGAATTCAATGGATTTCGGACATTTGTATCCGGCAATCCGCTCGCGCGCATAGGCGAGGATACTGTCAGCCGTTGGCGTTTCGCCAGGCTTGGGCACGATCAGCGCCTTGACGGCCTCGCCCCATTTTTCATCCGGCACACCGATGACGGCGACATCCGCAACGCCCGGATGGCCGAAGATCGCATTCTCCACTTCTGCCGGATAGACGTTCTCCCCGCCGGAGACGATCATGTCCTTGACCCGGTCATGGATGTAGAGAAATCCGTCCTCGTCGAAATAGCCCGCATCGCCGGTCCTGAAGAAGCCGTCTTCATTGATGGCATCGCGCGTCGCGTCTTCCCGGTTCCAGTATCCTTTCATCACGAAAGGGGACTTGATGGCGATCTCGCCAACCTCGCCCTGGGGCACAGGGTCTCCGTTCGCGTCCAGGCAACGCACGATGGTGGAGGGGTAGGGCACGCCGCAGGAGCGCAGCTTGCCCCATGACGGGTCATGCGCTTCCGGCGGTAGATAGGTGGCACAGCCCGCCGTTTCGGTCAGGCCGTAAAGCTGTGTGAAGCGCGCATCCATGATCTCCTTGGCCTCCAGCAGCAGGCTCTCGGCAATGGGGGAGGCGCCATAGAAAACCTGCTTCATGCTGGACCAGTCGATCTGCCGCACATTCGGCATCTGCGTCAGCATCAGGATCACCGCAGGCACCCAGAAGGCATGGGCGATCTTGTGTTCCGGGATCAGCTTCAGGATCAGCTGCGGATCAATCTCGCGCAGCACGACGGCCTTGGCCCCCTGCGCGGCGGTGAGGATGCCGATATTCACGCCGGCCACATGGAAGAGTGGCATGGCATTCATTACGGCTTCGCCGACGCCATAACTTGCCCATTCCAATAGTCCGGCCTGCTCAAACACGGCGTGATAGTTGCTATTGGTCAGCTGTACGCCTTTAGGCAGGCCCGTCGTGCCGGACGTGTAGAGCTGGATGACATCATCCGTGCCCAATGTTTCAAGACCGGGTGGAGTGTCATCCTGACTGTCGCGCCAGGCATTGTAGGCTGGCCAGTCACCATGGGCGTCATCAATCGCGATGATGTGCTGAACATCCGGCAGGTCTGCCCGGATCTTGTCGATAATGTCGTAGAAATCTTGGCCGACAAACAGGATCTTCACATTGGCGTCTGACACGATGAACTGAACTTCCGGCGCGGCGAGGCGGGTGTTCACAGCGGTCATCACAGTGCGCGCCTTGGCCGCGCCGAATAGCATTTCGTAATAGGCGGCGGTATTCTTCGCCAGATAGCCGATGCGGTCATCAGGGGAGGCGCCGAGCGCGATCAGGCCGTTGGCCACCTGATTGGAGCGCGTTTCCAACTCGGCAAAAGTGGTGGTTTCCCCTTCAAACCAGTAGGCCTCGCTGTCCGGGCGGATTTGCGCCTGAACTCTGGGAATGTCGGCTATATGGGGCATTGCCTCCACGTCGATCATGTTTTCCTCCGATGATGGTCAGCTGCTTTTTGCATTGCTTTATATGACCCGCATAATTCGTCGAAAGCCGCATACCAGTCAAACAAGTTGACGCTTTGTGGGGGCGATCTTTGTAGATTTATCCGTGGTTTTTCAGGAGGAAACTTATGCCTTAATGGCTGAGGGGCAAGCCATTGGCTTGAAGTCTTGCCGGTAATCGGCCACATCCCATGACATGACTGTACAAACCACACCGCCAGACGCCGACCTTGCTGAAACCATGCTGGAAATGGGCCGCCGCGCCCGTGCCGCCTCCCGCGCCCTGGGGCGCAAGACCCCTGAAGACCGTACACGCGGCCTGAAGGCGGTTGCCGCCGCTATCCGCGAGGCAGCCTCCACAATCCTGGAGGCCAATGCCCAGGATATGGACGCCGCAAGGGAGAAGGGGCTGGATGCGGCCATGCTGGACCGGCTGGCCCTGACTCCGGAACGGCTGGAAGGTATTGCTGCCAGCGTCGAGACCGTGGCCGAGCTGGGCGACCCGATCGGGCGCGAACTGGCACGCTGGGAACGCCCAAACGGGCTGGAGATGACGCGCGTGGCCGTCCCGCTGGGGGTGATTGGTATCATCTATGAAAGCCGTCCGAATGTGACGGCTGATGCAGGCGCGCTGTGCCTGCGGTCCGGCAATGCGGCGATCCTGCGTTGCGGATCCGAGAGCACGAATTCCTCCCGCGCGATTATTGCCGCCATGCAAGGCGCGCTGATGAAAGAAGGCCTGCCGGAGCATGCCGTGCAGCTGGTCATGACAACCGACCGCGCCGCCGTGGGCCACATGCTGGCCGGGCTGGAAGGCAATGTTGATGTGATTGTACCACGCGGCGGGCGCAGCCTGGTCGAGCGTGTACAGCGCGATGCCCGCGTGCCCGTGATTGGCCATCTTGAAGGCCTCTGCCATGTCATCGTCGACAAGGATGCCGATCTGGACAAGGCCGTCTCTATCGTCGTCAACGCCAAGATGCGCCGCACCGGTGTGTGCGGCTCTGCCGAGACCTTGCTGGTGGATGAGGCGGTTGCAGACAGCATGCTGCCCAGCATTGCGTCTGCGCTGACCGAAGCGGGCTGTGAACTGCGCGGCGATGCGCGGGCCCGCAAGATTGTGCCGGACATGAAAGAAGCCGTTGAGGCTGATTGGTCAACGGAGTACCTGGCGCCGATCCTGGCGGTGGCTGTCGTGGATGATCTCGACGCGGCGCTGGACCATATCGGCACATGGTCCTCGGGCCATACCGAATGCATAATCACGGAAGACGATGCGGCAGCGGAGAAATTCTTTGCGACGGTCGACAGCGCCATTCTCCTGCACAATGCCTCCACGCAATTTGCCGATGGCGGCGAGTTCGGCATGGGCGCAGAGATTGGCATCGCGACCGGGCGCATTCATGCGCGCGGCCCGGTCGGCGCAGAGCAGCTGACGACATACAAATATGTCGTGCGTGGATCGGGACAGGTTCGTCCTTGAGCAGACTGATCCTGCCGGGGCCGACACAGGGGCTGCGCATCGGTCTGTTTGGCGGCAGCTTTCACCCGGCCCATTCCGGACATTACCATGTGGCCTCAACCGCGATGAAGCGGCTGCAGCTGGACTGGGTCTGGTGGATCGTCGCGCGCGGCAATCCGCTGAAGACCGGGCATGGAGATTTTGACAAGCGCTTTGCCTCGGCTGAAGCGATGGCGCATGACCCGCGCATGATTGTCAGCGATATTGAGCCCCAGCTAGGGCTGACCTATACATATGAAACCCTTTCGACCATTGTAGGCGCTGCTCCGCAGGCAGACTTTGTCTGGCTGATGGGCGCAGACAATATGGTCGGCTTCCATCTGTGGGGGCAGTGGCAGAAGATTGCACAGCTGATGCCGATTGCCATTATTGCACGGCCGGGTGTCGGGCCGGGCGCGCGTAATTCCCCCTTTGCGCGGCGCTTTGCGGCCAGCCGCATTCCAGAAGCGGCTGCACCGACCCTGCCGGGGCGCACCCCACCTGCCTGGGTTTACCTCAATGCGCCGCATGATCCGGCCTCTTCCACGGCGATCCGGGAGGGGCGCGCATGACGCCGCTCAGCCCGGAAGACCTGGCGCGCCACAAGCGCCACATCATGCTGAAGGAGATTGGCGGCCCCGGTGTGCAGAAGCTGCGCGCAGCGACAGTCTCCCTTGTCGGGGCCGGGGCGCTGGGCGGGCCGTGTGCCATGTTCCTGGCGGCCGCCGGTATCGGTAAGCTGGAAATCTGGGATGATGACCACGTCGAACGGTCCAATCTCCAGCGTCAGGTTCAGTTCGGGGAAGGGGATCTAGGCAAGTACAAGGCCGATATTCTAGCCGCGCATCTGATGCGAGACCATCCGTCTACGGCAGTTGAGCCCCGGCGCAAACGCTGGGCGGAAAGCGATGCGCTGCACGGGAAAATTCTGGTCGATGCCACAGACAATTTTGCGACGCGCTATGCGCTGAACAAGGTGGCGCATGCCAGCGCGCGCTACATGGTGCATGGCGCAGCGGCCGGGTGGAATGGCCAGGTGAGCGTGTTTGCCTCCGGCCGTACGGCGGACGCGCCCTGCTATAAATGCTGGGTGCCGGAAACGCCGCCGGACGCCGAAGCCTGTGACGAGGTGGGCGTGGTGGGGCCTGTTACCGGCATGGTGTCGACGGCGATGGCGCTGGAAGTGATCAAGCTGATAACCGGCGCGGGGAGCCCTCTCATCGGGCGGCTTCTTCTTCTGGATGGCCTGTCTGCAACCCCCCGGACAATCAGCATTAGACGTGATGCGGCCTGTCCAATCTGTAATCAGCTGCCAGCCATTTGACTTGTCCCCCCGGCGCAGGCTTAGTGCCGTGACGTAGATTTGCATACAGGGGAGATTCGCGACGTGTTCAGACGATTTCTTGTCGTTCTTCTGACGCTTGGGGTCATTCTGACGGCCGGATTTTACATGCTGAAACGGCCGGATATTTCCTACAATACACTGGAATCCGTCTACTCTTACAATGATAGCCGCTATCTGAAGTCGGGCGGGGAAACGCAGATTCATTTCCGCGACATTGGCCCGCGCGATGCGCCGGTGATCGTGCTGGTGCATGGCTATGCGGCGTCGATGCAGACATGGGATGACTGGGTCAAACGCCTGCGCCGGGATTACCGGGTGATCAGCCTGGACCTGCCGGGCCATGGCCTGTCGCGCTGTGTCGACAATGATGCCATCGGCATCGAGCAATTCGTCGATACGGTGGACCGGGTTGTGACGACGGTGGATGTGCGCAATTTCACCTTGGTGGGCAGCTCCATGGGCGGGCAAACGGCCTGGGCCTATGCGCTGGAATATCCTGAAAAGCTGGATGGGCTGGTTCTGGTCGATGCGGCGGGCTGGCCGGATGAAAAGGGCGAAGGCGATAGCGACCCCCTGATCTTCAAATTGCTGCGCAATGGTGCCGCGCGCAAGCTGATGAAGGATCTCGACCTGTCGGCGCTGATCCGCTCGGGTTTGGAGAAGGGCTTCGCGGACCCGACGCTGGTCGATGACCAGATGGTGGAGCGTTACTCTGCCCTGTCCCGCGCGCCTTGCCATCGTGAGGCGCTGCTGAAGCTGATGAGCGGGGCGACCAAGCGCGTGCCTGCCACAAAAGAGACGCTGGCACGGATCGATGTGCCGACGCTGGTGATGCAGGGCGAAGCTGACAATATCATACCGGCCGCGCATGGTCGCAAATTCGCCGATGCCATTCCGGGCGCACAGCTCAAACTGTACCCGAATGTCGGCCACATCCCGCAAGAAGAAATCAGCGAAGCTTCAGCTGACGATCTGAAGGCGTTCTTGTCTGGCATCTATGCTGCCCCTGAACCGGCCGAGGCGGCGCCCACGGAAGGCGAATAATGTCGCAGCCGGGAAACCGGCGAGATACCTCGTGCGTAAATGCCGTGAAGGAGACATTCTGATGCGCATTGCCCTCACCGCCATCGCCGCAGCCTTGCTGGCAGCCTGCACAAGCCAGCCGGATTACCGGGAAGACACCACGCCGCCGCCGACCGTCTCATCGGTTGATCTGCAGCGTTATGCCGGGCTCTGGTATGAAATCTCCCGCTATCCAAATGGCTTTGAGCGCAATTGTACCGGTGTGACGGCAGAATATGCGCTGAATGATGACGGGACCATCGCGGTCACCAATACGTGTTTCAAGAATTCCCTGGATGGCAAGAAAGACGTCGCCAATGGCCGCGCACGCGTCGTTGAAGGCTCTAATAACAGCAAGCTGAAGGTGAAGTTTGCGCCAGCCTGGGTGCCCTTTGCTGAAGGGGATTACTGGATCCTCGCGCTGGAAGACGACTATTCTGCTGTCCTCGTTGGCAGCCCGGATGGCAAATATCTCTGGATTTTGGCGCGCGAGCCGCAACTGGATATCAGCACGCTCGATGCCTTGAAGACGCGCGCGAAAGATCTGGGATATGACACCGCGCCGCTCGAAATGACGGTTCAGCCGGAAGAGGGATGACGGAATTTGCGGCCTCTGATACGCAAAGATCATGAACCTGCCTGATCTTGATGACCGCAATTTCGACGCCGAGCGCCAGCACTGGATTTCCGTGCGAGTGTATTATGAAGACACAGACTTCACCGGCATGGTCTACCACGCCAATTATCTGCGCTTTTTCGAGCGTGGCCGGTCAGACCATCTGCGCGATGCGGGCATTTCACATCAATCCCTTCTGGAGCGCGAGGACCCGGCAGCCTTCACGCTGACCCGTGTCGAGGTGGACTACAGGAAGGCCGCGCGGGTGGATGATCTGCTGCATATCCGGACGCGCTATATCGGCACGGAAGGGCCGCGTATTCGCTTCTCGCAGACGTGTTTTCGCGGGGAGGAGGTAATTGCCGAGGGCGAGATCACCGCGGTGATGATCCATGCTGATGGCCGCCCGCGCCGACCGATCCGGGAGCTGGTAAAGCAGCTGGAAGCGTATCGTTGGATAGCGCCTGAGGCCTGACATTTGGCTCTGACGCGCCCGGCGGCTGGGCTAGATGACCCGGACAGCGCCTTTTTCCCATCAATCTGGAGCATTTATTGGGCTTTCCGGCGTTTTGGCCACGATTCGTTAACAAAACGCGCCTAACGGTTAACCAAGCTGCGGAAACTGGCGATTCTGCCCCGTTTCTGCCGGATTTGACGTTGATTAAGGGGGGCCGGTCCCGGGCGGGATACGGTTGCTCACCCATGACCCGTAATAAGGAGCGTTAGCCCTAATGGAATCAGAAGCGATTGGCACCGCCGCGAGTCACACAGATTTCTCGCTGATCAGCCTGATAATGGCGGCTGACCCCATTGTTAAGCTTGTTCTCTTGTTTCTCCTCCTGGCCTCTGTCTGGTCATGGATGGTGATTGGCGAAAAGCTGTTCTCTCTGGGAAGTCTGCGCCGCAAGGCCAAACAATTCGAGGAAGCATTCTGGAGTGGCCGCACGGAAGATTTCGACATGCGCCCCGGCGCAGGTGGCAATGATGCGGCCAGCCGCGTGTTTGCCTCTGCGGCGCGCGAATGGTCTGATGCACGGCGCATCACCGCAACCCCGGAAGAGGCCAACGCGATTGTTGGCCGCGCAGAGCGCTCCATGCGCGCGACGGTTGACCGCGAATTGGGCAAGGCTGGCAACGGCCTCGGCATTCTGGCGACGATTGGCTCTGCCTCTCCCTTTATCGGTCTGTTCGGTACGGTGTGGGGCATCATGAATGCCTTCCTCAACATTGCGGAACAACAGGATACCAGCCTCGGCACCGTGGCAGGTCCGATTGCCGAGGCGCTGTTTGCGACCGGTATGGGCCTGGTGGCCGCTATTCCAGCTGTCATTTTCTACAACAAATTCACCGGCGACCTGACCAAGCTGGGCGACCAGCTGGACGCATTCTCCCAGGATGTCCTCGTCCGCCTGTCGCGCCGGGCATCCGATAGCGCGAGGGACTAGGCGATGGGTCTGATCCTTGGCTCAGGAGGCAAGGGCGGACGCCGCGGTCGGCGTGCGCTGAATGCCGAAATCAACGTGACGCCCTTTGTGGACGTCATGCTGGTCTTGCTGATCGTATTCATGATCACCGCGCCGCTTCTGGTGCGCGGTGAGGAAGTGAACTTGCCGAAGACCAGTTCCGGACCGCTGCAGACAAACCCGCAGGATGATCCGCTGGCCATCTCCATTCGCGAAAATGGCGATGTCTTCATTCAGACGACGAAGATTGAGAACCTGTCCTCGCTCGGTCCGCAGCTGCAGGCGATCATCGGCGAAGGCTATGATCAGCCGATCTATCTGCGCGGGGACGAGAACACGCCCTATGGCCGCATCATGGATGTGACTGCAGAGATCCGGGCAGCCGGCTATACGCGCGTATCCTTTGTGACTGAACAGAAGAAGTAGGAGCGACCCGCCCCAAATGCTTCGCGGCTTCACCATCTCGACTGTGCTGCACGCCACCGTGATTGCAGCTGCGGTGCTGACCTGGCCGCAGCGCAAGAGCGATTGCGACAGGCAGATTGAACGCCTGGAGCGCGAGGAGCCCGGCCTGTCGCAGGTCGATATCCTGATGCGCCTGCCGCAATGTGCGAGCGCGATCGATGTGCCGATCGATATCGTCGATATTGGTCTGGTGACGGACATTGCCCCGGTCCGCAAGGCAGATGTGCCGCCGGAGGAAGAACCCGAAGAGACCGAGCCGGAAGAACAGCCCGATCCCGTCGAAGAAGACGCCGAGATCGTCGACGAGCCGCCGGAAGAGCAGCCTGACGAAGTCAATGAGACGCGCGAAAGCGAACCTCAGGAAGAGGAAGTCGTCGTCGAGGATCCGGAAGCCGAGCCTGAAGAAGAGCCGGAGCCGGAACCCAAGAAGGAAGAGCCGCCAAAGCCGAAAGACAAGCCGAAGCTGATCGAAAAGCAGAAGCCGAAAGCGGAAGAGGACGAGCTCGATTTCCTGAATGACTTTGAAGACATCCTGAAAGACAAGGCGCAGGACCAGCGCAAGATCGCGCGCGAAGAGGCACCGCCGCCGATCAACAAGCCTGTGCTGAAGGATGTGCAGGAGCCCCGCAAGGGGGCAGGGGAGCGCCGCGGCAACACGGCCTCACTGCAGGCCGCGATGCGTCGCCAGGTCGGCTATTGCTGGAACGGTGTCGATGATCTGCCCAAGGATGACCAAATTAATGTCGTCATTCGCGTGAAACTGAATGTTGACGGCTCCCTTGACGGAGACGCGCGCCTGGTGTCACCACGGTCGGTACCGGTTGGCCGCAGGGGCGTTGTGGTTCAGCGGGCCCTGACGGCTGTGCGCCAATGCGCAAACTATCAGCTACCAGCAGATGATTATGACGAGTGGAAAGATATTGTGGTCACGATCGGGCCACTCAAATAACCGAATGAGTACTCCAGGGAGAGTTTGATAATGACCCGTATTCTGACAATGCTGATGCTGGCGGTTCTGATGCCGCTAAGCTTGGCCATGCCTGCCGCAGCACAGCTGCAAGTGCGGGTCGATGAAGGCAACTTCAAACCCACGCCGCTGGCCATTCCGGACTTCGAAGTCCGCGGCGAGAATGCCGAAATGGCGCAGGATATCGCGGATGTGGTTCGCGCCGATCTGGAATCGACCGGCCTGTTCGATATCCAGAACCCGGCCTCCTTCATCCAGAAGGATCTGTCGATCGACGTTCAGCCGCGCTTCCCTGACTGGCGCATCATCCAGACCGAAGGCCTGGTTGTTGGTGCGTATGAAGAGCTTCCCGATGGCAAGATCGCCGTCTCCTTCCGCCTGTGGGATGTTTATGGCGGGGAAGTGATGCGCATTAATGGCCAGCCGGGCCGCCGCCTGACCACGACGCCGGACAATTGGCGCCGCATTGCGCACAAGATTGCCGACTCCATTTACACCCGCCTGACCGGGGAAGACCCGTATTTCGATACGCGCATCGTTTATATCGCTGAAACCGGCCCGAAGACGGAGCGGGTCAAGCGCCTCGCCATCATGGATTCCGATGGTGCCAACCAGCAATATCTGACGCCGGGCACAAATACTGTGCTGACCCCGCGCTTCAGCCCGTCTGCCCAGGAAATCACCTACATGTCTTATGAAGGGGGCCGCCCGCGTGTCTACCTCTTCAATATCGAGACGGGCCGCCAGGAACTGCTCGGCAACTTCCCGGGCATGACATTTGCGCCGCGCTTTTCCCGCGATGGTCAAAGCGTGCTGATGACACAGGCGCAGGGTGGCAACTCTGAAATCTACCTGATGAATCTGCGCACGCGCCAGTCTCGCCGCCTGACAGATCATCCGGCAATTGATACCTCGCCCTCCATGTCTCCGGACGGCCGCGCCATTGTGTTCACGTCAGACCGTGGCGGCAGCCCGCAGCTCTATATCATGAATACTGATGGCAGCCCGCGCACCTGCCCTTCAGGCGGCCGCGATGTGGCCTGCCGTATCACCTTCAACAAGGGCCAGTACTCCACGCCGGTCTGGAGCCCGCGCGGCGATCTGGTGGCCTTTACCAAGCAACTCGGCGGCCGATTCTACATCGGCGTCATCGGGATTGACGGCAAGGGCGAACGCCTGCTGACCGAAGCCTATCTGGACGAGGGTCCGGACTGGTCTCCGAACGGCCGCGTCATCATCTACTTCCGCGAAAGCCGCCCCGGCGCGGGACCACAGCTCTGGTCTGTGGACCTTTCCGGTCGCAATGAGCGCCGTGTTCCGACCCAGACGGACGCATCTGACCCTGCCTGGTCGCCGCTTCTGGAGTAATTTTATAATAATTTCATAGGTTTCGCCCCTGGATTTTCGTCCGGGGGCGTTGCTATTAAGAGACATATGGTGAAAATAGATATCAATTGGGTCGGCAGCTGTGTTTCCGCCCGATTGTTGCCCGAATTCTGTCAGAATATGGAGACAGATAACCGCTACATCCGGCACAACGTTGACAAACGCGAGCCGTAAGGCGTCAAATAGCACTCAGGACATCCAGGGGAGTCTGATTAGCAATGAAAACCACTCTTAAATTTACTGCCGCAGCAGCGGTTGTGCTCGCGGTTGGCGCATGTGCGTCCCAGCCTGAGCCTGTCGAACAGGTCGAAGAGCAGGAAGTCGTGGAAGTCGTGGACAACACGCCAACCGTGACTGAGCCTGTGGAGGCCGAGCCGGTCGCACCTACAGGTCCGGCTGCGGGTTCGCTCGAAGATTTCCGCGTAAACGTTGGTGAGCGCGTATACTTTGACCTCAACGGCTACCGCCTCGACACTGACGATCAGGAAATCCTGAAGCGTCAGGCTGCTTGGCTCGAATCCTATCCGGCCGTGCGTATTCTCGTTGCAGGTAACTGCGATGAGCGCGGCACACGCGAATACAACCTCGCACTGGGCGAGCGTCGCGCGTCCATCGTGAAGGACTATCTGGTCAGCCTGGGCGTTAACCCGTCCCGCATCGACACGATTTCCTACGGGAAAGAGCGTCCGATCGCTGCTGGCTCTGATGAGCAGGCATGGGCTCTGAACCGTAACGGCTTCACGCAGCTTGTTTCCGGCACAACCAGCTAGGTTTCTGCCGCGAATACCTTACACTATGCAGCCGGGTGCCTTATTTTGGCCCCGGCTGTTTTTGTATGTTCGCCCCTAATTCCCGGAGGCCTTCTTTCATGTTCAAAGCTCCCGCACTCGTCCTGGCTGGTTTCTGTCTTCTTGCAAGTCCCGCCATGGCACAGCGCAGCGCGCCTATCACGCAAGGTGTTACCAGTTCGGATCTCGCAAATCAGGTTGCCCAGGCCCGCCAGCAGAGCGCGCAGGTTCGCGTCGAGGTGAACGGCCTGACAGGCGATGTCATGCAGCTGACAGGGCGCGTCGAGACGCTGGAATTCCAGCTGCAGCAGGCACGCGAAGAGAACGCAAACCTGCAGCGCGACAATGAAACCCTCGTGGATGAACTGGACGAGATGCGCGCTCAGCTGGACCAGCAGTCGCGTACGCTTTCCTCCCTGCAGACCTATCTCTCCTCCGCCGGCATCATGCCGGAGACTGACATGATGTCTGGAGCATTTGGCGAGGCCTCCGCGTCATCTTCACCTGACGGGCTGTCGGCCCGCGCGGAGACGGGCGCATCGACTGATCTGCGCCCGCTGACCTCTGACGGCGGCCCTGCCGAGACGACTGGGCCGAAACGCCTCACGCCCGGCCAAATAGCCGGGGATATGACCAGCCAGGATAATCTGCCTGAGGGCAGCCTCGGCACCCTGCCAGCCAGTGCACTGCCGGGCGAAGCAGGCCCGCTGTTCGCCCTGGCGAAATCCAAGCTGATCCAGTTTGACTATGCAGGCGCTGAAGAGGCGTTCCGCGCCTTCCTCGACAAGTTTGGCGATGATCCGCAGGCTGGTGAAGCCCATTACTGGCTGGGTGAGGCGCTCTACCAGCAGAAGGCTTATGCCGATAGCGGCGCTGCCTACACAACGATGATCCGCTCTTATCCGGAAGACCCTCGCGCGCCGGATGCCCTGGTCAAGCTGGCCCGCGCGATGCGCCTGATTGGCGACAAGGACAAGGCTTGCCTGGCGCTGGATACGTTGCCGAAGCGCTATCCGAACGCCTCTGGCGTCACACGTGATCTGGCCGCTGTTGAGCGGACCAAATCCGGTTGCAGCAACTAGATCACTCAGACGGGTTCGATGAACGCTTTTGACCGGCTCTGCGGCTCTGCCACAGGGCCGGTTGGCGTTGCGGTGTCAGGGGGAGGGGACTCTCTCGCGCTTCTGCTGTTGGCGCAGGATTGGGCCATGGCAAATGACCGGCAACTGATCGCCTTTACGGTCGACCACCGCCTGCGTCCTGAAGCGGCGGAGGAAGCAGCAGGCGTTGCGGCGCTATGCGATCGGCTGCAGATTCCTCATCAAACACTTGTCTGGGATACGCCTGCCGGCAAACAGGCAGCCGCCCGCCGGGCACGTCATGCCCTGATGGCAAAGGAATTGAAGGCGCGCGGTGGCACGCATTTGCTGCTCGGCCACACCGAAGACGATCAATGTGAGACCTTCCTGATGCGTGCGCGTCAGGGGTCCACCTGGTATGGGCTGGCCGGTATGCAGCCGGTCTCGCTCTCTCCGGTCTGGCCGGAAGGGCAGGGCATTTTGCTGGCGCGGCCCGTGCTCGGGCTAAGTCGCGACGCCTTGCGGCAGGTTCTGGTGGAGGCAGGGCATGGCTGGGTGGATGACCCGTCAAACACCAATCCGGTTTATGAGCGCGTGCGCATGCGCAGCCTGCTGGCCAGCCGCCCGCGATTGAAGCGGCGCATTCTTGCCACCCAGGCAAGGCTGCAGCAGCTGAGACGGTTGGAAGAGCGGGCCATGGGCCGGTGGATTGAGCAGAAAGTTATCACTGACGCTGACACTGGCCGGTTTGAGATCTCGCTGGACGGCCTGCCGCAGGAACGGGCCGAGCGCCTTATGAGCCTGTTGATTCAGATTATTGCCGGGCGGGAGGTGCCGCCGCGCCGCGACGGTGTCCAGCCGCTTGTCTCTCGCCTGATCAGCGAGGATCGCTTTGAGGGTGCCACCCTGGGCGGCGCCTTGATCTATCGCAAGAAAGGGCAGATCCGGCTGTCTGCGGAGCCTGCTGTGACCGGGCCAGAGGCTGATTTTGCCCGGGCGGAGGCCCGTTTGGCGGCGATTATGGCGCTCTACTGCGGTCAGACGTGACAAAACAGCTATATTCAGAGCAAAGGAGTCGTTTTCCTGTAACAAGCCCCCTATGTTATTATGGAAACATCCGAACCTGAAGCGAGACGCGATATGAACGTCAGGAACCTGGCTATTTGGGGCGCCATTGCCCTGCTTGTCATCGGCATGGCAGTTGCCATGGGCGGTAATTCCCAGTCGGCCGGTGCGAAAAAGGCCCAGTTGTCCGAGATCAACGAGCTGATCATGAATGGCTCTGTGACCGATGCGACATTGGGAAATGAGCGCATCGTCGTTCAGACAACCGATGGCCGCACGCTACAAAGTGAACTCCGTGTCTTTGACACCCGCACACAGGACTATCTGGAAGAGCATAATGTGCCCTTCACCGTGGATGCCGATAGCGGGCAGAACGGCTTTGCGTCTCTGATCTTCTCCATTCTGCCGATCATCCTGATTGTCGGCTTTGTCTTCTTCATGATGCGCCAGATGCAGTCTGGTGGCGGGCGCGGCGCGATGAGCTTCGGCAAAAGCCGGGCGCGTCTGCTGACCGAGAAGCATGGCCGCGTCACCTTTGACGATGTGGCCGGTGTGGATGAAGCGAAGGAAGAGCTGGAAGAAATCGTCGAGTTCCTGCAGGACCCGTCCAAATTCCAGCGCCTGGGCGGCAAGATCCCGAAAGGCGCGCTTCTGGTGGGCCCTCCCGGTACGGGTAAGACGCTGCTGGCGCGCGCTGTGGCTGGCGAAGCTGGCGTGCCCTTCTTCACGATTTCCGGGTCTGACTTTGTCGAGATGTTTGTCGGCGTCGGCGCAAGCCGCGTGCGTGACATGTTCGAGCAGGCCAAGCGCAGTGCACCCTGCATCATCTTCATCGACGAGATCGACGCTGTGGGCCGCTCCCGCGGGGCTGGTCTCGGCGGCGGCAATGATGAGCGCGAGCAGACGCTGAACCAATTGCTGGTCGAGATGGACGGCTTTGAGGCCAATGAAGGCATCATCATCATGGCGGCGACCAACCGTCCGGACGTTCTGGACCCGGCACTGCTGCGTCCCGGCCGCTTCGACCGTCAGGTTACGGTCGGCAATCCGGATATCATCGGCCGCGAAAAGATCCTTCGCGTTCACATGCGCAATGTGCCGCTGGCCAAGGATGTCGACGCCAAGGTGATTGCGCGTGGTACACCCGGCTTCTCTGGTGCAGACCTTGCCAATCTGGTGAACGAGGCGGCGCTGCTTGCGGCCCGTCGCGGCAAACGGGTTGTGGCCATGCAGGAATTCGAGGACGCCAAGGACAAGGTGCTGATGGGCCCTGAGAAGCGCTCAATGGTCATGTCCGAAAAGGAAAAGGAACTGACCGCCTGGCACGAGGCTGGCCACGCAATCGTGGCGCTGAAAGTGCCGGTGGCCGATCCGGTGCACAAGGCAACCATCATTCCGCGCGGCCGCGCGCTGGGCATGGTGATGCAGCTGCCTGAAGACGACAAGATGTCGATGTCGAAGATCGAGATGACCTCTCGTCTGGCCATCATGATGGGCGGCCGTGTCGCGGAAGAGCTGAAATTCGGCGACGACAATGTCACCGCTGGTGCAGCCTCAGATATCCAGCAGGCAACGCGTCTGGCGCGCGCCATGGTAACGCGCTGGGGCTTTGCCGAGGCGGTCGGCCCGGTCGATTATGGTGATGATCAGGGCGATGTGTTCCTGGGTCAGCAGCTGATGCAATCCTCTCATGTCTCGGAAGAGACCTCCCGCAAGATTGAGGAAGAAGTTCGCAAACTGATCCAGACCGGCATGGAAGATGCCCGTCACATCATGACCGAATACCGCAAGGACTGGGAAGCGATTGCGACCGGCCTTCTTGAATACGAAACATTGAGCGGACATGAGATCAATGAGCTGCTGAAGGGCAATCCGCCTGAGCGTCCGGACTTTGGCGATGATGATTCCTCGCCGGGCTCTGCCGTGCCGGTCATCGGCAAACGCCGCAAGCCGAAGGGCGATGGCGGCCTGGGCGATCCGGAACCAAATCCGGCCTGATCCGGATAACAGATCAAGGACAAAGCCCGCCGGATCGCGCTCCGGCGGGCTTTTCTTTAAGGCGGCCTGGCGCCCCGGTCCGCTATAATCCGCCATAGTCCAGTATGATCATCGCAAGTCATGCGGTACGCATGCTGCGCGCCCCACAAACATGTTTTAGGATGGCGGCACAAGCCGGTGGGTATCGGCTCCGCCTCAACCCACCCTACGCTTGCTGAGGTCGTTCTTATTTCCAATCATGACTTTGGGATTGTAATGTATGGCATTTCAAACGGTAACAACGTTCCAGTATCGGAAGTAAAGCCATGACCGACAAGTCCGCTAAATTTAAGCAGCGCGATGCACCAATGACAAAGGCGCGTTTCAAGGCGATTGTCGCGGATTATGCGGCTCGCTTTCCCGATTGGGTGTTAGCGCATGGCGGACTTGCCTTTGTCAGGACATCAGGTCCGATACAGCAGATGATCTGGTTTCAGGATATGCGAGCATATTATCGGCCTACGCATGGAATAAGCGCGTTAGTGTTGCCGGAGGCGCATATTCGGATGTTGCCTAAAATTCTTGATGTGAAGCACCGAGAGGTCGAGCACCGTTGGCATGAGCGCAAGTTCGCGGATACGCTTGCCGCAATGGCGCAGCAATTCCGCCCGGATATTCATAAACCTCTGGAGATTATCGACGTTCTGACATTGTGCGAGGCGGAAGCCGCTACCATGCGGGATTCCACCAACAACATGGCGATGCTGGCGATCCTGTCGGCATGGGTAGGACGCGATGCGGAAGCACTCGGTTACTATGAACGGATGCAGCATTGCTCTTCCCCGACACTTGCGCCGATTCCAGAGTGGGAAGAGGCGATGCGCATCTTTGGTCGTGATCTGGCAAGTGCCGTTGGGGCCGGACGTGGGAAAGCGCTCTTGGAAGAGGCGATTGCACACCCGCCAAATATGTAGGCAGGACAGTGAAGTAGGGTGGGGTGAGCGGAGCGATACCCACCCAACGCTTGCTAGCAGGGATGACAAAGAATGATACCCGAGAGAATCACTAAGAGCATGGAGCAGCAGATCGTCGACCATCCCGAGTGGCATTATCGTGTATTTGACGACCGCAGAAAAAAGATCGTCGCAAATTTCGATGCTATAGGAATTCCATCGGATTCGGAATTGATGGAGTTCTGTCTGATTTGGAACCCTAGCATGGTTCTCCCTGCCGCTGATGTATATATTGAGTTGCGTCCACCAGGTGAGTCGGATTTCGTTCTGATGTGGGAATGGGGGCAGGAGCTTGGCCTCTCACCCGATTTTGTTCCCCTGACCAGCTTTGAGGGTGAGGGCGGAATCATATGGTCCAGGCGAGACGGGTGCGTCTATGATGCAGCCTGGTCGGAGTTCCAGTCTTTGAATGAGGGGAAATTGGCGCCACGATGGGGCAGCTATTATGAGCTGATCGAATATTGTTTGTTCGGGAATCAAGCTGAAGTGGAGTAAGTGCAAAGTAGGGCGGTTTGAACGGAGCGATACCCACCACCCGCATGCCCGGA
>NZ_AWFF01000054.1 GCF_000682755.1 Hyphomonas beringensis
CGGCGACCAGGCCTTCATCATTCCGACGATGCAATGATTGCTCTGGGAACCTGGAGGGCTGGGACCACCAACATGGTGCTGACCGGCGGTGCGAGCCCTGTCCTCCGATCCGCGCCTATTTTGTCTTCTTCCATGCGTCTCGGGGCTCACTTTGGCGTCCGCGCTGCGGGTCTCCAAGAACAAACCATGGCTCCAAATCTGATTTACGCTGATTGATATGCTACTGGACGAACAGCAGAGCCTGATTGTGGATACCGCGAGGGCGTTTGCCTATGAAAGGCTCCGCCCCAACGCCGAGCGATGGGATCGTGAGAAGTGTCTCGATCGCGATGCCCTCAGTGCACTTGGGGAGCTTGGTTTCGGCGGTATTTATACGGATGAAGGGTATGGAGGATCCGGACTCGGACGTCTTGATGCGGCTTTGATCTTTGAACAACTCTCGCATGGTTGCATCAGCCATGCGGCTTTTCTCTCGATCCACAATATGGCGACCTGGATGATCGACCGGTTCGGTAGCGATGCGTTGCGGAGCAAATATGTTCCGCGCCTGTGCGCCGCCGACCTGATCGCTTCCTACTGCCTGACGGAACCGGGAGCGGGGTCCGATGCTGCAAGTCTGCGTACCAGTGCGCGCCCGGACGGCGATAACTATGTTCTCAACGGCGCTAAAGTATTCATTTCGGGGGCCGGCTTCTCGGATATCTATGTCGTCATGGCCAGAACGTCCGAAGAGGGAGCAAAAGGCATTTCGGCTTTTGTCGTGGAGAAGGACACGCCGGGCCTTTCATTCGGCAAGAACGAAGAGAAGATGGGCTGGCGCGCTCAGCCCACAGCCATGGTCAATTTCGATGACTGCCGCATCCCGGCCAGCAATCGGATTGGCGAAGAAGGGCAAGGCTTCAAGTTTGCCATGGCGGGTCTCGATGGCGGTCGCCTCAATATTGCCGCCTGTGCTTTGGGCGGCGCTCAGGATGCGCTAGACCGCTCCTTGGACTATGTCCGTGAGCGCAAGCAGTTCGGCCAGGCAATTGCTGATTTCCAAGCAACCCAGTTCAAACTAGCCGATATGGAAATCGAATTGCAAGCCGCGCGCGCGATGCTCTATCAGGCAGCCGAGCGTTTGGATGCAAAAACGCCTGATGCCACTACGCATTGTGCCATGGCCAAACGCTTCGTGACTGATACGGCCTTCAAGGTCGCAAATGACGCGCTGCAATTGCATGGTGGGTATGGCTATCTCGCTGACTATGAGGTCGAGCGGATTGTGCGGGATCTGCGCGTTCACCAGATACTCGAAGGCACCAATGAAATCATGCGCGTCATCGTCTCGCGCGAGATGATGAAGAGGTAAGCATGAGCGAACCAAGTGTTATCGCAAGGAAACAGGTGCGTGCTGGGCGCCTGACGCTCAATCGTCCGAAGGCGCTGCACGCGCTCAACTCAGATATGGTCAGCCAGCTGATGGATGCCCTGCTTGCCTGGCGCGATGATCCAGAGGTCGAGTTGGTTGTTCTCGACCATGCCGAAGGGACGCGCGGTTTCTGCGCAGGCGGAGATGTGCGCATGCTGGCCACCTCCGGCGCAGGAGATGGCCGGGAAGCACGCGCCTTCTTTGCCGCAGAATATCGTCTCAATGTGTTGATCAAGGAATATCCGAAGCCCTACGTCACGATCATGGATGGCATGACAATGGGCGGCGGGGTTGGCATTTCCGTTCATGGAACGCACCGGGTTGCGACGCCTAACACGGTATTCGCGATGCCTGAGAGCGGGATCGGCCTTTTCCCTGATGTCGGCGGAGGCTGGTTCCTGCCGCGTTTGGAAGGAGCTACCGGTATGTGGCTCGCCCTGACAGGCGCGCGGCTGAAAGCGGAAGACGTGCTCGCCGTAGGTGTTGCCACACATTTTACAGAGGATGCCAGCGGGCTAGCTGATACGCTCTGCATAGAGGGCACCGCCGGGCTGACAGGGTTGAAGACAGACGCAGCGGCAAGCTTCTCCACACATCAGGGCGAGATCGATACCTGTTTCGGGAAGGCGTCTGTTGAAGAGATCGTGTCCTGCCTGGATGCTGGCTCTGAATGGGCGCAGAAGCAGGCTCAGGCGCTGGCAACGAAATCACCTCTGACCATGAAGGTCGCTCACCGCCAACTGCGTGAGGGTGGCGCCATGGAGAACTTCCGGGACAATATGAGGATGGAGTACCGGATCGGGGCGCGCATCGTGCGTACCGAGAACTTCCTGGAAGGCGTGAGGGCCGTTCTGATTGACCGGGATAACCAGCCCATCTGGAAACCCGAAAACCTCGCGGCGGTAACGCCCAGTCTAGTCGATACATTTTTTGCTCCGCTCGGTGCGGAGGAACTCGAATTCATTGGAGACGTCACATGACACAAATTGCCTTTATCGGTCTTGGAAATATGGGCTCCGGTATGTGCGCAAATCTAGCGAAGGCTGGGTATGATGTCCGCGCCTTCGACCTGAACCCAGACGCAGTCAAGAAGGCAGAGGCCTCTGGCGCCAAGGGCGCGCCGTCGGTTGCTGATGCCGTTCGGGAGGCCGATGTCGTTGTCTCGATGCTGCCTGCCGGCAAGCATGTCCTGTCGGTCTATTTTGGCGATGACGGGGTTGCGGCTCATGCTGGACCGGGCAAGCTCTTTCTTGATTGTTCGACCATCTCTGTCGAGGATGCCCGTGAGGCCGCAGGAAAGGCGCAGGCAGCTGGCTTCCCGATGGTGGATGCCCCCGTCTCGGGCGGAACGGCGGCTGCGGATGCTGGTACGCTGACCTTCATGGTTGGTGGCCCCAAAGAGGCCTTCGACAAGGCAAAGCCCTTCCTGGATGTGATGGGCAAGAATGTCTTTCATGCTGGCGCTGCGGGAAACGGCCAGGTCGCCAAGATCGCGAACAATATGCTGCTCGGAATTTCGATGATCGGTACCTGTGAGGCGTTTAATCTGGCCGCGAAACTCGGCCTCGACGCGCAAACCTTCTTCGATATTTCCTCAACGGCGTCTGGCCAGTGCTGGTCGATGACAAGTTATTGCCCGGCGCCGGGGCCTGTACCAACCGCCCCGTCGAACCGTGACTACCAGCCAGGCTTTGCGATAGCGATGATGCTGAAGGACCTCAAACTGGCGCTTGCCTCCGCGCAAGGGGCCGACGCTGAGACACCGCTTGGACAGCTTGCTGAAGAAATCTACGCGAAGCTCGATGATGATGGTCATGGCGGCTTGGATTTTTCAGGTGTCATGAAGCGCCTGCAGGGAGCGCTCTAGCATAAGGAAAATGTTGAGTGGTCGCCATCATGAGTGAAGGGCAGGCTGATCTCCGGCTGTCTTTTGCCTATGCTGGCGCGAGCCATGTGGCAGCTTTTCATTTTTGTTAGCTGGGCGTCTCTCCAGCCTATTCGCTTTTGGCTTGGGCTCGAAGTTCCCGCCTCAGAACTTTACCGGTGGTTGTCATGGGAAGGGAGTCCACAAAACGGATCTCACGAGGGTATTCATGCTTGGCAAGACGGTCCCGTACGGACTGTCGGATTTCGTCTGCCAAGGCATCGCTGGGCTCGTGTCCTGGTAACAAGGTGACGTAAGCCCGGATGATCTCCGTACGCTCGGGATGCGGCACCCCGATGGCGGCTGCCATGCTGACAGCGGGGTGGCGGATGATTGCATCCTCGATCTCAGTTGGGCCGATGCGGTATCCTGAACTGGTAATCACGTCGTCGGCGCGCCCGTGGAACCAGTAGAAGCCATCTTCATCCTTGCTGGCCAGGTCTCCCGAAATCAGCCAGTCACCGATGAATTTGCCCGCTGTCGCTTCGGGATTTCTCCAATACTCCAGCAGCATGACCGGGTCAGGATGTTTGAAACACAGATTACCGACCTCCCCAACGGGTAATTCGTTGCCGTCATCGTCACGAATGCTGGCCTTGTGGCCGGGCAGGGGCGTGCCGAGCGAGCCGATCCGGTAGTGATTGAGCCCGCTGCAATTGCCAAGTGTCAAGTTTGCTTCAGTTTGGCCAAATCCCTCATTGATGGTGGCCTTGAACATCTCAAGCATTGACGTAAGCAGATCTCTGCCCACAGCTTCGCTTCCGCTGATGATGCTTCGAAGACGGACGTTATGTGCGTCTATCAGGCTGGCATACGGCTTCAGAAGTTTCATCATTGTTGGTGTCAGAAAGGCATTCCTGATTGAGTGTTCGCCCATCATGCGCATTGTCAATTCAGGGTCGAAGCCTGCCATAGGGAATACGAGAATCGGCGTTCCGTAATTCCACCCACAGAGCAGGGTGTTGCCGAGACCGCCCATCCAGGCCCAATCTGCCGGGGACCACATCTTGTCACCTGGCTGAGGGTACAGATCGAACAGAACTTCGGCGCCAGGCAGATGACCGAACAATACCTGGTGGCCATGAAGCGTGCCCTTTGGCCAGCCGGTTGTTCCGGAGGTGTAGTTGATGAGCGCAGGCGTATCCGGGGAAAACATCAGTGTTGTGAACTGGTCTGACGCTTTGTTCAGCGTTTCATGGAACGGCAGGGCGCCACCTTCGGGAGAGCCATCAATTACAAAGACATGCTCAAGACTTGGTGCGAGCGCTTTCGCCTCCAGCACTTTCGGCAGGTTGGCCTGGTCGGTCACGACAGCCCGGATTTCCGCATTGTTCAGCCTGTATTCCAGACCGTCGACACCGAACAGGATCGAGGTGGGAACCGTAATGAGGCCTGCTTTCCAGCCGCCCACATGCGAGATGGCCGTTATAGGGTGCTGGGGCAGCAGAACCATAAGCCGGTCGCCCTGATTGAGACCGAGGCCGGTCAGTACATTGGCAAACTGATTGGCTCGCTGCTGGATCTCCCGGAACGTATAGGTTCTCACGTCCGCGCCGACATGATGGATCAGTGCGATCTTGTCAGGATCTTCCGCATGACGGTCGCAAATCTGATGCGCAATATTGCACCGTTCCGGCAGGTTCCAGCGGAAGTTGTCATAGATTTCGGAATATGTCGCGGCGGGTTTGATAAGGCGTTCCATTCAGGTGTTTCCAGTAATCTGGTGTGGGCAGAGGGTTTGAGTTCGGATGCTTTCAGGAGACGGAACAAACTCAAGCTGACAAGATGGTTTTGCCGCTGCGGACGGCAACGATATTACGGTCCTCGATTCGAGCTTCAAATGAGACAGTTTCCCCATCTTTCCATAGGTCGATGGATAGAACTTCCCCGGGATAGACCGGGGAAGAGAAGCGTGCCTCGTGATGGATGATCCTTGATGGATCGAGATCACAAAATTCGGTCAGAACTGCGCGGCAGCAGATGGCAAAGCTACAAAGGCCGTGAAGAATCGGCCGCGGAAAACCGGCAGCGATTGCGGTATCCGGATCCGCGTGAAGCGGGTTAAGATCACCCGACAGACGATAAAGCAGTGCCTGATTAGGTGTTGTCGCAATGCGAACAGTGCGGTCGGGCGCTCGTTCTGGTGGCTGGTGAGGCTTAGGTTGTTCTATTTGAGGGCCGCCGAACCCACCTTCAGCCCGCGCGAAAGCTGTTGTCCGGATCGTCGCGAGGGGCTTCGTATCCCCATCGAGCGTCATTATCTTTTCATGGGAGAAGACGGCGCCCCGTCCTTCGCCCTTGTCCCACGCGCCAACCATCTTGCTGGTTGCGTTAACCTGGCCGATGAAGGGCAGGGGGCGGTGCAGGGTAATCGCTTGCTCGCCATGAAGGACGTATCTGTAGTCGATGCCGACATCTTCCATTGCATTGCCATGGAAGCCAACGGCGATGGGAAATGTCGGAAAGACTTTCAACCCGTCTTCGTAGGCAAACTTCAGCTCTTCACAGTTCATAGGACCCTGCGCCAAGCCGATACCCAACGCATAAATAATGACGTCTTTTTCGGTCCATTCGTGCCGGGCGGATTTCGTCAAAGCCATGATGCGCTCATAGTCAATCGGAGGGAGAGACGGATCTCTCTTGAATGCCATGGTAGTATCCTCTCCCTTTATCTGTTCCGCGAATGTTGCGGTCGCTTTTTCAGTTGTTGATCTATCCTAGACGCTGATGCGAACGAGATCAAAACATTTGCTTTATTCTGGGCTGATTTGCGAGCAATGCGAATGGGCTCGGTTCAGCGCGGATGTGTCTTTTCGGCGCATTTTTACCGAGGCGGCAGGAGCCTGCATTAATGCAGGTGTGATCTGCAATTTTTTGCTGTTTATCAGCAAACTCACAGATGGTAGCTGACAAGTAAAGCAGATGTACTACCGCTTTGCCGCCTGTGGGACCTGTTAGGGGGCGTTCGTGTGGCAGGCCCTTCTGGAAGTAGTTGAGGTTCCTGTTTTCGGGGAACAACCTGTATCGCCAAACCTCCGTGCGATGCAGGTGAACACTTGGCGCCCGCGCAATGCTAATGGTCCTCAATCCGCGGGCGCCACTTTTTTCAACCAGTTCCCCGGCCTCAGTCTACTGCCCTGCGTGCCATCGGCGCATAAACATTCTGAGGTGCGATAAAGAGCTTGAGGATACTGATGTCTTTCTCTTCAGATATGCTTCTAAAGGATCGGCTCCGCCTCTTGACCGAAATCAAAATGAATGTACTAAAACGACTTCTGGCAGTTCACTGATTTATAGGCCAGAAAACAAATCGGGCGGTATGGATGATTGATTTCGAACTGACAGAGGACCAGAAAGCCGTTTGCGAGATGGTCCGCGATTTCACTGCAAATGAAGTCGCGCCACTCGCTCGCTCACAGGACACAGCTGGTGAACTGGATAGCGCCCTGATGGATGCGATCTGGCAGCTGGAAATCGTCCAGAGCCAATGCGAGCCGGATGGCCGCTCTGCGTTCCTGGCTGGACTTGTCCTGGAAGAGCTGGCTGCTGGAGACGCCTCAGTGGCGACGGCTGTGGCATCTACGATGGCTTACTGTTTGGCAATTACGGATCACGGCACGAGCGACCAGAGGCAAGCGTTGCAGGAGAGCCTCAAGGCCCCCGGATTTCAGGCGTTATCGCTTGCCGTGATGGAGCCTTCATTCGGGTTCTCGATTGGTGGTCTGAAGACAGAAGCAGTTGCTTCCGGAGCCGGATTCCGTCTTCAGGGCGCAAAGTCCATGGTTCCTTTGGCATCGCGCTGCCGCAGTTTTCTTGTGGTTGCCCGCTATCAGGAAGGGGAAGCGGCATTCATTGTGCCGGCCGATGCTGCTGGGGTTTTGGTTCGTGAGCCGTGCCAGACAGTCGGGTTGCGGCCGCTAGAGCTTTCCGAAGTTGTCTTCGACAATGTGGGAATTCCTCAGGGTGCGATGCTTGGTGGGTCCAATGGCAGCAATATTCAGAGTATTATTGATGCTAGCAGGACGGCGCAGGCTTGCATCATGACAGGGCTAAGCGCCGCTGTTCTGAATCATGTTGTCCCATATGTGAAGGAACGCATCGTGCACGGTACGCCGCTTGCCCAGAAGCAATCGGTTGCCTTCCGTGTCGCGGACATACGGATCGACACCGAAGCAATGCGCTGGATGAACTGGCGGTCTGCTTGGGAAATTGAAACAGGACAGAACCCAACGCGGTTGTCAGCACTTAGTTATTCCTTCGCCGGAGAGAAGACGATGAAGATCGCCGATGAGGGCTTGCAGATGTTTGGGGGGCACGGCTTCGTCCAGGAGCATCCGCTTGAGATGTGGTATCGCAATGCACGCGCGATATCTGTGCTGGAAGGTGTCGCCGGCATTTGAGCCGGTTATCGATACAGAGGAACGCAACAAATGGTTGATTTCAGCCTGACCGAGACGGACAAGAAACTGATTGATCTTGTCCGAGAGGAAAACGAGATTGGCCGGGCATTCGCACGCGAACTGGACCGGACAATGGAAATCGAGCCGTCGCGGCTGCGTGGGGTTCATCCCGCAGTTGCTGATCGTGAAGATCCGTTTGAGCTGCTTGAAGGCGTGCATGAGGAAACCAGTGGTCTCGTAATCGCTGAGGCGCTGATGTTCATGGCCAGCGCCCAGGATGTGGAGTTGCGGGATGTCGGGGGACATGAGGCCTTTGGCTCCATGGTGCTCAGGAACTTCGGGACAGATGTGCAAAAGGAAAAGTACGGGCATTTGAACCTGGCGATTGGGATCACCGAGCCTGATGCCGGATCGGACCCCGGAGCGATGCGTTCGTACGCCCGATATGATCAGGAGACAGATGAGTACGTCCTGAACGGCGAGAAGATCTTTATCTCGTTCTTTAACAAGTTTGACGGCGCTGTGGCGCTGGTGAAGGTGGCTGGGAAAGACGGCTCGCGACCGGAGTTTGGTACATTCGTTCTTGTCAAAGGCGCACCGGGGCTGATCGAATCTCCGCAGATGCGTAAGCTCGGTGTTAGAAAGCATGAATTGTCTGGGTTCGTGATGCAGGATTTGCGCGTCCCGGCTGTCGCGCGTCTGGATGCGGACTTCGGCAAGACTCTCAGCAACTTCAATCACAATCGTCCGATTGTCTCAGCCGTCGCTCTGGCGTCGTGCCGGTCGCTACTTGATTTTACGCGCGACAAACTGAAAGCCGCGGGCGTGGAGCTTGACTATACACAGGGAACTTCCGGGCGGAGCGCTCTCGTCGACCGGTTCATCCGTCTGGAAAGTCTTTGGGAGGCGTCTTGGGGAACCGTTATGCGTGCCAAGTGGCTGGAGCATAAGCAGGGCATGTATTCAAATGGGTATCGCACGGAGGCTTCGATTGCGAAGGCGATGGGGGCAAAAGCAGCGCGTGATATCACGCAGGGATGTCTTGAAATACTTGGGCCAGAATCTTTGTCAGAAGAGTATTTGGCGGAGAAGTGGTTCCGCGATGTTCGTATTGCAGACATCTATGAGGGGGCGGGTGAGATTCAACGAGTTCTCATCGCCCGGGATATCTTCGGTTACAAGAAAGAGCTGAGCTAAAAGGCTTCGTCTTTATACAAATGCACAGCCAAGGTGGCGATATGAAGTTAGCGAATAAAGTTGCATTGATAACCGGAGTAAGCCCAAACATCGGCGGCGGGATCGCTGAGGAGTTGTGGTCAGCTGGTGCCCGGATCGTTGCGGTAGATGCTGATGCGGACAATGCGAATGATTGTGCTAACTACATAAATGCAAATGGCGGCGAGGCGCTGGCGCTGGTGTGCGACGTAACAGACGAAACGCAGGTTGTGCAGGCCGTTAACCGTGCAGCCGAACAGTTTGGTGGGATTGATATCCTCATAAATAACGCTGCCTTCTTTAACCAGAAGGGAGTGGTGGATATGAGCTATGCCGAATGGCAGGCTCAGACAGGTGTCATCCTCGGTGGGGCATTCCTTTTTACCAAGTACGTCGCTTTGGCCATGATCGAAGCGGAGCGGCAGGGTAGCATGATCAACATCATCTCGACTGCGGGCCATCAGGGGCAGCCGGGAAATGTCGCGTATTCGACATCGAAGATGGGGTTGATGAATTTCACGAATTCGGTAGCCATGGAACTTGCTCAGCATGGGATCCGTGTAAACTCCCTCACGCCCACCGCGACGGACCCGGCTGAATCTGTTGAGCGGGCGCGCCGCTGGGGGCGCGATGTGTCTGAAGATCCGCATACGGCCCGGTTGATCGCTCAGTTTGCGAATCATATTCCGATGCAAAAACTGCCTAAACCCAGCGATTATGGTAAGGCAGCTGTTTTTCTGGCGTCTGACGATGCCAGCATGATTACGGGTACCGATATAAGAGTGGATGCGGGCGCGGTGTCAAAATACTGGGCATGGGATCCTGCTTCGCGACACGAATAATATAGTGGTGAGATAACGCTTCAACGCCCGGAAAAGGGGTGACGGGGAGGCGTTTTAGATGTAACAAGATAAAGCAAACGTACGTTTTAAAAATGGCGACGTATTGTTGAGTTGAGCCTTTGATATTCAAAGGTGAGGCGCGGCGTATAATACAAAAGTTTTCTTAGGGAGGAAACAGAACGTGAAAAAAAACACTAGAGCGATTGTAGGTAAGTCTGCAGCCTCAGTGCTGGTTCTCGGGTTCATGGCGATCGATCTTGTTGCGGTCGCACAGGAGACCGACGGGATGAGCGAAGCGACTGAAACAGCGCAAGCTGATCAGGACGAAACCAAGCAGCTTGGCGTTGTTTATGTTACTGCGCGTAAGCGCGAAGAACGTGAAATTGACGTTCCTGTTGCCATTTCGGCCATGCCAGCTGTTGAGATTGATCAACGAGGTCTCACGAACCTGACTGAGATATCCTCAGCGATCCCGGAACTGCGTATTTCGGAAAATACAATTGGTTATGGCGGCAATCTGACCATGCGCGGTATTTCAAGCGCAACCAACACTGCGTCGGTTGATCAGGCCGTGACGGTCAACATCGACGGTGTGCCGGTATCATATGCCGGTGTCATCAAGCTTGGACAGTTTGACCTCGGACAGGTCGAAGTCCTGAAGGGGCCGCAGGCGCTCTTCTTCGGCAAGAACGCAACGGGGGGTATTGTCTCGCTGTCGTCTGCGTTGCCGACGGATGAACTCGATTACCGGCTGCGGGGCGAGTATGAATTCGAAGCTGAGCAATACGCTGGCGAAGCTTATATCTCCGGCCCGCTTTCGGAAGGGGTCAAAGGGCGCCTTGCCGTTAAGTATACCGATAGCAAGGGGTGGCTGGAAAATGTTGTCCCGGATCCTTCCGTCTTTCCGGGGGCTGTCCCCCCCAAAAACGACAAAGGACCGGCCACAGAAGAGTTTCTTGCCAAGGGCAGCTTGCTTATTGAGCCAAGCTCTGATTTCACGATCAAGTTTACCGGTGGCTATAGCGATACGGAAACTGAAGGAAACTACTTGCAGTCTCAGCGGATCTTTTGTCCGTATGGGCAGGCACAAGGTCCCTTCGGCTATCCTGGTCAGGATTGTAAGCTGAATAACGTTACGACTCAGGCTGACATGCCGGGCAGCTGGGCGAATTTTGATCCGCGTTACCCATCTGACGGTGTTCCCTATACGAAAACGAAACAGTCGATCCTTGTTTCAGATATCGACTATCAAATTTCTGACGATATCTCATTCAACTCGATCACTGGATTTTATAATGTGAACCTGGACGCGTCGGATCATGTTTCAAATGGCGCTATCCCGTTCGTGGGCTTTGCGACCAGCATTGAAAAAACGACGTATTCGCAAGAGTTCCGCTTGTCTAACGATGCTTCGAATCGTTTCAACTGGATGCTGGGTCTTTTTCTGCAGGATGATGAGTATACTGAGAACCAGTCTACGGTTGTCGGCGTACTGGGTCCGAAAGCTGACTTCCGCATTACGGGCGACACGGTGTCTCCATTCGTGCAGGTTGGCTTTGACCTGACGGATAAGCTTACCTTCACCGGAGGTGTGCGCTACACCGAGGAAACCAAGCAGCAGCATATCGGGACAGGGCAGTTCGAGGGGCAGTATCCCAGGGAGAAAAGTTTCTATAACTGGTCTCCGGAAGCGACGCTGTCATACGCGCTTACATCAAATGCCAATGTCTATGTGGCTTATAAAGAAGCCTACAAGTCTGGCGGTTTTCAGACAGAGCATGTTGCTATTCCCAGCGCTCTTAGTTCCGGAGCGCTTGTGAACAATGCGTTTGATGAGGAAAAGGCTGAGGGTTACGAAATCGGGGCGAAAGCCTATATGCTTGATCAGACACTGCGTGTGTCCGCAGCGGCTTACCACTTCGAGTACTCGGACCTGCAGCTCAGCAGTTTCGATTCTGAACTGGTGGCGAACATCATCCGCAATGTCGGTGCTGCTACGACCGAAGGCGTTGAGTTAGACTTTGAGTACCGTCCGGCGGCACTCGAAGGTTTCTGGATCAATGGTGCGGTTGCATACAATGACGCGACTTACGACGAGTACACACCATCCTGCTATAATGGGCAGACCGCTGCGTTGGGGTGCGATATTGCAAACGATACGACGGACCTGGCCGGAAAGCACTTGCCGCGAGCACCCAAGTGGGGTGTGACACTTAGCGGGGCATACGAAGGTTCTCTCAGTTCTGCGCTCGACTATCGCGTCAATGCGGGGCTCCAGTACAGTGATGAATACGAAGGTAACTCAGATGCCATCCCGAACTCCAAAGATGATGGTTATGTATCGCTTGATGCCGGCTTTGCTATCATGGACAAGGAGCAGGTATGGGAGCTCGCTCTGATAGGGCGTAACCTCTCAGATGAATACTGGATTGCAAGTTCCTATCAGGTGCCGGTTACGGGCAGTGCTACGAGGCTGTCGGACATCGCAGCGACGGTCAATCGTGGACGGCAAGTCATGCTTCGTCTGACGTACCATCCATAATGCGGATATGTCACTGAAGTGATCTTCAATAGCGGAGGCGGCTGTGTGCCGCCTCCTTTTTTTAGATAGAAATATGGGTGAACAATCATGAAAGCAGCAGTTTTAGAGAAACGGGGCCGCGACGGGCTGAAGATTATGGATGTGCCCGACCCCATACGTAAGCCGGGGGAAGCTGTGATGCGGGTCCGTGCGAGCTCTCTAAATCGTGTCGACGCTTACATGCGGGACAACGGCCAGGGTATTACACACGAACTACCGATTATTCTTGGCGTCGATGGGGCAGGCGAGATCGTGGAAAGTGGTCCCGGCAGTCACTTGAAGCCTGGCCAGAGAGTTATGCTCTTCTCGTATGAGTTCTGCCAGGAATGCCGTTATTGTCTTGCAGGAGAGCAGCCGCTTTGCCTGAAGGCTAAAATTTCTGGTGAACATCGTGATGGTAGTTTTGCCGAGTATGTCTCTATGCCCGAGCGCTGTTTTCTGCCGCTTCCTGATGAGATCAGTTTTGAACACGCTGGTATTCTGCCTGCGGCTTACAACACGGCCTATCGGATGCTGTTTGGTAAGCGAGCGCTTTTGCCGGGCGAGACTGTTTTGATCGTCGGTGCTGGCGGCGGTGTTTCTGTCGCCTGTATTCAGTTAGCAAAGCATATTGGCGCGCGTGTACTTGTCACTACGTCCAATGAGGACAAGCTCAGTAAGGCTGCAGAGATTGGGGCAGATGCTGGCGTAAATTACAGAACTGAGCCGGTGAGCCGGCGAATCCTTGAGCTGACGAACGGCGAAGGCGTCGATATGGTGATCGACAGTGTCGGGGAGGCAAGCTGGGGCGAGTCCCTGCGTTCGTTGCGGCGCGGTGGACGGATTATCAGTTGCGGGGCAACGACTGGAGGAAATCCGCCGGTTGAGCTGCAACGCATGTTTATTCGCCAATTGGAGCTTTATGGATCGACTGGCGGCAATATGGAAGAGGCCCGGCGGTTGTTATCACTCGTCGCAAATAGCGGCCTGCAGCCCGTCATCGACAGTCAGTTCGGGCTGAGTGATATCGCATTGGCCTATGACCGGCTGGAGGCGCCAGAGCGCTTCGGTAAGGTTTCACTCATTATCTAGGTATGACTTTGAGGCCAAAGAGTGGTTCGGCCTGCCTCTCAGAGGCAGGCCGCTGGATTCTTTTCGCTCGGCTTTGCTGACACGGCAGGGATCGGTGGTCTGGCCATGGCGGTGAACTGCCAGCAGCAAGTTCAACCTTGCCACCGTCGCACTGGCTTGAGATCTCGGGCCTCAGATTACCAACATCAAATCCGAACAGCTTTCACCCGGCTATGTCAGGATAAGCTTTCTTGTCTTGATTCCAGTACCCGTCGCGTAAAACCCGTTTATATAGTTTGCCGGTTGGCAGTCTTGGTAGCTCCGGCATGAAGTCGATTTGCTTTGGCAATTTGATCCGGCCGAGTTGAGACAGAACATGTTCTTGAATTTCAGATGCCAGGTCTTCACCGGCGTCGGACATTTCGAGTGGCTGGACGACTGCAACCAGGCGTTCGCCGAGGTCAGGGTCCGGGGCTCCAACAACTGCGACGTCGGCAACACGCGGGTGGGTTACGATCACATCTTCGATTTCTTGAGGATAGATATTCACGCCTCCGGAAATGATCATGAAACTCTTGCGATCAGTCAGATAGAGGTAACCATCTTCGTCCAACCAGCCGATGTCACCAAGCGTACTCCATCCTTTTTCATTATAGGACGTTTCTGTTTTTGCTTCATCCTTGTGGTAGCTGAATTGACTGCCACCTTCGAAATAGATCGCTCCTTCTTTCCGTGGTGGGAGCTCTTGGCCATCGTCCGCCAGGATATGAACGGTTCCGAATTTGGCTTGTCCCACTGACCCTTTGTGTTCGAGCCATTCCTGCGGGGTTATAATTGTCATTCCATTGAATTCGGTGCCGGAATAATATTCGTGGATAATAGGCCCCCACCAATCAATCATTTGTTCCTTGATTTGGACCGGACAGGGCGCAGCAGCATGAATGGCCAATTTGTGAGATGAGAGGTCATACTTCTGGCGGTCAGCGGCAGGAAGCTTCAGCATACGGATAAAGTGCGTCGGGACCCATTGCGAATGCGTCACTTTTTCCTGCTCGATCAACTTCAATGAAAGTTCTGGGTCGAACTTCTCCATTACGACCACTGTGCCACCAAGCTTCATGGCGCTCAGACTCCAGCGAAGAGGTGCCGCGTGGTAGAGCGGAGCAGGCGACAGATACACCATATCTGGGGTGAAACCGAAACGGACTATGCCAAGATCGGTTAAAGAGTCCATCTCTTCGATCGAGGTGTCCGGGAGGTCAAATTTGACGCCCTTCGGACGGCCGGTCGTGCCGGATGAATACAGCATCGGTGCGCCCATGCTCTCATCCGAGATCGGTGTTTCGGGGTGAGCATTACGCTCGGCGAGATAGTCGCGCGCACCTTCATTCGGCCCATCGACGACAAAGACAATCAGGTCGGAATTTTCCGCAGCGATTTCGAGCGCCGTTGAGAGCATTTTGCCAGAGGTGAAAAGGATTTTGGCGTCAGAATCTCCGACAATGTAGCCAGCCTCCTTGGCCGATAGGTGGGTGGAGATACCGGTAAAGTAGATACCGGCACGTTCCGCTGCGAGGGCAATCTCGAAATAGCGCGGATGATTTTCCAGAAGAATGGCAATAACGTCACCTCTTTTTAGACCGCACTTCCGCAGAAGATGGGCGCACTGATTTGACCGTTTTTCCAGTTCTGAAAAAGTCACCGACTCGCCGCTTGGAAGCAGTTTGTAGGCAGTTTTTTCCGGTGTCTGGTTTGCGTGATTATGAACGTGTAGAAGCATGCTGAATTGTTCACTTTCCTAATTGAGATGAAGTCCGAAAAGCTGCGGCCTTCATGGGCGGATCAGCGGTGCCGCCCCTTGGGGTGGCGGTCTGTGTTAGTTGCTTGGGGTCGTGCTGTTAGGTCAAAGATTGTTAGTCGAGAAATTTCTGAACCATTCCAGCGAAGATGCATCTCTTAGCATTTGGGGGTCTGCAACGCTCTCAAATGGTGCGCCTTCGAGCAGGCGCCGGACAGGGACTTCCAGACGCTTCCCGGTGATGGTGTAGGGGATCACTGGAGCCTCGATAATCCGGTCAGGAACATGTCGTGGGCTATTTTCCGATTTCAGGGCATGGCGGATTTGATCACAAAGTTTGCCGGAGAACGTCTCTCCTTGCGCGAGCTGCAGGAACAGGATGATCTGGTCTTCCAGGCAAACGACTAGAGAGTCTTCCACATCAGGAATATCCTCGAGTGTGCGGTATATCTCTGCGGTTCCTATACGGACGCCATTTCTATTGAGTGTCGCGTCAGAGCGACCGAAGATGTAGATCCCGCCACGATCATTGATCATACAAAGATCGCCTTGCTGCCAAGTGCCTGGATAGGTACTGAAATAACTATCCCGATAACGCTTGTCATTTGGATCGTTCCAGAAGCCTAGCGGCATGGAGGGGGAAGGTGAGCGGATCACGAGTTCACCTGTTTCATTTCTGAGGCTGCTGCCATCTTCTGAAAGACAGTCAACATGGATGCCCAAGGCAGCGCCCTGAATTTCTCCGGCATAGACAGGTGATAGTGAAACACCTCCTGCAATTGTACTGCAGAGATCGGTGCCGCCTGTCTGAGATGTAACCCAAAGGTCGTCTTTCACATTCTCGTAAAACCAACTGAAGGTTTCTGGCGTTGAGGGCGCACCTCCCAGAACAATCATCTCCAGCTTTTCCATATTGAAGTCTGTCGCAGGCACGACGCCGACAGCAGACATTTTTTGCACAAGGCCGGGACTGAACCCAAGAGCGGTTACGCCGGCTTCTTCGCTCATTTGCCAGAGAGCGGCCGCATCCGGGTAAACCGGACTGCCATCGTAGATGACGATGCTGCTGCCAGTAAGCAGTGTACAGATGAGGGAGTTCCAAACCATCCAGCTTGTTGTGGTGTAGAAAAAGATTGTCGAATTTGGAGTGAGCTCGGCGGAAAAGTGCTGAGCTTTGAGGTGCTCGAGGAGGATGCCGACATGGCTCTGGACAATCGCCTTGGGCAAACCGGTTGTGCCGGAAGAAAAGAGGATCCAGAGCGGGTGATCGTGAGCGACCTGCTCGAATTCGAACGGGCGATCTGTTGGAAGCGTTGTGTTGAGCAGGCTTTCCCAGGAATGCGATGTGATGTTTCCGGTCGATGCAGTTCCGGTCTCGCCGCCAGGGATATGTACGACGTGTTCCAGACTTGGTATGGCGTCGATGATAGTACTGAGGTTTTCGCGCTTGTCCCTTACGGCCCCGTTAAACCTGTATTCTGGCGTAGCGAAGATGAGTTTTGGTTCCAACTGTCCGAACCGGTCGATTACGGTCTTCGCGCCGAACTCAGGAGATGCGGAAGAAAAGACCGCACCGATTGCGGTAGATGCAAGTAGTGAAATTACGGCTTCAACCGTGTTCGGAAGGTAGCAAATAACCCGGTCCCCCGGCTGAATGCCGAGTTTCCGGAGAGCCGTTGCAAGCCTTCGGACGGAGTCGCCGAGCTCAGACCATGAAACTTCCTGCATTGGCGCGTCTTCTGAAAATGCAAAGATCGCCGTGCTCTCAGGTGCCGTTCTCTCATGACGAAGGGCATTCTGGCTGAAATTCAGGCGTGCACCTTCAAACCAAATCGCACCTGGCATATTCCGTGTTGAAACAACCTGATCATAACGCCGTTCGGCCTCGACATCGAAGTGATCCCAAATAGCCGACCAAAAGCCCTCCAGGTCAGATACGGACCAATTCCAGAGCGCATCATAACCGGTAAAATCGAGTTTTCTTTCCTGCTTGAGCCACTTCATGAAGCGCATCAGGTTTGAATTTTGAATCCTTTCCTGGGATGGTGCCCATAGGCATTCCCCCCAATCTGTTACGATTGGAGCGGGATTTTTCAGACCCTGACTAAGGGCAGCAGATCTGCCAGTCTGCGACTTCGTCATTATTCCCTCCCTATTATTGTGACTGTTGCCAGTTTCTTGTGGCTTCAGATTATCCGGGGTGTTTTGACCGCGTAAAGGTATTGCCATTGAAGCGAAGGTCTCCCCAGGCCGTCGCATTCGAGGAAATTCCCGTTATGTGAGAAAATTTGGGCCTAGCCAGATTTGGCTTCAGGGTTCACTTCTCCTTGCCTGTAGTTTTCATGATCTCGGACGCGGCCACTCTATCGGCGATCGATGGCCATTCGTGTCCACCTTCATGAGGCAGCCATGTCAGCGGAACGCCATCTCGTTTGAGTTTGTCGGCTGTTGCCTGTGCATCAGCGAAATGAAGAACGGGATCGTTTTTGCCGTGGGTCCATACGACTGGAACAGCATTATGCTGTGCGCCGGGGGGATATTGCTCAAGCAAGTGAGGCATGATCCTGGCTGATCCAAGCACACAAAGCTGCATTTTTTCAGGATGCTCGAGATAGAGGTGAGAGGCCATCACTCCGCCTTGCCCGAACCCCATGACGATGAGGGGGAGGTTTGCGTCACACGTATTGAAGAAATTCGCGATCGCAGCCCGGCTCGTGCTTTCCTGTGCAAGATTTGGCTGCGGCGGCCCTGCTTCACCAGGTGTGATTTCAAACCAGGCGCAACCGCGCTCTGACGGGCTTCCAACGGGCACGGGGCCGTGCAATGCAAATACGCGAACGTCATCAGGGATGGCACCCTTCATAGCTTGATAGGCGATCTCGGCTGTGTGCCCAAAGCCGTGTAGCAGGATGAGATTGGCCTTCGCGTCAGAGGGCGATGCACCATAGATGGTGTGGTCGAGGTCGGACATCTGGATCAGGCTCCGAAATCGATCACGATTTTGCCGAAATGTTCGCCACTCGCGAGGTGGCGAATGGCGTCCGGAGCGCTCTCGAACGGAAACACCTTGTCGATCACTGGACGCAGGCCGCCTTCGGTGATCGCCAAATTGAATGATTCGAACTGCTCGCGATTGCCGACCGAGATACCAAACAATCGGAGGTTTTTGCCAAAGACTGCGGGCATCAGCAGTTCCTGCGAGCGTCCACCAAGGACTCCGATTATCACGATACGTGCACCTACAGCCGCAGCGACGAGTGACTGGTTGATTGTCCCGCCTCCGCCAACTTCAACAATAACGTCAACGCCTTGCCCGCCCGTTATTTCAAGGGCTTTGGCGCCCCAGTCTGGCGTCTCGCGATAGTTGATTGTCTCGTCGGCTCCAAGATCTCTAGCCCGGGTAAGTTTTTCATCTGATGATGAGGTGACAATGACTTTCGCCCCGCGCATTTTGGCGATGAGCAACGCAAAAATGGATACCCCGCCTGTGCCTTGCACCAGCACCCATTCGTCCTTTTCCACTTGCCCTTCCACTACAAGCGCACGCCATGCGGTCAGGCCGGCGCACGGTAAAGTGGCCGCTTCCTGATAGCTCAATGTATCGCTGAATCGGGAAGCCGCTTGCTGTTTTGTTACGAAAAACTCTTGCAGCACGCCCGGTGCGGAGGCGGACCCTAGGGATACCGACCTGTCGGCTCTGCGAACAGGGCCGGATTGCCAGTTCGGAAAGAAGCTCGGACACACGCGGTCACCGACGCTAAACCTGTCAACGGCCGACCCTGTTTTCACGACTTCGCCTGCTGCATCCGAAAGCGGTATTTGTGGCAGTGCTCCAAAGGGCGTTCTGTTCTCGATTGTTACCAAGTCACGATAATTGATGGATGCGGCATGAAGCTTAATGAGGATCTCGTCAGAGGCGAGGGTTTCGGGCACCTCCTTGTTGACGAGCTGCATGTTATCAATTCCCCATGCGTCCTGGACTTCCCATACTTTCATTGTGGCCACCTTGTCGTTTTGGCGGGCGATCACCCGCTAAATCAAAACATTTGTATTATATCTGTTTGGGCCATTTGCAAGGGGGGCAAAAGGTTTGGCTTTGGTATTTATGTGAAAGGGTGGGCTCAGAGTCGCTCGTTTTAGGCACTCTGTACAGCCGTCACAGGGGAAGAAAGGATCGTGTCAAACAGCGCGTTCAGTTCCAGGTTGGTTTTTTTCGCTTCGCTTTGTATCCACTCCACAAAAAACTCTGTACCGGGATTTGTATTCCGGCCCGTTCGAACGTATAGGTATTGAGTAAGCTCCATGTCGACACAAATTCTGGTCGCCGGTATCAGCGTGCCGGCGACCAGATCGTCAGCAACGAAAAAGAGCAGGCCCAAGGCGATTCCTGCGCCGCGCCTTGCGGCTTGATAAGTCAGACTTAGACTGTCGAACTCAAGCCCCCGGTCAAAGATGGGAGGAGGCAATCCGATCTTCTCGAATGTGGCTTCCCAGAAAGGAATCTCGCGTCGGGTATACAGAAGCGGCAAAGCATTGGGTCCGCTCAGTAGGTCAAGGGAAGGTGGCGCTTTGTTGGAAGCGGCTACAACTGGTGTAAATACAGTAGGAAACAGCTCGAATTGCTGGATACCGCTTTCTACGATGTTTTGAGCTGTGACGGCTGCGTCCAGAGGATCTGCAGCAAAGCTGATGTCACTAAATGCCTGCTTGAGCTGGATGGGAATATTCGGTTGTGATCTGCGGAACCCTCCAAGCCTGGGGGTTAACCAGTCTGTGGCCATACTGGTAAATGTGCGTAGACGTATGGGACGAGAGTGTCCCGAGTCCACATCCCGGCAGGCTGCATCAATCGAGCCAAATGCTGTTGCGATTGCTGCGTGAAGAGGTTTGGCCCATTGGGTCAGGTCGACCCCGTCATACCTGCGGTCGAATAATTCGCATCCGAAGTAGGCTTCCAGAATTGAAACATGTCGACTGACCGCGCCGACAGAAACTCGTAGTTCGCGGGCTGCGGCACTCAGGCTTCCTGTCCGTCCTGTGGCTTCGAAGGCCTTCAGCGCATTGAGGGGAGGAAGTTTATACCGCATGAGAGGCTTTCTATAAACCTGAAGGCTTACTTGCGCAGAATATGACTGGAATGACAATACGCTCAGGTTCAAAATGACCGTTCTACTTGGGTGCGGAGTGCCATGAATACATTTTTTGAGAACAAGCTCGCGATCGTCACGGGCGGAGCCGGCGGGATGGGACGTGCGCATGCTCTCAGACTTGCAGAGCTTGGGGCAAATGTTGCGATCCTTGATGTCGATCTGGAAGTTGCTGCCCGGTATGGCGAGGAGTTAACGGCACCTAGTGTGCGTGAGGAGATCCTTGCATTAGGTCGTAAGAGCGTGGCGATTCAGGCGGATCTTTCGGATCGTCAGACAGCTTTTGACGCGGTTGAAGATATCGAGCGCCATTTTGGCCGCATCGATATTCTTATAAATAATGCCGGGGGCGCGATTACACCAGTTGATGTCAGCTCGGCCTCGTTAGCCAGCGAAGAAGACCGGCGTAAGTTGTTCGCGGTGAATTTCGACACGGCAGTCAACATGTGCCAGGCCTGCTCGCCGGTGCTGAGCCGGCAAGGTGGGGCAATTGTGAATGTATCAACGATCGGGGTCTGTATGGACGATGCCGGTGCTCGCTTCGCGATGTACTCTGCTGCGAAAGCCGCGATCGAAAAGTATACGAAGTCGCTGGCTGTGGAACTCGGTCCAAACAATGTACGCGTAAACTGCGTCGCGCCGGGGCTCGTCACCACAGCCCGTGTTGCGAAACAGGCCTCTGCGCGAAAGCTTGCAACAAGCGACCAGGCCAAAACCATTCCGCTCCGACGGCTCGGAAGACCCAGCGACATTACCGGCGTTGTGGAGTTTCTGGTGAGTGAGCAGGCTGGTTATGTAACCGGGGAGTGTATCCGGGTGTCAGGTGGCCTGCAGCTTCTCGCCGCGACCTAGTGTGCAACTGCAATAAAGGGACAATGGTCATGGACTTCATCGATGCGGCATTCGCGGACACGAAGTCTGTCCAGGCTTTCGTGCCTGAGTACATCGCCTCGCACGATGACAGAACGGTATTCGTCGATGTTGTGACGCAGGTCAAAACCGATCATGTCTGAGGGGCGAGAGTCAGGTGAAGGTCGTTTGCGGTTTTCCGGTGATGTCGCGCTCGTAACGGGTGCCGCAAGTGGTCTCGGGCTTAGTCATGCACGGGCGCTCGCTGAACGCGGTGCGCGTGTCCTGCTCAACGATATTGTCCCTCCTGGTTGCGGCAAGCCTACGGCAGAAGAGGTCGCATCACAGCTTCGTTCGGAAGGGCTTGATGCCGAGGCCGTGATTTCCAACGTCGGAATACAATCCGAGGCGGAAGCTTCTGTTGAAGCGGCTATAGAAAAGTGGGGCCGCATTGACATTGTCATCAACAATGCTGGCAACGGGATTGCCGGCAAGGTTCAGGATATTGAGACGGAACAGTTACGGCAGATTATGGATGTGCATCTTTATGGCATGTTCTGGACGAGCCGTGCCGCCCTTAAACACATGCGCAAGAATGGCTATGGGCGTATCATCAATACGGCATCTGCCGTCGGCGCTTTTGGGGCTCCTGAAATTGCTCCCTATGTGATTGCAAAGGCCGCCGTGCTTGGGCTGTCCAAGGCAACGTCCCTCGACAATCGCGACTTTGATATCAAGGTGAACGCGATCTGCCCGGTTGCTGAAACGCCACTGGCCCGATCCTATTTTGATGCGCATCCGGAGCTGGACGTTTCAACACTGACACCGCAGGCTGTATCACCTGTTATTGTCTACCTCTCTCATAAGAGCTGCCAGCTGACCGGTGAAATACTGAGTGTTGCTGGCGGACGTGTCGCCCGTATCTTTACGGCGACCGCGCCTGGTGTCACGCGAGAGGGGCTGACGGCGGAAACCGTCGCCGCAGACCTGGAAGACATCCTGAGCGCAGACGGTTACTCTATTCCCGGAAGCTCCATTGATCAGTATGCCCTTCAGCCAAAGGGTGACTGATCATGAAAGGTTTCAGTGTCCGGTCGCGAGCCTTGCAAGCGCATCTGGATCCGCTGGAAGACTGTTGCCAGTCCAGACGATGTGTAGATCCGGGCGGACCAGTAGGTAGTGGCAGCCATAAGTCATACGGACATGTTCCTCTTCGCGGCTGACGATTTCAAGCGGAGCGCCTATGTCGTGAAATGCCTTTTCTATTGAGGAGGTGTCGGCGGTTCCTGTCAGGTCTATAAAGCTGTAATCCGCTCCTAGTACATCCTGCATGGCGGTCCGGTCCTTGAGCCAGATATGCGGGATCCGCACGCCGGGTTCCGTGGTGGGCAGATAACGAACCGTGTCCCAGCTTGTCGATGCGCCAGGCTCCGAGGCTATAAGGGGGGAGCCTGCATAGGTGTAGCCAAGTTCAGCGCCGACCATTTCATGGACACGGCGGTGATGTCTGTTGGCCAATTGGGCAGTCTTATGCCGTTCACGCTGCCCATCTTCTGTGTCCTGATTTATAGCGCCGGTTAGATCGACCCGCCACATTCCCAGTCCTTGCGCGGCCCAGCCTGATGCTTCAACATTTTTCTCACCGACCGGACGCCTCTCTGCTTCGTAGCTTGGAAGCAGGCCCGGGCCGCCCCAGCCATTGATTGTGGCGGCGAGTTTCCAAGAGAGGTCGAGGGCATCGCCCACACCGGAGTTCATGCCAAGCCCCCCGGTCGGGATCACAAGGTGAACTGCATCTCCAGCCAGGAATACACGGCGATCTGCATATCTTTCAGCTAGCAGCAGGTGCAGGGTCCAGTTGCTGACATTCAATACCTCATAGTCAAAATCGATGTCCGGTCCGATTTTCTGTCTGATCCAGGCATGCAGGTCGGTATCGTCAGAAATGTCGGAGTTGAGCGTGAACTCCTTGCGGTCTCCCTGTACGATGATCGCAGAGCCTTCAGCGTCCGTGAAATAGTAATGGCGCCCTTTTCCCATTGGGATCCGGTCATAGAGGGTCTCTGAGCGAAAGCAGATCTGCTTCATGCTACGAAGACCGCCCTGTCCCTCAAGCTTGATCCCCAGCGCTTTGCGAACGGTGCTCCCACCGCCATCGCAGCCAGCGAGATATGAACACCTGATTTCTTCCTGCGGGCTATCTGCCGGGCTCAGGGTGACTGTCACTCCCTCATTATCCTGTGACAGGTCGGTCAGTTCACACGCATACCGGACTGTCACATTGGGAGTTTGTTCCGCGATGGATTTCAGGAGTGGCTCCAAGCGGTTTTGAGAGACGAGTTGATAAGGCTCCAGCGGTTGGGAGTGGTCAGTCGTCTTTTCGATACGCTCACGCATCACGCCTACGGATGGGTAATGCTGTTTGAGCAATGGCGCTTCCGAAAGTGACCGAACAACAAAAATGTCCATCGGAGCATCAGCTGGATATCCGAGTGAACGGACATCATCTGCAATGCCGAGGCGGCGATAGAATTCCATTGTGCGGGAGTTGGAGCGGTCCATCTTTGGCCAGGGGCCGGTCGTCGGATCGCGTTCAACAAGAAGCGTTCTGACACCGCGCCGTCCAAGATCTATCGCCATGGTCAGGCCGACCGGGCCCGCGCCGGCAATGACGACGTCAAATTGTGATGATGCATTCGACATCTGCTTCTCCCTCTTGAGCACTTGCGTGACCGCAACGCTATCGGTTGGGAGGTTCAACGGAACTCACAGAATGTGTGATGCGGCATTCAGGAAAATTGAAGGCTGGTTAGCCGATTATGGAATTGCGGTATTTGCCGGACACCATACGGTTTGCTCTTCAATGATAGCCCTGTCAGCGGGGCATAAGGGGGAGTCTGAGTGCTTAGAGAATCTGGTGTACTGCCTGAAGAAACAGACGTTCTGGTGCTGGGTGCGGGTATAGCAGGACATTGTGCAGCATTGGCCGCCGCGGATGCTGGTGCCCGCGTGCTCCTGCTGGAAAAGTCCTCCCAACCGGGAGGAAGCTCGGCCATTGCAGGCGGTGCATTCGCCTTTTCTGGTACGGATGAGCAGAAAGAGGCTGGCGTCGAGGATTCGATTGATTCATTTCGGCAAGCCCTTTTGAGCTCAGGCAAGCAGAAGAATAATCGCGACCTTGTTGAGCTATTCCTCGAGAAACAGTTGGCCGCATACAGTTTCCTGAAATCGCAAGGCATCAGATTTGAGTTGTTCAAGACGCCGCCGCCAGAAACTCCCCGGGTTCATCTGACCGGTACCGGTCGCGCGGTGACGAAACTTCACATGCAGGTCCAGGCCCATCCGGGAATTGAATTCTTCAGCAAGTCTGCGGGGGGGCGATTGGTTCGTAGCGTAGAGAGTGGCCGCGTCGAGGCTTGTCTGGTGATGTTCGGTGATCGGGAAATGGAAGTGCAGGTCAGGCGAGGTGTCGTACTGGCCACCGGCGGCTTCTCCCGCAGCCGCGAGCTTCTGGGAATTTATGCGCCCGAGCTGACGACGGCTGTCAAGCATGGCGGGGTCGCCAACACAGGCGATGGGCTGATCATGGCCTGCGATCTCGGCGCGGGGCAGGCAGATCTTGGTTATGTCGCCGGATCCTTCGGCGGGGCGATCCGCAACTATCCAGATGTTGCTAGCAAGTCTGACGAAATTCCACCGCTGATCTTTGCGTTTCAGGACACGGCGATCATGGTCAACAAGAACGGGCGCCGTTTTGTCGACGAAGCTCAAAGCTATAAGGCTCTAGGCTCTATCGGCATGGCGCAGCCTGACGGAGTGGCTTTCCAGATCTTTGATGACACACTCATGTCTGCATCGCTCGGCGATACGAGCGTAAACAATTATCAAGAGGCGCTGCTGGGAGGTTATATCCGGGAGGCTGACACAATTGGAGAACTTGCCGAAATGGTAGGGATTGACCCTGCGGTGCTTGAAGAGACCGTGCGGGTCTACAATGCCGATGCAATTGCAGGAAAGGACAGGGCATTTGGCCGTACACGGAGGCTGAAGCCGATTGATAATCCACCCTATTTTCTTGCGGCCACGGCGAATGCTATCACCTCGACTTATGGTGGGGTTGCTGTTGATGGGGCACTGGCTGTGGTGGATTGGTTCGGCATGCCGATTGAGGGGCTTTATGCGGCTGGTGAGGTCGCTGGCGGTTTTCACGGCGCAGGATATTTCAGTGCTTCATCTCTTTCCAGCTCCGCCACATTCGGGCTTGAGGCTGGCCGCAATGCCGCTTTGTCTGCAGCCTGAGTATTATGTCTTCAGATGGTGAATCATTCGAAAGATAGAATCGAAGTGAGAGATGACCGGGAGCGGAACGCCTTGGTCTCGTGCCATGTCGAGGGCCATCGACAAGTCTTTCATCAGGATGCCCAGTTGGCCAGCCATCTCCCGGCGAATGTCGGCATTGTAAAAGTCTTCCAGTGTACTCACCATGATGCGGATCGGGCTAATGTCGTCAGCGGCGAGTGAGCGGCCGTATTCTCTGGATATATTGGACTCGGCAAATCCGCCTGATACGGCCTCAACGACACTGGCCGGCGCTAGCCCATAATGTCTGCCAAGCGTGATAGCTTCAGCGAGCGCGGCGATCGTGCCGAAATTGAGAACCTGATTGCATGCCTTCATGGCTTGTCCGGAACCGACTGGCCCCACATGAGTGATTTTGCTGGCAAAGCTTTTGAGGATTGGTTCGACCTGTGTGATATCAGCCGTGTCACCGCCAACCATTGCCGCAAGTGTACCGGCGCGAGCGCCAATTGCGCCGCCCGAAACCGGAGCATCCACAAAGCGAATGGACGCGTTTGCAAGCTTTGCTGAAAAGGCTTTTGCGTCAGCGGGCGGAACCGTTGAATTGTCGACGATAATTTTGACGCGGCGATGTTCCGCGCTAAGTATGCCCTTATCGCCCGACAGAACGTCGTGCATGGCTGAGACTCCACCAAGACAAGTGAAGATTACGTCGCATTCAGCCGCCAGCGCGGCGGGCGAGGACATGGCTCTTGCGCCGGCCTCGATGAGCGGTTGCATTTTTGTTGAGGTGCGGTTCCAAACAGCGAGAGGCCAGCCTGTGCCAATGATGCGCTCCGCCATGGGGGCGCCAATGTCGCCAAGTCCAATATACCCAACACTTAGCATTTCGTTCATCAGAGCCCACCGTCTATGGTTACAATCGTGCCTGTCGTGTAGGCGGAGCGAGGGGAGGCCAGGAAGGCAACAGCGTCGCCGATTTCCTCGGGAGCGGCGGCCCGGCCAAAGGGAAGGCCTGCCATCAGATCTTGCCAGCGCGATGCGTCGGAGTACTGGCGCTCTGCTTCAGCCTGCAGCAGCATTCTGAAGCGGTCCGTCAAGACGGGACCGGGATTGATACCCACAACGCGGACACCGTCTGCGCGTGCCTGCTGGGCAAAGGAGCGCGTAAACATCATCAGGGCTGCATTGCCCGTACTGCCGCAAATATAATCCTTGTTCGGACTAGCCCCGGCCGAACCTATGATGTTTACGATAACGCCGTCAGGTTTTGTAAGTTTCGCATAAAGCGCGCGGGTCAAGTCGATATAGCCGTGTACTTTAAGGTCCCAGGCGCGGCGCCATGTTTCGCTTGTCAAATCGAACAGGGATCCCGGCGGGATAGCGCCGGCATTGTTGATGATGATGTCGACCGAGTTGACGTCACGCGCCAGCGTTTCGATGCTGGTAGGCGTTGCGAGGTCTGCGCTGATCGTCTGGATATTTACATCATAACGGGAAGAGAGTGTCGTTTTTGCTATGTGCAGGTCTTTGTCAGTACGCGCCACAAGTATGAGGTTGGCGCCCTCTCGGGCAAAGGTTTCGGCTGTGGCAAGGCCAATCCCTTTCGAGCCTCCGGTGATGAGAACCTGCTTCTTATTAAGTTCAAGATCCATTTGGCTTCCTTCCAGAATGCGGAGGCAGGGCTAACAGCTGAAGATCACAGTTTGCGACTAGCGGCCGGTCCATGCAGGTGCGCGTTTTTCCTTGAAAGCCGCCATGCCTTCATAGACGTCTTCGCTTTTCGCCAGTTCCTGTACCAGCCGAAGTTCAAGTGCCTGTAGCGGTTCCCGTAACTCGACCGGGTCCGTAGAGGCGGCAGCAATCTGTTTCGACATGCGTAATGCCATTGGCGAGCAAGCAATCATGTCCTGCGCCCATTGCATGGCTGTTTCCAGGACGCGGCCCGGTTCGGAGATTTCGTTGACCAGGCCAAAGTTGGCGGCATCCTGTGCTGATATTCTCCGGCCCGTCAGGATGAGACCCATAGCAATATGATGGGGAACTCGGTGAGGGAGGAGCCTTGCGCCGCCTCCCAGGGCCGCAAACCCTACCTTGGGCTCGGGCAGGCCGAAGCTCGCGCGAGGGTCTGCGACAACCACATCGCACAACATGGCCAGTTCCCATCCGCCTCCGAAGGCCAACCCGTTCACGGCTGCGATGAGGGGTTTATTGAGACCTGATCTGTGAGAGAGCCCAGCCCAGCCCTTAGTCGGCATGGGTGCAAGGATATCGTCCGCGAGGTCGTGGCCTGCGCAGAAGGCTTTCTCTCCCCGGCCTGTCACAATGGCGACACGTAACGCATCATCTTCGCAGTAGCGGTCGAAAATGTCTGAGAGCTCAAAACATGCAGCAGAGTCCAGGCTGTTTAAGGCGTCTGGCCGATTGAGCATTATGGTTAGAACGCCGTCAGCTGCCTCAGTCTGAATTAGGTTCCCGGTCATGTCTCTTCCCTTTGAGTGGCTTGTAGCAGAGCTTCTGACCTTGTTTCTGGCGGCTCAGCCCTTCCCAATTCGATAGTACGAGTGTATTATATATTCAAGTAGGCTTGCGTGCTCGGGCAGTCTGTCAGGCAGTTTGCATATGCGAGGCAGAAGAAATATTTAGCGATGTTCAGGAAGTAGGAAGACATAGTAATATACAATAAAAACAAAATGTTGTTCCTCTTTTAAGGGGTGGGGCGACTCTTCTTTCTTGCCTGTTGACGCAACTATATATTGGTAATACCATTTTCAAATCGCTGGTTCGTGCTCTGAAGTCTAGCAGAATTTATCCCTTAATAGGGGTAGTTCGGATGCTTCAGTTTTTGGCTTTTGCTTCGGCAGGGAGGTTTCATGTCACTCGAGAAAATCAGGTTTCGCAGGTTAGGCTATTTGGCGCTTAATGTGACGGATTTGGACAGGTCGACGAAATTTTATGAAGACATCGTAGGGCTGACCCCTGCAGGAAGTGCCCTCGGGTACAATTTCTTCCGTTGTAGCGACAAGCATCACGACATCGCTCTGACCCAGGCGAAGGTGCCGGGTGTCAAGCGTATCGGCTGGGAAATGGAAGGTTCTGAAGCCCTGGCTGCGCTGCGCGATCGCTTCAATGAATACGGCCTTAAGCCCGTGCCTGTATCCAACTCTGAGGCAGACGCACTTGGGATTAACGAGGCTTTCCGCATTTCCGATCCGGTCTTCGGCGCAACGATGGAATTCTTCTCGTCTATGGACTGCTCAGACGAGGCGTTTACGCCAACGCACACCAAGATCGCACGGCTTGGACATATTGTTCTTGGTGGGCCTGACCTGGCTGCAGCTGAGGAATTCTTTGGCAACCAGATGAACTTTCGTGTTTCGGACCGCATTGACGGCGCGGTGGTTCATATGCGCTGTTTCCCGAATCCACTGCACCATTCTTTTGGGGTTGGGCGGGCTGCGGCACCGCAGCTGCATCATGTGAACTTCATGGTGACAGACATCGATGATATCGGCCGTGCCAATGTCCGGATGAAGCGGGAGGGTGTGCCGATCGTGTATGGTCCTGGTAAGCATCCTCAATCGGAGTCGATGTTCTTTTATTTCCTCGATCCGGACGGGATCACGTTGGAATACAGCTTTGGCATGGAAGAGTTTCCGGAAACCGACGCGCGCGAGCCGCGGCTTTTTCCATTGTCAGTGGAATCGTCTGACCACTGGGGAGGATTGCCTGAGCCGGAATTCGCCAAAGTGGGGGCTATTGAGCGTCTGGAATTGACAAGCTGACAGACCATTCGTCCAAAAAATCACACCAGACCATCTAAAACGAGTTGAAAAATCATAAAATAGAACGGATGTTTCACTCCGACGGAATGTCCAAATTCAGGGAAAAGGGAAAATGCCATGTTTGACGCGCCATACGAAAGCAAGTTTGTCGACGATCCAAAAGGGAAGGTTCACTATCTGGATGTCGGGGAAGGGGAAGTCGTCTTCCTGATCCAGGGCGGTGGGCCTGGCGCATATGGCTACAGCAACTATCGACGCAATGTAGGGCCTCTTGCCGAACAAGGACGGCGTGTCATCACGATTGATCTGCCGGGGTTTGGTCAATCGGACAAACGCTATGGACACGAAGGCCTCTTCGATCCGATGGCGGAAGCTGTTCTGGACATCATGAACCATGAGGGCATTGAGAAGGCGAGCTTCGTGGGTAACTCGCTCGGTGGCGGGACGTCTTTGCGGTTCGCACTGGATAATCCGGATCGCACGAACAAGCTCATTCTGATGGGGCCGGGCGGCAGCATCCCTATGACTTCGACGTTTCCGACTGAAGGCCTGCTCCGTATGCTAACATTCTATGATGGTGAAGGCCCAACGATCGAAAAGCTGCGTAAGGTTGTGGAGCTACTCGTCTACGATCCGTCGGAGATCTCAGATGATCTGCTGGAAGAGCGGCTTAAAACTGCGATGGCACCGCAGACCTTGAAAGATCCTCCGCTGCGTGGACAGGCTCATAACCCGCGCAACGATCTTTGGCGCGAACGCCTTGACCTACTCCCGCATCCGACTTTGCTCCTTTGGGGGCGTGAAGATCGCGTGTTGCCTCTGGATGCAGCGTTCATTCTTTTGAAGACGATTCCGAACGCCGATTTGCACGTATTCTCTAAGTGCGGGCACTGGTGCCAATGGGAGCGTGCCGATGAGTTCAACGAGATTGTCGGGAAATTCCTTGACCGCTCGTACTGAAGATCACGGTCACGTTCGTAGCCGTGTACAACATCAGGTCGAGCTAATTGATGCCTGACTGAGCTGTTGTCTCTTTTTGAGGGTGCTGCCTGGTTGCTATTGCATGGTGAATTGCCAGCAACGGTGACCAGGCCACTCCGCCATGCAGATGCTAATATTGGTGCTGATGGCGTGAAGCACAAAATGACGAGGAGGGGGTGTCGTGCTCGATACCAGTAAGCGTACAGTCTATAATGACGACCACAGTATGTTCCGTGATACTGTCCGAAAGTTCTATGACAAGGAAATCGTGCCACATCTTGATCGGTGGGAGCAGGCAGGCGTGATCGAGCCTGCCATCATGAAGAAGATGGGCGAAGCAGGCTTTCTGTGTCCGACAGTGCCGGAAGCTTACGGCGGGCTTGGGCTCGATTTCCGATACAATGCCGTGGTCGCAGAGGAAAATTCCTACGCCGATTCAATGGTTCTTGTCACTTTGCAGTCCGATGTCGTTGTTGAGTATCTTGTGCATTACGGATCTGAAGCACAAAAGCAAAAGTGGCTCCCCCGATGCGTTTCTGGCGATACGATTCTCGCCATAGCCATGACGGAGCCGGGTGCTGGCTCGGATCTTCAAAGCGTTCGGACAACGGCCGTCCGGGATGGCGACGAGTATGTCATCAATGGTTCGAAGACGTATATTTCGGCTGGGCAGACATGTAATTTGCTCATTGTTGTCGCAAAAACGGATACAAGCAAAGGCGCGAGGGGGATCTCACTGTTCCTTGTTGAAGCTGATAGGCCTGGCTTCAAGCGCGGGCGCAACTTAGACAAGATTGGTCAGCATGCAGCTGACACTTCAGAGCTTTTCTTTGATAACGTCAGAGTGCCTGCCTCAAATATGTTGGGAGAGGAAAACCAGGGCTTCATCTATATGATGAGCCAGCTCCCGCAGGAGCGCTTGAGCATCGCGGTTTCTTCACAGGCGATGGCTCAGCGTGCATTTGATGAGGCTGTTAATTTTACAAAAGAGCGGACGGCATTCGGCAAAAAGGTTTTCGAGTTCCAGAACACAAGATTTACATTGGCAGACCTGAAGGCCAAACTTCAGGTTGGCTGGGCACATCTTGACTGGGCGCTGTCGCGTCATATCGAGAAGGAGCTGACCGCTGACGAGGCGGCGGCCGCAAAGCTTTTCCATACGGAATTGCTTTGGGAGGTGTGTGACGCTGCTTTGCAGCTGCATGGTGGCGCGGGGTATATGAACGAATATCTGATCGCCAGGATATGGCGGGATGCTCGGGTCATGCGGATCTTTGGCGGATCATCTGAAATCATGAAAGAACTCTTGAGCCGCACGATCTGACACTTATTCAGGCGGGGCGAAGGCGCTGTGCGCGCAGACTCCTCGCAAACCTTCTTTTGAATGCTGGTGTGCCCGTCGGAAGGGGTCTCCGCATCACGCATTATCAGCCCGTCAGTATGTCTCACGATCAAGCGAAATTGGCCGAAGTAGCCCTTGACGCAAAGTATAAAACAATTGTACTAATTGGTTGGCTTTCACCCCGAGTTTCAGGTGATTGAGTGGAATTTGCGAACAGGGCCGCTTGCTCATTAGAAGAAACGCGGCCTGCATAGAATAAGACTAGAAGGACAAAGTCATGGACTTCAATTTGCCGGGTGAAGATGATCCGCGGCGCATCAAGGTTCGGAAATGGTTCGAAGAAAATCCGGATCCGACCTATGCCCAGTTGGCGGAGCAAGGGTGGACCGCTTCCAACTGGCCGGAGCCGTGGGGCGTTGGTGCCGATGCCGAGATGCAATGGATTATCGACGAAGAGATTGTACGCGCTGGACTCCAGTTGCCGTACACGATCAATGCGATTGCGCTCAATCAATGCGGACAGTCCTTGCTGAGCTACGGAACTGAGGCGCAACGTCAGAAGTTTTTGCCTGGCGCACTGGCCTGTGAAGAAATCTGGTGCATGCTTTTCTCTGAACCATCCGGTGGATCGGATCTTGGTGCACTACGTACGACAGCCCGCCGTGAAGGTGATCATTATATCGTCAACGGTCACAAAATCTGGACCTCGGTGGCAGATCAAGCGTCGGTCGGCGTGCTTGTCGCGCGTACGGATCCAAGCAAGCCCAAACATGCTGGCCTCAGCATGTTCCTGATCGACATGAAGAGCCCAGGGGTGACTGTAAACCCGATCATCGACATGACGGGCAACAAGAACGAGTACAACGAAGTCTTTCTGGACGACGTAAAGATACCGGCGGATGCGTTGCTCGGCAAGGAAGGTGAAGGCTGGAAGCTGACGATGGAGCAGCTGCAGACTGAGCGCGTTGGCATGACCAAACCTGGTGTTGTCTGGGGTATGGGGCCGACAGCGCGTGATCTGATGGATGGGCTGATTGAGACAGGGCGGATCAGCGATCCGCTGCTGCGTGATGATGCTGCAAAAGTCTATATTGAAGGCGAAATCCTGCGGCTGCTGACTTACAGAAACATGACCAATCGCATCAATGGCACCCCTGCCGGGTTTGAAGGGAGTGCTGGCAAGATGTTATCTTCTCCGCACGGCCAGAGGATGGCGGACATTGCCAAGCGGTCACAAGGGGCCGCGGGTATGATCCGCGATCCTGATGTCCTGCCTTTGCCTGACAAAAAGTGGGGAATGTTTTCCAACTGGGACTATGCGTATTGGTTCTCGCCGGCCAACACGCTTGGTGTGGGGACTCAGGAAGTGCTTCTGAATGTGGTTGCTGAGCGGGTCTTGGGACTTCCCAGGGATTTGGATCCCACAGCAAGAGTTCCCTTTTCGGAAATATCAAATGCGACCGCAAAAGCGGCGGAATAGGTGCGGAAATGAATTTTTCATTGAGTGAAGATCACGAGTTTCTGAGGGATTCTGCGGCGAAGTTCGTAGACGAACAGGTAGACCTTGCACCGCTTCTTCGTCCGGGAGCTGATGTGTCCGAGGCGGGGTATGACAGGCTTTGGGACAAGATCACCGAGCTTGGGTGGAGTGCGATCATGGTGCCTGAAGCGTATGGTGGCCTTGGCATGGACTATATCGACCTGGTGATGATCATCGGTGAGATCGGGCGGACCCTTGCGCCGTCGCCATTGTTCGGCACGTTGGCTGGTGCGTGGGCAATCGAGGCTGCTGGTTCGGAAGCTCAGAAAATGGAGCATTTAGCCAAGCTAGCCGAAGGTATGAAATTTGCCCTCGCGGTTGCCGATGAAAACGGCTCATACAGCAATATGGAGACTGATGTCGTCGCAAAGCAGGCCTCTGGCGGATATGAACTGTCTGGTACGAAGTCATTCGTTGTGGATGCGGCTTCTGCGGATAAACTAGTCGTGTCTGCATTGAACAATGGTCAAAAGGAATATTTCATCGTCGATGCTGCGGCCGACGGTCTGAAAATCGATATATTGCAATGGCGCGATATCACGCGGCAGGTCTGTAAGGTTGAGTTTGACGGTGTTAGTGCCGAACGTCTTGAGGCGAGCCGCGATGATGTGTGGCCGTGGGTTCGCGACCGGCTGTATCTAGTTCTTGCAGCAGAAAGTGCTGCAGGTATCCGTGCCGTGCTCAATGATGCTGTGGCTTATGCCAAGGAGCGTGTTGCCTTTGGCCGTCCTATCGGGGCGTACCAGGCCATCAAGCACCAACTCGCAAATATTGCGGGCGCCGCCGAAGGCGCAAATGCGATGGTTCAATATGCCGCCTGGGCACTGTCGGAGAATGATGAGCGTGCCAGTATTGCTGCAGCCATGGCGCAAAGTTACGGCAGCGAACAGTACAAGGAAGCCACTCACCGCAATATCCAGGTGTTTGGAGCGATCGGTTTTACCTGGGAGATGAAAAATCATCTCTACTACAAGCGGGCACGTTGTAATGCGGAGCTTCTGGGGGCGCCAGCTTCTCAACGCGAGCAGGTGGTTCGCCTGCTAGAGCGGCAAGCTGCATAGGGGCGCGTGTCTCGGTGGTTCAAGAGGGGAGGCGAGATTATCACTCGTCTCCCCCATTCTTATTTGGGGCTGATGTTTCAGTCAGATCGCCATGAGTTGCCTGTCAGCTTCATGTCCTGAGATCGAATGGCTCAAGATTCAGGGTATGCAAGCTCTTTGATTTCTCCACGACGTAGTTGTGCAGTATTTCCATATGCGTGTTCATTGCCTTTGAAGCGGCTTCGCTGTCGCGATTTCTGATATGGCTGAGGACTTCGAGACGCATGGCGACCAGATCCGTCAGATAGTCCGGTTTTAGAGCAAGAAGGATTTGCGCGATAATCTCTGAAAGAGATCCGATCATAACGGTCAGAACGTCATTTTTGGCTGCCGTTCCAAGCAGAGCATAAAAGTCCATGATTTCAGAAATTGAGGTTTCGACATCCTCTGCCAGCAATGCCTGGCGCATTTGCTCAATATTCTTTTCGAGCGCGGTGAAGTCCACTTCCGTGCCGCGTTCGCAGGCTAGCCTTACGGCTTGGTCGAGTAGGCATTTGCGTGTTTCGGTCAGTTGATCGAGGGACAGCGTCCCAAGAAATACAAGGTCGTTCACGGTACGCGATACAGCCCGCCCATCGCCCTGGCGGATGAATGCGCCGCCGCTTGCGCCTTTCCTGAATTCCAGAACGCCCGAGTTTTCGAGGGCGCGTAGAGCTTCGCGGACAACAGGTCTGCCGACGCCAAGTTTTTCCGCAAGATCCCTTTCCGACGGGAGTTTGTCACCGGGCTTGAGATTGCCACGCATCAGGTCCCGGCGGATAGAATTATGGACTTCTTCAAAGAGACGTAGCGCCATTTTTTGTATCCAGTTTCAATGTTGCCGCCAGCCGGCGATGGTAAGGATGGGGGGATTGTTTTGCCCGCCTCAGCCCAGATTACCAGCTTGGGAACATAATCTCCAAATTCCTGTAAGGAGACTGATCTGTCCCTGCTTTGGATTGACGACCAAAAGTCATCATATAAAACATGTATTTTAGTTTGACACGGCGGTTCGCCGGTTTTATCCATTGGTAATACCAATCAGCTGGCGCTTCAAGCCGAATTGTCTCAAGGCCAGTTGGCAATCAGAATTCCCGACGAAGAACGGGCTGGATCAAGATTAAGATCAAGATGAGGAGGATTGACATGCCGGATACGTTGGTCACCGAAAGTAATACGCAGGGAACATCGCTTATTGTTGATGACCGCGAAGGTGGTTTGTTTAAAGTTCATCGAAAAGCGTTCCTCGATGATGACGTCCTGGAGATGGAACGTGACAAGATTTTCAATCGCTGTTGGTTGTTTGCCGGTCATGCCTCTGAGTTGAAGAACCCAAACGATTTCCTTACTCGGAATGTCGGCGGGAAAGAGCTCATCTTCAATCGCGACCGCAAAGGCGATTTCCACGCATTCCTGAATACATGTCCTCATCGGGGGGCGATGGTAGAACGTCAGGAATCCGGTAACGCTCTTGGCTTCAAGTGCTTTTACCATGGGTGGGCGTTTAACAATAACGGCAACTATGCCACGCGCCATCAAAAAGGAACCTACCCTGAAGACTTCAATCATGATGGATGTGCGAACCTCGTTGAGGTAAGACTCGAGCAGTATCGTGACTTCTTCTTTATCAATTTCGATGATGCTGCAGAGCCGCTGGAGTCGTATCTTGCAGATTCAAAGCTGATTTTCGATCTTATCCACAATCACGGTCCAGACGGAATGGAAGTTATCGGCGGTGCTCAGAAGTACAGTATACGCTCTAACTGGAAGCTTCTTATGGAGAACAGTTATGACGGCTACCATGCGGTCGATACGCATGAGACCTACTTTAAGTATCTGACGGATGCGATCGGTGGTCCAGCGGAGCTGCCACAGGTCACGAATGTGATGGACCTTAACAATGGCCATGCCTCTATTGAAGGGGATGCGCCTTGGGGACGCCCTGTCGCCAAATGGATTCCGGCTTGGGGCGAGCAGGCCAAGACTGAAATAGATGCTATCCGGGCTGAAGTTGTCAGCCGTGTGGGTGAGGAAGAAGCTCACAGAATATGCCAGCTTGGACGAAATACCGGAATTTTCCCAAATCTCGTTATCAACGACATTATGGCGATCACGATCAGGACCTTCTACCCGGTTGCGCCGGGTGTGATGAACGTCACCGCATGGGCGTTGGGTGTCAAAGGCGAGTCCCGGGAATTCCGCAAGCGTCGCCTGGACAATTTTCTGGAGTTTCTTGGCCCTGGTGGCTTTGCCACGCCTGACGATGTCGAGGCGCTTGAATCTGCGTACCGCGGCTACGCAGCATATCAGTTCGCGCCGTGGAATGACATTTCCCGCGGGATGTCGCGTCCGGAAGGTGAGCCCTTTAAGGCTGATGATGAAGAGCAAATGCGCTGTTTCTGGCGCGAGTGGAACCGTAGAATGGGGGAAGAATAATGTCTGCGCAAAAACAACAGGCAAGCGCGAGCGTTGAGCAACCCCAGCCGCGCTCAGCATATGAGGATTTCCTTTACGAAGAAGCTGCCATGCTTGATGAGTGGCGGTTGGAGGAATGGCTGGATCTGTTTACTGAGGAATCCATTTACGAAGTCCCGCGCGCGGGTGCCGATGACTCGGCAGACTCAGCTGAAGATCTGTTCTACATATCGGACAATTATTTCCGTCTTGGACACCGCGTTAAAAGAATGCTGGACAAGGCTGCCCATGCTGAATGGCCGAGGTCGATTCAGTCGCATATCATCTCAAACGTGAGAGTAACGGGAAGCGATGAAAAGGGTGTGCACGTCACCTGCCGGTTCATCACCCATCGGGCTAAAAATGATGTCACGGACACCTATGTGGGACATCATAATTACATCCTGAAGACTGTGAGCGGAAAGATGCGGATTATGTCGAAACGTTCGTTCCTTGCCTCCGACAGTCTGAGGGAACAGGGTAAGGTTACCATTATTCTGTAGGTTTTCCGGGTATAGTTCGGATGTCTCTAAAATCCGGGAACAGGGGTGCGAATGCCGTTGATTGATGTCCATTGCCATGTGTCGCCGTTTGAATATCCGGCGGCACCTGGTGGGGAGGCTGCCAGCCGTTGGCCCTGCATGCAATGCGAAAGCAGGGCGGCTGGCACACTGATGATTGGGGACAAGCCATTTCGTGAACTTGACAATCGTTCATGGGATGCATCGCGGCGCCTGGAGGATATGGATCGCGACGACGTTGCGGTTCAGGTTCTATCGCCCATGCCGGAATTGCTCTCGTATTGGCATCACGTGGATGACGCCATTCTTATTTGTGATGCTGCAAACGCTCAGATAGCTGAGATGATTGCGCAGCACCCGGCGCGGTTTCGGGGGCTGGGTGTCGCTCCATTGCAGGACCCAGAAGCCGCCACGAATTACCTAAAGCGCATCAAGGGCGAATTTGGTCTGTCCGGGGTTGAAATTGGTAGTAATATTAACGGCAAGATGCTCGGTGATTCGTCTTTCGAAAGCTTCTTTGCAGAGGGTGAATCGTTAGGATTGTGCATTTTCGTTCATGCGCTTCATCCGGTCGCGGCAAAGGCTGCGGGAGTTACCCCGGTCGAGACGGCATTTGTCTATTTTCCGATAGATGTTGCAATGGCGGCGGCTTCGGTTGCTATGGCGGGACTGCTGGACAAGTTTCCTCGTCTTCGTATTGCGTTCAGTCACGGCGGAGGGGCGTTGGGGGCTGTTGTCGGACGAATGGATACAGGTTGGAAGGCGACTAAAGGCTATGGCGGTCGTATGTCTGAAGCGCCGAGTGCAGCGATCCGAAAAATGTTCTTTGATAGTAATGTGCTGGATCCGGACTATCTCTGTTACCTAGTTCAGAATGTTGCGCCTGGTCAGGTCTTTGCGGGAACCGACTATCCGTATTTGATCCGCCAACAGGATCCATCTGGGTTTATTTCCAAGCTGCCACTTTCGGCGGACGAAATCCAAAGTTTGAATTGGCACGCTGCTGAGAAGTTCCTTGATGAACGTATTCGCGCCTAATCAAGTTTAGGCAATCTGGTTAGAACTTTTCGTACTTCGGTGGTTCCGGGTGATGCCTCAGGCGTCAACAGCGATAGTCTTACCGCATAAACGGGCGCTGAGTATCTGGGAACAGCCTTCCAGTGAAGTGCGATACATCATTGGTTCTGGTGGCGCCTTGTCATTATAGGGCATGGACGAAGATATCGCGGCGATAATTTCGCCGCCTGGGCCAAGAACGGGGACAGCCAAGCAGATCATGTCCTCTGCGACTTCCCGGTTATCAATTGCGATCCCGGACTCACGTATGGCGCTGATTTCCTGCCTGAGCACAGAAGGGTCCACGATGGTATACGGCGTAAGCGGAACGAATGCTCCTTCATTCAGGTAATCGTCGAGCGCATCGCTACTCAGTCCGCCTAGCAGGACTTTACCTACGGCAGAACAATAGGCTTCGAGCTGCATGCCTTCGCGTGTAAAACCTGCAGCCCTCGGCGCACGTCCCGGGATTCGAACTTTATATGTGACCATGCCATTTTCAAGCACGCCAAGATGTGATGTGAGGCCTGATTTCGATGCCAGATCTTTCAAAAGTGGCCTTGCGAGACGGGCTACCAGTGCGGAGACATCGGTGCGCTGATAGAGCAGTGCGGCCACTATGCCGGGACCAAAGCTGTTTGGTCCATATCGGCTCGCAAAGCCTGCGTCCACGAGTTGGGAGACGAGTCGGTACGCGGTGGAAGTTGGAAGGTTAAGGTCTGAAACGATTTCGTTGAATGGTGTTCGCCCGCCGTCCGCGATAATCGCTCGCAGTAGTACCAGAGACTTTTCAAGTGAGGTTGTGTGTGTGCGAGCCATAAGTGCCTTCTCCCATATGGTGAGAATTTCACATTTTGGCTTGATTGAAAATACAAGGGGCGAAAATTAAAATGACCGTCTAATAATAATGTTGTTTCCGAAGCAACTTCAGGGAAGGATTGCTGGCATGCTTGTCAACGAAGAGCGATACAAGGTCGCTGCTGAAAAACTCCGCGATGCGTATGGTGGCGAGACTGTCGCCCCGTTGCGGGATTTTCTGCCTCCTACCGACGTGGAAGGTGCCTACGCAATTCAGGCAATAAATTCCAAGTTCTGGAGCAATTCTGGCAGGCGGATCGTTGGCCGTAAAGTCGGGCTGACTGCAAAAGCTGTGCAGCAGCAACTTGGTGTGGACCGTCCTGATTTTGGTGTTCTATTTGACGATATGCGGCTCGCCAATGGCGGAATACTCGATCCGAAAAAGTGCATACAGCCTAAAGCTGAGGCCGAAGTTGCAATTGTTCTGAAGTCGGATATTCGAAGCGAAACGGTCACGCGTAGTGATGTTCTGAAGGCCGCTGATTATGCCGTTGCCGCACTCGAGATTGTCGATAGCAGAATTTCAGACTGGAAGATAAGTTTCGCCGATACCGTTGCCGATAATGGTTCATCTGCCTTTTTTGTACTGGGGGAAACCAAGAAGAAACTGGATGACCTAGATCTCTACACGTGTGGGATGGTGATGGAGATCAATGGGCAAATTGCTTCTCTTGGCGCCGGCGCAGCCTGTCTTGGCCACCCTCTTGAAGCTGCGGCATGGCTCGCATCAACCCTTGCTGCACAAGGCGATCATCTGAAAGCGGGTGATGTTGTGCTGACAGGCGCGCTTGGTCCCATGGTGGCCTTGGCGCCCGGCGACGAAGTTGTGGCCAGGGTCGGCGGCCTCGGAACCTGCCAATTCAGTTACGGAAAGGGATAACTATGTCCGGTAAGACGAAAGTGGCCATCATTGGTTCCGGGAATATCGGGACTGATCTGATGATCAAGATAATGAGAAAGTCGAGCGAGCTCGAAATGGCCGCGATGGTCGGTATCGATCCGGAGTCTGATGGACTGGCGCGCGCGAAACGCCTGAAGATTGCGACTACGCATGAAGGTATTGACGGTCTGACGAAGCTCGACGTTTGGCCAGAGATCGGTATTGTTTTCGATGCTACTTCAGCTGGTGCACACAAGCGCCACAATGAGATCGTGACGAAGGCCGGCAAGGTGATGGTGGATCTGACGCCCGCCGCGATCGGCCCCTATGTCATTCCGGTCGTGAACGGAGACGATCATCTGGAAGCGCCAAACGTCAACATGGTGACATGCGGGGGGCAGGCTACAATTCCGATTGTGGCTGCGGTTTCCTCGGTTGCGACAGTTCATTATGGAGAAATCGTCGCGTCGATTTCGTCACGATCAGCTGGTCCTGGAACGCGGGCCAATATCGACGAATTTACTGAAACAACATCGGCGGGGATCGAGCAGGTCGGTGGCGCGGCCAAAGGCAAGGCTATCATCATTCTGAACCCTGCAGAGCCGCCGATGATCATGCGGGATACGGTCTTCACCTTGTCCAGTGGGGCTGATGAAGCGGAGATAGAGGCGGCGATCACGGAAATGGTCGAGAAGGTCAAATCTTATGTGCCGGGATATCGCTTGAAACAGAAGGTTCAATTCGAACGCTTTGGTTCGAACAATCCCGTGCGTATCCCTGGGCTCGGGGAGTTCGAGGGGATTAAGACCAGCGTGTTTCTGGAGGTCGAGGGCGCAGCGCACTATTTACCAGCCTATGCAGGCAATCTCGACATCATGACCTCTGCAGGTCTTGCTACAGCTGAAAAGATCGCCGTACGCCGGCGTGAGAAGGAGACGGTTTGATGGCTTTCGATCCAACTACTGAAAAGCTGTACATACAGGATGTGACGCTGCGCGACGGCATGCATGCCATCAGGCATCAGTATGGCATTGAGCATGTCCAGAAAATTGCTGCGGCACTTGATGCTTCGGGTGTTGATGCAATCGAAATCGCACATGGCGATGGTCTGAACGGGTCCAGTTTCAATTACGGCTTTGGGGCGCACACGGACTGGGAGTGGATCGAAGCGGTGGCTGACGCGGTCGATAACGCTGTTCTCACGACGCTTCTGCTGCCCGGCATCGGTACGATTGAAGAGCTGAAACATGCCTATAAGCTCGGCGTGCGGTCAGTGCGCATCGCAACGCACTGCACAGAGGCTGACGTATCCAGGCAGCATATCGAGACGGCACGCGAACTGGGTATGGACACGGTTGGCTTCCTGATGATGAGCCATATGGTTGAGTCCGAGCATCTGGCTGAGCAGGCGAAGCTGATGGAGACCTATGGAGCCGAGTGTATCTATGTCACTGACAGTGGCGGTGCGTTGGATATGGATGGGTACATCGCGCGGCTGAAGGCATATGACAATGTGCTGAAGCCTGAGACCCAGCGGGGTGTTCATGCGCACCACAATCTTTCACTCGGTGTCGCAAATTCCATCGTTGCTGTTCAGAATGGCGCCTGCCGCGTAGACGCCTCCCTTGCAGGGATGGGAGCTGGTGCGGGCAATGCGCCTCTTGAGGTGTTCATTGCTGCGGCTGAAAGAAAAGGTTGGAAGCATGGTTGCGACCTTTTCAAGTTGATGGATGCTGCTGAGGAACTTGTACGTCCTTTGCAGGATCGGCCGGTTCGTGTGGATCGCGAGACGCTATCGCTGGGATATGCCGGAGTTTACTCCTCCTTCCTCCGGCATTCGGAGAAGGCAGCTACGCAGTATGGCCTTGATACACGCGAAATTCTGGTCGAGTTGGGGCGTCGCCGCATGGTTGGTGGCCAAGAGGACATGATTGTCGATGTCGCGCTCGACCTTTTGGATGCGAAAGGGGCGTCTGCATAAACAGTCTTTGCAGACATTGGGGCGGGCCTAGTGTGCCGTATAAACCCCATTTCACAATCTGGCGGCGTTGCCGCCAGATGTTGTTCTGGTTTCAGCTCAGGATGGGAACGCTGCGTCAAGCGCCCGGGTGCGGGCTAGCGCTTTTCCGGCCTTTTTTGTCTTGTCGCTTGCTTTCGCTAATTTCAGCTCATTTGCAGAGCACGGTGCCTCCAGAAGGCCGGTTCCGCCATCGATCAGATTCTGCAGGGGGTCGAATCCCTCCCAGACCGGATTTTTTTTGCCGGAAGCAACATAGCTCTCATATGCAGCCTTTGCCGATATGATGTACCAGGAAAAGTAAATCAGGCGCTGCTCAATCACCGGGTGCGGAAGGTCTGACTTGAGCTCCCTGATGTAACGTAGCATTTGACCGAATACGGAAAAGTTCATTGTCTCAAGAAAGTCGCGCACCATTTTCCGCCGCGTACTCAGGAGGCTATTGAGAAACCGGCTTGCCGTCGGAGAAGGGTCTTCCATTTTGGATTCGTCTGGGTATCGAACAAGAACCGTAACAATCTCGCGCACTGAAGTCGGGCCACCAGCTCGGTGTAGGTCTGAGAGGCCTTCAAGCCAGCCATCACTACTATCCCTGAAGATGTCCGCGAGGAGTTCAGAAATGAGGCCTTCTTTGGATTTGAAATAGTAGTTCAGTGATCCGCCATTCTTCGCACCTGATGCGGCGACGATTTCACGGACTGTTACAGCCTCAACACCGCGTTCGGCGAATAACCTTCTGGCGCACATTTTTATTCTGCTTTTTGTGTCGAGATCATCCATTCCCACCATTTGCTTCGAAAGCCTCCGTCTTGCTCTTTTGATTTTGCTTATACTGTATTAGTAAAATATGTTTTATTCAGTATATGCTGCATCGCACAAATTCAATCGTGCGTCATATATTTTGCCTTCATGTATAGGCTTGCGGGTTAATCCTGAGCATAGCAGATCAATTTCTGGACGGTAACTGCTTGTATCGGGCGCTCGGCTCAGCGGGCAATGAGGGCTTACCGGACGGATATATTTGCCCGGAATATCAATTTCATCCTTCACCTTTCGAGACATATAATTTATACAAGCGTTCTAAATTATATGTGCCGCTGATATAGTGGCAAGCTTGAAATGAACGCAAGTGAACCCGACCGTGAGGAGTATTGCCGTGAATATTGATGATATCAGGTATCGGCGCTTGGGCTACGTGGCCTTAACTGTAACGGATCTTGAGAAATCGAGGCATTTCTACGAGACTCTGGTCGGATTGAAAATGGATGAAGAACCCGACGGGGAATGCGCGTTTTTCAGATGCAGCGACAGGCACCACGATTTGGTTATCTACACGGGACAAGAGCCCGCATTGAAGCGGGTTGCCTGGCAGATGGAGAGTGATAAGGCCTTGGAGGCTGTGAGACAGCACTTTTCCGGCCTAGGCATTGAAACCGTGGCGGTAAGCGCTGAAGAGCAGGCCAAGCTAGGGATCGGCGAGGCTTTCCGGATGACCGAACCTACGACAGGCGCGACTTTTGAGTTCTATTGCGACATGTTGGACGCGCCTAGCGCGTACGAAACCACGCATACAAAAATTGCCCGTTTAGGCCACCTCGTGATCAACAGCCCAGATCGTGCGGCCACGGAAAAGTTCCTTATGGAGGATATGAATTTCCGCGTGTCTGATCGGATCAAAGGCATGGTCACTTTCATGCGCTGCTTCCCGAATCCCTACCACCATTCGTTCGGTGTCGGGGCGTCTAAATCTGCGGGTTTGAATCATGTGAACTTCATGGTCACAGAGATGGCGGATGTTGGAAAGGCCAACAACCGGATGAAGAAAGCGAACGTGCCCATCGTTTTTGGAATTGGCAAGCATCCGCCTTCGGAATCGGTTTTTATCTATTTCCTGGATCCGGACGGCATGACGGTCGAGTACAGCTACGGGATGGAAGAATTCCCCGAAGAGGCTCCACGTGACCCACGTGATCTCCCCGCATCGCTTGAGTCGATTGACTATTGGGAAGGCGTTCCCGATCCTAAAATGGCGAAGATTGGTGTGGTCGAACCTCTGAAATAGGTCGCCGCATGGGGATGATTTTTCCAGCATACGGTTTATTCCGAGTGGTCCGTTCGAGTCCATCAGAAAGCGAACCATTCAAACAGCGGACAAATAAAATTGTGAGGAGCTCTGGTCAGGGCAAAAAGACCCCTGTCTCGTGTCATAGGTATGCCAAAAATTACTTTTATTGATCACTCCGGTGAGGCCCGCTCTGTAGACGCAGTGGTGGGCGAGACCTTGATGGAAGCAGGTGTGAAGGCTGGCGTTCCAGAGCTGGAAGCTGAGTGCGGCGGTGCCTGTGCTTGTGCAACCTGTCATGTATATGTCGAGCAGGCATTTATCCAAAAACTGGGAGCGGCAGGCGACATGGAGCAGGGGATGCTAGAATATGCGGAGTCCTCAGTTCAAGAGAACTCAAGGCTGTCGTGCCAGATCGTCATAAGTGACGATCTGGAGGGGATGACTGTTCATACCCCTCCTCAGCAGTAAGCCTGCAGTTCACAGAATATTCGTGGCAGGCTTTTTCGAACATGATTCTCAGCCTGCCCGATCACCCTTTTGAAGGAAGGATTCTCTATGCCCATTCCTAATGAACGTCTTGCTCAGGGCGAGACACATGCCATCTTTCGCGAGTCGGTAAAGCGATTTTTTGCGTCAGAGCTGGACCTTGATACGTGGGAGAAGGAACGCCTTACGCCCAGAAGCTTCTGGCGCTCTGCGGGGGAGGCTGGCCTGCTTTGTCCCACCGTTCCTGAGGCCTATGGCGGTCCAGGGTTGGACTTCTCCTACAACGCGATTGTGACTGAAGAACTCACTTATGCGGGTTCGTCCGCTAGCCTGCCATTGCAGTCTGACATCATCTCGGATTACTTAGTTCATCTCGGGACGGAAGAGCAGAAAACGAAGTATCTTCCCGGTATGGTCGATGGCTCCCTGATTGCCGCAATTGCAATGACTGAGCCCGGGGCGGGGTCGGACCTCCAGGCAATCCGCACTAAAGCTGTTCGCGATGGAAACGAGTACGTCATAAGCGGAGCAAAAACTTATATTTCCAGCGGGCAGAATGCTGATTTCGTTATCGTTGCCGCAAAGACCGATCCGGACGCGGGCGCGAAAGGGGTAAGTCTTCTCATTGTTGATGCAGATCGCCCAGGATTCTCTCGCGGTCGAAAGCTGGATAAGATCGGACAACATTCTGCGGACACGTCTGAGCTGTTCTTTGACGAAGTGCGCGTTCCGGCAAACGCGCTTATTGGCGGGGAAGGCAGGGGCTTTGCTGCGATCATGACGCTGATGCCGCAAGAGCGGCTTTCGCAGGCCATCATGGGGCAAGCGGGTGCACAGCGTGCGCTTGATGACACGATCCAGTTTACAAAGGACCGTCAGGCCTTCGGGAAGACAGTGTTTGATTTCCAGAATACGCAATTCGTGCTCGCAGACATTGCGACATCCCTACAGGTCGGCTGGTCGCATCTCGATTGGGCGATCAATCGGCATGTCGACGGAAAGCTGACCGCCGTGGAGGCATCGGCCGCCAAGCTCTGGCACACGGAAACGCAATGGTCGATATTGGACAGATGTCTGCAGCTCCATGGTGGAGCAGGCTATATGGAAGAGTATCCTATTGCGCGCCAATGGCGTGACGCGCGGGTGCAGCGGATTTATGGCGGGACATCCGAAATCCTCAAACTGGTCGTAGGGCGCTCATTGAAAGGCTAAGACCTTTCGACGAGGTGCAGAAACTCACTCAGCCACAAGGCGCTAATCACGTCCAGGCCGATAGATGCTTCAAAAGCGCCTAATGTTGCAGATAAAAAGGGAATTCGATTTTGGGTGATTATGGCACAATAGAAGTCGCGCACGAAAAGGGAATTGCCATTATCGCGTTCAATCGTCCGGACACGATGAATTCCATCATCCCGCAGATGCTCGAGGATTTCGACACCGCCATGGCGGAGTTTGCGGATGATCCCGAAGTCGAGGTCGTAATTTTGAGCGGGCGAGGGAAAAATTTCTGCGCCGGTCTCGATGTCGGGATGCTGAAAAGCGAGGGTGCTGGCGCTATTGCGGGGTTCAATCCGGCTCAGACAATTGCGAACTGGCCGGGGCCTGTGATTGCCGCTGTCCAAGGGGCTGTTGCGACTGGTGGTTTTGAGATTACGGTCGCCTGTGACCTCATTATCGCCGCAGAGTCTGCACGCTTTCTGGATACCCATTCCCGAGTTGGCCTCCTGCCGGGCTGGGGATTAAGTGCGCGCCTTCATCGTGCAATTGGTATTTACAGAGCGAAAGAGTTGGAACTGACCGGGCGGCCCCTGCATGCGCGGGAGGCATCCGACTGGGGGCTCGTCAACCGTGTTGTTCCCGATCGGGAGTTACTTGATACTGCGCGCTCCATGGCACGTATGATCCTGGATGGTGCTCCCCGCATAGCTGCGCCGACAAAGGCATTGATTGATGGCAACAGTATGCGGACTTTGGAAGGAGCGCTGGAGTTCGAGCGTCAGAATGCCGAGCACGTCAATTTGGGCGCTTCACCTGCCGATCTGAACTTTGCGCATGTCGGATCGGGTAAATCGTCGAAATAGTCGCGGGCGAGGCACCGCGCTGATAGCCAGAGCTTGCGACGCATACACAGACAGCCCGGATAAAAGCGGTTTGAGCTATATTTTAAAACGTTCGAACTTTCCGGTTGGGTCAACCGGCGACTGCGCCGTGACCTGAAGTTTACGCCTGGCAAGCGTGCTCGATAATTTGTGGTTTTGCTACTAGGTAGGAGCCAATTGACTTGAAGCGCAAGGTATATTGGAAATTCCGGGACATCTGATGGTTCCCATAGGCTGAGTATAGGGCGATGAAAAGGGGCGTTTCGGATTTGATCCGGTGCGATGCCTGACGCAAAAAGTAAAACGTTTGCTTGACCCGGAAGTGTGGTGCTCATACTGCTTGGGGGAACAGTGTGACTGGGCTCAGGCCGAACGGTTGAAAACGGATCAGCCTATCCAGTCTTGCAGCGTGCAATAGCGGCAGGGCCAAACGGCCAGACGAGGCCGCGACTTATAGCGGCCGCCAGAGCCGTAGACGCAAAAAAGTCGAGGGAAGAAAGATGACAAGTGACGCTGTGTCCGCCGGAGAGATCAAGGCGGAAGGAAAGCCGACAAGGTTCCGCGCATGGTACACGGTTGTGCTCCTCACAATTCTTTTCATCTTGTCGTTCATCGACCGGAGCATTCTTGCGCTGATGGCGGAGCCGGTGGGGCAAGCTCTGGGGCTGGCTGACCGCCAACTCGCGCTCTTGCTCGGATTTGGGTTTGCGATTGTCTACTCCATATGTGGCCTGCCATTGGCGCAACTGGTCGATACCCGGAACAGGCGTGCTGTTGTGGGGATTGGCGTTGCCATCTGGAGTTTAGGAACAGTTCTATCCGCATTTGCGGGCGGGTTTTGGAGCCTTCTTGTCCTTCGTTGCGGTGTGGCCCTGGGCGAGGCCGTGCTTACGCCCGCTGCTGTGTCGTTAATTGCCGACCTCTTTACGAAGGAGAAGCGAAGCTTTCCGATGTCGGTATATCTCTCGGTGGCCAGCTTCATGTCCATTGGTTCCTATACGGTGGGGGCTATGGCGTATGATCTGGCAGCGGGAATAAGTGAGGTATCTGGCTTGGAGCCCTGGCAACTGACATTTATTTTTGTCGGTCTGCCCGGGATCTTTCTTTCTGTCATCTTTGCATTCACAGCCGCTAATCCAGCCAGAGGCGAGTCGCTTGCGATCGGTCGGGACGATACGTCTTGGGCGGCATTTCTGGGCTATATTCGCAAGCGTGCACTCTTCTTCGTCCCACTGCTTACTGCGGGCGGTGTCTACACCTTCTATGGTTTGGCTGTGGTGACCTGGTTGCCCACGCTCCTGGTGCGAGAGGAGGGGCTGAGCTTATCCAATGCAGGCTATCTGCTAGGTTGGATCGGTGTTCCAACAGCTCTGGCAGGAAATTTCATCTGGCCACAGATCGCAATGGCAATTGACCGGAGGTGGCCGAAGCGCGGAGCGGTCACGGTGCTTATGATTGCCGCATTCGTTGCGGGGCCTGCGTTTGCCGTCGGTATCCTGACGGGTGGAACGGTTCTCTATTTTTGCCTGGGATTGGGAATTCTCTCTGGCTCAGCATTTGCGGTCATGCCTCCGATTGCCTATCAACAGTTCGGACCAATACGAATGAGAGCGAGGCTTACAGCCGTCAATCTGCTTGTCATTGCCATTCTTGGGTATGGCCTCGGGCCGCTAATTGCCGTCGAACTTGGTACGGTGATCGCCGGAGCGGAGCACGGCTTGGGGAAAGGATTGGCGTGGTTGGCGATACTCGCGACGCCGGTTCTCGTGCTTTTGACGTTCCTCGCGACCCGCCAGTCCGCTCTAGTCGATGACCAGGACTAAGTTATTTTGCCTGCAGTCAGGCGGCGTGCGGGCAGGAGCTGACAATTGTACGCTTCAGTCTGCTGGCCTGTGCCCCTGACCTTATGGAGCCATGTCCAGTCAAAACCGGCGCGAAAGAGGGCGGATTGAACTCCGGCAAGAAGCTCTGCTCTTCGCGAAGCTTGAGATTGAAATCAGCTGAAGCGAAGCTCGCTGCCGGTATTATCTCGGTATTCATTCGAAGGCGCGGAATGGTGTGCCAGCTTCGGCTACCATCCCGCGCTTTACGAGTCAGGTTTGAAATTAGCTAACGGCCCCGCTTTTGGTTACGGCGTCAATTTCTTCATCGGTCTTGCCAAGAGTGGCAAGAATTTCTTCAGTATGCTCACCGAGTTTTGGAGCCCGTTGCCTGACCGAAGCCGGCGAGTTCTCGAAGTCAGCAAAAAATCCTGACATACGCATCCGGCCGTACTCCGGATCCTCTACATCCAGGAAGCATTCCGACGACTTGGCCTGAGGGTCTTCCATGAATTCGTCCATGGTATTCACCGGGGCGAGTGGGACGCCGTACTCATCGGCCATGGCAACCACTTGGGCTTTAGTCAGTTTTGAGGCGGGCTCCTCAAGTTCTTTCCAGAAGAGTGCGTAATTGAATATGCGTGCCCAAGGCGTGTTGAAGCGTTCGTCTTCTATGAGGTCTTCCCGCCCAAAGATTTTGCACAGATTCTTGAATTGCGGGTTGAGCTGAACGTGTCCCATCACATACCCGTCTTTAACCCGTAGCGGGTGGTGGATCTTGATATTGGGAATTTTCTGCACGTCCGCCGTCTGGAAGACGTAGTTGTTCAGCAGGTCCGGCATCAGGAACGCAGCATAGGACTTCATGAGCGACGTCGAAACCTTCTGGCCCTGTCCGCCATTGCGTTCGCGATACAGCAGAGCCGCGACTATTGCATTGCATGTCATGATCGATGCAACCTTGTCCGCGATGATGTGATGGATCGGAGTCGGCTCCTCGGGGGACCCGATTACCGGCATCGCACCGGTGAGTGCTTGAATGACGTGGTCGTAAGCCGGTTTATCCTTATAGGGACCGTCAGGCCCAAAGCCTGAAAGGCTTGCATAAATAAGTCCGGGGTTGCTTTCCTTCAGAACCTCATACCCCAGTCCGAGCCGAGCCATCGTATCGGGCTTAAAGTTTTCAAGGACCACATCCGCTTTGGCGATCAGTTCCAGCGCGATCTTCTTGCCTTCTTCCGATTTCAGGTCGAGGCAAATGCTTTTCTTGTTTCTATTGAACAGCGAGAAGTAAGCGGACATCCCCTCGTGCATGGGATGGTTGGTGCGCATCGGATCGCCGCTGGTTGTTTCGATTTTGATAACATTAGCCCCAAGGTCTCCGAGCATTTGCCCGGCATATGGCCCCGAAACCATGGTTGCGATTTCAATGACCCGGATACCGGCGCATGGGCCTTCCGCATTAGAGGTTTGATGTTCTGTGTTTACTGGCATGTTTCTACCCCATGACTCCCTTAAGCTGGAGCTGTTCTCTTTGACAGGCGTGTTGATCCGCCTTGAATTTTTCAAGAAGGTGCGATCGCACCCCAGCGCAAAGTAGTACAAATGTACTATTGCGTATAGTGAGATAAATCGGCATTGTAAGGCTAAACGACCTTGACGCGCTGGGCCGAGGGTGTGGCCCCGAAATATGGCCGAGCACCCGTTCCGCTGCTCAGAAACCTCGGCTGGGCAGGCATTGTCAAAGGAAAGTCGGGCTTGGGGTCTACTGGTCCGCGAAAAACTGAGACTACTGAGTTAGTCTGACAGCACCTAATCAAGTGTGTTGTTCGGCGACGTGAATCCGTCGGGGCACTTGCTGATGACCTTCCCGGCCTCTGTCGAGTTGAGTTTTATCGGTGCAGGAGCGTCCGGGCAAACGCTTGACGTGAGGGGCTCAGATGTTGGCGATCGCTGGTATGCGCGCAAAGAGATCGAGCCGCTTTTCCCGTTCGCCTTCGGGCTCAGCTATACCGATTTTGATCTGAGCGGACTTAAGGTGCGCAAGCAGGGCGCAGCGATAAATGCTTCATTCGGGATGAAGAACACGGGCGCGTACCTAGGCGCAGATGTTGCTCAGCTTTATCTTGTGTCGGTCGATGGCGAGACGAAGCAGCGGCTTGTCGGTTTCGCGAAGCGAGAGCTTGATCCGGACGAAATGCAGGACGTAGCCTGCAGATTGATCCACGTCTGCTGGCTGCATGGAAAGATGACAGCTGGCAGGTTCCGGCGGGTCGGTACGAATTCGCTTTGGGTGAGGATGCCGACAGCTTGGGCGCTGCCGTAGCCATTATCCTGGGTGACTTTACTATTTCGCCTGATGGGAAAAAGATTGTTCGCTAATTTTGAGTGTTACAGAGAAAAGGGGATTAAGGTGGCTTATTCTAGTGGCGTGCCTCGGAAAATAACGGGGATCCCCTTTCCGTGACTGCAAGACATCAACCGAAATCGTCCAGTGTTACGAGACGGTATCAGTTCGTGTGACAGTAGTGTCGAGAAAGCTATCTATTAGAGATGCTCTCTGGTCGGAAAAGCTCGGATCTGTATAACTCGGCAAGACCTTCATGCGCCCTGACATGACTACCTCGGCAGCTTGAACGGTGCCCGCAAGCAAGGGGTCGTCCTTTGATGCCAGCATGAGCGTTTCTTTTTCAACAAGCGGCATTCGCTTTAGTGCGGGCCATGCGAATGCGGCATGGTAGGCGAGTGGATAAGTCTCATTTGCTTTTAAAACTTCAAGCACCCAGGCATGGAGATCATATGCGCTTGGCAGGCCTGCGGAACGGCTGGACTTTGCCACACGGTCGTACCAAGGAAAAAACAAGTATTGATCACGGCAGAAATGGAAAGCCTGTGTCAGATAAGCGCCATCAAGATCCGGTTTGAAGGGGGGCGCATAATGCTGCATGAATGCATCGCGCTGCTCGCGAGAAAACACACTTATACCTTCAAGTACAAGATGCCCCACACTTTCAGGCGCCGCGATTGCGAGTTCGGCTGCTATGGCAGCCCCTGTGTGCGAGCCGTATATGTGTGGCTGTTTCAGCCCTAATTTTGCAAGTAGCAGCAATAGTGCCTCAGCATAATCCTGTACCGAAGGCTTCGCTTTAGGCAGTTTAGGGCTGTCGCCATTTCCCGGCGTATCTGGTGCAAAGACGCTATAACCTCTATTCGCGAGATCTAGCATCAAGCCTTCCATCTGACGCGAGCTGCCTGGGGAGGCATGAACAATTACGATTGCAGGGCCATCTCCACAATAGCGGTAATGGACTTGCCTGTTCCCAATGTCGATGAAGCGGCGCAGGGGTGTGTCGGTCATATTTATAGTTTTGAGAGCACAAGTCTGGCTGTCTCTTCCGGCCAGACGTCCATGAAATTATAAACCCAATTCGGCAAGTCGACGATCTCGCCATTTTTCAGCAGAGGCTTTGCGCGTAGGGTTGCTTCGGTCAAATCGTCATTTGGATTTAGAATGGTGATGCGATGCTCCAGTGTACGCAGGGCGTCTTCGTACCCGGCCCAGGAGAAGGCAGCGTGATGACCCCATTCATAGGCCTCACCCCCCATGAGATTCAGCGCCATGGAGTGGCCCAACATTTCGTAGGTTACGCCCGCACTTCGACGCTCAATAATCCGCTCCCACATTATCTTGAAGCGAGTGCCCTCATCATCCAGTGGAATCGGCTCAAACATGTTGCTGAACATCTCCCGCTCTTCTGGCGTGAGGAGCGCGGCAGAGATCATGACAAGGCTTCCAACACGGTGGGGGTATTTCATAGCCATCGCGGCAATGACTTTAGACCCAGTATGGTTTCCAAACAGATCAATCTTCTCATGCCCCATTTGATCTGCCACACGCCACATTTCTTCAGCGTAGAGGTCGATAGTGGCTTCGCTTTCTGAGCCAGGCCTGTCTGACATGCCATAGCCGGGGTAGTCTGGCGCAATAACCAGACGTTCCTCGGCGGCAGCTCGCGCAAAGTTTAGGAACTCCGCGCCGCTTTTGGGGCTTTGGTGCGCGCAATAGAGAGGGAGCTTTCCGCTCTCTGCCTCTCCCGCAATATAGGCATGTATCTGACCGTACTTGCCGTCGAAATAAGCCTTTCGCACATTTGTCATAGCTATGCTTTCTCTGGGCTTACGGTCACAACAGCTTTCCCGCGGTTCTGGCCGTTCATGAGGCGTTCGAACAGTGCGGGGGCGTTCTCGAGGCCTTCTTCTCTATCCTCGGCGAAAGCAAGTTTTCCATCTTGAATCCACTTGCCCGCCTCGCCTGCAAATTCGTCCCATTTGGAATAGAAGTCATAGACAACGAGGCCGAACAATTGTGCGCGCTTACCGATGATGGTGCCCATTGGAAGCGGGTTGGGAACTCTATCCTGACTTTGGACCTGATATCCAGCGGCAAGCCCGCAGAGTACGCCACGTGCATAGGTGCGAGCATTGTCGAGCGCAGTGATTGCCATGTCTGCGGAAACATTTTCAAAGAAAATGCTTAAGCCATCAGGCAGAGCCTTTTTGAGTTCTGCTTCCCAGCCATCAATCTTGTAATCTATACAGGCGTCGAAGCCGTAGGTGTCTGTGACGATGGCGCACTTCTCAGCCCCTCCGGCAATTCCTACAACTCTTTCTGCGCCCTTGATGCGGGCTATCTGGCCAACAGTGCCGCCAACAGGACCTGCAGCAGCGTTCACCAGAACTGTGTCACCTTCGCCAACGTTTGCAAGCTGAGTGATGCCTGCCCATGCTGTGAGGCCCGGCATACCGAGTACGCCAGCATGAGAGGCTAGAGGTGCCTGAGTTGGATCGAGCTTTCGAAATGCACCTTCTTTCAGAGATACGAATTCCTGCCATCCTCCCTCCATGGACTGAATCCAGTCACCTTTGGAAAGGCCGTCGAGGTTTGATTGTACGACCTCACCCACAATTGCTCCGGGAATAGCCTCTACACCTGGGGTCGGTGGCGCTTCTCCCATATGCTTGCCACGAAGACGTGAGCCAATGTACGGGTCGAGCGATAAGTGTACGACGCGTACAAGGATCCCCTGATCAGGACATTCCGGAGTCGGAATATCCAATTCAACGAAGTCCGATGCGACGGGTTTGGAATTCAGAGGGTGACGCAGGCTAATCAGTTTCATTGCAGGTTAACTTTCCACCATTTCAACGAGTGTACCGTCCGGCGCTTTCATAGTGCCAGCGCGTTTACCCTTGTAGATCGGGCCTTCGCGGACGACAGGTTCTGTAATCCATGGGCCTGTAAGGCTGTCAAAGTCAGGGTGCCACAGCGTTCCAATGGCGCACCCAGGAACCAGCATTCCGGGCAGTTGCGGGCGGTTAATGGCGGCATCAGGGTACTGGTCCAGTTCCAGGAACACATCTCTACCGTGTATCATGGTTGAGATGACATGCATGTCCTGCTCAGGCAGATCATAGGCCGCAGCAAGCATGGTGTAGACGATTTCCATGTCTCGGCCCATTTCAACTCCGACATGTTCTTCCATCCATTTGTTGGATGCGCGCATATCTGAACATCCCATGACGAGGATGAACAGTTTGTCGATAGCGGCTTCGGCTCTCGGCAAATCAAATGCGGGAAGGTCGGATTTGATCTGTGTAAGATATACAATCTCTTCGTCAGGTCCTTTGACTTGCATCGGATGGATTGCCGGCAGTCCGTCGATTTCGCGAGGCGGGCCAATGATTTCGAACGGGCTGTCCTTCATGCGCTCGTTGGCGGCAAGAACGTCTTCAACGCAGATCTCGATTGCATTCCAGCCATATGATCTGAGGGCCTTGAAGCCATCGACCTTTGGCTGCTCGATAAGGCGCAGGAATATATCTGCCCCCGAGGCAGGTTGCATCACGACATAGTTGGCCCCGGCCGTTTTAGGAGCGTCCCAGCTATCCGCCAGGTCCTGAGGAATTGTTCCTCGTTCAACCACGGAATAATCAAGATAGCTTGTATAGAGATCGGCAGATCTTTCGATATCTGACACAGTCAGTGTAGCGCTGCGGAGCAACTTCATTCGTCTTGTACCTTTACCTATGCGTGAAATTTCACGTACATTAAAAGATATATCATTTAGATATTGTGTGTCTCTGTCAATGATGAGGAATGAGTATGGCCGCCTATATGATTGTTATGTGCAAGATTAAGGATCGCGAGCGATTTGTAGCCGAGTATGCGATCCCAACGGCAAAACTGGCTGCCAAATTAGGTGGAGAGTACGTCGTGCGTAGCCCCAATCTGACTTGCCTTGAAGGTGATATCGATGAGGCGACAAGCGTGGTTATTTCAAAATGGCCTTCGCGCGTGGCCCTTGATGAAATGTGGAACAGTCAGGAGTATCAGCAGCTGAAGGAAAAGCGTCGTGCATTTTCCGAGGTGCAAATTGTGGTGACTGAGGACAATTCAGTGTGAGAAAAAATAAGAGGCGCCTAATTATTAGGCGCCTCTTTCAGTCTTTTGCTTCTAGAAGCAGACTAACATCATGCTCGTTCTGCGAGTTCGTCGGCGACCTCTTCAGACTCAGCTTCGTCACCGGTTTCAATGGCTTCGCCTTCCTGTTGGATAATGCGAAACACCCGAGCTAGATATTCCTGGGTCCACAGGCCACGTTCATCTGCTTCAGTGCGGCTGGCGCGGAAACTCTCGATCGCTGCCTTTGTCACAGGCTCCCCCCGTTCCAGAAGGCGTTCGATCGTGTCCATACGTTCTCTCGTTACAGCCAATTCTTGCGTAAGAACCAGTACAATATTTGTAAGGCGTTCGACATCCGGGTTGTCCATGAAGTATGGACGCTTGCCTTTGGCTTTAGCGCCGGCGAGTTTTATGGGATCTATATTGCTCATTATGCACTCTTTCTTGCGCCGACAACGTGCCATGCGGCTTTGCGTCCAAAGTCTTCGCTGTCGTCGTCAGCTGCGTCCGGGAAGACATCTTTGTCTACAATTGCGGCAACACCGCCGTGGATGAGCTCGTCCTGCTTGAAGCCTGCGCGGATCATCCAGTCGTCGAGATCCACTTCATGCATTTTTGTCCAGAATGGTTCATTGTTATAGAATGCATCCCAGTCACGCATGGCTTGCTCAAACAAGGACATGCTGCTGTCATATTGCGGCTGTTCAACATGCAGAACAATCCCGTCATTTTTCAGTACACGGAAAGATTCGCTGAAGATGTGCGGCATGGTCTTGTAACTGGTTTCGTGCAGGAACATTGTTGACTGAACCCAGTCAAAGCTTTCGTCATCGAAACTGCTCAGATCTGCGGCATCGCCTTGAATGAATTTGACATTTTCAATGCCCATGGATTTGGCGCGGGCCAGTCCATAGCGCAGCATGGGGGCGCCCACATCAATCCCGATAACTTCTGCCTCCGGGAAGGCTTCTGCCAGCGGAAGTACGTTATGACCGAGTCCGCAGCCTATATCCAGAATGCGCTTAGGCTTGAAATCTTCACCGAGGTTTTTGCGGACCCACTCTGCAACGGCTTTGCCGCCGCCATCATTATACAGCCCCAACATGCCCCCTGTCGTTGCAAACAGACCGATGTCATAATTTGCCGGGCCAGTGATATCGCCTTCAACCAGCTCAGTATGGTAGCTGCCAGGCATGCAGTGATGGTCAATCGCCTCCACACCCCTAGGAAGAGGCAGCTTACTATCCAGCAACAGGCGAGGGTCTGAATTTGTGAGATCGGCGGCTTTCGTATTCAGTTCGTCAGCCTGACGCAAAACGACCCAGCGACCTGCCTGCTGGCGGGATTCCATCGTGGCGCGGCGTAGGGCAGACCACCATTGCCAAATTGGATCTTTCGCGAGCGCTTTGCGTACTTCATGACGCGAAGCGAAAGGCTTGCCCTCAGTCTTGATGCGCTCAGGCTCAATGCGAGCTTCATATGCCTTCCCGATAAAGGGCATGACTTGTGTGGAAAGATGGCGGTTCATCTGTGCAAGGAAATTGAAGCGTGCAGATTCATCATGGCTGACATTGGGGTACATGCCATGCTGTCCGGCAACGCGGTAGTCAGGGGGGCCCTCATATTGGGGCTTTCTTTCTTGAGTATACTGAGTGTCAGCCATTACCGATCCTTTCCTCGAAGATGATTACCCCAAACTGAGAGATATTCTTATAGGGGGCTTTCATTGAGATTTAAATGATATACCATTGTTTGGCCTTATCCAGTAGGGGAGATTACCTAAATGGCGCAAAAAATAGTCGTATTGTTCAATTTGAAGCCTGATTGTTCGGTGAAAGAATATGAGGCGTGGGCAAAGTCCAAGGATATTCCTACTGTGAATGGGCTCGGGTCTGTGGATCAATTTGAGGTCTATAGATCTGCGGGACTTATAGGTTCCGACCAAGCGCCTCCTTATAAGTATATTGAGATAATCGATGTGAATGACATGGAAGGTTTTGGTGGAGAGGTGAGTACCGAAGCCATGCAAGCGATTGCGGCGGAATTTCAGGCCATGACATCCGACCTGTTCTTCATTCTCACAGAAAAGCTGGGCTAGGAGGCTGCTATGGAAAAGCGCCTTAGAGGCAAAGTCGCGGTAATTACTGGCTCTGGTCGACGCGGAGGTTTAGGCGAAGCCATTGCGCGAAGGCTGGCAAATGACGGCGCCGAAATCGTCTTGTCAGACCTGGGGGCACCACGTGATACGGCAACAACAGCTGATCATATTGGCCTCAACGAGGAGATGGAGAGCATTGCGGAAGACCTGCGTGGTCTGGGAGCCACTGTCTCGTGCAAGACGTGTGATGTTCGAAGCCTTGAGGAAGTTCGCGCTTTGGCCGCTCATGCGGCAAGCACGCATGGCGGACTCGACATCTGGGTAAACAATGCCGGTATTGGCTACATTATGAAGCCATTGCTGGATGTTACGGAATCGGACTGGCGTGCCGTTATCGACGTAAATCTCACCGGAGCCTTTTTTGGTATCAAGGCGGCGGCGGAGCACATGGTCAAACAGGGCAGAGGCGGCCGGATTATCAATATTGCCTCCCAAGCGGCAAAGTCAGGCTTTCCGCATGCGCAGGCCTATACAAGCTCCAAGCATGGTTTGGTCGGACTGGTCAGGTCGGCAGCTATTGAGCTTGGCGCCCATGCCGTAACGGTTAATAATGTTTGCCCTAATCACGTTACAACCGGATTGGGTGCATGGCAGAACGAGTATTTTGCCAAAGTGACCGGGGCTTCATCCGTACAGGACTATATGGAGGCCATGGCCAAACGTATTCCTTTGGGGCGTCCTGGTTTGCCTGAAGACACGGCAAATGCTGTCTCGTGGCTATGCTCTGAAGAAGCTGCATACATCACCGCTGAAAGCATGAATGTCTCAGGAGGCGAGGAGCCCCACTGACGGCTCTCGAGCGAGACATACGTAACAACGCGCCCAGTATGGCGAGTAAGGATAAACCAAAATGAATTTGCCAAGTGATCCTGCACCAAAGGATTTTGCGTGGCCTGGCGGCAAGAAGCTTGCCTTGTCGATTGTCGTCAATGTTGAGGAAGGCGCGGAGCGCCGGATTGATGAGGGCGACAAGCGTCCTGAGCCAGTGGATGAACTCGGTGCTGTGCCTGGAAAACCTATACGTGTGCACGGGAACGAAACCAATTATCAGTATGGAATCAACCAGGGTGCCCCTCGCATATTGCGAATTCTCGATAAGGCAAAAATGCCTGCCACATGGACCGTTTGCGGTCAGGCGCTCGAAAAAGCACCGTGGCTTGCCAAGGCGATTACTGCGCGTGGGGATGAGCCCTGCAATCATGGCTACAAGTGGAACTTCACCACTTTCATGACGCCTGAGGAAGAGCGGGATTTCATTAAACGCGGCACAGAATCTATTGAGAAGACGACGGGCCGCCGACCGTCAGGCTGGCTGTCACGTTATCTCCATTCGGATATTACCCGCCGGATCATTATTGAGCAGGGGTATTCGTATCACATGGATGACTACTCTGATGATTTCCCGTATTGGGCGCTCACAGAGATGGAAGACGGTAGTCAGAAGCCAATCGTTATTCTGCCTTATGCGATAGACACAAATGATATGAAGTTCTGGATTGCGCCATCTTTCACGCCTGAGATGTGGCTGGACTATGCAAAGCGTACGTTCGATTTCCTGAGAGAGGAATCGAAAGGCCAGGGGGCTCGAATGATGAGCCTGGGGTTGCACCTTCGGATTATTGGTCGGCCAGGTCGAATTGATGCTTTCCGGGCTTTCCTGGACTATGTTGCGACGTTTGAGGATGTCTGGGTTGCCAAGCGCGAGGACATCGCAAAACATTTCGCCGAGAATGTGCCCGCTCCTAACTAAGTGGTTGCTGGATAGCTAAAAACTTAAAAAGGGCGCAGGTGACTGCGCCTTTTTTGTTGAATTGAGAGAAATGCGTTTGACCCAAATGATATAACCATACTAATTTGTCCGGACAAACTTTGGAGAATGAAGTGACCGCCATATTCAGATCCCTTCTTTTCGTACCTGGAGCGAGACCGGACCGTTTCGACAAAGCTGTCGCCACAGGTGCTGATACAATCATCATCGATTTGGAAGATGCTGTGCTGCCTGAGCAAAAGTCGACTGCGCGGGAAGCTGCACTCGAATGGCTGGCCAATGCACCCTCTTCGACACGAGCCGGTCTCCGGATCAACTCGCCTCGTACCGCAGATGGGTGTGCGGACATTGCCGAGCTTGTGGTGTCTGGCGTTACGCCTGACTTCATAATGGTGCCGAAAGCCGAAACAGGCACGGACATAGAAATCGTAAGCGAAGCGCTTGGTAGCAAAAAGCTCATGGCTGTTATCGAAAGTGGCAGAGGCCTTTCACATGCCATGGACATAGCGACTAAGAGCACCATGGGGGTGCTTTTTGGCGGCGCTGATTTCTCTGCGAGTCTTGGGGCAGATTTGTCTGATCCCTCTGCCATGAATTACGCGAGAGGTGTCATCGCCAGTGCTTGTGGATCTGCAGGCGTGCCAGCCTATGATGTTCCATTCCTGGATGTTGCCGATGAGGACGGCCTGCGTGATACGACAAGCCGGGTCAAGGCTTTTGGTTTTTCGGGGCGCGCATGCATTCATCCAAAGCAAGTAGAGGTTGTGAAAACAGTCTTCACGCCAACTGAACAAGAAGTCGCTGAGGCTGAAGCCATCATCGAAGCATTGAAGGCTTCGCAAGGTGGGGCTGTGCTCCACCGAGGCAAGCTTGTTGACCGCCCCATTATTCTAGCTGCGCAACGCGTACTGGCCAGTGCCTGACATAAACGGAGACAAAATATGGTTCAAAATATAAAAGAGGTTGGCCCCAACCGATACCGCGAAACCTTTGGCCGCTATTTCGAAGATTTTTCTGAAGGCGATATTTACGAGCATCGTCCTGGTAAAACGGTGCTGGATTACGACAATCATCTCTTCACTCTGCTGACGCTGAATACTCACCCGATGCATTTTGATACCGAGTTTGCCAAGGCGAGCGAATTTGAGCGAAATCTCGTTGTTAGTCCTTACACGCTCGCGCTTTTGATCGGTATGAGTGTTACGGATTGCAGTCAGAAGGCGGTTGCTAATCTGGGTATGGACGAAGTCAAATTCACAGCCCCTGTGTTTGCGGGCGATACCATTTACGGCGAAAGTGAAGTCCTCGGGAAACGTGAAAGCAAGTCCCGTCCAGGCCAGGGGATCGTCACTATCGTAACTCGCGGTTTCAATCAGGACGGCAAGATGGTCTGCACATTCAAGCGGAACATGCTCATCCCTTCGCGCGGAAACGCCGTCGAAGACAAAGTTGGAAATTATTGAGGTCCCGACATGACAGATAATCTGAGTGAAGATGATCGCCTGATTCTAGATGCCATCGGGAAGTGGCTCAATCAAAAAGTCAAACCAGTTGCGATGCGGTTGGAGCATGACGACGAATACCCTCATGACCTTGTAGAGGACATGAAGGAACTTGGCCTTTTTGGGGCGATCATTGATGAGGAATACGGCGGTTTGGGCCTATCGGCTTCAACCTATTCAAGGGTTGTCACGCTCATCGCGGAAGAGTGGATGAGCCTGAGCGGGATCTTCAACTCCCATCTCATGATGGCAACGATTGTCCAGAAGTTCGGAACCCAACGGCAAAAAGAATATTGGCTGCCAAAGTTCGCTACTGGCGAAATCCGCGGTGGGCTTGCCCTAACAGAGCCTAATGCCGGTACAGATCTTCAAGCCATTACGACGCGTGCAAAAAGGGTCGGCGACAAATATGTCGTCGAAGGCGCCAAGACGTGGATATCCAACGCGATTCAAGGCAATTGTGTTGCCCTTCTGGTCAAGACTGACCCTAGCGCAGAACCGCGCTATCAGGGAATGTCTATGCTGATTACGCAAACGAAAACAGCGCCTGATACGGATGACCATCTGCCTGGTGTCAGAAACGGAAAGAAGCTCGAAAAGCTGGGGTACAAGGGCATCGACTCCGGCGAACTCATTTATAATGATTATGAGTGCAGCGCAGACCTCAGCCTTGTGGGCGGTGAAGAAGGCAAGGGCTTCTACATGGCGACAGGCGGGCTGGAAATTGGCCGTATCAATGTTGCTGCGCGTTCCGTTGGTATTGCCAAACGTGCCTTGAGGGAATCTGTTGCCTATGCGCAGTCACGGAAAACGATGGGAAAACCCATTTCCGAGCATCAGGCCATTCAACTGAAACTCGGCGAGATGGCCGCTAAAACAAGGGCTGCTGAGTTGCTCGTGGAAGATGCTGCGCGGCTTTTTGATCTTGGTCAACGTGTAGACATGGAAGCGGGAATGGCGAAGTATTTTGCTTCCGAGGCTGCGCTGTATTGTGCCACTGAAGCAATGCGCATCCATGGTGGCTACGGTTACTCAAAGGAATATCCCATCGAACGGCTATTCCGTGACGCGCCACTCATGTGCATTGGGGAAGGTACGAATGAAATGCAACGCATCATCATCGCCAAACAACTCGTGAAGCGGAATCCCGTCTAATGGCTTTACCCCTTAAAGGCGTTCGTATCCTTTCAGTTGAACAGTATGGTGCGGGTCCATATGGCACAATGCTGCTCGCTGATCTTGGTGCTGAAGTTATCAAGATTGAAGATAAAGCCCGCGGGGGCGATGTTTCGCGCTCGGTGGGCCCCTTCACCATCGGAGAGGGTGATAGCCAGTTCTTTCAGACATTTTCGAAAGGAAAGAAGTCTGTGTGTCTGGATTTGAAGTCTGAAGATGGAAGAGCGGCCCTTCACAAGCTTGTCGCAACTGCCGATGCGGTTGCGAATAATTTACGTGGTGATCAGCCTGAAAAGCTGGGGCTGACATATGAAGCGCTAAAGCAGACGAACAAAAAAATCGTTTGCGCGCACCTGTCTGCATATGGCCGTGGCACGGAGCGTGCGGCCTGGCCAGGCTATGATTATCTCATGCAGGCAGAAGCAGGCTTCATGATGATGACAGGGGAGCCTGATGGCCCTCCGGTCCGCTCCGGCCTTTCAATGGTCGATTTCCATACAGGCAGCCATCTCGCGACATCGCTGCTGGCGGGTATAATCGGTGTGATGCGTACGGGAGAGGGGTGTGATGTAGATGTTTGTCTGTTCGATACGGCGCTGCATCAGACATCTTATCCGGCTACCTGGTACTTGAACGAAGCGCACAAAACAGAGCGCCTTACGCGTGGGGCGCATCCCTCAATAGCGCCCTCACAATTATTCAAGACAAAGGACGGCTGGGGGCTGCTGATGTGTCAGACTCCGAAGTTCTGGAATGTCTTTTGCGCCATAACTGGCGATGAAGTTCTGACTTCGGACACCAGGTTCGCGACTGTCCATGCGCGTCGTGAAAACATTGAGGCACTGACAAAACGAATTGATGAAATTCTGTCGGAACGCACAACAGCTGAGTGGATGGAAATACTGGGTGGAAAGGTGCCATTCGCGCCTGTACTGGATCTCGCGGGCGCGCTTGATAGTCCCTATGCAGAGGCAATCGGAATGATCGAAACGGTTGAGCATCCAAGTATGGCGAACGGGCTTAGGACGCTTGCGTCTCCGTTTCGTGTGAACGGTGAACGTGCAAGATCCAGCCGCGCGCCCATGATGGGCGAGCATAATGATGAGTTGCTGAAGTGAAGTTAGACGGACTGAAAGTTATCGATTTGTCCGCGTTTTTGCCCGGACCGCACATGACCATGACCATGGCTGATCATGGGGCTGACGTGATAATGGTTGAGCCCGCAAATGGTTTGGGTGAGCCAGTGCGCGATATTGGGGAGAAGACGCCGGATGGCGTGTCTGTCTGGTTTCGCAACGTGGCTCGCGGGAAACGAAGCCTGAAGCTCAATCTAAAGGACCCGGATGGGCTCGCCGTGCTGCATGCGCTCGCGCGTGAGGCAGATGTTTTCGTGGAGGCATTCCGGCCAGGTGTCGTAAAACGGCTCTGCGTTGATTATGAAACTTTGTCTCGCATCAATCCGCGTCTTGTTTACTGTTCAATTTCCGCATTTGGGCAAGATGCTTCGCTGGCGCAGAAGCCAGCGCATGATGTGTCAGTTCAGGGGTTTGCGGGTTTGGTTGATCTCAATAGGGGCCAGGATAATCTGCCCGCCATGCCACATATTCCTTTTGCTGATGCAGCAGCCTCACTCACGGCGCTGTCGGCAGTATTGATGGCACTTTATCGCCGCGAGAAAACAAATGCGGGTGAGTATATTGACCTTTCCATGTTTGATGCTGCGATTGCTTGGACTCCCAATGTACTTGGGCCAACTTTTGCCGAAGGTCGCGCACCCTCCCCAAAGGATATGCGAAGCTTTGGTGGCAGTGCCATGTACAATCTCTACCGTACTTCCGATGACGAATATATTATTCTGGGTGGTAGTGAAGTGAAGTTTGCCGCAAATCTTCTCGCTGCCTTGCAAAGGGAAGATCTGCTGTCATACGCGAAACTACCGCCAGGGCCTGCTCAGGCTCCTTTGCGGGACTTCTTCAGGGATACCTTTTCGGGTAGCACTTTGGCATACTGGAAAGAGTTTCTCGCCGATGTGGATTGTTGCTGGAGTTGGGTGAGAAGCCTGATGGAGGCATTCGATGATCCGTTCACAGGGGAGCGGGGTATGGTGTGTACGGATGCGAATGGTAACCGCCATATAGGGCCGCCTATAAAGTTCAGGTTCGAGCCGGCTGAGCTTCGGCCTGTTACTCCAGAGTATGGTCAGCATTCTGAGCAAATAGTACAGAGTCTTGGCTTTACCGTGGAGCAGGTTTCGAGCTTGAAGGCCAAAGGAACGATCTAATGCAAGATATGTTTCAGGCGACGCGCGCTCATCAAGGCATATGGGAGGGGACATACACACATCTCGATCTTGCAGCGCAAATTGTGGATGCGCATAAGTCTCGGGTGGTCTGTGAATTTCCCGAGAGTGGTGACGTTTTCTATAGGCAGCACATCTTCTTCGAGTGGGATGACGGACATACAAGAGAAGATTCTTTTGAAGGCATCATAAGGGGGGATCGGATTTGGTATGATACGCCCACTTTTTCAGGGAGTAGCTGGGAGACCCATGATGGGTTACTTCTGTTAAACCTGCAGAGAAAGGACGAACCGGGCGCCCACTTCTTTGAAATCATCGCCATGGGGGCTACTGGACGGCAGCGCGCTCGAACCTGGCATTGGTTTCGCGATGGTTCGCTTTTCCGGCGAACACTCTGTGATGAGAAGCGTGTAGATTAAGATCGGGTACGATCTAACTGAAATTCATATACAAATCGGCCGGCTGGATGCAGGCTGTGAGAGTAGAGGATGACGCGTCCTGATGCGTCATGATACGTTCGCGTCGTAGCAAGGGCAGGGGAGCCTTTTTCTACTTTCAGCTTTTTTGCCTCGGTATTTCTTAGGGCGACGGCTTCCATACGCTGGGTAACTTTGTTGACGACAACAGAGTGTGTTCGCTCAATCCATTCCGATATTGACGTATCCAGTGCTTTTACTGTTGCAGCATCAGGGGCTAGTTTTGCGAGTGCAAAGATGACCGTGAGAGCAAGCGGGGGCGAGGCGGCTTGCCTTCTCAGGCCATCATAGCGGTAATATGACCCTTTCAGGCCTATATCTGCGATTTCCTTGCTAGTGGCAGGGCGGTTGGTGTCCAGTTCAAAATGCGCGTCGCGGGCATACTTAAGAATGGATTCGAAGTCGCCAATTGGTTGGGCAAAAGCTGGCGCGTTGATTTCTGCAACAATGGTGCCTGCCCCCCGGCGCCGAGCAATCAGGCCGTCTTCGGAGAGCAAGCGGAGGGCCTCGCGAGCTGTGTGCCTTGAGATGTCGTGAATCTCACAGAGCTCAAGTTCGGTATGAAGCTGATCTCCGGGCTTTAGCCGCCCTGACAAGATGTCATTCTTCAATTGTTTGGCAAGTATGCGGTAACGCGGGATTGATTGTTCGCTCATAATTTTGGCTCCGGTCCTTGCTGGCTGAAGTATAGCATTTCTTTAAGTCGCAAAACCAAAACGATTTTTCTGATGTACAAAAAACATCCAGTAAAGAACCCTTTGCGAACAATTCCACAAACGCTGAGGTCAGTTTCAAATAGTGGCTTTTCTTATGCTGTCAAAATGCTAAACAGAGAATATGTCCGGACAAATGACCTCCCCTTTGTTGATTGAATCTCTGGCGGCTTTGCTTCTGAGAGATGTAGATGAGGCGACAACGGCAAGAGCAAGTTGCCATCTGGTCGATTGGATTGGATGTGCCGCAGCTGGCAGAAATGAGACTGCGGGCAGTATTGTGCGAAGTGTGGAGTTCCCGGGCGCGTCAGGCCTAGCTTTTCGCTGGGGCGCGTTCGGCAATATTCTTGAGATGGATGATGTCGATAAAAGGGCTATTCTCCATCCTGGGCCCACAATTATACCTGCCGCTCTTGCTCTTTGTGCAGATCAACCTAAACTTCTGCCTAAACTATTTGAGGCGATTGTCATTGGGTATGAAGCCACCATACGCTTGGGCCGTGCGACAGGTCCTGCCCATTATGGCATGTGGCACACGACCGGGACGTGTGGCGCCATCGGTGCAGCGGCTGCATGCTCTCGTTTGCTGGGTTTGGATGATTTGAAGACGGCACATGCCCTTTCTCTTGCGATGAGCCAGGCTGCCGGCCTGTGGCAAACTCGCCACGAGCCGCAAAGCATGGGCAAGCAGTTGCATACATCTCATGCTGCAAGAGCTGGGCTTGATGCAGCGAGATTGGCAGCCTCTGGATTCAAGGGACCTTTGTCCGTGCTTGAAGGGGAGCAAGGCTTCTTTGCCGCTTGTGCCCCGGATGGAGACCCGTCTGTTATCCTGAAATCCTACGATGTGGATTGGCTCATTCATCAGGTCAGCTTCAAGCCATGGCCTGCCTGCCGTCACGCTCATGCTGCAATAGACGCGGCGCTAGCTATTTATGAAAGTGGTTTCGATCTCGAGAAAGTAGATGAAATCAGGATCACGACTTATCCAGATGCGATTAAATTTTGCGACAAGCCAAACCCTGCCTCTACGATAGAAGCAAAATTCTCCCTGCATCATAGTGTTAGCGTTGTGCTTGCCAAGGGGAAACCGGAAATTCAGGATTTTGACTCAACCGCGATTCAGAATCCGGATTTTAAAAGATACCGGGATAAAGTTTCTGTTGTTTCTGGTGACCCTTTTGAATCCGACTATCCGCAGCGTTATGGTGCAGGAATTCAATTGTTTTCTCAAGGTAGTATGGTCGCCAGTGCTGAGGCTGCTGACGCGCTAGGTGATCCAGAAAATCCACTGAGCCCACAAGAAATTGACGAGAAGTCATGTGTACTGATGGTGCATGCTGGGATCACTTTGGAAAATGCTCGTCAGATAGTTCAGCTTGCCGGTAGCCCAGTGCCTGAACTTCTCACGAACTTGCTGGAGATGCTGTAATGGCCAGCAATATCGACCTAATTGTAAAACATGGCCTTCATACACAGTTTGGGGACATACCAGTAGACGTAGTTGAAAAGGTGAAAACCTTTCTACTGGACAGCTTTGGTGTAGGTATTGCCGGAGCAAGCGCATCAATCACCTCAATAGTCAGGAGCTGCGTCGGCGGGTGGGGTGTAGGTTATGATGCTCATACCTGGGGGCGCGGCGCGAGCTTGCAGAGTGCTGCGAATGCCGCCTTCGTGAATGCATTTCAAATACACTGCCAGGAATATGACTGTGTACACGAGCCAGCTGTAGTCCATCCGATGGCAGTGATATTGGCTGCCGTCATGGCTGAGATCGAGGCTTCGAAAAAATCAGTAAACGGTAAAGACCTTATAGTGGCAATTGTTATTGCTGTTGACCTTGCCGCAGGGTTGGGAGTTGCTGTTTCCAGCCCTATTCGATTTTTTCGGCCGGCCAATGCTGGCCTGTTTGGTGCGGTGCTGGCAATTTCCAGGCTGAGATCCTTCTCTCCTATCGAGACTAAAAGCGCGCTTGGGCATGCCTTGGCGTTCTGTTCAGGTACAATGCAGGCACATGTAGAAGGGCTTCCCTCTTTGGCTTTGCAAGTCGCCAATGGTGCACGCAGTGCCGTAATGGCAGCAGACTTGGCATCGGCAGGCATTCAGGGGGCGCAAGACAGCCTTGACGGACCATATGGATATCTGACCCTTTTTGAAGAAGAGGCCGATCTTGGTCCGGTAGTCCAAACATTCCAGAAAGTGTGGCGCATTGCCGAGGTCAGCCATAAACCCTTCCCAACAGGGCGTGCTGCGCATGGCGGCATAGTCTTGATTCAAAAGCTGATGCAACAAGGTGTGACAGCGGAGAATCTTGAAACTCTCAAACTTGTCGCGCCCCCCATTATACACCGCCTTGTTGGCCGCCCTATACAGAATGATATGAGTGTCAGCTATGCGCGTCTATGCTTCCAGTATCTAGGTGCTGTGACTCTGAAGAAGGGCAAGGTTGGGCTTGATGATTATAGCCGCCCCGCATTGTCTGACGCAGAAACCTTCGCACTTGCCAAACGCATATCGGTGATAGACGACGGGACACCTAACCCGGCGGCTTTCACTCCTCAAGTCGCAGAGGCTGTCCTGACGGACGGTCAACTGATCAACGCGGACATATCGTCTCTTTATGGCTCACCTGCCTCTCCCTTGGATAGACAAGCCTGTCTTCTGAAGTTCAAGACCTGTTTGAAGTTCGGCATTGGGGAAGAAACAGCAGAAAGTGTGGCTGCAAAGCTGATTGAGCGGATCAGCAATCTCGAAACCGTAAAAGATACTTCACAACTCTCTCGCCTCGCGGCTGGAAAGGATATTTAATCATGAAACATAACATGTACCACGAGGCTATAAACTGGGATCAGCTCCGTACAGAGCACCCAATTGGCGATGACTTCGTAAAGTTTGGCAAGAAAAGTCGAGATGAGATCAGAGCACACCAAGATAAACTCTTTGTACGGTGTGTTGAGCGTGCCTGGCAGATCCCATTCTATCAGCGACTCTGGGGAAACGCAGGTATCGAGCCAGGGGATATCAGAGGATTGGACACACTTTCCGAACTGCCTATGTTTGACAAGTCCGACATCATGGCATCGATTGATGCAAATCCTCCTTTTGGTGATTTCGGTGGTCTGGAAGGGACGGGCAGTGGCCGGCCTCCTGTCATTATGCACACGACTTCTGGAACAACTGGGAATCCGCAGGTTCTGCTCTTTGGGGCAAAATCGCGTGAGGTTCAAAATCTGATGCTTGGGCGCTTGTATCAATTTCAAGGGCTCCGACCTGATGACATCGTCCACTCAGTTTATGGCCATGGCATGATCAATGGCGGGCACTATGTACGTGAAGCGGTAACTCATTGGACGAATGCCATTTTCATGTCTGCGGGCACTGGTGTTGAAACACGATCTGCACGACAGGTTGAACTTATGCGTGATTTTGGAGCCACTGTCATTGTAGGCTTCGCTGATTATATAAAGAAGCTGGCAAAAGTCGCCATTGAACAGGGCATCGATCCGGTAAAGGATCTTAATATCCGCATGATATCCGGCCATTTGGGAAGGGAAGACAAAGAAACCCTATCGCAATCATGGGGGGGCGTTGATTGCTATGATTGGTATGGAGTTGGGGATACAGGCATCATTGCCGGAGAAGGTCCGGATAGAGACGGTCTTTATGTAATGGAAGATGGGCAGTTTGTCGAAGTTTGTGACATCGACACAGGAAAGCCTGTTGCTGATGGAGAAGCTGGCGACATTGTCTGCACATGTATCCACAAGGATGATGTATACCCTATTATCCGTTTCAACACGCATGATGTTACTAAGGTCGTAACGGGTAAATCATCCATAGATATGAATTTCACGCGTATAGAAGGGTTCCTTGGGCGTTCTGACAACATGGTAAAAATACGCGGGATCAATATCTTTCCGCAAGCTATGGGGCCGTTGCTTGAGGCTGACTCCAGCTTTGCCGGTGACTTTATCTGTAAAGCGGTTCGAGATGAGCAAGGGCGAGATGAATTCATTGTCTGCGCGGAGGTCAATGGCCCAAGAGATCTGGAAACGGTCACTCGGTTCAAGGAAATACTGAAAAAGACTATTGGGATCGATTGTGGAGTGGAGCTTAACGCACCGGGCGAATTGGCTCCGCTGACACAGACAGAGATTCGTCAAAAACCCATCCGCCTGCTTGATGAGCGATTCAAGTGAGCCGCGAGCGCACTTATAGAGACAGGATTGAGCAATACAATCCTGGGATCAATGCTTTTCTAGATCTGTCGGAGTGTTCTGACGGTGATGGGCTTTGCTACGGCGTAAAGTCGAACATAGCAGTACAGGGGTTACCGTGGACGGCAGGCATTGGCGCATATGAAAAGCGTGTTGCGCAAAAGGACGCGACAGTCATAAGCCGTATACGTGCGAATGGCGGAGTAATTCTTGGCACCCTAAACATGCACGAAGGTGCCTTGGGCGCCACAACGGATAATGAGTTCTATGGCCGAACGTATAATCCCTGGCGCGAAGGATTTACTCCAGGCGGCTCATCTGGCGGATCAGGTTCTGCCGTTTCTGCTGGACTCTGCGATATCGCTTTGGGGTCTGACACAATGGGAAGTGTGCGTATCCCCGCTGCGTATTGTGGAGTGCAGGGGCATAAGCCTAGTACAGGGATAGTTCCGAACGATGGTGTGGTTTACTTGTCTCATACATTGGATCATGTAGGTCCGCTCGCGCGATCGGTCGAATTTCTATGGCAATCCATGCATGTTCTGGCTGATTGGGGCGATCCAACCGCTTTGTCATCCATGAATCTTTCCGGAGTGCGGATTGGAGTTTGGACAGGCAATAGCGACGTAGAGATGACTGCTGCAGTCAGAGCAGGGGTCGACGAAGCAATTAGAAAGCTTAAGGCTGCGGGCGCTATACTTATTGAAGGTATTACGCCCCCGTCTTACTATTATGGAAAGTCGCGTCGGGCCGGTTTGTTGATAAGTGAAGTCGAAGCGATGAGTGTTCATTCCGACCAGATTGCCAAATACCCTGATGGGTTCAGTCGAGACTTCAAAAAACTTTTAAGCTGGGGGGCAGCGAGACCAACTGCTGAGCTTGAATGGGCCTATGAACACCTTCGTAATGTCAGGTCCGGCGCCAACAGCCTTTTCAATGACGTTGAGTTCGTTATTTCCCCTACAGCACCGCAGCAGGCATTTGCATTTGGTGCGAGCGTCCCCGCAAATCAAGCCGACTTTACTGCGTGGGCGGACTTTGCCGCACTTCCTGCAACGGCAGTTTATGCCGGACTGAGTGCAGAGAATGGCTTGCCGCTTTCCCTTCAGGTCATGGCGGCGGAGTCTAGGGATTGTGACACTCTGCAATTAGCCGCTGCCCTGGAGGAACTTTTCGGACCTCCTGCCAGTCCACCTGGGTATGAGTTCACTAGCTGAAAGTGAACTTCGCTGGACGCTTTTCAAGAAATGCCTGGAAGCCCTCTGTGAAGTCCTCACCTGCGAAACCATCCAGAAAAAGTTTTTGGGCTTGAGGACTATTGTTCGTCCACCCCTCTGACAAGCCATCAAAGACTTGTTTCGTCGCGCGAGTTGACCATTGAGATAGGGCACCAATAGTCTCGGCCATCTGGTGTGCGGCAGAGAGGCTGCTTCCCTTGGGGACAAGTCGATTGATCAGTCCCATTTGGAGAGCTTCATTGCTATCAATTAAACGGCCTGTGAGCAGCATGTCCTTTGCATTTGGTAGCCCTACGGTTTCTGAGAGCCGTCTTGTGTCGCCTACAGAATAAGCAAGTCCAAGTTTCCCGGGCGTTATCGCAAACTTTGCGCTTTGGTCGGCAATTCTGAGATCCGCGGCCAGTGCGAGGCTGACCCCGCCCCCCACACAGGCGCCCTCAATCGCAGCGAGGACGGGCTTGGGACACTTCGTAATGCTCTCAATTGCGTCAGCAATTATCTTGCTAGAATGAACAGCTTTTTCGGGCGTCGCATATATGGTCTCGAATTCAGAGATATCGGCACCAGCTGCAAATGCGCCAGCAGAACCACCATGTATGATAATTACTTTGGTGGTTTGATTCTGTACGGCTTCGTCAATCATGCCCGGTATGGACTGCCACATATCCGTAGAGAGCGCATTCCTCTTTTCCGGCTTGTTGAGGACAAGCTCAGCAATCTCATCATCCATGACCAGGCGTATTGCATTTGATCTCATAGTTTTTCCTCGGAAAATGCCGATATTGGCGTAGGCGTTCCCGTATTTGCGATGAGGGCTTTAGAGCGCAAGAACCGTTCCATGCTTACGAGACCCATTCGACTTCCGCCGAGGCCTGAATCTTTGAAAGATGTCTTTTCCGCTTCATGAAAAACTGACGTCAGCGCCGCATCATTAAGTGAGATGGCGCCGGCTTGCAGTTCCATACCAACGGCCTCGGATTCTTCCAGGCTTCCAGAGAAGACAGAAGCAGATAAGCCAAAATCACTGTCATTCGCTAAAGCGATGGCTTCTTCTGTAGTGCTGAATTTCATGACGGGGAGGATCGGTCCGAAAGTCTCTTCTGTCATTACACGCATGTTATGTGTTACACCGCTGAGTACCGTTGGCTGCATCCATAAGCCCCCGCCGATGTTTCGTATTTCACCACCGATCAGAACTGCCGCACCTTTGTCCACAGCATCCCGGATGTGACTCTCAAGAAGCTTGGCTTGCTTCTCAAAAATGATGGGGCCAAGCTCTCCAGTAGAGATATCATCGGCATTCAGGCGAACAGTTTTTGCCTTCTGGACCAGTCGCTGCAGAAATGCCTCGTATATGCTCTCTGCGACATAAATGCGCTCGATCGACTGACATGCCTGGCCCGTTGAAAGAACGCTGCCTCTTAAAGCGGCATCTGTTGAAAGCTCGATATCAGAAGATGCCAGAACTATCATGGGATCTTTTCCGCCAAGCTCAAGGAAGGCTGGAATTAATCGACTGGCGGCATGGAGAGCGACTTTTTTCCCTGTTTCTACTGACCCTGTAAAGCAGATGGCATCAACGCAATTGATGAGAGCTTTACCGGTTTCTCCATCACCAGTCACGAAGCCAAGAATATCTGACAGACCGGCTTCTTTAACCGCCTCTGCAAGAGGAGAAACAAAGCGCGGTGTAATCTCGCTAGGTTTTATCAGTACGCTGCAGCCTGCCAAAAGGGCTGGGATTGTATCAATCATGGATAAGACAAGCGGAAAATTCCACGGACTAATCACGCCGACAAGCTGATATGGAACTTTTTGAGACCGGTACTTTAGTGCAGGATTACTTTTCCCCTTAGTCCAGGCTTGCTCCTGTGCTGTATTGGGCTGTGCCGTCCATGTTTCAAGGGATGCTATAACACCCTCAACTTCCATGCGAGCGATACGGCGTCTGCCAGTATCGAGCTCCAGCGCAGCAGAAATTGAATCCAGGTTTCGGTGAAGAGTTGTTGCCAATCTCTTCAGTCGAATGACACGTTCTTCAATACCGTACTTGTGCCAGTCGTCCTGATGCTGACGTAATCTATAAGAAATGTCAAAAACATCCGGCTGGCTGAATGCCTCTACTTCATAGTCATTCCGGCCTGTTCTCGGATTGCGAACAGAAACTTTTGGCATCAGACCTCACCCTAGTCCTGCGGAGCCAGGGTTCAGGGTGAAGTTGCCATCGACAGCAGCTTTCACGCGGGCCAGTAATTCTGCTGTGCCTTCTTCACGAGTTTCTGCATACGGATATGTACGGCCGATCTGGAAGTGAGCTGCGCCATGGGACTTAAATATATCTAAAACACGCTGGCGGGCAGAAATAACCATTTCGGTAGCTTCTGGGTTCGGCTCGAAAGACTTGATTTTGGATAGGACGCTTGATTCGACGGTTTGTCTGTGAATCTCGTAAAGTTCTTCGGGCCAAATAAATACTGGCTCAATCAGAAAACCTGTCGTTCCAAGAGACGTGAGCAGATAGCCGGTGAGAATGTCGTACTTTTCAAATTCTACATTTAGACTTTCGAACAAGGCGTCTATTTCTGCAATGCAGGCCGCCCCTTCAGAGACGGGTACGATGCCATGAATTGGCACCCAGCGTTCGCCAGATGGTCCCAGAATTGTATTCAGGGGACCAAATGGATTTGCCCGAATGATTTTGGGGATTGAGTTTTCAATCTGTTTTCCGCCATGGGACTCACAAATTTTGTTCAGGATAGAGATTTCTTCTTTCACGCCTACCTGAGAGCGCCCTTCTACCGTGTAATGAAGCGTGTAAGCTGCATCTGCCATAAAGCCACGACCGGCCATCGCAACCTTCGCGCCTTCTTTCAGGGCTTTCAGGAAACTGCCTTGCTTCTTCATGACATTTGTAAGTGTTTTCGCGTCTGACAACATTGAAGCGCGAGCCATCCGAACGCGTGTGAGGTTCGGGTCGAAGCCGAAGATCTCGGCTGCGATATCCTCGCGCATGAGGTCGGCCATGGCCTTGGCGCAATCATCCCGGGATTCAAATTCGTAGCTAGACCAGTCTTCTGTTTTCGGAGCAGGGATGAGCCGAAGAGTAATCTCTGCCTTTATGCCCATTGTGCCGGCATCCCCGCAAAAAATCCCTGTCAGGTCGGGGCCAAAGTGACGCCAGAAAGGTTTGGCACCTTTCGTGCCTGACGTTCCTGTCTTCACAACAGTGCCGTCGGCAAGCACTACCGTAACGCAGAGGACGCTATCGCCTGTCGTGCCGTATTTGCCCGCGCCAAAGAAAGCATTGTTCTGGGACAGACCGCCGCCAATTGTGGATGTCAGGCCTGAAAGTGGGCCCCAGAAGGGAACGCGCAGGTTTTTCGCGGACACCGCAGAATGAAGCTCGCTCCAAGTACAGCCAGCTTCCACTGTCACATACATGTCCTCGGAATTCACCTCAATGACCCGGTCCATTTTGCTCATGTCAAGCATGACAATGCCCTCGCGGTCGGGCGTATATCCTTTTGTGTATGACATACCGGCGCCGCGCGCATTAAGCTTTATACCGCGATCGTGTGCAGCCTGCACAATCTTGACAAGATGATCGAGAGAGCGAGGAGCTGCGATTAATTCAGCAGTATTTCCTTTCGCCCAAATGTCCTGGCTCATCAGTTCGCGTTCTTTTAGGTCATCGCGGATGGCATCTGGGCCAAGAGCTTGCACAAGTATGGATTTCAATTGATCCAATGCGTCTTTGTCGGTCTGGTCGAGCATAATTGTACTCCTAAAAGAATGTTGGTTTTAGCAGGCCTGTGAAGGCGGCCAGGATGATGAAAAACCAGATCGCCATAACCAGAGGCTTTGCCTTGGTGAGGACGGCAGCGACATCTCGTTCGGCTTTATCAGAGGATGGTCCAGACAAATTGCCGAGGGCTGTGCCAAGAGGTTTCAAAACTACGCGGATAAGCAGCCCCATCAATATGGCGGCAGCAAGCAGGATAAGCTTGATCGCGATGAACTGCGGCATGCCTAGCATGCCAGCCAAACCGGCCAATCCAGAGAATATCAGTGCACTGCATAATGCCCATCGGATAACCAGATCGATTCTGACGAGTAGCTTGGGCGCATTGCCGTGAGACAAGTGAAGATGCCAGGCAATCGCAAGCCACGCCACGCCGGCTATGATGCCTAACCATGCCGTCCAGATGGGCGCCGCTAGCCATCCGCTGCTGACGGCGAGCATGTAGCCTGTAGGCAGTGCCAGAATGAGAGCGGTCCGTGGAGCCATGTCCACGTCATTTACAATCTTGGCCGCCATCAAGCGTTTTTCAGGACTTATATTTGGCGCTGTAAGGAAACGGCTAGTGTAGAAAGCGCCGAGATCGCCGCCTAGCCAGTATACAAATACCAAAACGTGGAGCAGGGTCCAGATCGCGATTTCAAATGTCATAAGTCAAGCCTGTTGTCTCGACCTAATGATATATCATTTGTGATATCTGGCTAGAGGGCAATCATATTTGGCGTAACATTTATGATCTTCTGCTCGATCCTTAAGCAGATTACTCTGCAGTCCAATCAGAATTTTTTTCACGCGTCAGGCGCATCTCATACTGAAAGCGATCTGCTCTGTAAGTTGCCGTGATATCTTGAACCGGACGCCCTGTTGCGTCTCTCATAATCCTATGAATGCGTAACAAGGGGGAGCCGGTTGTGACGCCTAGGACCGCTGCAACCGCGGCTTCTGCGGGCACTGCTGTTATGGTTTGGGTTGCCTCGCAAGGCCGATGACCCGCTTTTTCAAGAAGCGAAATGAGGCTGGCTGTTGCCAGATCATCTTCGCTGTAGGCCTCTGCAATATCTTCAGGAACGTAGGTTACGAGATAGGAAAATGGCTCATCCGCAAGAATACGAAGCCTCACAATGCGTTGTACACTGGCGTTTCGGCTGAGTTCCAGAGCTTCTGCAATAGCTGGACTGGGACTGATCATTTCGCAATCAAGCAATTGAACTTGTGTTTCGATTCCCATTCGTTTCAAGCCATCAATGAGATTTTCGAAACTGCCTTTCACCGTTGGCGCGGTCGCATCATAGGTCACGACTGTGCCGCGGCCGCGATAGCGTCGTACCAGTCCCGCTATTGCCAACTCGTTGAAGGCTCGTTTGACCGTGATACGGGAAACGCCAAGACTCTGGACGAGTTCCTGCTCCGCAGGAAGCTTTGATTGCGCCGGCACCTTGCCGGAAATAATGGCCTCACGGATCTTTGTGTAGATTTGCTGATATAATGGCAAAGAGGATGTTTCATCCAGCTCGTCTGCTGTGAGTTCAAACGCCGTTTCTTCTTTCATATGCATAATCCATTGTTGAGCGAGGACATTGACTTGTCTTGCCTCATATCAGAAATGAGTTTCAGATATGGAAAAGATATAACCAAAATGGCCTACACTGCTTTAGCGCTACAGATTGCCTGTCGCGCTGTAAACTCTCTCTCTATAACCGATGCTCGCGCTGCGATCCTGAACTCCATTGAAAGGATTTCTCTGCAGGTTGCAAATGCTAAGAGGTTTTTGGGGCAGGATCTCAAATTGGTCTCGCTCCCTGAGTATTCTGTGACAGGGTTTCCCTGGGGCGAAAGCGCCACTGAGTGGAAGGAGAAGGCGGCCTTCGCGCCAAATGGGCCTGAATATGATGCAATAGCGAAGTTGTGCCAGGATAGTCAGATTTTCCTCGCCAGTAATCACTATGAGACGGATGCGAATTTTCCCGAGTTATATTTCCAATGCTCCACCGTTTTTTCGCCTTCCGGAGATTTGGTGCTGCGATACCGCCGGCTGATTTCCATGTTTGCCCCTTCGCCTTTTGACGTTTGGGACAAGTACTTGGACACGTATGGCCTGGATGCCCTGGTTCCCGTAGCGAATACGGAAATTGGCAAGCTTTCAGCAATTGCCTCGGAAGAAATTCTATATCCGGAAATTGCCCGCATCAGTGCCAGTAAAGGCGCGGAGATACTGCTTCACTCCAGTTCAGAAGTTTCAAGTCCGTTGCCAACGCCTAAGTCCATAACGCGACATGCGCGCGCTGTGGAAAATATGGCCTATGTCGTATCCGCGAATTCGGGCGGACTGAGCGGCATTGCGATCCCAGAAAACTCGACGGATGGTGGGTCAGAAATTATCGACTATAAGGGGCGTGTACTTGCTCGGGCGGGGTCAGGCGAAACCATCAATGCGTGTGCAGATATTTCGCTTGAAAGTCTCCGAGAGTATCGCCGCCGTCCGGGTATGGCTAATCTTTTGTCTCGTCATCCCATGCAAATGTGGGCCGAGGCCTATTCGGGGTTCGATGCTGCGGAGCAGGGCGGCTTGGGAGATGGGACGCAAGTGCCGGAGCGAGACTATTATCTCGCCCGGCAGAAGCGTGTTATTGAAAAGCTTGATAAAGCGGGCCTAATCTAATCAGGTTCCAGCACGTTCTTCATGGAGCTCCATCAGCTCAAAAGACCAATTATATGGCTCGGCGACAGTGCCTTTGATAAACAAGAAGTCACCGTCTGCTGTGACCCAGAAGTCGTAGGGTGGATGATCGTTGCTGGTATTTACAAAGGCAAACCTGTGACATTCGAATGTCCCGGCGGGAACGTTTACTGTTTCTATGCCTGAGTATTTCAAGCTGCTGGTTGTTGTGCGCTCAAACGCTGGTCCTGTCGCGCCACGGTGATCAATCGAGGTGAGCAGATTGTTCTCGAAGGTCTGAATCCCTGGGCCTTTGGAAAAGTCGAACCTGGCCGTCAGCCAGGCGTCTGATCCTAGGTTATGCGTGCCAAAGCCTCTTATAGCGCGCGTAATATCGACTTTTTCGCTAACGCGCGCCTTCTCTGCAGAGTATCCTTGATACTCGCCCTCGGTATCGCTCCAATTGTACAATGCGTTGCCAAAGAATCTGTCGCTTTTCGTCAGGCGCACATAGGTGTCTAGTGGGTGGAAGTCTTTGTCGACTGCGGCGATCACATCCCGGATAAGTGGCTCATCATCATGGAGTTCGCAGTATGCGCGCATGACCCGGTCACCATTAGGGTGATGCGACATGCGCCAATATTCTACGCCCCAAAGCCCTTCCGGGAAATCGGGATGGCCATCGATCATGTAGTCGATACGGCCGCTCAATACGCGCTGCTTTGGATGTGACGTCATTTGCTATTGTTCTCCTTTGGAGAGCTTCGTTGGTCCGCCTGCGGCGCGTTCAGCCACAGCTTCGGCGCTTTCCCAGATTTTTCCGCCGATGAAGCGGCCAACTGAGTTGGTAAACTCGAGATACTCAATGGTCTCGTACATTCCGGACGCAATGTAGGGGTCTCCCTCCATAAGGGCCTTGGCTTCATTCAGTGTGTCTGCCAGTACAAGGAAGACTGAGCCTACAAGCGGCTCACTACCAGGTATGCGCACCGGGCCTGCCGTTACGTATTTCTCCCAATTCTTCTCAACGTGATCGAGATGCCCCTTCAGGAACTGGGTTCTTTTTTGCGCGGAGTTTTCGCCGTCACGACAGATTACGAGAAAGCAGGGCTGTTCTAGTCGTGGAGATGTCTTTGGTTCTGACATGTCTTACTCTTTAAACATTGTTGGAATTTGTTGTGCCGTGGCGACTTCCAGGCCGTCCAGACGTGCAATGCCCTCTATAACGCGGCGAAGTGCGCGAATACGGAAGGGTTGTCCTACGACATAGGGTGTAAGAGTGAATCCAAAGCATTGTGCACCCGAGCGCTCATGGTCAGCTATGTGAAATTCCGCCGCCTCCAGTATCTGGTCAGCCCAATCATCAGCCTGTTGCCGATTGTCGACCATAAGCTTGAAGTCGGACAGCTCATGCATAAGGGGCAGGCAGGTGAGGTTGCCGCTCTCAGTTTTGAAAGGCAGGGGGCGTTGATCTGCCTCCCAGTCCAACAGGGTCTTAAACCCTAATTCGGCAATGATCCTGGGGGTGCGATAGCTTTCGTTACGTGCCGGGCTCATCCATGTCGTCGCATCCGGAAATATTGATCGGCACTCTGAAATCAAAGCGGTTTCTTGCTGCTCTGATAGAGCTTCATGATGGATATGAGCCGTGGATACGCCATGGGCGGCAATCTCATGTCCTGCGTTGGAAATAGCATCTACCAGCGGTGGGTAGCGTTTCGCAATTTCCGCATTCACGGCAAACGTCGCCTTGATACCGAATTCATTTAGAACCTTGAGAATACGATATACACCAATACGGTTACCATAATCTCTGGTCGTGTAATGTCTTAGATCCGGATACGGCGTTTTCATCGCGCCGGGGTGTTTAAAGGGTTCTGCGGGAGGATTTAGAGGAAAGAACTCCAACGGCACGACGATGAAGGCAGCTGCTTTGGCCCCCGATTTCAGTTGCAGTGGCGCGCGCTTGGTGTCTGGTGTCCAGGCAAAATGATCATGGTCAAAGCCATATTTTCTATGCGAATATTTCAAGTAATTATCTGGAAGGGGCAAAGCCGGTCCCTCCTGTTGTCACGCCACGGGTCTGAATGTCGGCGATGGATTGTTCCCAATAGTTCTCACGGAAATACTTGGCAATTTCCTGTCCTGTCGTGATCCACACGTCGTCCGCATGTTCCGAGATGTGTTTCAGGGCCTCTTCGAAGATCCTCAGTCTATGTGGCTGGCTGACCAGATAGGCATGTAGTGGAATGCACATAACCGTGCCACTTTCTTCGCCTTCTTCCAGGAGCTGATCAAAATGTCGCTTCAGAATATCTGTGTACTGCTCAGGCGTATACCCCATGACCGAGTATGTGATGACATCATTCACTTCGAGTGAGTATGGCATTGATACCAGCTGGCCGGTTTTGGTCTTTATTGGCTGGGGCTGATCATCCTGAAAAAGATCGCAAGTATACCAGAAATCATGCTCTGCGATCAGGTCCAGGGTGGATTCAGTGTGTGTCAGGGCTGGCGCCAAATACCCCCGAATGCGTTCGCCCGTTGCGCGCTCAACGGTTCGGATGGAGTCTTCCAGAACAGCTCGTTCTTGCTCTGGGGTCATGCCGTAGGAAAACCGCGTATTGTAAATTCCGTGAGAGAAGAACTCCCACTTACGAGCAGCGCAGGCTTCAATGATTTCCGGATGGTGATCAACGAGTCCAATCGATAATGAAATGGAGCCACGCATGTCATACTTGTCCAGGAGTTCCATAAGGCGCCAGTGCCCAACAGTATTTCCCCACGCGCGTTGTGTGTAACCTTGGATGTCAGGATTACCACGTGGCCAGGGTTGGCGCTTCGGGTTTGGCGGGGGCTGAAACTCGTAATACTCGATGTTTGGCGCAATCCAGAAAGCAAGTTTCTTGTCGCCGGGCCACCGGATTTTTGGGCGACCCGCATAGGGCCAATAATCGTAGAGATTAGGATCGGCGTGAGTCATCAGACTGAGTACTCCTCAAGCCAGTCATAGACTTCCTGTACGTCCACTACGTCTGCATATTTCAGGAGCAGATCTGTTAGGTTGGCGAAATGATAACTTTCATGCTTATCCGCCACACATTCTATTGGCACGATTGTTCTGTACCCGTGGCTTAAAGAATCGACCGCTGTTGCGCGAATACAGCCACTCGTTGACCCGCCGGTTATCACGACTGTATCGATCTTGTGCCAAGTCAGAAAACTCGAAAGCCTGGTCTCAAAGAAAGCACTTGGCATCTTCTTCTCGTAGATGGCATCAACGGCTGGATCTATTTCCAGGCGGTCATCAAATTCATGCCGCACGCTGCCAGCTTTGATGTTTTGAAGGCTGTCGGGCGTATCAGTTCGGGTTCCCCAGATGCCAGCATCGGCTGCATTTTCCATATAGCAGACGCGCGTCCACACCACTGGAAGTCCCTTGCTGCGCGCCAGCTTAGACAATTTGTTTATATGATCTGCCTGCAGAGGGTCAGTGATATATGCTGTATTCGGAAACAAATCTGGACGGGTATACGCTTTTTGCGGATCGACATTCACTATGGCAACCCTCTTGCCAAAGCCGAAGCGTTTTCGCGCTGGATTGGCGCGGATATCCTCAAAGATCTGCCGCGCTGTCTTGTCAGATAATTGCATTGTCGGGGCACTGGATGCATCCGTCATGTGATCTGTCTCTCCTGTTCAGAGTTGACGCTTAAATGATATATCTTTTGTGTGTTGTCTAGGCAACATTTGTATAGCCAGCGCGAAATCCTGCCTCTCAATAGTATGTCTCGCATCCAGCGGTAGCATTAGTTATGCCTTGTAATAAATAGAGATAATAAACAGCATTCGAAGCGGTGCAGCATGCAGAAGCAGCGGTATCTTCCCAACAAGTGTGGCGCTCAATTGATGTGCACATGTGCCTAAAAAGGAGATCGGTATAAATAGTCCGGACATTTTTTTAGCTGGATGATTGCTCATATTTCTAAATGGTATATCTTTTGTGTCAGGCGAGTGACTCAAGGGGGAGTACGGCTCGCGCACATAGAGGGTACTAAAATGAACCATAGACTACTTGCCTCTGCAGCATGTATTGCCATCGTTTCTGGACTGTCCGCATCTCCGTCTTTTGCTCAAGAGCAAGAAGCAGGTGATCAGAATGATGCGCGCAGGCTTGATGCCATCACAGTTACAGCTCAGCGTACATCGGAGAGTATGCAGGATGTTCCTGTCGCTGTGACAGCGATTGACAGCGCTGCGCTTGAGGATCGCCAGGTTGGTGATGTCCTTGATCTTCAGTTTCAGGTTCCGAACATCAACATGGGAACCAATACGGGTACAGCGAACGCCGCACGAATCTTTCTGCGTGGTGTCGGCGAGGATGAAAGCCGGGGCATGGTGGACCAAGCCGTAGGTATTTATGTTGATGGCATTTATGTGGGGCGCTCCGTAGGCTCCCTTTTTGATGTCGTTGATCTTGAATCAATTGAGGTTCTCAGAGGGCCGCAGGGTACTCTTTACGGTCGCAACACCATTGGTGGTGCCATCAAGCTCCAATCCGTAAGGCCTAAAATGGAAAATAGCGGAGAAGTCCGCACAACTATCGGCAATAATGGGCGCATAGACCTTCGTGGTACAGGGAACATTCAGCTCGCAGACAATACCGCTTTTCGTTTTACGGCCTTAAAGCGTGAACGGGACGGATTTTTTTCGCTAAAGCCGAACGGTGCCAGGGCTGGTGAAGGACGTGATGTTGGCCGTGTTGACGTGTTCGCCATGCGTGCCAGCTTTTTAACTGAATTCAATGAGGACTGGAGTTTGTATATCGCGGCTGACAGTACGTTGGACCGTTCTGACCCAACTCCGGACTCTATTGCGCCGGGTAGCGATGTTGATGGTGACGTGTTCACCATCGAGCCAGCCCCAGGTACTCAATGCTCTCTCACGTCGACCACGACGGGGTGTTTTACCGCCTATGACCAGCGCTCTCAGTCACAAGGCGTTTCCGCTCAGATTGATGGTAAGCTTGGAACTTATGATTTCATGTCCCTTACGGGGTACAGAACTCTGGAAGACGATCTTCATACGCGTATTGGATCTGAATACCAACAGCAGACAGACCAATCACAGTTTAGTCAGGAATTTACTCTGAGCTCAAATTATGAGGGGCCATTTAATTTTGTCGCCGGCCTCTTTTATTTTGAGGAAGACATCAAGCTAGACTCTGTTTTCATCTTTCCATTCTCTATCGATGGAAGCACAGAGTCGCTCGCTGCCTTTACGCAGGGAACCTATGACGTAACAGACAAGCTATCTCTGACTGGAGGAATTCGCTACACGCAGGAAGATAAGGATTTTTACGGTATCAACCGCTCCTTTAATTTCTCCCGTCAGGATAGTGCAAGCTTTGACAATTTGAGTTATTCCGTCGGAGCAGACTACCGTCTCAATGATCAGGTGTTGACCTATGCGAAGTATGCGACCGGATTCAAATCCGGAGGTTGGTCTCCTGATGCATTCAGCTCAACAGCAGTCTTTCTTCCCGTAGAAGAAGAGAAATTGGATAGCTTTGAACTCGGTGCAAAGACGGATCTTTTTTCTAACACGGTAAGGCTGAACGCTGCTTATTTCTTTAATACATATGAGGGACTACAAATCGGTGCGACTGTCCCGAATGTCGGCTTCACGCGGTTCAATGTTCCTGAGGCGCAAATTCAAGGTCTTGAGTTTGAATTAGCATGGCAGGCGACCGAGAATCTTCAGTTTAATGCCAATCTTGGTCTCCTCGATGCGGAGTACACGAAGCTGGATATGGCTTCTGCGGCAGGTTTGACTAACCAAGGATCGACCCCGGCCTGTGGAGGTGTTGTTTCGCTTGAGTGTGCCTATGGATTGGACTTGAAGAATGCTCCTGATTACAAGGGGGCTATTGGTGTGCTCTATGAGTTGCCGGTCTCCTCAGGCACGCTAACCTTCTCGGGCGATGTCGGCTTTGAAGATGACAGCTGGTCCTTGGTAGCAAACGCTCCTGATCATGTTCTGACTACGGTCGATCCAATCTTGAATGCCAGGATCAAATATCAGTCGGATGCGGGATGGTCTGCTGCGGTCTGGGCAAAGAATGTTGCCGATCAGAACTACTGGCGTGCTGCAACGGCCGGTGCATCTAATGTCTTTGCATCTGATCCGCTCACATATGGTATCGATCTTGGATACAAATTTTAGACGCCTTGCATCCTCCTGCTAGCGTTTAATACCCCGGCATCCTGGCGTCCTTTGGGCGCCAGGATGTTTGGCCTGTTGATCTGACTAAGGCAATTGGTAGAAATTTATGGTCTTCAAGAAGGCGCAAACACTCTTTGACAAGCTTTGGGCGGCCCACCGTATAGCTGATGGTGGAGATGGCGCGGATTTGATCGCGATTGACAGGGTTTGCCTGCATGAGCGAACCGGAGCAGTCGCACTTAGAAGCCTCCGTGACGCTGGCCATGACGTGCAAAACCCCAAGCGTGTTTTTGCCATTATGGACCACATTGTCTCTTTTCGTGAGAATCGAGGTCCAGATGAATCTCGTTCCCCCGGGGGGGGTGTTTTCATCACTCAGACACGCAAGCTCGCTCTTGAGGCAGGTGTGAATTTTATTGATACGAATGATCTGCGCCAAGGTATTGTGCATGTCATCGCTCCGGAACTTGGTATCGCGATTCCTGGCGTTTCCTTGATCTGTCCGGATAGTCACACTTGCAGTTTGGGAGCACTTGGGGCCCTGGCGTGGGGGGTGGGGTCGAGTGAGTCTGAGCATGCGATGGCGACCGGTTGCCTTCGTGTCACCAAGCCCAAGCAAATGCGTGTCACTGTAAACGGCGCGCTGGGGGAAGGCGTATCAGCAAAAGATCTTGCTCTTTACATCATCCATAAATTTGGCGCCAAGGGCGGTCAGCGCTGCGCTATTGAGTATTGTGGAAGTGCAATCTCTGAGCTCACGATAGAGGAACGTCTCACTCTATGTAATATGGCTGTCGAGTTTTCAGCTTTCACGGCTCTTATCGCGCCTGACGAGAAAACCATATCATTTGTTCTGGGAAAGCCTTATGCGCCGAATGCTGACGAAATAGCGGACACGCGAGAGGACTGGCGCTCGCTTTTCACTGATGAGGATGCGATCTTTGATTATGAGATCGAAGTCAATGCAGCAGATGTCCAGCCCATAGTGAGTTGGGGCACCAGTCCGGAGCAAGCGTTACCGATCGGAGATGCTATTCCCATAGGGGCCGACCAAAAGGTTCTGGATTATATGGGACTGAGCGGTGGACAGCGCGTTGAGGGACTGGAAATAAGCGGCGCCTTTATCGGGTCGTGTACGAACGGGCGCCTGTCTGATTTGCGTTCAGCGGCGGCTTTCCTCCAAGGCCGAAAAGTAGCGGATGGCGTGCGCGCAGTTTGTGTCCCCGGGTCCCAGTCTGTACGCAGGCAGGCCGAAGAGGAAGGACTGGATGCAATCTTCAGGGAAGCCGGATTTGAGTGGGGCGCACCAGGGTGCGCAATGTGTTTCTTTGCAGGCGGTCAAACGTTTGCCCCTGGAGAGCGCGTTGTTTCCTCAACCAACCGTAACTTTGAGGGCAGACAGGGGCCAGGTGTGCGCACACACTTGGCCAGTCCTGCGACAGTCGCAGCATCAGCTGTGAAAGGTGCAATATCACGCGCTGACAAAATTAATGTGGGGGTGGATGAGTGATGCGGCAAACGTTTACACGCTTTTCAGGTGTCGCCGCGCCTTTGATGATTGATAATGTTGATACGGATCAAATCATACCATCGCGCGAGATGAAAACGACGAGCCGTAATGGCCTTGCTGAGGGACTGTTCGCAGGGTGGCGCTATGTGTCTGAAGGAAACAGAATACCTGACAAGGAGTTTATCCTGAACCGTGAAGGTTACAGAGAGGCAAAAATCCTGGTGTCGGGCGAGAATTTTGGGTGCGGCTCCTCGCGCGAGCATGCTGTCTGGGCTTTGGAGGAGTACGGTATTCGGGCAATCATAGCGCAATCATTTGGCGAGATTTTTTATAATAACTGCACCCGGAATGGGGTTCTGCCTATCCGTCTGCATTCTTCTGAAATCGCGGGTATTGTGGCGTCAAGCAGTCCGCAGCTCGTTACAATCGATTTGCCGATGCAAAAAGTGCTCGTCAATGATCGAGAGTATCACTTTGAAATAGGTGCTTATGCGAAGCGACTGCTCCTGGAAGGCCTGGATCCAATCAGTATGACCAAGAAGGAATTGCCTGTTATCAGGACATTCCAGGAAGCTGATAAACTGAAGAGGCCCTGGTTGTATAGGTAACCCTCTCCGGGGGGGCAAACGTCTGACTAAATCCTACCTTGATGGATGCATATCTATCCATTGATGCGCTTATCGATGACCAGTCTTTCTATTTGCTCTTCTGAATATCCCAATTCATTCAGTATGGCGTGACTATGCTCTCCGATCTTGGGTGGGTTCAGCTGTAGTCCGCAGCGCTCCCCATCCATAGTGATGGGCATTGAGGGAAGCTTTACATTGCCGCCATCCGGTAGCGTCATCTGCAGCAACCCGCCTTTTGCATTAAGGTGGGGATCATCAAACAGGTCTTCCGGCCGCGCAATCGGTGCGAACGGAAGCCCTATTTTTTCGAGTTTCGCAAGAAGGTCAGACTGTTCGTAGTCGCTCAGGAGTTCACGGATTCTCGGGATAATTTCTTCGCGCCGCATAACACGATCATTGTTCTCGGCCAGTGTCGCGTCCTCGGCCCAGTCATGCAGTTCGAATGCCTGGCAAAATGTTTTCCACTGACTATCAGAGACAACGCCCAGAAAAACTTTTTGGTCGTCTTTCACGTCAAATACATCATACACGGCCCATGCTGAAATACGGGCTGGCATGGGCGCCGCAGGTGATCCGGTGACGGCATATTGAGCCATATGCTGGCCGACGAGAAAGGCCGTGGTCTCAAAAAGGGAGGCAGAAACATGCTGACCTTTACCGGTCTCACTTCGAGCATTCAGTGCCGCGAGTATGGCGATTGCCCCGAACATTCCGCCGGTTACATCAATTACAGAAGCGCCTGCGCGTAGAGGACGACCGGGAGGGCCGGTCATGTATGCGAGACCGCCCATCATTTGGGCAACTTCGTCCAATGCTGTGCGATTTTCGTAGGGGCCGGGAAGGAAGCCTTTTTCAGAACAGTAGATAAGTGCCGGATTCAGCTTGCGCATGCTGTCATAACCAAAGCCCAGTTTATCCAGTGCGCCTGGCCTGAAATTTTCAATAAAGACGTCGCTTTTCGCTATGAGCGCTTTGGCGATTGCCGCGCCTTCCTCGGATTTCAAGTCGACAGCAAGGCTCTTCTTGTTCCGGTTATACATTGAGAAATAGCCCGCACCCGAGCCTTTCAGGCGGCGCGTTTTGTCTCCATCGACGGGTTCAACCTTGACGACTTCGGCCCCAAGATCAGCGAGAATTAGACCCGCAGCGGGCCCCATCACCATGTGAGTGAACTCTACGACTTTGAGACCTGAAAGCGGCATTACAGAATTTCCCGTGAATATGATCCTTGGCTTATCATGCTTTTAAAGGATATATCATTTAGGGCAATTCATCTTCTGACGAATTCTGGTCGCCAGCGAAAATTAATAGGAAAGGGGGCTCGATATGTCCGCCAACGAAGTCTGTATAAGCGAGGTGGGGCCACGCGATGGCCTCCAGAATTGTACGACGATCATGTCCACGGCCGATAAGGTGCGATGGATTTCTGCGCTGGCAAAAGCCGGGTTGAGCGAGATCGAAGTCGGTTCATTCGTATCGCCCAAATTGTTGCCCCAGATGGCTGACACTGCAGAGATCGTTGCATCTTCGCGTGAACTGGAGAATTTGGAAGTTGCTGTCCTGGTTCCCAATCTGAAGGGGGCTCAACTCGCTATCGAGGTCGGTGCAGACAAGATCACACTGCCTTTGTCGGTGAGCGAGACTCATTCGGTGCGGAATATTCGGCGAACACATGAGCAGGTAATCGAAGAAGCACGAAATATAGCCGATCTGATCTCTTCCCTTCCAGCGGAGAAGCGACCGCATTTTGAAGGATCTCTTTCCACGGCATTTGGTTGCACGCTGGAGGGGATGATTCCGGATCGAGTCATACTGAGATGTGCTGAGCAACTTATGGAGGCTGGATGCGATGAGGTCGGCCTGTCGGACACTACGGGATATGGTGACCCGCGTTCAATCAAACGTTTGATTCGGTCAGTCCGAGGTGTTGTTGGAGCGGATGCCGTTAAAGGCGTGCACCTTCATAATACGCGTGGGCTGGGTCTGGCGAATGCGCTTGCCGCTCTGGAAGAAGGCATCACGACTTTTGATAGTTCCCTCGGTGGTCTCGGGGGCTGTCCGACCGCGCCAGGCGCAAGTGGAAATATCGTGACGGAAGACCTTGTCTTCATGTTTGAGTCTATGGGCATCAAAACCGGGATCAGCATTGATGCCTTGTTCGAAGCGCGCAAGATCTTGGCAGAAGCACTTCCAGGTGAAGAATTGTACGGCTTTGTACCAAATGCAGGACTGCCCCTTGGGTTTGCATCAGACCCTGTTGCCGAAGTCACGGCTTAGAAGGCACGGGGGAACACGATGGGAAATCTGCCAGCCCTCATAACGCTCATAGTTTACTCCGCCGGACTTATAGGCCTCAGCCTATGGGTGACGTCGCGTGCCAGAACCGAAGAGGGGTTCTTTCTTGGTGAGCGTAATTTGGGGCCTTGGGTCGCCGGCCTTGCCTATGCGGCTTCAAGCTCCAGTGCTTGGGTGCTGCTTGGCTTTTCCGGCTTCGTTTACCAGGTTGGTCTATCGGCTCTCTGGATGGTTCCAGGAATCCTGCTTGGTTATGCTGTTGTTTGGCTTTGGGCTGGGCCGCTTCTTCAAAAAACAAGCCGCGAACATGGGCATGTGACCCTTTCGGACTTTCTTACACAAGGGGCTGACCCCCATGTAGCAAGATTGATCCGCATCGCGGCCTCCCTGATGATCGTTTTTTGTTACTCGTATTATATCGCATCCCAGTTCCAGGGGGCTGGCATAGCCTTTGATGGTGTCTTCGGCACAGGTCTCCAATCTGGCATCTTGTTGGGGGCCGGGATCATTTTGGCTTACACCTTGCTCGGTGGATTTCTTGCCGTCTCACTGATTGATACTATCCAAGGTCTGCTGATCGGTGCTGTCGCCATAGTCGTGCCTGCTGTTGGTTTGCTGCATGCTGGCGGTATAGAAGGTGTTTCAATTGCGCTGAATATTGCCCCTTCCGAATTCAGGGCTCCTTTTGGAACGGCGGTCGGCTGGACCGCTCTAGGCTTTGTGATCGGCTCAATGGCGACGGGGTTCGGGGCCTTGGGCCAGCCACATCTTATTTCGTGGATCATGGCTGCCCGGGATAGGAAGGCCAGAGTGCGGGGGGCTGGTATTGCAATCGTCTGGGCAGGACTTGTCTATTCAGGCATGGCTGTTCTTGGTCTATCTGCCCGCTCTATTTTTGGTTCAGATGCGCCTGCTGAAGGCGTCTTTTTTGAGATCGCCTCCACAGCGCTTCCTGCAATTCTGGCAGGTGTCGTCGTTGCGGCAACCCTCTCCGCCATAATGTCTACTGTCGATAGCCAGCTACTTGTTGCTGGCGCCGCAATCAGTCACGACCTTGGAGTGGCGAAGATCTTCCCCGGTAAGGAGGTTATCGTGTCGCGTATGGCGGTGGCCTTTGTTTGCCTGGCTGCTGTCGTCGTTACTCTCCGTTTGCCCTCGACAATCTTTGAGCGGACTCTTTTTGCTTGGACAGCGCTTGGCGCGAGTTTTGGACCTGCGGTCATTGCCAGAGCTGCAGGCGTGCGTCTGTCTGGCATAGCCGTTTTGGCATCATTGCTGGCGGGGTTTGGCGCATCTGCAGCATATGAGTTCTTGCTGCCTTCAGGGCCTGGAGCTGTTTGGGCCAGAACCGTGCCATGGGCACTGGCTTTCATAGCTATTGGCGTGTGTTCTGTTGTTCATTTGCGAAAGCGAGAAAAGTGAGCCTGCTTGCTTTTCGTGATCTTTGACGGATGCGGGTGCTTCCTATTTGTGCAGCTTTTACCAACGGCCGGGCGATCGCAGTGCGCATGGCTGATTAGGCGATACGTATAATAGAAAGAGTGCATATTTTCTCTCGACGAAATGTTTAAATGGTATACCATTTAAACATTGTTGCTTGTGCAAGGAGTATTGATATGCGCGAAGAAGGTGAGTTTAAGCGCGGCTGGCCTGTACTTGCATCAGCATCTGTCGGGGTTGGCCTTGGGCTTTCACCTTTGCCATTCTATACCATCGGTGTTTTTATTCCGCCTATCTTGAAGGAGTTTGGTCCTCTGGGATGGGATTCCGGTTTTATTATAAATGCCTTGGCGGTTTATACGTTTGGCTGTCTGGCTGCGGCGCCCATCATTGGTGTTCTCTCTGAAAAATTCGGCGCGCGTCGTGTCGCGCTGATTTCCATTGTTACTTTCTCGCTGGCACTCATGGCTATTGGACTCAATAATGGTTCAAAGGCCATGTATATTCTGCTCTGGCTCGTTCTCGCCTTTGCGGGTGCCGGCACCTTGCCGATCACTTTCACGCGTCCTGTTGCGAATTGGTTCAGCAAGAACCGGGGTGTGGCGTTGGGCATAGCGCTCATTTCGACGGGCGTGTTTGGAGCCCTTGCAAAGTATTTTACCCAGTTTGTTGTTAATCACTCCGATTGGCGAACAGCATATATTGCCTTGGGATGTCTGCCCTTGATGATATCCTTGCCGCTTTCGCTGCTGGCAATACGTGACGTCGAAGATGTTCCGGCCAAGAGCGCGAAGATCGTAAAAAGCAAGATACCGATCCTTCTGGTTAGCCTTCTCTCGGCGAGCATTTTTGTTTTGATTGTCCTCAAGGAGGTTCTTGAACTGATTGGCCGGAATGGCGTTCGGCTAGAGTACATCATTCCCTTTGCCTACGCGCCGCTTGTTCTGGCTCCAATCTTGGCAATGATCTTTTTACGCATCGGGACAGAGCCCCCAGTGGTTCAAAAAAATGCCAACAATGAAGCTATCATTTTGCCAGGCCTGACACTCAAAGAAGCTTTGATGAACTGGCGATTCTGGCTCCTGTCATTGTGCTTTGTTCCAATTTCCTATGCCGTCGGTTCGGTTATTCCAAATATCGAACGTGTTCTAACGCATTCCGGTATGGCGATGGACGAGGCGGTTGGGCTGGCCACCTTGACCGGCCTGGCGGTTCTGGGCGGGCGTGTGATAGGCGGCTTCCTGATTGACCGGTTTTGGGCGCCAGCCGTTGCGTTTTGTTTCCTGGCTTCACCTGCCTTTGCTCTTTGGCTTCTCGGGCATCCAGAGGTCGATGCCAACACAGCAACCCTTGCAATCCTCATGATCGGGTTTGGCGCTGGCGTAGAATACGATTTCATGGCCTATATGGTGTCTAAGTATTTCGGCATGAGATCCTATTCAGCTATCTATGGATCCATATACGGATTTTTTGCTCTGGGTGCAGGTTTGGGCCCCGGGCTAATGACAAACCTTGCCGAGGGCAGGGGCGTCAAAATTATCGAGTGGGATACGGGGCTTCTATTGGGGCAGGACTGGCAGTTCACTCTGACGAGTGCCGGGGTAATTCTCTTCATTTCGACAGTGCCGCTCCTCTTCCTTGGACGGTATGTCTACGGACGAGAAGACGATGAAGGAGAAGCCTTAAGGGCCGCCGAAGAGACCGTTGAGGCTGCACATGCCTGATTTCTCTTGTGCCATGAAATTAGTCATGCGGAGAGGGACGCTTTTCCGGTTAGGGAGCTGATTTTCCTGCTGAATTTATAAATTTTACTATCGCCAAATACCCGCTTAAATGGTATATCATTTGTACGTTTATGGAGGCGGGTATGTGGGATTTTTTTACAACGCATGAACTTTCAATTCTTCGATGGCTGCACATTGTGGCTATGGTGTATTGGCTTGGTGGTGAGTGGGGCGTTTTTCAAACCAGTTACAAGGTCGTGAACCCTGCGCTGTCCTTGGAAGAACGTTCGCGGCATATGGAAACGGCCTACCGCATAGATATTATGGCACGTACAGGGATTATCTCCCTACTGCCGTTAGGGCTGCATATGGGGCACATCTGGGGTATCCAGCCTTTGGGCGGGCCTTGGCTTGTCGCAATGTGGATTCTATGGGCGGTCTGGATGGTGATCACATGGGGGGCATTTGCCAAGCGTGGTACTCAGATTGGTATGCTGCTGTCCCATATTGAGGACTGGACTCGCTACATTCTCATCCCTGTACTTATCTTTGTCTCGATCTCTTCGCTTCTCGGGCATGGCCCTTTTGCAGCAGGCGAGGGGCAGAGATGGTATTCTGCCAAGATTCTCACATATGGTTTGCTTCTCATTCTGGGTGTTGTGCTTCGTCTCGTGATGCACGAATGGCGTGCCTTGTTTCCCATCCTTGCTCAGGGGCCGAACCCCGAGGCGGAGCACAAGCTGAAGATGTCCATTCGTTTTGCGCGCGGGATTGCTTATCTTTACTGGGTTGGAATTTTGACCACTGCATTCTTTGGTGCTGTGAAACCTTTCTAGGTGATGTCCGTCATCATGATGGGGGGAGCCAGGTTATCTCCTCGTGGGAGCCTGTTGCCCTGACCGCCCCCCTCATAGACTGGCCGCATCTGTCTAGGGGTGCTTGTAAGCGCTGGTGACTTTGCGCCATTGCAGATCGCCAGTATATTCCGATGCAAGCAGTCCTGATCTACCGAGAGCAAATAAGCGTAACCAGGCATTGTCGAACAAGGCCCTGACATTCTCGTGTTTTTCGAGGACATCATTGATCGCCTCGCAGGGTGCTTCGATACAAACTGTGAGGCGGGTGGGCTCGTGCACATATTTGGTGCCGTTATGGACCGACTGCCAAGGCAAGCCTGTGCGGAGACGCCCGCCATTACCTTCCAGAACGCCTATGCCACCGACCACGTTGTGGAGAAGCTTATTGCCGCCACCGAATAGGTCCGGAGCGACAACAGAGCCATAATATTGCAGGCTAATCCAGCTTGCGACAACGACCGGGGCTGTCAGGATGAGCTCCAGCGTTGAGAAGTCGGTATCCTTTTCCCAGTCGTATTCATGTAGAAATGCTGTGCCGGAGAGATCGCGATCCCGGGTCCTCTCTCTAGGGGCTGCGATAAAGGCGCTGCAGTTTGCGAGCCCCCATTCAGGGCGCGTCTCCGCCCAATCGCGGCTGCGCCGGATGACACCTTTGCCATTATCGGCACGGGGCAGGGTAAGAGATCTTTCCTGCCGTGATAGCTGTCCAGCTTCAGCAAGCCACGTCTTGATTTCCGAGATTGTTTTCTGAAGTGCGGGTTGGGCTCCCTCGTCATACACTTTGATTTCATCAGTGGTCGTTGAATGCAGTGCGCCAAGGAAATGCGTCTCATCCGGAATATGAATGTCATGGTCCGCAAGACCGGACCTTACGGCAGGCTCATTCAGGATCTGGGCGAGCAGTCTGGCGTTAACGTCTCCGGCATGGCCGCCGCAGGCCCCACATTGCAGTCCGCTTGCATGAGGATTGTTCGTGACTGTGGCACCATGTCCAACAAGCAGAACAACTGGCGCAAAGTCCTCGGTAAGCGACATGGCCGTCAAGACCGATTTGGCCAAGTCGATCCGGTCCTCGGTGCCGAATGATGAGTCGAGTTGTAGCGGGTGGTTTGAGGGCGCTTTCTTCCGTGCGCTGGCAATCCCGTCCTTCACGAGGCGCCAGGCATAGATCGGACCTGATGATTCCACGAATGCAAATGATGAAACCGCCGCCATCCGGAACCTGCCCCAGGCGCGGAATGCGCGCGCCCTATAACGTTCAGGACGGTCGTCATGATCCCTGGTGGCGGAGACGGCTTTCGAATGAATGCCCGGCTTCAGAAGAACCGGAAGACGGTCCTCCGCTATATCGGATGCAAATCCGTGATGCCGCAGCGGAATTCCAAAGAACCCGGCAAAGCCCCGCGTTTCAGCGCGCGGCGTTACCTGTTCCAGCGCTCTGCGAAACACTTCAGAGCGCACATCGATACAAAATACCGCCTGAACCAGAGGATCGGTTTTCGCCTCGCGTACAGCCGGTGCCTGGAGGCTTTCTCCAAGTCGCCTGATCTTCGAGTATTCAAATGCTGTATGAAGCAGGATTTCCTGTTCAAATGAAGCGGGCATAGGGCTTGATGGGGCGTAATCTTTCCAGGTTTCAGACCATGGCTTACCAATGTCATTTTTGTACTGATTAAGAAGCGCAATATCCCAGACGAGCCGGATAGCGAGAAGATCGCGTAGGGTCTCATCAGAGTGACCTTCCGGTTCGGCTTGCCACAAGCGGTAGCGTGCAAGCTGGCTCCAGCCCCCAAGACTGAGCAGAAGATGAAGGAAATAGTCGCCAAGGTGGTCTGATGGCACTTTCAGGTATTCGCACGCCTCAAGGATGAGAGCCTCCGGCGTTTCGGGCAAGGCCTGCACTTGCTTTGCGAAGTTTTTCAAACCGAAGATTTCCGGAGTCAGATCGTGCTGTGCCCAGCTTAGCCAGGATGACCAGGCACCTTTTCCGGCGGTCATTGGCCAGAGGGCCTGGCCTTCGTCGAAGTAGGCGCTAGCCCAGCTGGTAAATCTGTCATCAATCACCTGACCCCAGTCGACCCCGCTATGGTCTGTTGCAAGGCTTGCGATTGACGCAATGCGTTGCTTCGTTGGATCAAATCCGGAGGAGTCAGTTTTCTGCAGTTCGGGGCAGTCGTTCGTGTCAGCAAGGTCAAGCTCCTGACGCGCTGCTGTCATGTCCGCGTTGGTGATCTTTCCTGAGCGCAGCTTTTCCAGATACCAGGCTGCGGGCAAGGTAAGCTTTTGGCCGGAAAGCCAGGCAAGTTTTGCTGCGGCCTTTTGAAAGGGCATATGCGCCTGACCGAGAAATGGATTGACGGCGACACTATGGGTTAGCGGCCACAGGGGAGGGACCTGGCGGATTGCCTGATCAATCGCGTTCTCAATGGAAGTGTATTCGGGCGTCGGAGTGCGGGTCATCTGTAGCATGAGTATCTCCTTGAATTCAGTACTGTGCTTTTGTCGGAATTGCGGGGGTGCTTTGCGGCTTTGAGGCTAGCAGGCGGTCTGTCAGAGCATTGACATAGAACCCGTTCGCGAGATGAACCCGAAGGCCTGCAAATGCTGGATGAGATGACCAAAGCGGGAAACTTGCCTGGGCAAAGGCGGTGAGGCCAAAGCTGACCAAAGCAAGGATGATGATAGCCCATTCCAGTGGGCCTGGGGCTGGTGTTGCCGGCAGGTCTGCCTTAACCAGCACCTCGATCCCCCTTTGTAGGAAGAAATAGCTTACTGCGGCGCCTACAGAGAATATGACCGTGTAGGTTGTCAGCGCTCGTGGTGCCTTGTCTGCAAATCCCTGCGCAACAAGATAGGCGACGCCGAAGATCAGAATTGCTCCGAGAGCGATGGCCTGAATTGATTTGTGCTCAAATCCGAAGCCGGCGCCTATCAAAACATAAATGGCAATTGCGAGCAGAAAGGATCTTGTAATCGCCTTTACGTCGGGAATTGCGATTGGCCCCGGGCGACGGGTTTTTGCAACCTTCTCGACTGCCGATCCTGAACTGAGGAAGGCGTGCGCCTTGTAAAGCGAGTGAGCAAGTATATGCAACAGCGCAAGGGGAAACAGGGCAAGGCCGCATTGCAGGATCATGAAACCCATCTGAGCAATCGTCGACCAGGCAAGGGACGTTTTTACTGCAGGCTGGGTCAGCATGACCATGCTGGCAAAAATAGCGGTAAACCCACCGATCAGGACTAGAATGACGAGTACGCCGGGCACAGCTATGAAGACATCTGCAAACCGGATTAGAAGGAATCCGCCAGCATTGATAACCCCGGCGTGCAGGAGGGCAGAGACCGGGGTAGGAGCTTCCATGACTTCAACGAGCCAGCCATGGAAAGGGAATTGCGCAGATTTCAGCATCGCAGATGCGGCGAGCAAAAGCGCGGCTGAGGTCATCCATGCAGATCCATCTCCTGTACGGGCGACCAAATTGATGCTCGTAATGTCAGCGGTGCCGGTTGTAATGAACAGGCAGGTCCCGCCGCCGATCAAGGTAAGATCACCCAAGCGTGCAAAGAGAAACTTCTTGTAGGCGGCCCGCCTTGCGCGAGGCCTGTCAGGATAGAATAGCAGTAGCTTATGTAAGAAGAGGCTGGTCGCGATCCAGGCCGCGGCGAGCACGACGAGGCTGTTCGAGAGTACCAGAAGGATGACCGAACCTAGCGTCAGGCTCATCCATGCGAGAAAGGGCCCCTGACGAGATTCCCCATCGAGGTATGTGCGCGCGTAATTGAGGACAATCGATCCGACAAAACTGACCATAACAAAGAGCAGTGCACTGACATAATCAAGGCGCAGGCTGAGGTTAGCTTTGTCCTGGATTGGCAAGGCCAGGGTTTGCGCCCCATTCAGGATGACAGTCCCAAGTGCGGCAAAAGACGTCGCCAACAAAACCAGCCCCAACAGAGGAACAAGCTTTCCAGAAAAGGGGCGTTGGCCGGGCCCAACAAAGGATATCACCGCAAAGCCGACAACAGAGACAGACATCAGGGCCAGAAGCGGCGCTATCAAGTCATTCATGAGAACCTCCAGATATGATCTGGTGGTCGGATAGCAGCTTGCGAAAGTTCGAAAAAATAGATTATATGGAACGTAATAATCTATAATACAGAACGATTGAGATGCTAAATTATAACCATCTGAGATACTTCTGGGTCGTTGCGCGGGAAGGGCATCTGACGCGTGCAGCCGAAATTCTTCACGTGTCGCAGTCATCTCTATCTGCACAGATCAGGAAGCTTGAGCACCAGATTGGTCATGATCTTTTCGAACGCAGAGGGCGCGGACTTGTCCTGACTGAAGCGGGACAGATTGCACTTGATCATGCCAATGAGATTTTCTCGATAGGAGACGAGCTCCTCAGTCGACTGAGCAGAGATGCCGGAGATGTGCGACACGTATTGAGGGTAGGCGCTCTGGCGACGTTGTCGAGAAATTTCCAGATATCCTTTCTTCGACCAGTGCTTGGATCGAAAAATGTGGAAATCGTTGTGCGGTCCGGGAGTATGGGAGAGCTGCTGGGGGCATTGGAGGCACACAGGCTCGACGTGATCCTTGTTAGCCAGGTTCCTTTAAGGGATACTGCAACAAAATGGACGGCTCACATTATTGACCAGCAGGAAGTCAGTATCGTCGGTACAAAGGAGCGTATTGGTAGCAATCGGGATATGGTTAAGTTACTAAAGGAGCACCCGATTATTCTTCCGACTGCGGATGTCGGCTTCAGAAATGGCTTTGATGCACTTGTGGAACGTTTGAGTATCCATCCCGAGATTATTGCGGAAGTGGACGATATGGCGATGATGCGCGTCCTGGCCCGCGAAGACATCGGTCTGGCTGTCTTGCCGCCGATTGTGGTCACCGACGAGTTGACTAACGGACGTCTTATAGAAGCCTGCAAACTGCCGAATATTCAGGAAAGCTTCGCGGCGCTCACTCTGAAGCAGAGATTTCCCAATCCTGTGCTCGGATCGCTTCTGGAAGGCCTCGGCAAGAAAAACGTTGATGAAAAGAGTTGAGCCTTTTTTCGAGAGTTCTATCGCTGCTTCTTTGATTCATGGAAAGAATGAGTGCACGATTGAAAGGGCGGGAAACCTTCCATCAGTCCCCAGAAACTTGCCATGAGATGTGATTGTTCTGCGGCGGGTCCATAGTATTGCACTTGGCAACGGCAAAGCTCTTTATGAGTATCTTTCTCCCGCTCGCATCGAATACTGAAAGGGCCCCAATCTACGCAGGAAGAGATGAGATCTTGCAATATAAATGGGTCGCCAGCCCAATTACAGTAGAATTGAAACGTCTTTGAGTCTATTGATACTACGCGATTTTCGAATGCCATGTTTGGGGCGTCTGTCGCCTTAGGTCTCAGTCGGGGGCTGATGCGAATAAGCGCAGCTTCCATCGCTAATGCTCCTTTAAATATGATTTGTGATCGGAGCGTGCGCTAAGCGGATAGTCTCGTAAAATCGATTGTGGCTTACTTTCGCTTAGGTTTTTCCTTTCGCGGTCGATCTCCCGGTAATGGGGTCAGGAGGTCTGCAGCAACATCCCGGAATACAAGCCCTAGTTTCTGGATGTTCGCTTCAAGGGGAGACCCAGCGCGCCAGACCAGGCTGATTTGTCTGCGGGCAAGAGGATGATTGATTGGGCGTACGACTTGGGAAGGGTCTTTCTTCGCTTCGACCAACGCGTAGAGGCTCGGCAGTATGGCGACGCCTGCTCCCATGCCGGCCATTTGTCGAATGGCATCAAGCGAAGTGCCTTCATACTCGGTGGATATGTGCGCACCAGCAGCCTCTGCAAGTTTCTGCACGATCATGCTGAGTCTATGCCCGTATCCAAGGCTGAGGAATTCCTTGCCTTTCAGTTCTGATATTTCCACCGGACCGGTGCCATCCGATAAAGGGGCGTCTGCTGCTGCGCAAGCATACAGTTGCTCATCAAAAAGCTGCATCGTCTCAGAATGTATATGATCCTCTGCGGTGGAAATGACCATGTCCAGGCGGCCGTCATTTAGTTTCTCATCCAGATTGACCGTGCGTTCTTCCCGTACGCTCATGCGCAGATCGGGATACAATTTGTGGAGTTCACGAACGGCGCTCGGCAACAAATAGGGGCCGATGGTAGGTAGTGTTCCCAGTCGATAACGGCCTGAAATGCCCTTTTCAGACTGACGTGCGACAGTCTTCAGGTCTTCAACCTGAGTCAGGATGATACGGGCACGGTGCACGATCTCTTTTCCAATAGGCGTGAGGACTGCACCAGTCCGGGCACGTTCAATCAGGGTGACGCCAAGCTGTGTTTCAGCATCAGAGACCTGTTCAGATAGACTTGGCTGACTGACGCCGAGAAGTTCTGCTGCATCCCTGAACCTACCCAAGTCAGCCACAGCAACAATGTATTGGAGTTGTCTAAGTGTGGGGCGCATAATTCGGAAAAACCTATCAGGATTGTCGTTACTTTCGATTTGAGCGAATTTGCATATGGCCTCATATCTTGCTCATCACAAGAGCAAAAAGGAGACCAAAGAAATGTATCGCCTGACCGACAACGTCTGGACAGGAAGCCACTCAGGCTCAATGAGGGCGGACCATAGTAGCCGGGCCGTGGAGCCCGCAGCTAATAGTATGAGCCCAGAATACCCTGCGAGATGCGCAGGAGAGACGCCCTTTCTGTATCGTCGGCGCAGGCGACAGCAGCGTCGAGCGCTTTGATGGAGCCGCGCCGACAGGTCTAGTTCCGTTTGACGCTTCAGATCGTCAAACCATTTAAAATGACTTTGTTACGAGGCAGATAACTCCCAGCTTAAGTCTGACAAAGTTGTTTCTATCCCGCCGGCAATAAAGCTTGCTCGATTATTATAACCTGCTCCCAGAAACGCTTCGGGTGTGCCGGATTGCCGGCGGGATTTTCGCTCAAAAGAGTATTCGAATTCCTGGCTTGAGTGTTTCCAGCTAGAGAAATTATGCGTGTAAGGAATTTATCATGTCACTTATAGAGCCCTGTACTCCTATCTTCTTTCATCAGTCGGCACATGTTCGTGCTATCCAATCTCGTATTGACGAAATCCGCAAGGAAATCAGGAGGGAGATGAAACGTCCTGCGCCAGACGTTTTTCGTTTGTCACAGCTCAAGCGCAAGAAGCTACATCTTAAGGACAAAGTGCGCCGCCTCATCAATGCACAGATAGCGAGAGCAGGCGGCCCTAAGCGGCCTGGTTCTCGGGTTCAAAAAAATGGATTACAAAAATGACGAAAGTTGTCTCAAAAATACAGGATTTTCTCAAACTCGAAAGCGCGGCCGGCCTCATACTGATGCTGGCCGCAGCGCTTGCAATTGCCGCAAATAATACGTTTTTCAGCCATTGGTATGGCGGCCTGCTTTCGACGCCTATGGCGATCCAGGTGAGCACACTTGAGATCGCAAAGCCTTTACTCCTCTGGATCAATGATGGTCTGATGGCTGTCTTCTTCCTTCTGGTTGGGCTTGAAATCAAGCGAGAGGTGCTCGAAGGCGAACTTTCCTCCTTTGATAAGGCTGTTCTCCCCATGCTCGCGGCTATTGGTGGCATGGTCGGGCCAGCGCTGATTTATGTGGCGCTCAATGCGACGGATCCCGTAAGCATTCGCGGTTGGGCTATTCCGGCTGCGACGGACATTGCTTTTGCGCTTGGCATTCTTGCTTTGCTTGGCACTCGCGCACCTGTGGCGCTCAAGATCTTTTTGCTCGCCATCGCTATCATTGATGACCTTGGCGCGATTCTGATTATCGCCATGTTCTATACTGAGCAACTTTCGGTGCAGGCACTGGGTTTGGCCGGTTTGGGTTTTGCGGGATTGGTAATCATGAACCGCATGGGGGTGAAACGCATTGCGCCCTACATCTTGGTCGGACTTTTCATATGGGTTTGCGTTCTTAAATCGGGTGTACACGCTACGCTTGCAGGTGTCCTCACAGCGCTTGCCATCCCGATCTTGCCGCGCAAAGAGACCGGGCAATCACCTCTTCACAAACTGGAGCATGGGCTGCACCCTTGGGTCGCGTATATGATCCTGCCTGTGTTTGCCTTTGCAAATGCAGGCGTTGATCTACGCGGCATCAGTCTTGATGCGCTGACAGGACCAGTGCCGCTTGGAATCGCACTAGGTCTCTTTCTTGGTAAGCAGTTGGGCGTTTTTGGCCTGACATTCGCCGCGGTAAAGTCCGGCATTGCGCGTCTGCCTTCTGGCGTAAGTTGGCTCCAGGTTTATGGCGTAGCATGTCTGACAGGTGTAGGATTTACTATGAGCCTGTTTATTGGCGGCCTTGCGTTCAGCAGTGCGGCAGAGCTCGACCAGGTTCGCCTGGGTGTTCTGATGGGATCCATTGCATCTGGGCTTCTTGGGTACGCAGTGCTCAGGCTGGCGGGGCAGGAAAAGTCAAAGCTCTCCGAGGGGCAAACCGTGTCGGCTACAGGGTGAATATAACTGGCCCCCGCTCCATAGAGAGCGGGGGCTTCTTTTATCTGAACAGTTGAGGCTGTGGGTAAGGCAATACCTTATCTTGTGTTCCCGAAGCGATATGTCAGGCTGATGCCGTATGTTCTGGGGTCTCCATATACGAGCTCGTCGAAACCGAAGTCAGACACGTCATAGGCATCCACGGTATACTCTTCATCCGTCAGGTTTTTGACGAACGCAGAAACTTCCCAACGGTCGCTTTCAGGTGTCAGGGCCAGTCTCGCGTTTGCGATCCAATATGCTTCCTGACCGAGACGCGCAGTGTTCTCTGTGTCGAAATACTGGTCACCTGTATAGGAGGCGTCCGCACTGGCAACCAGCTTCAGATCGTTCCATATAGGCCCGGTCTCATACCGTCCACGCGCGACCAGGCTCCATTCGGGAGAGGCGACCATTGTGTTTCCGGAGAAGTTCTGCCCGATCGGTGTCACAAAATCTGTGTACTCTGCATCGAGATAGGTTCCGGCGAAAGTCAGCTGCAGCCCTGTGACAGGAATCGAGGTGACATCGAATTCGAAGCCCTTGATTTCAGCTTCATTAGCGTTGAACAGGGTTTGCGTCGGAACAGCGCCAGGGGCTAAGCCGAAGACCTGCAGGTCCGTATAGTCATAGAAAAACGCAGCAGCATTGGCCCTCAAGGTGCGGTCGAACCATTCGGACTTGATACCCACCTCGTAAGCCATGAGCTTTTCGGGTTTCACGATTGACGCCTCGATCGGATCAGACGTGGCGCCGGTATTGAAACCACCACTTTTAAAGCCCCTTGAGACAGAGCCATACGCCATCACGTAATCCGTAACATCATAGGACAGTGCCGCCCGGTATGTCGGCTCTTCAAATGTCAGAGTATCGGTTCCGAAGTTGGAGGTATCAAGCAGAGTTGCGTACACTGGCATGTCGCCATCAAGGCTTACGGCATCGACAGGGCCTGCATAAGCAACATGGTCAAGCTTGCGTTCTTCCCATGTAAAACGCGCGCCAAGTGTTGCCGTCAGCCTGTCAGTCAGTTCGTAGTCTGATTGCGCAAAGACTGCGAACGTGTCGGTTTTCTGAGTATAGAAGCGGTCTGTGCGAAGAATGAAGTTTACCGCATCGAAATATGGCGTCCCGGGTGTCGGGTTTGCATCTGCCAGAATTTCAAACGAGTCCTGCCCGGTCAATTCATCGGTCAGGTAAAATGCGCCCAGGATGAGACTCATCGGGCCTTCCCAGTCTGACGCCAGACGAATTTCCTGGCTGAACTGCTCGGAGCCGTCGTCGATATACTCTTCTATCAGGCGGTTGGGGGAAGCATCAACTTCAAGAATAGCTTCACGGCTCGTATCGAGATAGCCGGTTACGGAGGTTAGATCCCAATTTCCGAGATTCCACTCGATCTGGAGATTTGCCGTGAATGACTCGACGTTCTCTGGAGTGTCCTTCAAATTTTCGGCGCCGGAATAGGGGTCTTTGTCGTCGGCATAGCCGAAGGCATCAGCGCAAACACCGGCGCCTCTGCCGCCGCAGACCCCATCATAGTCCGTAAGACCATACTCAAATGTGGTATAGTTGATCAGTCCCTGGCTTTCATAAGACCGGGAGGTCGCGCTGCTTTTCCCATACTCCACCTTACCCAGAATGCTCAGATCACTATTCGGCTCGTACAGCATCTGCAGACGCGCAGCCTGAAAATCAACCGTGTTCTTTTCAGCGCTGGTTCCATCTGGGAATGAGATGTCCCGTGTGCCATCGCGCGTATTCGATACGCCGGAAATACGGAATGAGAGTTTGTCGCTGACTGGAATATTCGCCGCGCCTTCCAGATCAAGTTGATTGAAGCGGCCATAGGTGGCGCTGACATATCCGCCCGGTTCAAACCCGGGCTTCTTGGTGTGGATGTTTAGAACGCCACCTGTTGTATTGCGCCCATAAAGCGTTCCCTGGGGCCCTTTCAGAACTTCAATTCTGTCCAGATCGAACAATTGAAAGAGCTGACCGGTCGTCGAATTGTAGAACATGTCATCGACCATGACACCGATCGCGCCGCTATTGGCGGGATTGAAGTCATTGATCCCCACGCCCCTGATGAAAATAGTCGGGTTGGAGGCAGAGAAGGATGATTTGATCTGAAGGCCAGGAACCTGCTGTGACAGGTCTTCCGTGCTGCGATAATCACCCTCGCTCAGCATGTCCCCCCCAATGGTTGTCACGGAAATCGGGACATCTTGCTGAGATTCAGTCCGGCGTTCTGCGGTGACTTCGATGGTCTGGAGTACACGGCTGCGGTCAGGGCTCGCTTCGGTCTCCTGCGCGAGCGCCGGCGTCGCGATACCAAGTGCGAATGTGGATGCGGCTCCCAGAATAAGGGGTGCATGGATATACTTCTTCATTATTTCCTCCCAAGGCCGCTTTGCGGATTTTCTATGTGTTGAATGGTGTTCTTAAAATGGAAGGTCTTCGGGCTTCATCTGCACAAAGACACTCTTTTTCTGAGTATATTCGTTGAGCACATCCCAGCCGTTCTCGCGTCCAATGCCGGATTGCTTGTAACCGCCAAAGGGAATTTGCATGGGTTGTGCTTGATAGGTGTTGATCCAGAACATACCGGTCTGGATATTGGCAGCCACGCGGTGTGCTCTGACGAGATCCTTTGTTACGACACCCCCGGCCAGGCCATAGTCGGACTTATTTGCCCGTTCTACGACTTCGTCTTCATTTTCAAACTTCAGAACCGTCATCACGGGGCCAAAGATTTCCTCACGAACGTGTTCCATATCATCCGTGCTGTCCACGATGACCGTAGGTGCGTAAAAGGCGCCGCCATCGTGCCCCTCAACGCTCACAGCGCGACCACCGCATACCACCCTCGCTCCCGCTTCTCGGGCTCGGCTGACAAATCCGCTTACTACTCCAAGGTGGGCCTGCGAGATCAGTGAACCAATCTGTGTGTCAGGATCAGAAGGTGCGCCGACTTTCAGCTTTTCGGTACGTTTAACGATCTCATTCACGACATCCTCATAGATGCTGGCGTGAACAAAGACGCGCGTTCCATTTGCGCAAATCTCGCCCTGCGTCAGGAAGTTCGCATACATAGCCAGGCGTGCAGCGTATTCTGGGTCTGCATCCTCGAAGATGATGAGCGGTGACTTCCCGCCCAGCTCCAGGGAGACTTCCTTCAGGCGGGGAGATGCCGCTTCCATGACTTTCCGACCTGTTGGTGCACTACCGGTCAGCGAGACTTTTTCAATAGCGGGATGCGCGGCCAAGGCCGCTCCCGGATTTCGCTCCCCCTGCAGGACGTTGAAAACGCCCGCTGGCATTCCCGCTTCGCAGTATATCTCTGCCAGGTGCACGGCATTGATGGGTGTGAGTTCGGAGGGTTTGAATATCATCGCGTTTCCTGCGGCCAGCGCAGGAGCGGACTTCCAGCAGGCAATCTGCAGGGGATAGTTCCAGGCTCCGAGGCCGGCGCAAACGCCAAGGGGCTCACGCCGCGTATAATAGAAGCCGTAGCCAAAATCCTGATACTCCCCGGCGATGCTGCCGGCGAGATTGGCATAGTGTTCAATCGCATCTGCGCCTGTCTGGATATCGACTGACAGCGCTTCCGAAATCGGTTTGCCTGTATCCTCAACTTCAATTTGCGCCAGTTCATCGTTCCGCTCACGCAGCAATTCGGCTGCCTTGCGAAGTATGCGTCCGCGGTCTTCCGCGGGCATGGCAGCCCAAACTTTCTGGGCGCGGACTGCGGACTGAACTGCCGTCTCGATCTGGGCAGGGCTGGCTTCGCGAAATTTGCCGATCTCACGACCAGTTGCCGGATTACAGCAGATAAACTCTGCATTGCCTTCTCCAGGCACTCGTTTGCCGTCGATGAACAAGTCTATGGCGTAGCTCACTTGGCGTTTCCTTTTCCCTTGCGGATTCGAGACTGGTAGATTAGCTCTAAAAAAATAACTGCACAATCAATTACATTTTGTCAATTGTGCTTTCAGACGATGTTCCGGTGTAGGGCTGGCTTCAAGGTGTGGGCAGCTGACCGGTGCTGAATGGCGGAAGAGAGGATTTATGCGGATAGGATTTATTGGTCTCGGGAATATGGGATCCAACATGGCAATGGTGCTGTTGCGCTCAGGATTGGACCTAAAGGTTCACGACATCGAAAGAGCGAGAGCCGACAGCCATGTCGACGCGGGGGCGCACTGGGCGGAGACGCCCGCTGAATGTGCTCGCGATGTTGATCTCTTGATTACGTCTCTTCCCACTCCGAACGTCGTGGACAAGGTCATGCGCGGTGACACGGGTGTGTTTGAAGGTATCGGCAGTGGCACGCTCTGGGTGGACACAACCACGAATGATGCCGATTTGGTCGCCGAGCTTGCGGAAATCGCGGCGAACATGGGGGTGAAGACGGTCGATTCACCGGTTACCGGCGCAGTTGATGGAGCGCGGCGGGGCGAGCTTACTTTGTTCGCTGGAGGCGACACTGATGCGCTGGATACAGCTGAGCCGATCCTGTCGCGTATGGGCCGGGTCATTCGCTGTGGCGAGCTGGGAACTGGCAATGCCGTCAAATTGGTGACGAACTATCTTTGGTTCACACACGCCGCAGTGATTGGGGAGGGGCTTATGCTCGGGCGCCGGGCCGGCGTGCCGCTGGATGTGCTCTGGGATGCCATCAAGGACAGTGTCGGCGACAGTTTCGTGGCCAGGCATGATGCTCCGTCTATCTTTGCCGGTCACTATGATCCATCCTTTTCGCTCGACCTTTGCCTGAAGGATCTCCGCTTGTGTGCGGCTCTGGCGGAGCGTGGTGGTGTGCCGATCCCGATCGGATCACGCGTGCATGAACGCTTTGCTGCCGCCGCGGAGGCCTATGGCGGCGGGTCTGGCGAGCTGCATGTTGCAAAACTAATAGAAGATGCCGTCGGTGACGATTTGCGTCTGGAAGGCGACTGGCCGCTACATTGGGAAGCCTGAAGAATTTGAGGGATCAGCGCCCAAGTGTTGCTGCCAGGCAGCCTTGGGCGACCTCATTGGCCGCTTCTGAGCTTAGCTCAGAGCCCCGCTGAGCATGAGCAATCCAGAGCCCATCTATGATCAGCGTAATTTCGCTAACATAATCAGCAGCTTGTGCGGCCGGCATCAGTCTCGATGCATAGCGCTGAAGACTGCGCCGCAGTAGACGGTCACTTAATTTTTCGATGCGTGTGAAGGCGGGGTCGGACTGGGCGTGTGCCCAGAAGTGTAGCCAGACTGTGCAGAATTCCGAGGTAAACAGAGAGGGCGCAAACTTCGAAGAGATAACTGCTTTCAAGCGGTTTGTGTCATTTTCTGCTTTGCTGACAGCCTGGCGCTCTTCGTTCAGGACCAGTTTCAATAAGTAGCGCATTGTCGCTTCGAACAGGTCGCGTTTGTTATTAAAGTGGCGATAAATGGTGCCACCCGTCAGGCCAGCTTCAGCTGCGATGCGTTGCACGGTTGATTGGGCGTAGCCGTACTTGTTCACGCACGTGACCGTTGCCTCGATCAGGCTTTGCTTCCGCAGGAGTTTCTTTTCAGCGCGTCCCATGCCGGTCATCCTGTCTGTGCGGCCGATCCGAGGCGGCGATCAAGATAGGCGAAGACGAGGGTACGTGCAGCCTGGGGGGTAATGGACGCGTTGTCCTGAGCCTTGCGAATCCACAAACCATCCACCATTGCTACCAGCTCCTTAGCGACTTGCTCTGCCTCGTTCCGGGGCAAAAGCTTGCTCAAGGCATCAAGCAGATTGCGGTGAAAGCGTTGCGCATTGATCCGCTCCAGCCGGGCGAGTTCTTCTGACCGGGCCGTTTCTGACCAGAATTGCAGCCAGACGAAACAGTTGCGGTGGGAATAGAGACGCTCTGAAAGATTCGCGTGAATGATGGCATGCGCGCGGGCAAGAGGGGTGTCTGCTTTGCCGAGCTCATAGACGAGAGTGTCGCTTATGTCGGACATGAGTTGTCGCATTGCGGCCGCAAACAGCTCGTCCTTGGAACCAAAATGATAATGGATGTTGCCTGCTGAGAGGCCGGCTTCCTCGGAAATGCGCTGCGCCGTGGCTTCATGGAAGCCGTGCTTGTAGATTGCCGAAATAGTGGCATCGATCAGATGCCGCTGGCTTTCATCACTATTGCGTCGTTGGCGTGGCAGTGTCTTCGCAGCCTCTGTTCGAGCTTCATGTAAGGGCCTAGTCTCTCGCATAGGTTGTTCAAGCCTCAAAGGGAAGTCCGCGTGCAATATGCGTGTCCGGTATAATGCCTTCCATAAATGTAATTGCTTGACCATTTACTTATTTTTGCGCATTTTGCACCTAGCGTAAGCATAATGATGACATCTGGAGGAAACAGGATGGGTGCGACAGTGCAGTGTTTGCCAGGCTCGTCTTCCGGCGAGGATATTTACACGGCGATTGAGGATGATGGGGTGGTCATTGTCGAAGACTTCCTGTCTCCGAGCGTCATAGAGGCTCTGAATGCAGAGCTTCAGCCGCATATTGATGCGTGCAAGCCGCGGGTCGTCAATAACATGTATGATGACTTTCTTGGGGGATATACTGTTCGGCTGCATGGTGTCACCGCAAAAGCCCCGAGCTTTCCAAATGTGATGATTGACCCGCGGATCATGTCCGTGATGGATCAATTGCTAAAGCCAAACTGTACGGATTACCGGCTCAGTGCGGCTGAGCTGATCGAAATCCGCGGTGGGGAAACAGCGCAACCAATTCACCGTGATGATGACTCATGGCCCCGGGCTGCGCAGTCGGCGTCTCCGCTCGTTGTGAATGTCATGATCGCGCTGAGCGACTACACGGCAGAGAACGGAGCAACCGTTGTCGTTCCAGGCAGTCACAAATGGGATTTGGAGCGTGAGCCTCAGCCAGAAGAGATTACTCAGGCGGTGATGTCGCCTGGCTCTGTTGCCATATTCACGGGACAGACCCTTCATGGAGGCGGAAAGAATGTCAGCGGTGTTCCGCGGCGCGGATTGTCCGTATCCTATTGCCATGGCTGGTTGGTTCCGGTGGAAAACAGCTGGCTGGGTGTTCCTCTGGACAAGGTCCGTATGCTTCCTGAGCGTGCCCAGAGCATGCTTGGTTATGATGTCTATGACGGCACGAGCAGAGGCAGTGGCCAGATCAACATGTATGAAGTTGGCAGCCCGAGAGCACTTCTGGAAAACTGAATATGGCCAGTAAACTAGAAATCGGTACGGCGGACTATGTGATCGTCGGGGCGGGATCTGCTGGCTGCGTTCTGGCAAATCGCCTCTCTGAGTCCGGCGCGCATGATGTGGCCCTGCTTGAATATGGCGGCACGGATATCGGGCCCTTTATTCAAATGCCGGCTGCCCTGTCATATCCCATGAACATGAAGCGCTACGATTGGGGGTATCGTAGTGAACCCGAACCGCATCTGGGCGGTCGCCAACTCGCTGCGCCTCGGGGGAAGGTTCTGGGCGGATCCTCCTCGATCAATGGCCTTGTTTATATTCGGGGCAATGCGAAAGACTTTGACGCGTGGGACGCCAAGGGGGCTGCGGGATGGAGTGGGCGACACGTGGCACCGTACTTCCGGCGACTGGAAAATGTCGAGGGCGGCGATCCTGATATCCGTGGCACTGACGGCCCGATGCATGTGACAATTCCAGAGCAATCGCACCCATTGGATCAGGCATTCATGGCAGCGGCGCAGGAAGCCGGATTCCAGAAAACACAGGATTGTAATGGTCTCCATCAGGATGGATTTGGCCCCATGGACCAGACCATCTGGAAGGGGCGTAGGTGGTCTGCGGCGAACGCTTATCTCAAGCCCGCTTTGCATAGACAGAACCTCACACTTTATCGTGGGCTTGCGTGTAGAATACTCTGGGAAGGCAAAAAGGCCGTAGGGGTTGAGCTTGTTCGCAAAGGCAAGAAGCATATTCTTCGGGCACGTAAGGAAGTCATCCTAAGTGCCTCTGTTTTCAATTCTGCCAAACTGCTGATGTTGTCAGGCGTAGGGCCTGCTGACGAGTTGACCCCTCATGGAATTGATATCGTGAGTGATCGGTCGGGAGTTGGAAAGAATCTGCAGGATCATCTGGAGATCTATCTTCAAATGCGTTGCAATCAGCCCATAACACTCCGCCGATACATGAATCCTGTCAGTAAGGGGATTGCGGGTTTGCAGTGGCTATTGAGCAAAACAGGTATTGGCGCCTCCAATCATTTTGAAACGGCGGGATTTGTACGGCTTGATCACTCTGCTGACTATCCAGATGCCCAGTATCATTTTCTGCCGGCGGCCATTCGCTATGATGGCAGTCAGCCGGTTAGCGCCCACGGCTTCCAGGCGCATATTGGGCCAGGACGCACGACGGCGCGGGGGCAAGTGCGACTGGCATCTTCAGACCCGTCAGCTTCGCCATCGATTCAATTCAATTACATGTCCAGCGATGCAGACTGGAAAGCTTTCCGTGCCTGTGTGAGGCTAACGCGAGAGATATTCTCTCAGCCCTCCCTCAAGGCCTATAGTGTCGGGGAAATTGCGCCAGGGTCTGATTGTCTCACAGATGATGACATCGATGCCTTCGTCAGACGAGAGGTCGAAAGCGCGTACCACCCTTGTGGCACGTGCCGGATGGGCGCTGAGGACGATCCGGGGGGCGTCGTTGATCCTGAATGCCGGGTTATCGGTGTTGAGGGGTTGCGCGTTGTGGATTCTTCCGTGTTTCCAAATATTACCAACGGGAACATTAATGCGCCTACCCTGATGTTGGCAGAGAAGGCCTCTGACCATATTCTGGGAAATGACATACTTCCCGCGGATGCAGCCTGATGACAAAATCGGCATCTACGAGCACAGCGTTCGAAGCCGGGCCTGGAAGGTGGGAGGTGATTGCCGCCATTCTAATGGGCGGACTGGCCGTTTCACAAGTTGTCGCGATGCCATTGCTCGCAACACTGGTCGCCAGTGCGTATGGAATGGGCGAGTCTGCGTCAGGCTTCATAGGCCTCGCTAACTTGCTGGGCACCGCGGCCGGGTCGCTAGCCGTAACAATATGTCTGCAGCGCCTGCCACTCCGGGGAAGCGCTGTCTCGGCGGCCTTCCTAGCGTGTGTCGCTCAGTTCGCTGTCGCCCTAATGCCAGGTTTCCAGAGCGCCCTGCTCATGGAAGCACTTGCAGGATTTGGGGCGGGGGTTTTGTTGGCCTTGTCAGCAGCGATTGTCGGCAGCTCAAATGATGCAGATCGCGGCTTCGCATTCATCCTGACTTTGCAGGCGATCGTGGCAGTGGCGCTTTTATTGGCCATTCCGGGGCTGTCGGCTGAGGGCAGTCTATTGCCGGTGATGGCATTTATGGCCTGTGTTCAGATACTCTTGATCCCCATTGGACTGGCATTGCGTGGCAAGCCTAAAGCCGCGGAAATGGGCGGGCAGGGAGTCAAAGATGCCAAGTCTCTGCGGCCGGCCGTGTTACTAAAGGCGGCAGCGTATTTTACATTCTCCGCCGCCGTGGGTGTTCTGTGGGTGTTTGCCGGTGCGTTGGGATTATCGGCGGGACTACCTGATACCGTGATTGGCAAAGCGCTTGCGGTAGGCAATGTGGCTGCCATCGCTGGCTCGTTATTGGCGGCAGTGATCACATCTCGTTTTGGCCGTATCGGCCCTGTCATAGTCACTGGACTGTTCATTATCTTGAGTGTGTTTTTGCTTACACCCGGGATGAGCGTGGGCACATTCTTTATCGCAAGCTGTCTGTATCTGTTTGCATGGGGCGGCGGCTTACCCCTGATGATGGCCGCTGTAGCAGATGTCGACACCAGTGATCGTGTGACATCCTTGCTGCCTGTATTGGCATTTGCCGGTATGGGAGTTGGGCCTGCTCTCGTCAGCTTGGGGTCTGAGACGGGTAGCCTGTTTCACCAGGTCTCGCTTACAGCGACCATTCTCGTCGTGATCTCAATTATTTTGTTTGGTAGAGCCCATTCCATGTGGACGGACAGACCCGAGAACCAGACTTGAGATACGCTCTCTTCAGAGCGCCCTGACTGTCAGCATGATATGCGGGCGACCTTCTGTGAGGTTTCAGGAAGGTGGGGCGGGGTAGGCTTTGACGGGGGGCAAATCCCTCCCCGCCCCATCCGCAAGGAGCCCTAAAACTCCCAGCTTAGCTTTGCTCTGACCCAGCGCGGCTTGCCGTAGTACTCTTCGATCATGCCAATCCAGTCGGACAGGTCGAAGGTCTGGACCAGATATTCCTCATTCGTCACGTTTTCGACGGACAGGCTGAATTTCCAGTCGGCATCTGCTGGTAGCCATGTCGCCGAAACATTGCCTACAATATAGCCGTTTTCAGTAGTCGCAGGCGTCACATCGAGTCCAAAATAATGCTCAGACTGATATTGGGCGTCTGCCTGCAGGGCGAGGTTTCCCCACGAGCTAACGGGGAATTCGTAGCGGACCAGGCCATTCACATTCCATTCCGGTGAGTTGACAGATGTCAGTGTCATTCCCTCAAAACCAACGACGTCGGTGACCTTGATGTCTGCGTAGCCGATTCCAAGTTGCGTGCTCAGACCGTCAATTGGCGCAGCCTGGATTTCGATCTCTGCACCTTTGTTTGTGGCCTGAGCATTGATCGTTGCGCTTCCAAGACTGCCCGGAAAGCTCGTATAGGCCTGATAGTTTCCGTAATCATAGTAGTACACAGAGCTATTGATCCGGAAATATCCAGGGATGGCATCCCATTTCACGCCTACTTCGTACGCATCCAGTTCTTCCGGTTCGTAGGTCAGGTTTTCGGGAGACGTAAGAAGCGCGGATGTCGGGTCGTAAGGGGGTTGGCTAAAGCCACCTGATTTGACGCCACGATTGTAGCTTAGATAATACAACACGTCGTCATTCGGCTGGTAGTTCGCCTGGGCTCGCCATGCCCACATGTCGAACTCTCTCTCCGCAGGGTCGAAAGTGGAATACGTGTAGATAACGCTCGTGCGCGGATCCAGCCCACTGGTGGCATTTTCGTCGAAGTGCACATCCTGGCGCGTGGAAACGAAATCGCGCTTCTCGTTGATATAGCGCAGCCCCCCAATGAAGCTGAAATCCTTCCACTTGTATTCGCCCTGGGCGAAAATTGATGCAGATTTGGTTGACGACTCCGATGGTGTCCGATCACCATTCGCCAGAGTTGGGTCGGTCATGACATCTTCTTCAAAGATGCCATTGTCTGGGTCGGTGTACATGAGTGGCGCAATGCCGCCAGTGGAGTCCGAGCTACTTAGGTCCATATAATAAAGGCCTGTCACGAAATCGATTGGACCGATTTCAGTGGCTGCACGGAGTTCCTGAGAGAACTGCTCTGCATCATTCGTCTGAAAATACTCATATGCGCGAACCGGGGTTGCGTCTGTATCTTCAATATAGTCACGGAAGTTCTTCTGATAATCCGTGATGGAGGTCAGGGTCCAGTTGCCTACATCCCAGTTGATTGTAGCCGTATAGCCTTCGGTATCAGAAATGTTGTGACCACGTGTGTTATAGTCACCCGCCCAAACATCATCATCCGTATCTTCATAGTTTCCCAGAAATGGATTCAGCTCGCCAGGCGTGTATAGTCCGCCTCCGTTTACAGCTGACTTATATTCAAAGAAGCCTGTCCGGATTTCCTGCCCGCCAACGCGTGCATTCAGCAGGATACTAATATCGTCTGTTGGCTCCATCAGGAGCTGAAAGCGCAAACCGTAATCGTCATTATTATTGAGTTTTTCTTCCGGATGCTCTCGGTTGGTAATATATCCAGTAGACGTGTGCTGCGCGCCTGAGACACGTGCAGAGATCCAGTCATTGATCGGGATATTGACTGCGGCTTCCAGCATCATGTCATTATACTGACCATAGGAAACGCTGCCATATCCTCCGAAGTCCTTACCAGGTTTTACGGTGGTGAACGAGACGAGACCACCTGTCGCATTGCGGCCGAAGAGGGTTCCTTGCGGACCGCGCAGGACTTCTGCCCGGTCGATGTCAAACAACAGAAAGCCTGTGGCAGACATTTGGCTGATGTAAACGTCGTCGATATAGACGGCGACCGGGCTCTCAACGTTTGTGCTGAGATCATTGTTGGCGACACCTCGGATGGCGAAGGAATAGCTGCCTTCCCCGTTCGGCTGAACTGAAACAACACCTGGAGAGAAGGCCGCCACATCTTGGGCATTGGTGTAGCCGAGCGCTTCCAGTTGGTCGCCGCTCAGCGCGGTAATTGCGATACCGACATCCTGGGAATCCTGTTCCCGTTTTTGCGCGGTCACAGTGACTTTTTCGAACATGAGGTTCTCATCGTCCGGGGCATCATCCGCATGGGCGGCTGGTGCCACCATTAGAGACAATGCCAGAACAAGTCCGGAAACCCCTAGCAAGTTTTTCTTTGCCCTCGGAACGGAGTTTTTCTTCAGTCCACACAATAATTGATCGCGCATTTCTTTTATCCCAATTTTGAACACAACTTCCCTTTGCCCCTCCGCGTCGCGGAGGCGCTTGCTTACATTTTGGCTCCCTTTTTTGTTTTGACGTGCAGCTGGCCCTGGCGGCGCGCCATTTATTTTCCAGCCTTTTGTGACTGGAGAATTGTGTTTGCGAGATGTGTCGTCAGGTCATGGCCATGGATAATCAGCGACCGGATCTCCAGATTCGATCAGTTGGTTCACGACATCTCGTCTGTATTCTACAATATTAGTGACCGGAATTTCTCGTAGGGCCGCGAGTTCCTCAACTGTGAACCGCGGTGTGTCAGATGCATCTTCGCCGGCCCACTCATCGATTACGTAATTCAAGACGTCGGCGAGTTGTTCGTTTGAAAGCCTAGACCCCATGATACCTGGTACGTGAGAGATATAGACACGGCCGTCTTGGTTCCTTGCCAATGGAGCGATGAAACCCGGAAAAGGAGGAATGCCTGCCTCTGGTGCGCCTGTGCCATCAACCCTGTGGCATCCCGAACACTTCAACATGTATAGGGATTTCGCAGATGTCATCTCACGGATGACCTTGTCGTGACCGTCAATGCCCGTGACCGCCTGTTCTTCAGCGGATGTAAACATGGGCAATACCACGCCCAGCAGTGTGACAAGGCATATACCAGAGGCAAGCGTTCGCGGCTTCATTATTCGGCCACCCCAACTACAAGTGCTACGGTGCAGTGATAACCTTTGTTGGCATTGGACATGCACCAGTTGATGTCGTTGTGGAGACCCATTGAGTAGGCGGGGCGCTCTCCCTCACTTCGCAGGCAGAATTGAGCGCCCGAAAAAGCCGTCTTCCCGCAGCAATCATAGTAGGAGACCAGATAGTCCCTGTCGTCGGCCGGGTTGTGGCAGGTGCCCACCCATGAGACGAGGGATGCTTCGGCGCCGACAGGACAGCTTGATTTGCTGCCGCCTGCTGTGGTGCACAGGAAGCCATCCAGTGCGCAATATCGCCAGTAATCGCAGCTCTTGTCGTCATAGGTGCCATCGCCTGATGGCGTTGCCCCCCAGGCACGGTCAAATGGCAAAGCTGTGAATGCTGCACCACCCACCATTATACTGCCCATTCTGGCCAGGGCGCTGCGCCGTCCATATTGCCGGGCACTTTGACGCGCTGAGGTTTCAACAAGGCCGCTCAGGGCACTCTGGATACGTTCAAAGATTTTCAACACTCTTGTCTCTCCTGAATTTAAAGGTCTTCGTTTCAAAGCGGTCTTCGTTCATCTGCTATTCCGTCTGGGGCATTATCCTGCCTCCCGGATGGATTTCAGTTGCTGGAAAGAGGCTACGCCGGCGTCCAGAGCATTGAACAGGCTGTCCAGTTGCTCCCGGTTGTTGATCAGGCCTTTGGCCTTCACAGTTCCGGATTGATCGACCAGAACCGCAAAGGGTAGACGCTGCACTCTGTACGCCATGCCAAGGTCTGTTGAGAGGACGTAAGGAAAATTTGAAAGCTTCTGGCGATTGATGAATTCCAGATGCTTGTCCTGGCTACCATCACTGGCTAGCACCACATCCAGCCACTCTTTTTCAGAGGATTGGATTCCTGAAAGAGCGGGCAGAAGTTGTTTGCAGACCGGACACGTGGGCGACAGGAAGAAGACGAGCATTGCCCTTGCGCCAGAGGCCCCGACACGAACGTTGCCGCCTGTCAGACTTTGTAGCGGGAAGACAGGGCTTGCCTCGCCTACTTGCGGGCCAGCTTGGTCCATCAGGGCGCCTACGGGGGCTACACGTTCATACAGTACCCCGATCTGACGGAGCATCACCCACATCATTACGGCCATTGCCACGACGACCAGCCAGAGTGCGATTACAGTAAAGCTAAGGATGCTGATCATTGTGCTGTACTCCATGTTGTTGCTGGACCGGGAAGGTCCTCATTCATCCGCCGATCATTGGCGAGCATGGTCTCTGCCGTCATCCAGAGGAGCAAGACGAGCGTGCCAATACCAAGCGATGTCACATCAAGCGCAAGACTGGAGTCTATTGGGTCCGTCCAACCCATGGCAGTTGGTGCGATCAGTCCGACAAGGACAGCGTTTCGGACAACAAGTTTCCAGCTGATCGGCTCCGGTGCCCCGCCGCAGCCGCAATCTACCATGCGGTGATCGCGCACGAGATTTATTGCCATGGCTATGGCGTAGCCTGTTAGCAAACTAGCCGCGAGCGCCGCCCCGACAGGTCGGACTGATGGTATGATCAACATCACGGCTGCCGCCAATTCAAGAATGGGTGCGGCAAAGACAATAAAGCTCAGCGCGGTCTCCGGGATAAGTCCGTAATCGGCCAATATGCCCTCAAAGCGATACCTGTCTCCCAACTTGTGAAGTGCGGCGCGCAAGAATAGCAAAGCCAGGAAAACGGCAGCAGTCATTTGTAAAAGAGTAAGCATGCTTTGGTCCATGCTCATTCCACCACCAGATAGCCAGCGTCCTGGATTTCCAGAGAGCCTGTATACTTCGCAGCAAACTTCGCCGTGGGGTCGATGTCGTAGCGATAGACCGAGCCGCCATGACTATTTACGCCGAATAGGACCGGTGCCTCCGCATCGTCTGTGACAACAATGTGAGTCATGTGCTCGACATGCGATCGATAGAGAACCTTTTTCTCTTTCATGTCGATGGCCCAAATTTCTTCTGCGCCAAACTTGTGGCTGCCGTCCTCGGCATCTGGATGCATCGGTACGAACATGATTCCGTTGGGTTCGTTATAGGCGAGGATCTCGTATCCGCCCGGTGCCCAATTGCCTTCAATACCATCCGTATAAGACCAGCTGTCCAGAAGTTTGGCCTTTTTGTCTTTATCGGAAATCGTGACGAACTTGCCGTCATACGTCGAGAAGACAAGGTCTCCGTCTATCCTAACAGAATGGACAAACAGGGGCTCGCTCTCAACATCGAATACCTGATCGCTATATGCTTGGCTCTTCAGTTTGCCTTTGGACGTCAGCTGAACTGTCAGCATGCTTCCGTCCCCGCAAAGGCTGGAAAACTTCGATCCCTCTTCCGCAAGATAGATGCCCCAGCAGCCTGGGTTTGGAATTTCTGCAACCACTTCTCCAGCCGTGAGGTCTACGACAGAGACGGAAGTCGCTGGAGTCGCATTTTGTACAAAAGCCCATTTGCTGTCTGCACTAATGGCTAGTGCCGGTTGTTGCGCAGCTGTTTGAGCCATCTGTGGGGGCAGCTCGATCTCCTGTGTCGTCTCCAGCGTCTTGACATCAAATTTCTGGAGGTAGGCTTTTATTGGCCCATATGTGATGCGCTCGGGAAACGCAGAGGATGAATAGCCAAACTTTTCATCCGGCCCGAGTGCGAACTGTGAGGTCATTCCTGTCGCGAAGTTTCCCTTATAGGAAAGATCATCAGTGGAAAGAATAGTGATCGCGCCGGCACCGCCCCACGAAGGTGATACGACAAAGAGGTTGGCGCCAGGCGATATTTCCGCCTCTACGGTAAGTTCCTCGGGTTCGATCGGGTCAGGTATGCTTGTCTCCTGGGCGTTGGCCCATGAGACAGAAAGAGACAACGCGAATAAGGATGCGCCGAACCAGTGTTTAGTCATTTGAACTTCCTCGTTTAAGCGATCAAAAAAATTGCTCTTGCCCTGGAAGTCGTCACCGCCCTTTTTAGATTTCTTTGAATGTCAAACTGAATTCTTCCCTGCGACACCCTCTATGACATAATTGTTATTTTGATGGATCGGTCTTTATCCAGACTTATTTTGGCGATTAAGCTGATCGGCCCCGTTACCGCACATGCATCGCGCAAAATCGTATTGGCAATGATTACTTTCGTGCCCTTCGTGGCTTTCCTGATGCCAAAACCCGCAAAGGTGGACGAGAAAATCCGTCTGGGTTTCCTTGCTTGCCTGAACAGCGAACAACCTTGCCTGTGGATCGTGCAGCAGAGCACGAAAGTACCGTGTGCGAAGAGGTGTGTGTGCAAAGAGACTGTGCACGCGATCCGTCATTTTTCATATCAAGTTCATCGGATGGTAGGTATTTTAAAAAAATCTGCTGTCTGCAGAGTACCTAGATCAGCACGGAAACAGATATATGAAAATGCCAATCACTCGCATGAAGTTCATCCCAAGCATGGTTGTGTGGGGTTTGGTCTGCGGAGTTGCTCTGGCCGATGAACCATCGGAAGGGGCGGCGCTCTTTAAAAGACAGTGTGCCGTTTGCCACTCGGTTGTGCCGGGGCAAACCTTGATGGGTCCTAGCCTCGCGGGGGTCGTGGGGCGTCCAGCCGGTTCTCTGGATGGCTTTCGGTATTCGCGCGCAATGCAAGATGCAGGCTTTGTGTGGAATGCCGAAGAGCTCGACGCCTTTATAGAGTCTCCACGCAAGCATGTGCGTGGAACCAATATGTCTTATCCAGGTGAGCGTCGGCCTGAAAAGCGGGCGGCGATTATCGAATATCTGACACAATTGAGCACCGCGGATTGATTGGTTCGTCTTGTATGAGAATGTATGTGGCGTTTGATGCCCGTCACAGGTGGCAGATTTTGGCGTTCAGTCCATCGAATTTGAAGGTACTGTCCTTGGGTATCTGTGGCCTTGGTAAATGCTCTCATGTCGAGCTTTCTGAGCCGTGTGAGTAAACTCATCTATGTTGGGCGCGATGGTGGGGCTGAAGTGGCCAATATTATATTGGTGCGGTGTATCTACAGCTGCGCTGCGTAGAAGCCAGCCGCCCAGGTCACTATAAATATAATGCAGGGCGGCAAAGATGCGGGGGCGATCACTAGCGAGTTGCCAGGCATGCAGCCAATTATCGGGTCGAACTCAGCAGTTGCGAGATATCTGATGATCGCAAGGGCCGATTTCAGGCCGCGCGTCTTATCGAGTTCGATGTTTAGGGCTGTAAAGTCGCGCATTCATCGCGCAGTAAGTACGTCGCCTTCGGGGAGATACTGAAGGAGTTCGAGGCAGGACGAAGCACGCTCCAACTCCACGCGATCCGGTTATTTAAAGTTCGAGAGTATTACGCCGTAAACACAGTCTGGCTTTGCAGCCGTCAAGTGGGCCCCAATATAATCCCCTAAGGTCAATCGATTCAGTGAATTGATTATAATTGGTCTTAAGGACCTCTTTTGCGGTTCGTGTTCTCAAAAACCCGAGAAACCTTGGTCTTATTCATGTGCGTGTCGCGCTATCAGAAGATCTTTTAAGGTACTGTAACTAATGAGTTATTCATACTTTAAATGCCCGCCCGCTGGAGCTGGTGCCGCTTCATGTAGAGGACGAAAACCCAAAAAGGGTCTTGACGACAACTATTAACGAGAGACATCTATAGGCAATAACAAAAAGCCCCTGCAACGTCGGGGGCAGGGAGGGAATAATGCTAAAACGCACTTTTGGTGCCACGGTCTCGGTGTGTGCTGTTGCCATAGCGATGAACTCAGCAATGGCGCAGGAGGTAGCAGGAAGTTCTGCGGAAGATACGGAGTCCCGTACACTGAGTACTGTGACAGTCACGGCTACGCGCCGCGAGCAGAGTATCCAGGACACAGGCGCATCCGTGTCGGCGCTCGATAGCGATGCGATGCGCATTCGGTCCGTCGAGTCCGTCGAGGATATTGCTGATCTTGTTCCCGGTCTTCAGGTGTCGAGCTATCAGGGGGACACATCCATTTTCATTCGCGGTATTGGTACGCCGGTTATTGTCGCAGGCGCCGATAGCTCCACTGCGACTTATCTCGACGGAGTGTACCTTTCTCGGGCCGCAGCGATCGGCCCTGGTTTCTTTGATGTCGAGCGCGTTGAGGTTCTGCGCGGACCGCAAGGAACGCTCTATGGGCGTAATGCAACTGGCGGTGCAGTGAACATCATCACAAAACGTCCGACAGATGAGTTTTCTGGAGAGGCGCGTCTGATAGTTGGGAATTATGATCGCACACAAGTGTTTGCAGCTCTAAGCGGGCCGGTGACTGAAGGTGTGCGAGTGCGCCTGGCTGTCCAGAAAGAAGACCGTAGCGGATACACGACGGTTCATTTGCCGCGCGGCGCGCTTCCTCCATCCCAGCCGGATCGTACATTTGATGCCGAAGACAAGCATGACATTGTGGCGCGTGCCAAAGTTGAGTTTGATCTCACGCCCAGCGCCATGTTCACCCTAACAGGTGATTATTACGAAGCTGATGATCGGGCCAATGTGTTTCACTTCGCGAGCCTCGGCTATCAGGAGGAAGTGCCTAATTGGCTTGGTACGCGAGAAGGCTCCCAAACGCTGCCTTATTTCGGTATCAAGAATAGTGGCCGAATTTCAGCTGTCGCATCGCGTGATATTTATTCCGCGGTTGATTATTTCAACAAAACCTCCGTGTGGGGCCTGACAGGACGTCTTGATTGGGCTGTCGGTGATTACGACCTTCAGGTCATCACCGGGTATAAAGATACCGATCCCGACTTCCAAAACTCTTTTGACTTGGGAGATACTTTTAACACCTACATACATCGCAGCGAAGACCATCAGCAGTGGAATGCTGACTTTCAGATATCCTCTCCGTCGGAGAAACGGTTCAGCTGGATTGCGGGTGGTGGGTATTTTTCTGAAGAGAATGATGTCCAGAACAATATCTTTGGAGACTTTTGGGAGCCGATCCTGATCCAGGGCTTGCTTGACTTGCAGGCCGCTAACGTTCTGCCTGCTTTTCCGGTAGATATTCCTGAGAGTACATTATGTTGTGAGCTTCACCTGAATGGAAGTCAGGAAACAGAGGCCTTCAACATTTTTGTAGATACCAGTTTCGATCTGACAGATACGCTAACGCTGAAAGCGGGCTTGCGATATTCAGAGGAAGAGCGCGACGGCTTCCAGAATTTTGACCTTGCCTTCCTGCCGGCTGTGCCCGGCGGTGATCTTGTGCGCTTCGCACCAGAGGTCATGTTCTTTCCCAATGCTGTAAGCGATCAGCGCGATGGGGTTCAGCCAGACCCATTTGGGTTTGTGGTCGCGCCTGTGGAAGGGCCCGCAACATTTGATGCAACAACGCCGAAAATTGCTTTGGAGTGGGCGCCTACGGATGATCTTCTTGTATACGCGAGTGCTCAACGGGGCTTTAAAAGTGGCGGTTATAATATCGGCTCCAATCAGAGAACGCCTTACGAGCCGGAAGAAATTTGGGCATATGAAGGCGGCGTAAAGGCTGGTCTGCTTGAGGATCGCCTTCGCTTTAATGCGTCTGCGTTTGTGTATGACTATACGAACTTGCAGGCGCAGGACTCAATTGCCAATCAACCCATCATTCGGAACGTCGGCAAGGCAGAGGTGAAGGGGGCCGAATTGGAGTTTGCCGCCTTGCTGAGCGATGTGTTCCAGATCGATGGCGCTGTAACGTATCTTGATGCGACCTTTACCGAGGGCGAGCTTACAGAGCCGCTTCGTCCTGCGCCGCTGAGCGAGCCTCCAGGTTCGACGGTTCGGAATCTGGATGGCTTGAGATTGCCCCGTGCCCCGGAGTGGAAAGCTAGTTTTGGGGGGCAAGCTGACTTCTCTGCCTTTCGTGGAGATGTCACTCTCCGGGCAGATTATACGTGGCAGGATGAAATATACTTCACCGTTTTCAATATAAAGGCTGCCTCACAGGATAGCTATGGTGTGGCTCGGGCAAGGGCAGCTTATACACCCGCGAATGGACGCTACACAGTCGCTTTGTTCGGGGAGAATTTGTTCGATGAAACGTACTTCACAAATCAGATTCTGACCGGAACAACGTATGGCGCTGAATTTGTTGGCACGCTTGGGGCACCGCGTACTTTCGGCATAGAGCTTTCCACCCAGTTTTAGGGATAACGCAGAAGGACAAAGAGATGACAAAGACATCACTAAGCGTGGCTGAGGATTGGTACGCTGCTGTACATGAGAATGATTTTGAAAAGTTGTTTAATGTGATGGCGGATGATTGCACGATCGAATTCTACGGACCAAGTGTAATACCCTTTGCGGGCATTTTTCGGGGTAAGGAAAAGTGCGCATTATTCTTTGGTCATGTTGGCAACGACGTGGACATTGAAGAGTTCCGCCAAGACGAATTTATCTGCGAGCGAGACAAAGTGGCGGTGACAGGGCACTTGCGCATGGTGCTGAAGGCTACCGGACGTCTCTATTCCGCAGATTATGCTCACATACTCACAATACGTGATGGCCAGGTCGTCAGGTTTCGAGACTTTCAGGATACGGCGCAAGCCGCGCATGTTGCTTTCGCTCTGGCGACGCCAGAACGCTAGGGTGTGAGAGTTGTGGCAATGGTCAGGTGTGGCGGGGTAAAATCAAGCCGGTTCTTTAGGCTTTGCCGAACGGCGTCGCTTGGGTTTTTGCCTGGCCGCTGCTTCGGCGGCCAGTTCGTGATGGATTTCTGTCACGCGAGCCAGAAAGTGAACGCCGGATCTGATTTCATCCTCACTAAGCCGATCAACCATCGTATCCAGAAATGCGCTGCCATTGCGCATCATGCTTTCGACAAACTGGACGCCGCGAGGTGTCAGCGTCACAAATTTCTCACGCCCGTTTTCAGGATCTTCCGTCATCGTTATCAGGTTGAGGGGAGCCTTGGACAGCGCGCGCAGGGATTTGGAAATCGCCGAACTGGTGACTTCATACCAGGACGCAAGCGCACCCGCGATTTCCTTTCGGCGCATTTTCCGCCCATCCGTGCCTCGCGTGTGAATGGTCCAGAGAATGCAGGATTGCTGCCGGGTGAGAACACCGCACTTCAGTGCGTCTTCGATCTGCATTCCCACCAGATAATGGATGGGAAAAAACAAATCGAGGAAGTCATTACTCGCCTGTTTGCGCTTCGAGAGGTCCATATGGTCTCCGGTTCATCGTTACTTTTCAAACATTAAACGAATTCGGGGCGGCCTTCAAATCCCTATGGGGCCTAGCCTCACGAGAAAGGTCCGCCCCATAGTAAATGGGTCCTAAAGACATAATGTCCTCATGGAAAACAAGATAGTCCCCTCATAACACCAGATTTCCACCGGCCACGAGCAGCATGCTGGGCCGTTTAACCCGGGAGAAGACCACATGGCCGATGCTATGACCAAACCTACAATACCAGACGATTTTCATGTTCGTGATCTTTATTCCCCGGACGTGATGGCTAATCCCTATCCATATTATGAGCATTTGCGTGACAAGCCGATCCAGTTCGGCCTGGAGGACTATCCGCCCGGGACAATCCCGGGCGTAGACAAACCATTTCCGGCTTGGGTTGTCCTCAAACACGCTGATGTCCAGGAGGTGTGTCGCCGCGCTGATGTGTTCTCATCACGTGACATCATGCAGGAAGAATCCGAGGCACCAACACTCATGCTGGTCAATCATGATGACCCTCGGCATGCAGAGCTCCGTAAAATCGCGCAAATGGCTTTCTCTCCCAAGAGGGTGATGACTGATCTGGCCCCTTGGATGGAAAGCACGGTTGAGGCGCAACTTGATGCGGTTGGCGGCGGGAAGGTCGATTTCATGCGGGATCTGGCGCCTAACCTGCCGGCGCTTGTGATGACCAAACTGATTGGGACACCACAGGAGGATTATGTCCTGCTGCGGCGATGGGCGAATGCATTTATGGTCACGTCCGACTTTACAATTGCTGAGCGTCAGCAATGCAATGTTGAGCTTTGGAACTACTATCAGGCTGCGGTCGACCAGCGTTGTGCAGATATCAAGGCTGGTAAGCCGGTTCCTGACGATCTTATGTCTGCTTTTATTCAGGCTGAAGCAGATGGCAATAAGCTGACCAAGGAAGAGGTTGTCCGTTTCTGTCTTACATTGGTTGTCGCAGGGGCTGAAACGACAGGGTACCTTCTTGGCAATTTGATTGATGTCCTGGTAGATCAGCCTGACCTCTATGGCAGTCTTCGTGAAGACCGTTCATTGGTGCGTGCCTTTATCGAGGAAAGCCTGCGTCGTGATGGACCGGTCCAGAGGCTTCATCGTGTCTGCACAGAAGATTATGAGCTCAGCGGCGCCCAGATAAAGGCAGGCGATTGGGTGGCGATCTTTCATGCATCCGCCAACCGGGACCCTGCGGTATTTGATAGGCCGGATAAGTTTATCCTGAAGCGTCCAAATATGATCAAGCAGGCTACGTTCGGTCACGGTGTTCATCACTGTATGGGGGCAGGAATCGCGCGCAATGAAGCGGCTCAGATGATCAACAGTCTATTGAACAGATACAGCCGTCTGGAACCTGCTGGCGACCGGGTGCGTCAGCGCGGCGGCCTTCTTAATTATGGCCTGGAGACGTGTCCCGTAAATCTGGTTGAGTAAGCGCAGGCGAGGGGGCACTTACAATTTACCTTTCTCTGGCATCGTTTTAGTCAAATGGTGACAAGGACGGGGCCTTCGGTCATTCCGGTTGGGGCGGGTCATTTGCCTTTACTGATCCTGAGCGCAGGCTTTCGACATCCTATGTGATGAACCGAATGGGGCAAAACCTGATTGGGGACCCTCGCGGCCTGGCTCTCATCCAGGCGACTCTGAAAAGCATTGATGCCATTCTCTGAACGTCTGAGTTCAGCCTCACTCATGGCTAAGCTGCCTGACCCTGCCTATAGTCGCAGTGGTCAGGCACATTTAGTTGATCTCGATCAGGCTCGCGACATCCTTTGTGACCAGACTTCCGCAAAATGAGCGATATCGTGATCGACCCAATTGGAAACGCTGCGAGATAGCGTCGGCTACTTTCCGATTCTATCGATGACTTCATCAACATCGCAAATAGAATCCTGCTTTGGATCTTTTGGAAGGACCTGGGGGAGTGCTGCCATATTTGGCGATATGTCGTTTTAAATGCACAATAATCGTCATATTTTCACATAATGCAGCAATAATGCCTTTTAAAATAAAAATAATGCTGCATTAATCCAAGAAAGAGGGCGCCGCGCACATCAACACAGTGTGCATGAGGGAAAAGCGGCTCGAGCTTGGAGGACGAATAAGCAAATGAAACAGATGAAGCTGACCACAGCGATAGCCATGATCATGCCGCTGATGGCGGGACCGGCTTTCGCGCAGGATGCATCCGAAACAGTGGATGAAGAGTATGTTGCCGAAACGATCGTGGTGACGGCATCTCGGCGGGAAGAAAATCTGCAAGATGTGCCGGCATCCGTCAGTAGTACGGATCCTCAAGTACTTATTGAGGCTGGTAAAACAAGCATCAAGGATATCGTCGAACTGACGCCAGGTGTATATGCCGAAGACCTTGGTCGGCCGGGTGCGACACGTTTCTCAGCGCGCGGCATCCCGCAGATCGGCAATACGGCCGTGTTCGGAATTTACCTCGACGATACCCCTCTGACGAGCAGCAGTTCCTTTACGGCTGGCACGACATTCATGCTGGACGGATTGTTGCTGGACTTGGAACGCGTCGAAGTCATCAAAGGCCCACAAGGTACACTTTTTGGGGCATCTGCCCTTTCTGGCATTGCGCGTTATATCACCAAGGAGCCAGCGCTTCAGGAGGTACGCGGCTCTGTTTCAGCGGATGTAAGCTGGACCAATGAAGGCGAGATGAGCAATGTTTTGAGCGCGCGCGTCAGCGCCCCGCTTATCAAGGACAAGCTTGGTATTACGCTGTCCGGGTACCGCCAGGACTTTGGCGGCTATATCGACCAGTATGATAACGCCGGAACTCTGTTGGCGGAGGACATTGATTCCTCAGAGGTCGAGGCCTACGCCGCGGACATGTTGTTTCGTGCGAATGACAGGTTGGATTTCCGTCTGAAATACATCCATCAGAAAACAACCGTTGATGCTGGCTCCCGTGTGAGACTGGAGTCGCTCACGTCTGACAAATCGCCTTTCGGAACATTCGGGACAAGTGCGCAACCCGAACCAATGAATCTCGAATATGATATTGTGTCGGGCACATTCGATTATGATTTCGATTTTGCGACATTTACCTCTACAACCAGCCGGTCTGAATATGATGTAGAAACGCGATCAGATGAATCCGCTTCGGCACTTCAGGTCGATTTTATCTTTGGTCTGCCTCTTGGGACGACACAATCGCTGACCAACGTCATTGGGATTTCCTCAGAGCGGTTCACTCAGGAATTCAAGCTGACGTCAGCTTCCAACAAGAAGCTTGAATGGATTCTTGGCGCTTTCTACGTGAAGGAAGAAGGCACCAACAGCCAGGATCTGGTGGTCGTACCGGATACGCCAATCAAGCTTTTCCAGAGCTACTTCCCGAACGACTATGAAGAATATGCGGTCTTCGGTGACGTCACCTACTATTTGACGGATCAGTTTGATGTGACGGTCGGTGCACGCCTCAGCGAGAACGAAGTTGGACTCGTTTTTGATGGCGAAGGCTTATTGGTTGTAGGGCCAAATCCGCCCATTTCCATTAATGATAGCGTGAAGGACACCGTAGACACCTATCTCTTCACGGGACGCTACAGACCGACAGATGATCTGTCTCTCTATGCTCGCATTGCCAATGGGTATCGTCCCGCCTCTCCGAACATTCCCCTGGCGGACCAGTCGACCGGTGAAGTCATCACGTTCCCGGTCGTCGAGTCGGATTCGGGCTGGAGCTACGAAGCAGGAGCTAAGGGCAGGCTGCTGAATGGGCGCGTGAATTACGATGCTGCGATATGGACGCTGGAACTGGACAAGGTTCAATCCCCGCTCATTGCCAACGGCATCAACACGCTGCAAAACGCCAAGAGTGGTCTGGAGGCGTATGGTGTTGATGCCGCCATGCAATTCAAACCGACCACTGACTTTGAAGTTGGTGCAACGTTCTCATACGCCCAGAGTGAGCTTAAGGAGGATGAGCCCGGATTCGGCGGAGTAAAAGGCGAGCAATTGCCAATGGTGCCTGAGTACAAGGCCGGGGTGCAATGGCAATATACTCACGACCTAACGCCTGACTGGACTGGCAGCTTCAGTGGCAGTGTAGTGTACACGGGTGAGCAAACCTCTCGGTTTGCTGTGCCGCGGGCGACATTCGCCGGAAAGCTCGATGCGAGAACGATCACGGATTTGAGCCTTAATGCCACAAACGGATCAGTGCGCGTGGGTCTCTATGTCAAGAACCTCTTTGATGAGCGCGCTCTATCAACCCGGACAGACACGGATGTGAACTTCGACAATATCTACACCGCCGGGCTGGACAGCTCGACGGGTATCTATGTTCGCCCACGTACGATTGGTGTGAACGTCGGATATACGTTCTGATCCGTTTCAAAGTGGCGATCCACACGGGTCGCCACTTTTTGATCCATGTGGTTCTCGCATTGTCATGCCTGAGGACATAAACTCTTGATGAATTGGATATTGGGGTGAAATACGACGTCAGCATTCACAGGGCTGTATGGCCCTTCATAACGTCTTTCCGAATTTCCGGAAAAGAGTTCCGGCTATCTGAAACCGTCGTTCTGGAAATTGGTTGTAACGGAAAGATTGGCCGTGGGGAAGGCGTTGGGGTCTATTACCTGGACGATACAGTAGAGACGATCCAGAGTGAGTTGGAGCGAGTGCGCTCAGACATTGAGCGCGGCATAACGCTGGAGGAAGCGCAGGAATTGTTGCCGCCAGGTGGCGCGCGGAATGCTCTCGACTGCGCGCTGTGGGATCTGGAAGCGCAAAGAACCGGCAAGTCCATCTGGGAGTTGACGGGTATCACGCCGAAAGCGGAGACTCAGACGGTCTATACAATCGGCATAGAAGAGACGCCGGAAGAGATGGGGCGCAAGGCTGGTGAAGCCTCTGCCTATCCCATCCTGAAAATCAAGCTGGATGCCAAACAGCCTGTTGAGCGGTTGGCAGCCATCCGGTCTGCGCGCCCCGACGCGACCCTGGTTGTCGATGCCAATCAGGGGTTCTCTGCAGATCAACTGGAGAAGATCCTGCCAGATATTGCCGAGCTTGGAGTTGCCATGCTTGAGCAGCCTCTTCCACGTGGCGGCGATGAGGCCTTGGAAAACATAGTGTCACCCATCGATATCTGCGCGGATGAGAGTTGCCTGCATACGGGGGAATTGCCAGCTGCTCTTTCAAAGTACAGCATGATCAATATCAAGCTGGACAAGGCCGGCGGTCTCACCAATGCGATGCAGCTGGCGCGCATGGCGCGAGAGGCGGGCAAGAAAGTCATGGTGGGCAATATGAGCGGGACATCGCTTTCCATGTGCCCTAGTTTTGTCATCGCGCAGCTTTGCGACTTTGTGGATATTGATGGACCACTTCTTCTGAAGTCGGATTATCTCGGCGGACTGTCTTATTCTGGTGCGCAGGTAACCGCCCCCAATTCCGGTTTCTGGGGGAATATTCACAAATCAATTGATAGCGCGCAGGCGAAATAGGAAGCTGTTATGAGGAAGCTACTGTACACCGCTATATCGCTCGCGCTGGTATCCATCGCGCAGGCTTGCGCATCCAGTGTCTCTGAAGAGAGAGAGGATCTGAGCGAAAGCGTTGCCTATGATATTGTCATTCTGAACGGCCGGGTTGTTGATCCGGAAAGCGGTTTGGATGCCATACGTAATGTTGGCATTACGGGCGATCAGATTTCTGTCGTAACCGATGAGAGTATCCAGGGTAGCTATACTGTAGATGCCCGCGGAAAAGTCGTTGCGCCGGGCTTCATTGATTACCATGCGCATGGCCAGTCCATTCTCTCCGGTCGTACTCAGGCATTTGATGGAGTCACGACAGCGCTGGAGCTGGAGGCGGGCATGTTGCCCATCTCCGACTATTATGACCGTCTGGCAAAGGAAGGCCGGCCCATCAATTATGGCGCCTCTGTCAGTTGGGCGTCCGCGCGGATTGCGGAAAAGACTGGGGCCAAGCCCGTCGCTGATTTCAGTTTCTTCCAAAACAGTCTCAAAGAAAACTCGTGGCAGGAAGAACTGGCAGATGATCAGGAGTTGGCTGGTATTATCAGCCGGGTCGAAGAGGGGCTAGACCAGGGCGGGCTGGGGATCGGGTTTCTTCTCGGTTATGCTCCGGCCACGGGTCGCAAGGAATATAATTTTGTGAATCGTGTGGCTGCGGAACACGGCGTGTCGACATATACGCATGCCCGTTACCTCTCGACGATCGAGCCGCAAAGCTCTTTCGAAGGCTTTGAGGAGATGATTGCGGTATCTGCCGCCACGGGCGCGCATATGCATATCTGTCACCTTAACAGCATCAGCCTGCGCGACATTGACGATATTGTGGATCTCATCGACGGCGCGATTGCGCAGGGGGTGAATATTACGGTTGAGGCCTATCCATATGGCGCAGGCGCAACCAGTATCGGGGCGGCGCTTTTTCGCGGGCCTCGATGGCAGCAGCGTCTTGGCGGTGTGAAAAAAACGGACTTTGTTTCCGTGAAAGGACCGTTGGACGAGGAGGCCTTCGACGAATTGCAGGCTGATGCGCCCGGCACCCCGGTCATTGTGCACTTTATGAACCCGGAAGCGAATCCTGCGGACCAGGCCGTGATAGACACGTCTGTCCTGTATCCAGGTGGGCTTATTGCCTCGGACGGCGGTGATTGGCTCGCGCCGACAGGAAAGCCATATGATGGCAATACCTGGCCCGTGCCGCCTGAGGCGCTGAACCATCCGCGCAGTGCAGGAACTTTCTCAAGATTCTTGCGGCAATATGTGCGAGAGCGGCAGGCCATTTCGCTGATCGATGCTGTCGCAAAAATGAGTTACTTGCCGGCCAAATACATGGAGCCGTCTGTCCCCGCCATGGCGCGGAAGGGCCGTATTCAGGCGGGGGCTGATGCAGATGTTGTCGTATTTGATCTGGCGACGGTTTCGGACAAGGCAACCTATCTTGATCCGGCTCATCTTTCCGAAGGGTTTGAGTATGTCTTCGTGGCTGGCACACCGCTGATTGCTGAAGGAAAACTGGACACAAATGTTCTTCCTGGGCGTCCTGTTCGACGCCCCATCAAAGGTGAATCAGTCGGCGTGGCGCAAAATTGATACAGGAGTTTAAGGTGACAAAGAGACTCATGACTGGCCTGCTGGCCGCCTTTGCGCTGATGCTGGGAAGTGTCGCGCAGGCACAGACAGATTTGGACGTTCCAGAAGATCATGCTGCTGCTGCAGACAGCGTGGAGCAGGATAGTAACGCGCCCAGTTCGGCTGCGGAACTGGAGGCTTATGTCGACGGCGTTGTCGATATGGCCATGTTTGATAATCATATCCCGGGCGTCACGCTTTCCATTGTCCAGGATGGCAAACCTGTCCTGATCAAGGGGTATGGGTACGCAGACGTGGAAAAGCAGGTGCCTGTCGATCCGTACACAAGCGGATTTTACATAGGGTCGATCACCAAAACCATGACGTTTACGGCGGTCATGCAATTGGTAGAGCAGGGCCTCGTCGACATAGATACAGACGTGAACAAGTATCTCACCACATTCCAGTTTCCCGATTCCAAATTCGGACCGATTACGCTGCGGGCCCTGATGGCTCACAGGGCAGGCTTTGAAGAAGTCGCCAAGGGGATGTGGGTGCTGGACCCAACTGATATTCCCACTATGGGGGAGTGGCTGAGAGACAATATCCCCGCGCGTGTCTTTCCTGTTGGTGAAACGACAGCCTATTCAAATTATGGTGCAGCCCTGGCGGGATATATCGTCGAAGAGGTAAGCGGGCAGCAATATGAAGACTATGTGAAAGAGCATATCTATGAGCCACTGGGCATGACGCACACGACGGCGCGTCAACCCCTGCCGGAGGGATCGCGCAGTGCAATGTCAGCCGAACTGAGGGATAACCTCGCCTCTGTTTATTCCCATACTGAGGGCTATCAGAAGAAAGAAGATCATGACGTGATTGTGCCTGTGGCGGCAGGTTCTGTTACGTCTACAGCCTCTGATATGGCACGCTACATGCTCGCGAACCTGAATGGGGGCGAGTTGGATGGCGTCCGGATTTACTCTCCGGAGACGGCCATGAAGATGCAGGAGAAGTTATATGATGATCGGCCGGTCTCCGATTACTATCATGGTTTCCGGACGTCCGAGATTCGTGGGTATTCCACAATGGGGCATACGGGTGCAACGTTCACCTCGTTCTCATCCCTTCTCATGATCCCTGAGCTTGATTTGGGTGTGTTTGTTTCCGTCAATGGAGGAGACAACAATATCAGCCCATATGAAATCAGTGAGCGAATTATAATTCACATGATCGGTGACCGGGCTCGAAAGGTACAACCTCATATCAGCCTGTCGCAGGAAGAGCTGGAGGCCTATGCCGGCAGCTATCAGACAACCCGGCGCTTCTTCAAAAACTTTGTGGCGGCCCTGACAGCAAGTTCGGTGAAAGTGTCAGTGACGGAGAATGGCACGCTACTCATTCATGGAAATGAATACATACCGCTGGGACAGCATGAGTTTGAGAACAAGGCGACAGGAATGCTCCTCATGTTCCAGGCCAATGACAAGGGAGATATCGATGCCTTCTATTCTGATGTGGGAAGCGTCTATCAGCGTGTGACGACTTCAACAGATATCAACCAGCTTTATCTGGCTCTGGGCCTTCTGTTCCTCTTTTCCGTTTTCCAGCTTGTTTCTGGCTGGAAGCGTCGCTCAGATCCGCCGATTACAAATACTGTGGTCAAAAGACTCTCGATGATGCTGGTTGTGACGGCTGGTCTCGCGCTCGTGACACTTGTTATCGGTGGGGTCTCCATCGCGATCCTGGCATCCATGGGGAATGAGGCGCTCTTTGTGTATCCCGGCTTGGGTGTGACTCTCTATCTAACAGGTGTTCTTCTGTTGCTGATGTTTACCGTACTCCTCCTTATAGGGATGTATCCGGTGATCAGGACGCGGGAACTATCCGTCTGGAGAAAGGCTCATTATATTATATACGTCCTTGTTCTGCTCTTCTTCCTGTTGCGCGCCAGTGACTGGGACATGATTGGCTATAATTACTGGTAGGATCAAGGACATCCTTATCTGCTCAGACAAATAGGCCCTTCAGGCGCTCACGCTCTGAAGGGCCTTATTTTTATCCGCGCAATTCCAGATCAGGCATCTGGTGCGCCAAGATGTTTCTGTCAGGTGAGGAACTTGGTCTAAACGCCCAGATTCTTGGCGTAGAGAGGTTCCTGAAAGAAAATGGATGTCAGGATTCTCTGCTCGGTCTGATACAGAGACTCGCGGAGCATGTTCTTCAAGCGCGCCGGGTCCACATGGCGTAATTTTTCGATTTCTTCGTGGCCGCGTACGTTGAACGGCAGATCCCCGGTTCGTTTGGCGTACAGCCAGTAAATGCGCTTGGCGACATCCTCCAGTAGATGTGCCCATTTCAGTGCTAACGGATATTGCACCCCGGAAACCAGAGCCAGATTATACTCACTGTTCAGGTGCAGCAGATCCAGTAGGTCTGCCTCATTCTCAGGCGAAAAATTTGCCTTTGACATCTCATTGTTAAGGCGCTCCAGTTCGGAGAAGTTCACGAATGTTATGGACTCCGATGCAAGGTCCGGGATCAGCATTTTCCGCAGGGCGAAGTTCTCCTTGATGCTTAGCACGGTGAGGGGAGATACGCGGGTAATCCGGGGAGAAATGGAAACGAGAAAACCCTGAACGGTCAGCTGCTCCATCAGGCTGCGGGCCACTGTACGCGTGGTATCAAACATTTCAGTGAGGACGAGTTCCGTGACCTTGTGTCCAGGCGCAAGCCTTTGGCAAATAATGGCCTCTTTTACCTGCCGCTGCAGATCTTCATGGGCGTCAAACTCGGCAGTCATGCCGCCCATGTCGGATTTGGAATTGCTGGTCAAGTTCTGGATATCTCCCAATCACATGTCGTGATGAAACCACAAGAATCCTAACAAAGGAAGGTATGGGGCTGGAAGCTCTCACGCTCGCGCTTACACCAATTTATCAATCAGAGAAGAAGTGCCATCAATGATCGGGTCGACACAGGGAAGATCGTACTGATCGGACAAGGATTTGAGATAATCCTCCCGCTCCGCAGCGGGCAGTTTCGACGTATTGACGCTAATGCCCACGCAAATCGCATTTGGGTTCACGCGCCTGGCCAGTTCCAGATTCTTGACGATGACATTCTTAATGCTGGGAAGTTCGAAGTCGGGCCAGCCCGATACATGCGTTCTCTTGGCTTCATGGCAGACAACAATGGCGTCCGGTTGCGACCCAAGCAGAAGGCCATGGCTGACGGGTGCGTAGGCGGGATGGAAAATGGCGCCCTGACCCTCGATCACATCCCAATGGTCGGCATCATTCTCAGGGGAGAGCAGCTCGGCGGCCCCGACCAGGAAGTCTGACACGACTGCATCAATCGGAATGCCGGAGCCTGCGATCATGATGCCGGTTTGACCACTCGCGCGGAAGGTGGCTTTCAAACCGCGAGCCTGCATGTCTTTTTGTATTTGCAACGCTGTGTATTTCTTGCCAAGTGCGCAATCGGTGCCAACTGTCAGCAGACGCTTGCCCAAGCGTTTTTGACCCGTCCCGATAGGCAGGTCTTGCGGTGGGACGCGTACATCAATGATCCGTGCGCCACCTTCGGCAGCGGCCTGGGCAAGAGCTTCAATCGAACTCAGGGGCCTATGCAGGCCAGCAACAATGTCCATGCCATTGGAAGCGGCTTCGATAGCCACTTTCAGAAGGGCTTCGGAGATACCGCCGCCTATTTGCGCGGTGCCGACCACAAGTGAGCCCGCGCCCTGTGCCAAGGCCTCTCCAAGGGTCAGATCCGGAAGACCAAAGTCGACAGCAGAGACATCATTCCGGAATTGCCCGAGGCACATATCCTTGCGCCAATATGCTATACCAGCGCCTGTCTTGGCATAGGTAGCGCGCGTCTCGTCTCCAACATAAATCAGATAAGGCGGCTTCAGCGTCAGGACGGAGTTTGAGGCACGTTTGGAAGTGGACTGTATCTCAGAGGCAGGCATAATGATCTCTATCTGATTTCGAGTGAACTGGAACACAGACGTTCCAGATCCTCTTAAAAGCATATTACCGCAACATTATCTATAGAAATGAAGGCATAATGCTGCGGTAATCACTCTCTCAGATTCCTCGGTGATCATTCATGGGATAATGCCTATATCTGAGGCAATCGCGCTCATGTCCCTGCCACGTCATGAATGGCAGGGCTGAGGTGTTGATCTTTTTAATCCCAATTTTCGATCTGGCTGGCCTTCATCCAGCAGGCGTGGAAACCGGACGGCACGCGCCGAGGCAGGGTGATGCGCGCAACAGGACCTTTGCTGATGTCCAGGGCATCGAACACCTGCAATTGCTGGACGTGTGTCTTGTTGTTCCAGACAAAGGTGATGACATATCCGTGGTCTTCTGATTGCTGATTATCCGCCGGGGCAAACCATGGCTCACTATACCAGCAATCATCTTGCCCGTCTGACCAGGCGCCGACGCATTCTCCCGTATCGGTGTTGTACTTCCGCAGGCCGGTCCAGCGGAGCACCATCGGGTCGTGATCAACCAGATAACCCCATTTGGTGTACCGGCCGGTCCGGGCGCTGTCATAGGTCGGAAACTCGACATTCCTGTCAGGGTCCAGACATTCTTCCGTGGCTTCGCCTGTCTTCATGTTCATGCGGTATGACCAGAGCCGCGCATCCATCTGGAGCTGTGCGATGCGCTTGGCGGTCTTTGCTTCATCGATCTCGCCATTTTCCTTCAGGCTGGGCATGTAGCGGCACGCGATCATGACGACTTCGTCGCCTTCCTCCCAGCAATTCACGACGTGATAGATGAAGCAGGAAGAGAATTCGAACCAGCGGACTTCATTGCCCTTGCCATAGCGCGGAATGACGCCAAGGCGCGCGGGCAGGGAGGCATCGAAACGGATCTTGTGACGCCCTGCGCGCAATGCTTCTGCATCATGATAGACTGGGAGGTCGTGAAGGATGGAGTAATGCTCCGTAATGCCCATATCATGCGGCAAGCGATCCCCCGGCAACTCGACCGGGGTTGTGTGAAGCAGCTTCCCGTCCTTGTCGACGACACTGTAGGTCATGTGCGGCGCAGTATCGTAATAGTCGAAGAAGATGAGTTCACCTGTCACTTCGTCGACCTTTGAGTGTGCAGACATGCCATTGCCCGGACCGCTCACATAATTTGCTGTGGCGACAGTTTCCAAAGTAATGGGATCGATCAGATAGGGCACGCCAGACAGGTACCAGCTGGCAACGGCCTTGCCTGCATGTCCGATAATGTCTGTGTTCGCCGTATCAGCAAGTACCTTGTCAGTTCGGCCTTTCAGAGTTTGCATGATTCCCCAGTGAGTTTCTTCTCCCCGGATGTCATCCTCGATCCAGTCTGCCGTGCGGATCCATTTGTTGCGATACGTGACCTTGCCGTTTCGGAATTCTGCAGCATGTATCATGCCGTCGCCATCAAAGGCATGGTAGTCGCCCTTGGGCTCATAGCGCGGGTTCGGGCCATTGCGCAGGTAAACGCCGTTCAGATCTGCCGGGATTTTCCCCTCCACCTGCAGGTCTGTCATGACAGCCTCATCAAAGACAGGCGCGAAGGGGCCTGTCAGCATGGGGCCGTGTACGTCGCCGAACGGGGCCGCGGGATCCTTGAGCAATAGGGGCATGGGTTTCTCCTAGTCAGAACACTGTGCTGACTAGCAATCACACTAAGTATTGTTATGCAATTAAGTAGGAATCCCTATGCCCTTACGGGAGTTGAGATCTTCTGGAGAAGAAAATCGGGCCATTGGGGAGATATCGCGATTTGAATGATACCAAATCGTGCTTTCTCTACAGGCCTAGCTGCGGCTCACTTTCTGGCCGCGATAGAAGGCGCGCATATCATCGGTCGCAACTGCGCGGGCAATCTCGTCATCCGGGATTGCGTGTCCGGCGGAATAGAGTGCGTAATTATATGCGCCATCCGGCAGATTCGCCTGCTCAAGCACAGTCATGGGCAGACGATAAGGGATGATAAGATCAAACCGGCCAGCAAGAAGCAGCATACGGAAATCTGGTCTCTTTGCGGCCATCGCTTCGGCAACACGGTCCATTCTGGCAGGTGTTTGGGTGATCTCATGATTCCAGTTCTGGCTGGCTTCAAGCGGGTTGCGCTGATAGATATTCGTAGAGCTATAGCCGAGTTCTTCGTTCAGAAGACTGAGTATCGCTTCATGCAGGTCGTAGCCATCTGCCTGGCTCATGAGAGATGAATCATCGCCTTCTTTCGGCGCAGGGTAAGAGCCGCGCCCATCTGACATTTTGGTCAAAAGGCCATCCGATGACAGAAGAGTGTTCGAGAAGTCTTGTGTTGATATACGATAGTCTTGGCGAATGATCAGCTCAGGCGACAGGCCGATGAAGTCTGAAAGCCGGGCTGCAAGCGCCTGCTTCTCTGCATTGGAAAGCGTGTCCAGCGAAGCCAGCGCGGCGGCATATTGAGTATTGGCGTACTCTGTCGCCATATCTGCAACATCAGCCACAGGATGCTGTGTGTAGGCGCCTTTTCCATACCAGCGTGCCACAGCCGCAAGCGTGGGCAGGCTGATGACTTGCATATCAATGCCGTCAATCTGGGCAGACCCTGTCGGATCTACAGTGGGGCTGATGAGAATGCAGCCGGCAATGTTTACCGGATTTTCCCGCAGGCCAAGGATGCGCAACAGCTGCGCGGTGCGTGTGCCGCCATAGCTTTCGCCTGCAATATAGACCGGAGATTTTTGGCGCTTGTGGCGTTTCAGCCAGTCTTCGATATACGCCGCAACACCCGATGCATCCTGCTCTACGCCCCAGTATTCAGGCTTTGCATCATCCGTAAAGAAACGGCTGTATCCTGTGCCTGGCGCATCGATGAAGACGAGGTCGGAGCAGTCTATCGGGCTGTCCTCATTATTGACGATGGCAAAGCCACGACCATTGTCGGCTTTCGCGAATTTTCTCGGCGAAAGCGTGCTGTGAAGTGGCCAGCTTGCACCACCCGGCCCGCCATTGAAGAAGAAGGTAACAGGCCGGTCAGCGGCTTTCTGGTTCCGGGCGATATAGGAGGCACCAAAAATGCTCGCGCGGGCTTCGCCAGCAGAATTGCGCAGAACGGTCTCCTGCGCTTCGGAGATATAAGGCACACGAATGCCGCGGACATAGGCAAACGCTTCCTTGCGGGCCATGGGAATGATGGCAGGTTCCGCGGCAAAGGCTGAGGGAATAAGCGGCGCTGTTGCAGCTGCGCCCAAAGTGAGCAAGATCGCCCGGCGGGAGAGTGTGGCAGCAGATTTAGTCATTTCATGAGTACCCGTAAGCTGGCATGAGGGGCAAAGGTGCGGCGGGTTCAGTGCAGAACGCCATCTTTGCGCGCCATCTCAATATAGCGCTTGCCCAGTAACTCACCTCGCGTGGTGATGTTCTGCTCAATTCCGTTTATGAAGACGTAAGTCGGGTGAGACATGGCTTCGAGTGGGTCACCATCCCAGATGACAATGTCCGCTCGCTTACCTTTTTCAAGAGAACCCGTCTGATCGGCGATGCCTGCGATCTCTGCACCATGGATTGTGAGTGCAATAAGGGCGTCGCCATAGCTGAGATCCGTGTACCCCACCAGGCGGCCGACTACCGAGCGCGGGCTGCGGATGTACCAGAACGGCCGACCATGAACGGCTTTGAAGCCGACTTTGACGCCGGCCGCGATGAGACGTGCGGCATTTTCATTCGTAGTGTATTTGCTCGACAGGTCGCCAGGAACATTGGCTTCGGGATCTACGATCACCGGGATATTTGCGGCAGCGATCTGGTCTGCAACAGTCCAGCCTTCGCTGGCGCCAAGGAGGACCAGGTCGATCCCTTCTGCTTTCGCGATGTCGATCATGTTGAGAATGTCCGCAGCATTATGGACATCCACCAGTAGAGGCTCCTTGCGATCTGCAACGCGCGCCAGCGCCTCCAGGTCAAGCGGTGACAGCCCCAGGCTGATGGCCGACCGGGATAGTTCCTGCTTGCGGGATTTCGTATAGGCGCGGGCTTCCTTCAAGGCTGAGCGGAAGAGTGCAATCACGGACGGACGGCCGCCGCCAACCTTGCTCGCACCGGATGTGCCAGCCACCATAACAATGCCTGCGCTCGTCCGCAGGATCATGTTTTCGTCTTCTGCGAGTGCGACACTGGCAGACGTGCCTGCGAACATGCGTGGATCCGCTGCAGAACCGGTCCAAAGGTCCGGGGTCACAAGCGCGCCGGTAACGCCCTCAGACTTTGCGACAACAATCTGCGGATCATCCGGATTCAGAGCATACTTAACGTCATAAGCAGCCGTAACATAAGGATTATTCGTGGAGCTGTCATCAAGGGAGCCATAGCTGGGAAGGTTGCTGATCCCCAGAGATGTGCCGGTCATGATGAAACCCGGCATGACAGTCTGTCCCTGCGCATCAATCATTTTTGCATCGGAAGGTATACGAACATTTGTGCCGATCGAGACGATTTCATCTTCATCGAAAACAATGGTGCCATTCTGGATTTCGCCATCTGGCCCCATGGTCAGGATGTGGGCATTTGTAATCGCGGTCGTTTCAGCGAGGGAGGTGGGAGCGAGTGCAATACTGGCCAGACAAGCCGCGACAAGAGATTTCATATGGCTCATTGGATATCTCCCTTGTTTGAAGGGGTGATTTCATAGTCAGACAACGGCGAACCAGATGGATCTGAGTGGTCGAAAACTTCGACGCCGTCGATGAAGACCTTTTCAGGGTGCGCATAGGAGCTGAACGGATTGGCGCTCCAGATCACGACGTCGGCCATTTTGCCGGTTTCCAGGGTTCCGGTTTCTTTTTCGAGCCCAAGAATTTTAGCCGGATAATAAGTGATCCAGCGGATGGCATCTTCCTCGGTCACGTCCAGTCCGGCGCGTTGGCCTGCGGCGAGGGAACGGGCGGCATCGATATTGAGGTGCTGGCCAGTTTTATCGGAGTCTGATGTCACCGCGACGCAAACGCCTGCTGCGCTAAGCATCGGAATGCCAAGTGAGGAGTAGTCATAGGCTTCCATTTTGAAGCCGCCCCAGTCGGGGCCCCATCCGGCAATGCAGGTATCGGTTTCCTTTAGTGTGCCCATGATCTTGTAGGCTTCCGTTGCGTGGTGGAAGCTGGACACCTTCACATTGTATTCCTTTGCCGTGATCAGAACGTTGGTCATATCCTCGGCGCGATAGCAGTGGGTATTGATGCGAATATCTCCGGTGATGCCGCCAGCGATCGAGTCCAGCTGGAAGTTGCGATCCGGTTTGGCCGGATCAGTCTCAGCGTTTTCATCTGCCAGCTTGTCGGCATAGCTGTTCCAGTCTTCGACATATTTGGCAGCATCGGCGAAATACTTCCGCATCATGGCCATGAGGCCGGACCGGCCCATCGGCGCGCGGTTTTGTGCACCATAGACACGTGTCGGATTTTCACCGCAGACCATTTTGAGGCCATATTTGCTGCCTGGAAATTTCATGCCTTGTATTGTCGTCGAGGGAACCATTTTCAGAATCGCCGTACGGCCCCCAAAGATGTTGGCAGATCCTGGAAGCACCTGGATGGTTGTCACGCCCGCATTGCGAAGACGCGGATATACCGGGCTTTGTGGCCACAGACTGAATTCTGCAAACATCTCTACTGTGTTTGGTCCGGTCATCTCATTGAGACCATCTTCGACACCGGGCACATAAGCCGTACCGGCATGGGAGTGGGCGTCGATGATGCCTGGCGTTACCCACTGGCCGGAGGCATCAATGACCTGCCAGCCATCAGGAATTTCTATCTTTGTGCCGACTGCGCGGATCTTGTTGTTCTCGATCAGCAATGTCCCATCTGCGATAGCAGGCCCCGCAGCGGTGAGAATGGTGGCGTTGATGATCGCAAGGGGCGCTGCGGTTTCCGGCTTGTAGGTCGACGGATAGGGATCTTCAGCCCAGGGCGCGGTCATGTGCGGCGTCTCGGATGCGTCTTCAGCGTAAGCGGCATTTCCAGCCGCGCTGGTCAGCAAGAGAGACAGCAAGCCAATGGTACGTATTGATGTACCAACCAGGTTTAAGGGGCTCCGTCGTAAAAGCTTTGGCAAACTGACCTCCAATTATAAAGTACGCCTCATAGACCCTCATGAGGCGCCACCATAACAGGTATCCTATTGCCGCAGTGGCGGAGAGTTATGCGCAATAGCGCATTTAAAGCTGACTTGCCCGCACGTCCTCCCCGCAACCGCATCAAGAACGGTATAAGGTATGCGTCGGGCTTTCTGGCCTTCTTCTGTCACATGAAGCCTGCCGCACGATGCTGAGGGGCGATTTTGCAGAAGTGCTCCTTCTCAGACCCAGCCATCAGGGCAGATGTGCAAAGACCATGACGATGCGCCGGATTCGGGCCTCGTCATGGTCATGAGAGATAGCGGGGCCGCCCCACATGTCCTTGGCTTACAGAACAGGCCAGGCGGCTACACTTATTTCCTGTCTTTAGTTATCACTTCCGCCGTCATCTTTTGTGGCCTCACCAGGAACTGGAAAGCCGCGATCACGCATCAGCGCGTTTGTGTCAGGTGCATGGCCCCGGAACTCCACATATGCCTCTGATGGATCAATCGTGTTGCCAACCGAAAGGATCCACTTGCGGAACTTCGCGGCGGTTTCCGCGTCATAGGGCCCGCCAGCTTCTTCAAAAGCTTCCCATGCATCTGCGCTGAACGTGTCAGCCCACAGATAGGCATAATAACCTGCGGCATAGCCTTCGCCGGAAAATACGTGAGAGAATTGCGGCAAGCGGTGACGCATGGGCAGTTCTTCCGGCATGTCCAGTTCCACCAGGGTTTCCCGCTCGAACGTATCTGCGTCAAAGTCAGAGAAGTCCGTCATCGTATGAAGCTTCATGTCCACGAGCGCACTGGCCAGATATTCGGTCGTATCGAATCCCTGGCGGGCATTGGCGGCCCGTTCGATCTTCTCCACCAGTTCCTCCGGAATGGGCTCGCCCGTTTCCACATTGAGGGCAAAGCGCTGAAGGATTTCCGGTGTTGGCAGCCAGTGTTCGTGAACCTGGCTCGGGAATTCGACATAATCCCGCGGCACCGCCGTCCCGGCAAGCGAGGGGTAGGTGACATTCGAATTCAAACCATGCAGCGCATGACCAAACTCGTGGAATAGCGTGGTCGCATCATCCCATGAAATCAGGATCGGCTCTCCGGGAGAGCCCTCAACGAAATTGGAATTGTTCGAAACGATTGGTGTGGTGAAGCCATCAATATTGTTCTGTGAACGGTAGGCATTCATCCACGCGCCTGAACGCTTGCCAGACCGGGCATAGGGGTCGAAATACCACAGGCCCACATGCTTGCCATCCCGCAGGACTTCCCAAACGCGCACATCCTCATGAAAGACGGGAACGTCTTCAACCGGCTTGAACTCAAAGCCGTACAGCTCGCCGGCCATCCAGAACATGCCCTCGCGCAGCTTTTCCAGCTGCAGGTATTGTTTCACTTCCTCAGAGTCGAAATCATAGTCGGCCTGCCGGACCTTTTCGGCATAGTAGCGATAGTCCCACGGGGCGATCGTAATGTCCGCGCCTTCTGCATCAGCAACTTCCTGCATGGCGGCCACTTCCTCGCCCACCTTGGCTTTTGCGGCAGGCCAGACCTTCATCATCAATTCCATGGCCGCATCAGGCGTCTTTGCAACGGCCTTTTCAATCGACCAGGAGGCGTAGTTGTCATAGCCCAGAATCTTGGAGCGCTCCGCGCGCAGCTTCATGATGTCAGCGATGACTTTATTGTTGTCATAGGCGTCGCCATTGTCGCCGCGATTATAATAGGTCCGCCACACTTCCTCGCGCAGCTCGCGATTGTCTGAATAGGTCAGGAACGGGTCCATGGAAGAGCGAGTGTTGAGAATGGCATACTTGCCGCCCTCATTGTCACGTGACTCTGCGGCTGACTCTGCAGCACTAACGACAGATTCCGGAAGACCGGAAATCTGGTCCTCTGTGAGCCAGGTTACATAGGCTTCCTCATCATGAAGAAGGTTGTTCGAGAAGGTTGTGTAGAGAGAAGCCAGCTGCTGGTTGATCTCGGCGACACGCGCCTTGTCTGCATCATCCAGTCCGGCACCTGCGCGTGTGAAGTCTGTATAATAGTCCCAGACAAGACGCTGTTGTTCCGGCGTGAGCGCGTCATAGGCATCACCATTATAGATCGCCTCAATGCGATCATAGAGAGCCTTGTTCTGGTAGATTGCATCGCTGAAGGCCGCGAGCTTCGGAGCCATTTCGCGCTGGACTTCCTGCACATCAGGGCTGCTCAGACCGGAAGCGTATATCCCGTAGATCGTGCCAACGCGGTCAAGCTCGCCGCCTGCTTCTTCCATTGCAAGGATTGTGTTGTCAAAGGTCGGCGCGGCGGTTTGTGAGGCAATGGCGTCAATCTCGGCTTGAGCGCTCTCTATGGCTGCTTCAAGGGCAGGCTGGAACATGGACACTTCCACCTTGTCAAAGGGTGGGACACCGCCATACGGGCCTGTCCATTCTTCGAGAAGGACGCGGTACGTGTCGTCTTCGTTCATCTCTGCCATATCATCCATCGACTCCTGCACTTCTACCACCTGCTCTTCTGGGTTTGTAACCTCCTCAGTGCTCTCACACGAGGTGATGGCAAGCAAAGCGACCGCTGAGGCACTGGCGATGAGGGTGGATTTTGTCATGAGAATCTCCTGGGATCGGGCATGTCTGAGGTGGATATAACCTCCTCAGAATGATTTCATTTGCAACGATCAGATTCATAACACCGTGTCAGGCCTCTCGTCCACTACAGGGCATAGTGCAGGCGGTAACGTGAACGTGAAGTCTTCCAGCGGATGGTAACTGTGGTGGGATACACGCCAGTTGAAAACAGGGGCACGAATTCGGTCAACCATGGCTGACTCTTGCGGGCCTGGATGTAACGCCAGGGAAGTGAGTGGCCCTCACCAGAAGACAAGTTCTTTGGGCGGGGCTGAATTGGCCTGGCCTCTTTGATAATTCAGCTCACTGAATATAGCCGCATTCGAAAATGGCCGCCCGCTACATGCTCGTAGCGGGCGGCCTGGAGAGGTCCATTCACAGGGGTGGTGTGGGCGCGGCGCGCTTAGAGTATCAGTCCTTGCCGGGCTCAGGCATGGACCAGGTCTCGACGGCATCCAGGCGATCAGCCAACGGATCTGGTGTCAGCTCTGGCCCGTCTTTTGTGAGCAGCAGGATGGGTTGTTCTACGGGTTCATACCGTAGCCAGTCGGGTGCAGCCGCATCACTCGGATCTCCGGTCTTTACGAAGCTCACCACATAGTCACTCATCTGTGCCGCTGCCTCTCGGTCATCCTGTGTCGTGGCATCGCCATAGCGGGCTGAAACAGTATCCATGAAATATGGAATGTCTGTCGCATGAGGGGCGCCGGGCCATTCGTCTCGCTTGCTGTCGGCAACATAACCAAATCTGTAATACCAGACGGGCTGACCTTGTGCTGTGTGGGCGTTGGCGACGAATCGGGCCGGCTCTGCCATCAGCATGTCTGAATAGATGGCCTGGCGCAGACGGCTCGGATCGTCGCTGAATGCGGCATAGGCTTCCCGTGCAGATTCCGGATCGCTGAAACCAGCGAACAATTCGTCCGGCGTGAGCGGTGGCCCAAAGCCGAGGTCCATGCTGGTCGTGCCGATCATCAGCGGCACCATTTCCTCACGGCCAGCTTCAAAGGCATTTGACGGGCCCGTAATGATCGTTCCGTCGATCATGGGACCAGAGGCTGGCGCGACCGGTTTCGAAGCCATTCCAGTGCCCGCCACAATCGTGTCGGCTGGCAGAGCCCGCAACTGTTTCAGCGCGTCTCGGCCATCGCCTGTGATGCCGGCCCATTTGGCAAAGCCGACGCCATCATCTTCCCCGTCCGGACGATCATCTGAGGTAACCGGCTTTTGCATCGCGTCCATTCTAGCCGGAGCGGACATCGCAATGGCGCCCTCGAAGAGGCCGTCTGCCAAGGGCGTCGTCATCAGGTTCAGCACGGCGCTGCCCCCGGCGGATTCGCCCATGATCGTGATTTTTTCGGGATCGCCCCCAAAGGCGGCGATGTTCTCGTTCACCCATTCCAGGGCAGCAATTTGGTCCAGGTAGCCGTAATTGCCCAGCAGACCATTATCCTCATTTGCCGCCGTCAGGGCAGGGTGGGCAAAGAAGCCAAAGCGTCCGAGGCGATAGTTGAAGCTGACGACAACCAGCCCCTCTTCGGCAAGGGGGGCGCCGTCATATACGCTGGGCGATGATCCGCCATTGACCCATCCGCCGCCATAGATCCAGAACAGGACTGGCAGCTTGTCGCCCTCTTTGGCGTCGGCGGGTTTCCAGACATTCACATAGAGGCAGTCTTCTGCGGGTGTCGTTGTCAGAGGCGCTTCGTCTGCTGCGAATGGAATTTGCATGCAGTCATGCCCGAAGGCCGTCGCCTCCAGTGTCCCGTCCCAGCTTTTGGCGGGCTGCGGCGCGCGCCATCGTAGATCACCAATAGGCGGCGCGGCATAAGGGATGCCCTTGAACGCAATGACGCCTTCCTGCTGGACGCCCTTCACCTTGCCTGTTTCTGTTTGCGCGAGGGTGGCATCGCTGCTGGCGTCTTCCTCGGCGCGATTGGGCGCGGCGCAGCTGGCCAGGCTCGCGGCCAGCAGAATTGCGGCGGAAGCATGTGTGAGTTTCATGTTCACTCCTGTCTGTACGCTTCAGGCTTCTGGAGGGCAGGCATGCCCTCCCCTGATTTGATGTGGCCTTTCAAGGTTGGCGCATTTGGTTCAGGACTGGCTTCGCCGTCAAGTTGTCGGCACACGGCATGGGCAGGCGGGTGATCACCGCCGCCCTTTCGCTCATAGGGGCATCAGCCAGCGAAGAAATTGACGCCAGCCTCTTTCCTGCCTGCAAAATACAGATTATCGCACCAGCATGTCGAAGAATGTCGACCAATGGTTCATGGACACGGTGTTGCCGCTGGAGGCGGAGCTGGAGCGATTCCTGGCTCGCCACTGGTCTGACGCATCCGAAGTCCGCGATCTGCGCCAAGAGGTTTACAGCCGCCTCTACAAGTCGGCGGCGAATGGCCTGCCGCATAATACGCGTGCCCTGATGTATTCAACGGCCCGTAACCTGATTATTGACCTGGTTCGTCGTAAACGTGTGGTTTCTATCGAAACCGTGATGGATTTTGAAAGCTGGGACGTCTCCTCTGAAGAGGCTGGTCCATTTGAGACAGTATCGGCCCGACAGGAACTGAGTATGCTTCGAACGGCCCTTGAAACCTTGCCCCGGCGCACCCGAGACATCGTCCAGATGCGCCGTGTGCAGGGCATGTCGCAGCGTGAAACCGCGCATGCGCTCGGGGTCTCTGAGCCGACGGTTGAGCGCCATGTAAGTAAAGGTGTGCGCCTGCTGGCGGATGCTCTGGCCAAACTTGGCGTGCACCGTGGAGCCGTGATTTCACCGGCAAATGACATGGAGGGCGAGCGTGAACGCTGATTATGCTCTCCTTTCAGCTGACGATGCTGAGCAGGCGGCCGCAGACTGGCTGGCGCGGCTTGACCGTGAAGGCTTGCTGAGCGGCCCTGTCGATGTGGATGCCTTGTGTGACGCGCGGCACGATTTCGACGTTTGGGTAAATGCCGAGATGGGGCACCGCGTGGCATTCCTGCGGGCGGCGACCGCCTGGTCCCGCGCAGAGCGCCTCGCGGCACTGAAAACTCATGACGCCATTCCCCGGCGATCCATTCTTCAGCGCCCGGTCGTCCAGATGCTCGCGGCTGCAGCCTGCATAGCAATGGCAATCCTTGTTGTTATTCCGCTTGGTCTGTTTGAAGGCGCGTCCGGTCAGCCTGCGCCGCTTCATTATCAGACGGCTCGCGGAGAGATGAAAACGCTGACGCTGGAAGACGGCTCGGTTCTTACCCTGAACACAGACACAAGTGTGGACGTCCTCTTCAGCAAGGACGAAAGACAAGTCGCGCTGATTGAGGGCGAGGTCTTCTTTGATGTCGCAAAGGCACCAGAGCGGCCTTTCCTTATTGATGCCGGTGAAGGGCAGGTCAGGGTACTTGGCACCTCTTTCGGTATTGAGCGCCGTCAGGGCGTTGTCGAAGTCGCCGTCAGCGAGGGTACAGTCTGGGTCGGAAGCGCCGCCCATGCGGACACGTCCGAAAGCATCCTCACGCCGGGGATGATTGGCTATGCGAGTGCCAATGGCGTCATCGTCGAAACGTCTGATGTTGCGGCGGTGGACCAGCGTCTGCTGTGGCGTGAGGGGCGGTTGAGGTTTGATGATACGCCGTTGCGTGATGTCGCGGCGGAGTTCAACCGCTACAATACGATCCAGCTGGTTGTCACCGACGAGGCGACGGGCGACATTGAGATCGGTGGCACCTTCCGCCTTGATAATGTTGAGGCTTTTGCCCGCCTGGCCAATGATGGCCTTGGGCTGGATGTTAGTCACGCGCCGGGACGGATCGAGCTTTCCAGCGAGTGAATGTGTCAGAAATTACAGCCACGCTGAAATATTTCATGTATTTTTTAAAAAAAGTTGAGGGAAAACTTTTTACCACTCGTCTCACCCGATTGAAGGCAGGTGGACCTTTTCCGCCAGCCCACCGTTTCTGGGGAGAAATACATGAGAAATTGGTCTGCTAGACTACTGACCGGCGCGGCGATCGTCGCGCTGACGGCTTCGCCTGCATTTGCGCAAGCGCAGCCTGCTTCTGTTCAATCTTTTGATCTGCCGGCAGGGCCTCTCAGCGATGCGCTGGATGCCTTCATTGCACAGTCCGGGCGTGATCTGATCTATCGCTCAGATCAGGTTCAGAACATTTCTGTCGCCAGTGTCGAAGGTCAGCTTTCCGATGCGGAAGCGCTGGATCGCCTTCTGAATGGGTCCAGTCTGCAAATGCGTTCTGACGAGTCCGGAGCAATCCTGGTCTACGCCCAGGCCGAGCCTACGCCGGTGCGCCAACAGTCCGCTCCGGCCACCCGCCAAGTTCAACAGTCTGAAGCCCCCGTTGCGGTTGCCGCTCCTCAGGAAGAAGATGAAGAAGCGCGCCTCGAAAGCGTCGTTGTTGTCGGTAGTCAGATCCGTGGCGCTCAAGTCGATGGCGAGCTGCCAGTTACGGTCGTTGGGGATGATCAGCTTGCTGCCATCGCTGCCGTCGACGGTGATGATGTCTTTCGCTCCATCCCGCAATTCGGCGATGTCGGCTTCAACAGCACCGGAAACGTCTCTGGTGGAGTGAACTCCGCCCGCGGCGATGTTGCGTCCATCAACCTCCGTGCGATTGGAACGGGCAACACGCTGGTCCTGCTCAATGGCCGCCGCATGGTGAACCACCCAGGCACCCAGTCCGAAAACCTCGTGCCGGTTACGACAGTGAACGCGAATGCCATCCCGGTGACCGGGATCAGCCGTGTTGAAGTCCTTCTCGATGGCGCTTCCGCGCTCTACGGCTCTGATGCTGTGGCGGGCGTCGTCAATACGGTGCTCAAGGATGATTTTGACGGTCTGATCGTCAGTGGCCGTTATGGTAATGAGTTTGACGTTGATGCCGATGAGTTCAACCTGAACCTCCAGGCTGGCAAGAACTTCAACAATGGCCGTTCCAATATTTCCCTGTTCGCGGCCTATACCGACCGTGACCCGGTCTTCGCGTCAGAGCGTGATTTCTCTGCGAATGCAGACCTGCGTGATCGCCTGCCTGAGAGCTGGGCTGGTGACACGGATTTCCGCAATACGTCTACGAACACGCCATGGGGCGCATTCACTCTGCGTGACCCTGAAACCGGCAGACCTTACAATCTCGCGGGCGTCTCAAACAGCTCCGGTGGTGTGCACATTCAGCCGGACACCGAAGCGGGCTGCCGTGTATCCCTCGGCGACGGAATCTGCCTGGACGACAGCAACTCCTCCGGCTCCATTCCGCAGCGCTACAACACGAACTCCGCGCGTACGATCAATAATGGTGTTGAGCGTCTGAACCTTTTCAGCACGTTCAATCATGATTTCGAGAATGGCATACGCTTCTTCTCGGAAGCGGGCCTCTATAAGGCGACATCCAATGCTGAACGCGCAGGTTCCGCAAACCTGACGGCCGACCGTACGCTCATTCCTGCGGACAATTACTACAACCCGTTCGGCCCGGTCGGGTCTCCGAACCGCATTGAAGGCATTGGTACGCCAGCTGAAGGTCTGGATGTTGAACTCCGTCGGTACCGCCTTGTCGATGCTGGCCCTCGCAAGATCGAAGTGGAGAACACCAATTGGCGCCTGCTCGGTGGCCTGAGAGGTGACTTCAAAGGCTTCGATTGGGAAACTGCGGTCGTCTATTCCGAAGCGGAAACGAACGACACGACGTCCCGTGTTTCCAATACGCTGTTCCTCGAAGCGCTCAGCCTGACAACGCCGGATGCTTACAACCCGTTCAACGGTGGCGGCCTGCCACTGTCTGATGAGGGCGACGGCACGCCTAGCGATGCTCAGACCATGAAAGACTTCATGGTGCCGGTCTACCGCAAGTCCACCACCAGCCTTGCAATGTGGGACTTCAAACTCTCCCGTCCTGACCTGTTCCAGATGCCAGCCGGCCCGGTTGGCGCAGCGATTGGTATCGAAGCACGTCACGAGGAGTATGAAGACGACCGCGATCCGCGCCTTGATGGCACGATCCAGTTCATCTCTCCGCTGACGGGTGAGGCCACCAGCGACGTGATGGGCTCCAGCCCAACGTTGGACTCCGATGGTGATCGCGACGTGTTCTCGGCCTTCGCCGAACTGGCCGTTCCGATCATTTCGCCGGAAATGAACATTCCGCTGGCGCAATCGGTCAATATGCAGCTGGCTGTGCGTTACGAGGATTATGATCTCTTCGGCAGCGTTACGAAGCCGAAAGTCGCCCTGGCCTGGCGCCCGTCCGACTTCCTGCTGTTCCGTACGGCCTGGTCGCAAGGCTTCAAGGCACCGAACCTGCAGCAGCAATTTGACCGTAGTCTCGAGCGTACCAATACGCGCACGGACTATATTCAGTGTGAAGCAGACCTACGCGCAGGCCGCATCGCCAGCTTCTCTGACTGTGACCAGGCCCAGGCTGTGGTCAGCCAGCGTCAGGGCTCTACGGAGCTCGGCCCGGAAGAGTCCGAAAGCTTCTCTGCAGGCCTCGTCTATGACGCGACCTTCCTGCCGGAAGAGATGGGCACGCTTCAGCTGACCGTGGATTACTGGTCCATCGAACAGGAAGATGTCGTCGGTATCTTTGGTGATGAAAATCACCTGATCCTCGATTATCTTCTGCGCACACGTGGCAGCTCTAACCCGGCCGTTGTACGTGCCGATCCGACGGAAGAAGACATTGCTGCCTATGCAGGCACGGGTCTCGATCCGGCGGGTGAGGTTCTCTATGTCGATGACAATTACCTGAACCTGCTGCCACGGGATGTGGAAGGTCTGGACATCGGCGTCTACTACGACCTCGACACTGCCAAATGGGGTGATTTCGGCCTCAAGGTGAACGTCGCTCAGCTGCGCAAATTCTACCAGGATCTCGCGCCGCGTGAGGCCGAAATCCAGGCAGCACAGGAAGCCGGTGAGATCAGCGATGTTGCTGCACTCGCAGGTGTGGGCGACCTGATCCGTCAGGACGGCCGTCCGGAATGGCGCTGGAGCGCATCTGCAACCTGGCGCATGGATGCCTGGGGTGCTGGCTGGTACACGAGCTACATCGATGATGTACTCGACACCAGCGCGACGAATGACGACACTGGCGACTTCTGGGTTGTCGACTCCGCCATTCGCCACAACGCCTATGTTCAGTACACCTTCGGATATGACACCGATAAGCCGCTGCAAATGCGCGTCGGAGCCCGTAACCTGTTCGACGAAGAGCCGCCGCTTGCGGACGAGTCCTTCGGTTATATGGGCGGTCTTCACTCCCCACGTGGACGCTTCGTTTATGTGAGTGCAAGGAAGACCTTCTAATGCAGAAGAGTGGTCGTGGGATGTTGCGGGGCTTCGGCCTCGCAGCATCCGCGCTCGTCCTGGCGGCGTGCGCACATACGGCGGATATGTCTGCCGTAACGACGTCCGATGTTCTTTGCGAAACGGACGCCGTAACAATTTCGGCCGAATTTGACGGTGCCGGGCATCATGGATGCGCCATCTCCACGGATGGGCCGGTGCTGACCGTCTGGCCAGAGGCATCGATTGCGGGCCCGATCAATCCGAGCCCATGGTACGCGTTTGAGGCGGATATCCACTCGAGTGATCCGGTAAAGCTGCGGCTTGATTATGCTGGTTACTGGCATCGGTATTTCCCCTGGATCAGTCGGGACAATGGCGCGTCCTGGCAGAAGCTGGGCGAAGATGCCGTCACCGTCGGGGATGACGGGCATATTGCAACCGTCACGCTGCCCGGTGGACCGGATTCCCTTCTGGTCGCTGGCCGCCCGCTGATCACGCCGGCAGACATGAGTGTCTGGAGCCGCGCGCTCGTAGAGCGCTACGGCATGCAGCGCGTCACCTATGGCGAGAGCCTGGACGGGCGTCCGCTGGAGGCCCTGACCATCGGCCCTGATACGGCCAGCCGTATCGTCATTGCACTGACCGGACAGCACCCGCCTGAACAGTCCGGCGTTGCCGCGTTTGAGGTGTTTGCCGAAACACTTATGGCAGAGGTCCCGGCTGAGACACTGGCTGACACACGCTTTGTACTTTTGCCCCTGGTCAATCCGGATGGCCGCGCGCGTGGGAACTGGCGTCATAATAATGGCGGTCTGGATCTGAACCGGGACTGGCTGAACCAGTCGCAACCGGCGATCAAGGCAGTCACGCGCTATCTCTCGCAAGAGGCTGAAGGCCGCGATGTCGTGGCGTTTCTGGACTTCCACTCCACCCAGAAGACGCTGGTCTATACGCCTCCCTTCGAAGAGGCCTATGCCGACATGAGCTTTCCGCAGGCGCTGAAAAATGCCTTTGATGCTGGCATTGAGCCGGCTCCTGAGTGGATTGCCGGACATAATGCCGAGGCCGGCACATCGAAGAACTGGGCCTTGCAGACACTCGACGTAGCAGGGCTGACGGTCGAGCTGGGAGATGATGCCCCGCCAGCAGAGATCGAAAGCATTGGCCGCCTGTCGGCTCATGCCGTGATTAATTTCCTGTCCAGGACAGCAGGCGAGTAATAACACGCTTGGTGAGTGCTGCCCTTGTTCTGGCAACACTCACCAGGTTTTTTCTCCTGTCCTTTCGACCGTTCATTTTACGGTTCGTATTTCACGCAATCTTAGCATTCCGTCTGTACGTCTTCATGAAACGAAGGAGGCGTATGTGCAGACGCAATTACAGATCCTGGGTGTTTCAGCCGTTGCCGCCTTGCTGGCAGGAACGTGTTTTGCTCAACCGGGCTCAGATGCGACTGCGACGGTACGTATTGTCGTTCCCCCACTTGCAGAGGCTCTGGAGGCTCAGGAAGCCGGGGCCAGTGGTGTCTGGACGGCAATGTCGCAAGACCGCGGGTTCATGGTCGGGGTTACACCTTCCTCCGCTGAAGCTGTCGATACGACAGGCCAACTGGCTGTATTTGCCGGTGCTCTCAGCCGTGTTCATGTCGAGTTTGGCAATGCGGGACAGATGACGCGTCTGCAGGGACAGGTCGCTGATAGCGACGGGGCCCTTAAGCATTACGTCTTTGATCTGCCCGGTTCAGATACACACAACATGACAGACAAGACTCAGCTGCTTTTCTCTACAATCTAGGCAGGCTCATCAGGGCAGGGAGTTCTCTTGCCTTGTAGGTGCCGAGAGATTTTGATAGCGACATCCTCAATTAGATATTGAGGCGTTATGTCGTGGGTTATTGTCTCTGGAATGGAAGCCTGGCTTCCGCCATGTCCAACTGCGTAGTCAGATTTTCCACTTTTATACGTGCAATAGCCCTTTGTCTGGCTGTCGCTGTAGTTAGCCAGCAAGCTTCGGCGCAGCTGACCGTGGACAAGCTGTGGATCGATTTTGACAGCAATTCGAGCGGGCGGGAAGATGTCCTGCTTCGGAACGAGAGCGATCGGCGCTATTACATTTCCGTCGAGCCAGCCGAGATTATGAATCCCGGAATGCCGGATGAAGCGCGAATCGAACATCAGAATCCGGAAGACCTCGGCCTCCTGATTTCGCCTAATAGGCTAATTCTCGAACCAGGCGAATTCCGAGCCCTTCGGATCGTCTCCATCAATGACGAACCGGTGCGTGATCGTGTGTACCGTATCCGCGTGACGCCTAAAATCGGGACAATTTCTGCGGAGGAGGGTGCCGAGGAAGACCGGAATGCCAATCTCGTTGTTCTGATGGCGTACGATCTTTTGGTCATTGTCAGACCTCCACAGGGGAAAGCTGACGTTCACGCTCAACGGACAGGCGAAAAAATCGTCCTGAGTAATACAGGTAACACGAATACGCTTCTGATTGACGGAACGGCCTGCCCGCCTGAAGGCCAGGATTGGGATTGTGTGACGCTGCCGGACACAAGGCTCTATGCGGGTGCAAAAGCGGAGTTTGACTTGCCTCAACCTGACGCTGTGGTGCGTTTCATTTCGCGTGACAGGACATATGTTGCCCCCAACGAAGTCGTGTACTGACTTTCAGACAGCCAAGGCCTGGCCTTGAATACTCCCTATGCGTGTATTCAGAATAGAGACTTCCCCTGTTAGGAGAGTTTCTTGATTTTATTGTATTTTTGATGTGACCTATTTCCCATAGTGAGGAAAAAGCCATCTAAAGTCTGGAAATAGTCTCCATCCCCCTTGCGGTTAATGGGCGGTTAATGCCTTTATCGCGCGGGGGGCTCAGAATAGTTCCTCATAGCTATTATGGAGAAATATATGATCAGTAAGATTTTGATGGGGGCCGGGGCAGCCGCTCTGCTGGCGTCTGGCGCGATGGCGCAAGACAGCACCTTCGGCACCACCTCCACAGACACCGTCAACATTACCGCAGAAGTGGCACCTGTTGTGCGCGTTTCGGGCCTGGATGATGTCAACTTTGACCTGAATGAAGCCTTCTTCAATCAGTCCGGTCCGAACACCTACAAGAACCAGATGTTCTGCGTGTATTCAAACGTATCCAACGCAGGCAGCTTCTCGATCTCTGCAACGGGCACACCGGCACCGGCATTCGGTTCCAACGCCTGGGCTGTGACGAATTCCGGCGATGGTTCGATTCTTGCTTTCACAATGAAAGTGTATGACGGCAGCCTCGATCGTGTTGTTGGCCCCGGCGACAACTGGTCCGGCTTCTCGTCTGCTCAGTGGAATGGCGACCGTCCTGACACGGGCGATTGCTCCGATACGGGCGATAATACACGCCTGCAGGTCACGTTCAGCAAGGACAATGTCCTTGGCGCGAACGCTGGCACCTATGCAGGTGCAATCACTCTGGTTGCTAGCGCAACCTGATTTATCGATGGATTGCGGGTGCCTTGAAAAAGGCGCCTGCAGTCTGTCACCAGGATGGTAGAATGATGCTGAGGTCCAGTTTGATCGCTTTTATGAGCGCCCTGCTATTGGCAGGTTCGGGCACAGCACAGGCCAGGGCGCCTGCCACGACTATCAAATTCCTTCCTGATAATACCTCAGACCTTGTCTGGCGTGGGCGTGGAGACGTTACGGCGCGGCACCGCTTCTGTGTTGAGAGTTCTACCCGCCAGTTCGAGCTGATTGTTTCGTCCACGACCGGTGGCCTCAATGGACAGGCAGTCATTCCATATGAGGTGACGGTTGAGCTGAATGGTCGAACCGAGACGGGGGTTATCTCGAAAAGTACGCCAACCTTCTCTGTAAAGGGGCTCCAGTCGCGGGGGGGTACCTGCAGGGGCCGGGATAATGTTGGCCTCCTTACGGTCCGCTTATTGCAGCAGGATGCGTTGAGCGCTGTGACGGGCAGATATGCAGATCAGCTGAATGTGTCTGTCTCTCCGAATTGAGATGACGCGAAGTGTAGAGTGTGTGCCGGGGGAGGCGAATTATCAGAAAGTCCGCCTGTCAGTCTCGATCTGGCAATTGGCTGCGTCAGATACGCTGGACCACGTTCCTGACGGGGGTCCCGCTTCTGCTTGCGCGCACACCGCTTGCGCATGCGGGGACCATATCAGCAGCCATCAATGGACAGGATGCTACGCCAGCAACGACAGCCGGGAAAATCGCGCAGTCATTTAGCGATACAGACCAGCCCCTTGTCCTGCTCTCAGGACAGCAAGAAAATATTGAGGCCAGTCCCGTAAAGCTGGAGGTCGGACCTCCTGAAGGGTTTGAGGATCTTGATGGTCCTATCCAGACATATTTTGACGTTTTTTACCGTGATGAACGCATAGGCCTTTTCGAAGGCACGCTGGAAGACGGCCTGTTTACCTTCAGCAATCCTGCCGAACTCGCGCTTCAGCTGCCGGATATCAATCCGGCTGAAGTCGAAGACTTTCTGTCTACGCGCCTGGATGCAAATGAATCTCTGCGCTGCTTGCCTGGGGACCAGACCGGATGCGGAACACTGCGGCCTGGCGAGTCCGGCGTTGTGGTCGATCCGGAGCGCTTCCGTGTTTCCCTTTTCCTGGGGCGGGAGTATCTTGTCTCGATACCATCGCGCGATCTGCTGCTCGGCGATCCGGTTTCGCGGCCATCTCTCATCCAGAACATCGCGGGCAGCATATCTGCGTCTTCGCAATCTGAAGAGACCACCCGCTTCGGCGTCGCGCTGGATACATATGCCAGTGTTGGAAAAACGTCTGTGGTTTCGCGGATCAACGCAGACGACTCGCGCGGCCTGCGCTGGCAGGAAGCGTACGGGCAGCACTATTTCAAGAATATGAGAGTTGCCGGCGGTCTGATTCGGGATGAGGGATCTGCCAACCTCTCCAGCGCGACCTTCTACGGCGCGGAACTCTCATCGTTCGACCGGCGTGACGGATCGCAGGATAATGCCAGCGGAACCGTTCTGGACATCGTCTTGCCAACAGCCAGCCGGGTAGAGATCTACAGGAACGGTACGCTCGTTTCCGCCAGACAGTATGCGGCCGGTCTGCAGGTACTGGACACAAACGGCCTGCCGATCGGTAGTTATCCGGTGCGTATTGTGGCGCGCGATTCTTCCGGCATCATTCTGGATGAGACGCGGACCTTCTCCAAGACACCGGACCTTCCGCCGCCGGGTGAAACGAACTTCTCTGTCAAAGTCGGCGTACGTGCCACGGAAGGCACCAGCTTCTATGCGGCCCAGACACAAGAAACGAGTTTCCTTCCCGAAAGTACGGGAGAAAGCCTGGTCAGCGTTTCAGCCTCCCGCCGGCTGACCCGGTCAAGCGCAGCGCGTCTTGGCGTGACGGCGGTGGACGGAGATCTGTATCCTGAGGCGGAGCTCCAATTCTACAAGGGGGAATTGAGGGGAACCGCTGCCATAGCCATTGGGCCCGAAGATCAATATTCGGCCTACACGAATTTGAATTTCCAGATTGGCGATATCACGACGTCCCTCAGCGCCCGCAAGACTGAGGCAAACCTGATTGAGGCCGGCCAGCTTTATGATCCGGAAATCTATCGTCCGTTCTTCCAGTCTGAGACATCGGTCTTTGGCAGCCTTGCGACTCCGGCCTTTGGCGGCTCGCTGGGGCTGCGGGCGGGCTATTCGGAAAGCGACCTGGCCGCCAAGCGTGAAACCTTCGGTCTGAATTATACCCGGCCTTTCCGTACCAGACGTTTCGGTCAAGGCATCATGACCTTTGATGCCGTATCCTCGTCCCAGGAGACGCGGGTTGGTATCCGTTTTACATTCAGACGATCTCTCGGGCGCAATTCCAGCCTCAATGGCGCCGCAGGGTTCGATTACAGCCAGTATGATGATGATTTTGATCGCGACACACGTGCGGACCCGCTCGCGCTGCTCGGCTATACCCGGTCGGGACAGTTCCGGGGCGCGGCTGTCACGACCAATGCAGAGGCCGGTACATCGAACGGGGAAAGCAGACTGACCTTTGGGGGCTCTGCTGCCTCCCGGCGCGGCGAAGCAGACATCATCGCGGGTGTTTCAAGCTCACGGGATAATGATGAGGCGGACGTCTTCCTCGCTTCCAACCTGCAGACAGGATTTCTGGTTGAGGGATCCAAGGTCCAGTTCGGTATGCTGGGCTTTGGGGATGCGGCCGTTCTGGTCGAAGTGCCCGAAGATCGCGTGGCGGATCATAAGTCAGACGGCCGCTTCAGGGTGACTGTTGGCAATCAGGCCGGCACGACGCTGAAAGTTGGCGAGAGCGCTTCTATCCTGGTGCCATCACTGGCGAGCGCGACAGTTGGGCTTGTGCCGGAGGATGCCCCGCCTTTCGATATCGATCTCAGCCCCAGGAAAGTGCCGCTCTATCCGGGCAATGTCGTGCGGATGACGTGGGAGGCGACTTATGTCGTGTCAGCGATCGGGCGCCTGCTGGATGAGGCAGGCAATCCGATTGCCAACGCCATTGTCCGGAGCGACGCAGATCTGGCCGTCACGAACGAGCAGGGATATTTCTCAATCTCCGGAAACCTGAATGAGTATCTTCAGGTAAGGACGCAAGACGGCACGGAATGCCCGAATGCGGTCAAGCTTGTCTCGGAAACCGAAGGCAGGAATTATCTGCGCCTGGGTGATATTGTCTGTGTGTTGCCGCCAAAAACAGCGCAGGCAGAGCCGGAGCGTGCACAGGTTCCAGATGTTGTCGCGCAGCAGAAGACCCCTGCGGTTCGCTTCGAAAATACGGCTGTGAACCTGAAACTTGAAGACCCACCTCATCAGACGGCTGATGAGTATCAGATGTCGCAGATAAGACGGGCTCTTGAAAAGGCAGGCTCCGGCCATCCCCGTGACGAAGACACGCCGCAGGCGCGCAAGGTTGCGAGCCTCAAAGATGCCCAAGCGCCTGAAAGACCGAACCGGAAAGAAGTTGCTCGCGCAGCCGTTTCTTCGGTTTCTGTGACAGACGCGACATCATCTCTCGCTGCGGAGGCGAAAAAGCAGAAGATATCCTGGAAATACCCGACTGACGATCTGACGGTCTGGGTCGAGGGAGGGAACGCAGACAGGCTGATGGGGGTTAAGCCAGCAAGCCGTAAAACACAGGCGATCCGTATCAGGAATGCTCCAGGACGCTCACATCGCCTGGAGGGTTTGCTTGCCGCCCTTGAAACCGTGAAATGCGCAGTCGATCAGAGAGACCTGCTGCAATGCAGAGACGGGCGTGAGAAAATCCAGAGTTTGGTGCGCCCCATGATGACCTTTCAAACGGAAGGCTACGAGCATCTGACAGGCGTCAGACGGAGCCGTAACGGACTTGTTGCGGCGTTGTCCAATGAATCCGAGTTTGAGGATATATGGGGGCTGCTATCACGCCCGGAGGCCTAGGCCGCCAGAGCTGACAGTGCGGCTCTGTTGACGGCGTTTCGCACGTTCCAGATGTCGAATGGCTTCCTGATCAGGAACGGGGCTTCATCTGAGATAGCCTCTTGCACCAATGCCGGATGGGCCGTGATGTACACAACCGGTATAGCTTGTTTTTTGCGGAGCAGTATTTCTTCGACTGCCCGGGTGCCGAGTGAGCCGTCCGCCAGTTTCATATCCGAGATGATCAGGCCAAATTCTGTCTGCATGGCAACGTTCACCGCTTCGCTGTGCGTGTGAGCAGTGCCGGCAACCCAATGGCCCGACTGTTCGACAAGCAGTCCCAGCAACGCAGCAACATGTGGTTCATCCTCCAGGATCAGAACACCGGTTCTGACGGGTAGGAGGGAGGCCGCTGTCGCAGACTCGATCAGGCTATAAACGGTACGACCATCACAGCCCATGATAGAGGCCGTTTCTTCCAGGCTGAAGCCGCCGGAGAAGTGCAGCAGGCTGGCCCGGCGCTCTTCGCGGGACATTTTCTGAAGGGGGCCGCTGAATTGAAGCTTGGCAGGCTTTGCCTCCGCTTTGGGCAGAATGTGTCTGTCCAGAGCGATATAGAGACCTACTTTGCTCAAGGAGAAGTCAGGGTCTGTCGTCATTTGATGAGTAAGCGCTTGGACCAGGTCACAAACCATCTCATCGCCGACCTCGTGGTCGCCGATGACGCTGTGCGCATAGAGGCGCAGCATTGTAAGTTCGGATGTGATCAGATCGGAGAGCATGACAAGCTCCAGCTAAACTATCTAGCCCGTTTCATACGGTTCCCGCATGTCGCCTAGACTAAATTCGTATGCCTATAGGTTGAACAAAAAATGAATAACCCGCGAAATATTTTCGGGTATATTTGGTATGTGAAAGACTTGTCTTTCATGCCTCAATAGAGGGGCGATAAAGTAATTTCCATTACATGTGAAAGTACTGTGCTTGAACTGTAGTGGAAAATGCACGTTCGCTCAGCCAGGCAGGGCATGAAACGTCAAAACCCTCTGTATTTTCAGGTGTTTTGGGGGTGTGCCCCGATCAATTTGATGGTCGGATTTTTAAGGATAATTTACTTCAATAGTGTGAGCATTCGGCCAACAGATGAGTGGAAATAGCATGTTTGCATCTCAGGGAATGTTTTCTCGGTTTGGCCAGGCTGCGGCGGTATTGCCGAGGCCGGTATACTCCGTGCTGAAATGTCTGTGTGTCGCCAGCATGGTGTTCTTACTGGCCTATACAGCCATTCGTTACACAAACGGAGATGGACGGATCGCTGCGATCTGGCCGGTGAATGCCGTTCTGATTGTGCTTGTCCTGCGGCACCATCGTGTGCAATGGCCGCGTTTGTTGCTCGCCATGACGGTGGGCCTCGTGGCGGCCAACACTGTCATTGGGGATGATTTTCTGCGGGCGATATACCTGTCTGCCGCCAATACGCTGGAAGTCTTGATCGTCTCCGCCGCCATGAAATATCGGAAGCGGATCAAGCTGATCAGCCTGATGGGGATTGTCACACTTGTCGTTGCCGCTCTGGTGGCGTGCATCGCCTCGACAGCGCTTGCAACCATAGGGCTTTATACGTCTTCGCATGTGATTTCTTTCGGCACAGCCGCCATGTGGTTCGCGGCCGACTTTCTGGGCATCATGCTGGTTGTGCCTGTCCTCTGGTCACTGACTGACCCGTCAGTGAAACACATTACGGGCACCTCGCGCCTGCAAACATTCATCGAGTATGCGATTGTGTGTGGCATAACATTATTTGTCTTTGCCCAGACAAAATATCCTTTTCTCTTTCTCGTCCCGCCAGCTCTGGTGCTGCTCAGCTTCAGCGGCGGTGTCAAAGGGGCGGCCGGGGGGCTGTTGGCTGTTACGGCAATATCCATCCCGTTCACCTTCGCGGACAGCGGCCCGATTGGGTTGATGAGTGCGGACCTGGCTACCCGGGTTCTTACCCTTCAGGTGTTCCTGGCTGCCAATTCGGTTCTTGCCCTTTCTGTCGGTGCCGCCGCGGCTGACCGTCGGCGTATCTTCCTTCAGATGGAGCGCTCGCGCGAGAGATTGCGCGCGAAAAACATTCAGCAGAAAGAGATGATCTCCAAGGCGCAGCTTGCCGAACGTATGGCGGGCCTGGGTCACTGGGCCCTTGATGCCAAAACACAGCAAGTCTCATGGTCTCCGGAGGTCTATGCAATTCACGGCGTGACCGATGAGAACTTCAATCCTGCTTATGATGATGCGGTCAGCTTTTATATTCCTGAAGATCGCGAGATGGTATCAAGCATGGTCGCGAACGGGATCGAGAATGCCGAGGGCTGGGAGTTTCATGCCACGCTCAAGCGCAGGTCCGACGGCGCGCTGCGCCAGGTGCATTCGATCGCTGACTGTATTACGGATGAAAACGGTGAGGTTGTCCGTGTCATTGGCGTGTTCCGGGATGTCACGGACGAGCAGAAACTGCTGCAGGCCTTGAGCGAAAGCGAAGCGCAGTACAGGGTTCTGGCAGACCATTCGACAGACATTATCGTGCGGTTTGGTCTGGACGGCGTCATCACCTACGCTTCGCCCTCCTGCAAAGTTCTGGGCATCACGCCCGAACAAGCCATAGGGATGAGGACGGTCGATTTTGCCATTCAGGAAGATCGTGATTATGCGGAAGACATTACGACCGAACTGTTCGAGAAAGGGCGGCAGGAACTAACGGCCCGTCGTGAGGTGCGGGTCAGAAACGCTGAGGGCCAGATCATCTGGCTGGAGGGCAGTCCTCGGGTCATCAATGGGCCTGACGGCACGCCAGAGGCGGTGATTTCCACATTTCGGGATGTGACGGACCGGAAGGAGCGCGAAAAAGCGCTTGCTGAAGCCCGTATCGAGGCAGAGAAAGCTGGCCATGCGAAAACGGAGTTCCTCTCTCATATGAGCCATGAGATCAGGACGCCGCTCAATGGTATTCTCGGCTTTGCGCAATTGCTGTCCCAGACCGACATGGATGACCAGCAGCGGGTCTATCTGGACAAGACCGTTTCAGCTGGCCGCATGCTGCGCGAAATCGTCAACGACATCCTGGATTTCTCCAAGATCAGTGCGGGCAAGCTGGTGCTGGATCAGACCAGCGTGAATCTGAAGAGTCTGATTGGAGAAGTTGTCGGCATCGTGGATGCTGGTCGCGAAGACAAAACGGCCTCCATTTCCTATGATGTGCCTGATCTCAGTATCAAATCTGATGATGTGCGTCTGAAACAGATTCTGACCAATCTGGTCGGGAATGCCGCCAAGTTTACCCGTCAGGGCAGTATCCAGGTAAAGGCCCGCAAAGAGAATGCTCTTCTTGTCATCGAGGTGACGGATACCGGCGAGGGGATTGCGGCCAAGCAGTTGGAAAAGGTATTTGAGAGCTTCCAACAGGCTGACAACAGCACGACGCGGCGCTTTGGCGGCACAGGTCTCGGCCTCTCCATCAGCCGTTCTCTGGCACGGCAGCTGGACGGAGATCTCGTTCTGGAAAGCGAGCTGGGCGTCGGCACAACTGCGCGGCTGACATTACCTTTCGTCGAGGGAGACCGCCTGGAAACGGAAACCGATGTCGCCGAAGCGGGTGGCAAGACCGCCGCTCTCAAGATACTCGCGGTCGATGATGTCGAGATGAACCTTGAGCTGCTTGAGTTCGGCCTTACCAAGGCCGGACATGAGGTTGTGACATCGAATTGCGCTGAACAGGCCATCGATTTGCTTGTCCAGGAAGGCGACTTCGACCTGGTCCTCATGGATATTCAAATGCCGGAGATGGATGGGGTGACAGCCACGCGGATGATCCGTGTACTTCCCCAACCTGTTTGCGACACACCGATCATCGCCTTGTCAGCGAATGTCCTGCCAGAGGATGTGAGCCGCTATCTCGAAGCGGGCATGAGCGCTCATTTTGCCAAGCCTGTGGATCTTGAGGAGCTGGACGGGTTCATTCGCAAGACCATGAAGAAGCATTCCGCAGCCTGCCCCGCCAGCGCGCCTGAAGAAGCAGCGAAAGACCCATATGCGGAGCTGGCCGAGCGCTACAGGGTCTACCTGTCAGGGGTCGCGATGGAATTCCTGGAGATCATGGAAAAGGATGACCAGGAAGAGACCCTTCAGGAGGTCTACCGGATCGCCCATTCCATCGCAGGCGCGGCTGGCAGTTTCGGCTTTGATGACGTGTCCGAAGCGGCGTTTGCGCTGGAGGCTGCTGCAAAGAAACTGATCGGCACGGGCCAGTACTCGGAAGAGTTCATTTCCGAAGTGAAGAACTTCATGCAGACCACGGAAAAAGCGGCGGCATGATGCCGGCATATCCGGACTTTCCTATTTCGGCGCTCTGACAAAATCGATGAAATTCAAAACATCGGCTTAATTTCAGATTTCCCATATCGCGCTACAAAGACAGGGAGAAAGAGGATTTCGACATGCAGAAGCAAAAGATTCTGGTTGTGGACGACGACGCGATGCTGCGAACACTGCTGACGTTCAAGCTGTCTGCAGAAAAATACAGCGTCCTGGAAGCTCCCGATGGTCAGCAGGGGCTTGAGCTTGCACGTAAGGAGCTGCCGGACCTTATCGTTCTCGACAGCATGATGCCTGTTCTGGATGGAACGGGGACGATCAAGCAACTCAAGTCAGACCCTGACCTGAAATCCATTCCCGTCATTATGCTGACGGCCCGCAGGGAAGAGTCGGATGTGTCAGAAGCCATGAGCCTGGGCGCCGCTGATTTCATCAACAAGCCTTTCAATCCGGACGCCCTGGTGCAGCGCATCAAGCGCCATCTGGATCTGCCGACATCGGGCCTGCAAAGCGCGCTTTAGGCTCGCTGGCCTAGTCAGCCTTGCCTACGAAAACAAAAGGGCGGCGCCGCAACAAGCAGCGCCGCCCTTTGCTGTATATCGTTGGCTTAGTAGCGGGCCGACAGGCGCACGCCATAGGTTTGCGGCGTACCGAAGACAGACACTTCATCGCCCACAAACGGAATGATGCTGACGCGGTAGAGCTCGTCATTCATGTTCTTGCCCCAGAGAGACAGCGTCCAGCTGCCATCTGCGGCGGCAACACCAATGCGACCATTCACCAGGCCATAGCCGTCTTCCACATTCGTATTGGCAGGGCCCCAGAAGAACTGGTCCTGATAGGAATAGTTCAGCGCCGCGACAAAATCGAGATTGTCAGTCAGGCGATGCTTCACATCCGCCCCGAGCGTGTACTGGTAGTCCGGCGTTCTCTGCAGTTTGTTGCCGCTATAGTCCAGGCCGCGGAGAGGATCGATGTAATCCTTGTACTCCGTATCCAGGAATGAGCCTGCTGCAAACAGGGTCAGCCATTCGGTCGGCAGAACACGCACCTCATATTCTATGCCCTTGATGGAGGCGTCGGCGGCGTTGGCCACAACCAGGGTCAGATTCTCATCATCCAGAAGCTCGACCTGAAGGTCGGAGAAGTCTGTGTAGAAGGCCGCGAGGTTGGTCCGCAGGCGATTGTTCAGCCACTCGGCCTTCAGGCCAACTTCATACGTCGCTGCGGATTCCGGATCATACGGTGTTTCCGCGGCCACGGCATTGGCCGTCGCGCCTTGCCAGCCGCCGCCCTTGTAGCCGCTTGCATAGGACGCATAGAGCAGGGCGTCCTCGGTGGGTTTCCAGTTCAGCGCGATCTTCGGCGTGAACTCAGACCATTCCTTGCTGTCGACGACATCATACGCTTCTTGCAGAGGGGCAGGTGAGAACAGGTCGCCCGGTTGGCCAAGGTCCAGAATTACGGCGCGCGTATCCAGATCCTTCTTGTCGGTCGTATAGCGTCCGCCTACGGCCAGGGTCAGGTTCGGCATCAGATCATATTCGACCTCGCCAAAGGCCGCATAGCTGGCCGTGTCGCTATAGCCGAGGAAGATATTGTCCCCATCCAGCGTATCGCGTGTGCTGCCCGGTCCGCCCGGCAGGAAGGAGGTCGCCGTGTTGCGCGACACGCGCTTCACATTTTCATCCAGATAATAGAGGCCGGCAATCCAGCGCAGGCGATTGTCCTGGGATGAGGCCAGGCGAATCTCCTGCGTCACGCCCTGATACATTTCGTGCTGCGTCAGCGTGCTGTCCGTGATGGAGGGCGGGGACCCTGCGCCGGCCTGCGTCCAGCGGCCATCTCCCAAACCATAGCGGTAGGCGGCCAGATAGGTGAGGGACATCTCGCCGATATCCCATTCCAGGCGGCCAGTGAGGCCCGCCGTATCGCGGTCAGCATACTGCTCATAGGGGGAGACGTTGGTGCGCGGATCAGACGGTACGTTCGGCGTGATAAAGCCAAAGCCGGGCAGGGTCGGGTCGTCCACCGCATGGCGGGATGGGCCGCCCCCACGATCCTTGCTGTAGTCTGCAATAATGGAAACGAACACATTTTCTGAGGCATCCCAATTCAGGGAGAGACGCCCAGCGACGGAATCCTTGTCTTCCAGTTCCTGGCCAATGACCACATTCTCTGCATAGCCATCATGGGCTTCACGGAACAGTGCCAGGCGCGCAGAGGCTTTCTCGCTGATCGGTCCGGTCACATAACCTTCGGCCAACACGCTGGAATAATTGCCCAGAGAGATAGAGCCACCGGCGCCGAATTCGTCCTGCGGTGCTGCGGTGATCAAATTGATGGCGCCGCCGACAATGTTCTTGCCGAACAGCGTGCCCTGCGGGCCGCGCAGAACCTCAACGCGGGAAAGGTCAAAGATGGGCGGGGTGGCAGAGCCGCGGCGTCCGACATAGATTTCGTTCAGGAACGTGCCGATGGATGGGTCAGCCGTCGCGCCATTCAGGCGGACAGAGCCGACGCCCCGAATGAACATTTCCGATTCCATGCTGTTCTGGGACTGGAAGGTGAAGCTGGGCACCTGCAGGGCGATTTCAGAAAGATCCGTGATCTGCTCATCACGCAGCTGGTCGCCGCCAATGCCGGTCACGGCAATGGGAACATCCTGCAGGCTTTCCTCGCGCTTCCTGGCCGTGATGACCAGTTCGTCCAGCATCAGCGGATCGCCCTCATTCGCGGTCGTGTCTGCCTGGGCCCAGGCTGCGCTCGGCATGGCGACGGCGATGGCGGCGGTGGCCACTGCGGAATAGAATACGCCCTTGGTGAAACGCGATTGCGCCATAATAGCTTCCTCCCAGAAGATGTTTGTTAGTTTTGTTAAGCAAGTATCTCGTCTGGGATAGTGATCTTGTCAAGCCTGTCTTTATTGGCTGTTGCAATTATGTGACGGAAAAGATGACTTGCATAAATATGGTTTCAGGTCTCTGCCCTGCAGGGCGCCAGACGCGCAATTTCATCCCCTAATCCGTCTGAAAAGGGGCGCGTTCATACTTTGGGGTATGCGTGAGATGGGTGATTTTCTTGAGCGGGGGCTGGAGCTGGCGCGGCGGGCTGTGGTGACGGTGGTGGGCCGGGACAATCTCCAGCTCAACCCGGAAACCATGCCGCGCTCGCGGCGGGCCAGGGCCAATGGCCGGCTCAAACAGATCGAGACAATCGTCCGGCGTCTGATCCTTCTCATGGCGCTTGCCTTGAGGCTGGAACCGCAAGCTGCGTCTCAGCCGCGCGCACCAAAGGTTGAGC
>NZ_AWFF01000055.1 GCF_000682755.1 Hyphomonas beringensis
ACGGTGAGGCTGTCGATGCGGGCATACTCGCCGGCATCCTTTGAGCCTTCAATGGCGATGACATCGCCCGTGTTGAGGGTGAGTTCGAAGATGTGATCCTGCAGCACCCCGGATCCGCCGGAGCCGCCGGTTCCGGTCCAGGCCTCAACTTCCACACCATTGACGTAAACGGTGAAGGGCGAGGCCCCATCGTTTTCATTATAGAATGAGACGGCAATCTGATAGGTGCCGTCCTCACCGGTGAAGGTGCCAGTGGCCGTGCCGGTTCCGGTTGATTTGATGTCTGCACCACCGGAGGCGTCCGCGCGGGTCTCATAGACATAGTCGCCAGTCAGGGCGAGCGTCTCTGCCTCGGTCGTCCCCACCACAATATCTGCCATCTAACTAACTTTCCAATTTATGACTACAAGCCCCCAGATTCTAAGCATTATATAGCGGAGACGAGTAATTCCGAACCCCATTCTCGTGATGAGAGATGTGATTCATCTTTCGTGTTTGAAGAGACACCATAGGGTGTCAGAATAATTTGCTTGCCCTCAGGGTTGATACAAACCGATTGAGGAGTTGCAGCTTTGAATGAACGTGTTTTGGCTGGTTCGCGTTCAGGGCCATCAGCTCTGAAATATAGCCTCTCTGAAAATTGTAATCCCATTCTGCCAGGAAATTCCTCGCTGGGTGCGAAGCAGGCGTAGTGTGTTTGAGATTGGTCAGTTTCAGGTTTCCGAGATAGGCGCGGCCCAGCCTTCGGGCCTTACCGAAATGTTTGGGGGCATTTCTGCCAAGCAATTGTTCGCGCTTGGCAACACCGCGTCCCAGCCGATAGGCGCGGGCCGACCAGAACTCCGGCGACACCTGATGGGCGCGGACAATGTGACGAACTTCTGGAAGGGGATTGAAGCCGGTCGTAAAACCGCATGCAGCCGCATGCTCGCAGAACTCAGTCTCGCTGCCCATGCTGTACTGTTTGATATTATGGTTCGGACCAATATCTTCGTTGAAGCGAATGCCGGCAGCAAAGACCCGCCGACGGACGGCCATATTCGGGCCGAAGATCCCCGAGGGTGCAATCCTGCCAGCGGCAAGATTTTTTCTCTGCGCATATAGTTCTTCGAATTTAAGCTCACCTTCGAGCATCCATTCGGGAGGAAGCACTTCGAATTCCGGTCGGATCGTCCCGCCAAATACGTCGATATCCGACTGCGTCTCGGCGGCCGTGCGCCAGGCATCGATAAAGCCAGGTTCCGGAATTGCGTCATCATCGGATATGACAACAAAATCACCCGCGACATGTCGCAAGCCAGTGTTCAGGGCTACGTTCTTGCCCGGGCGTGGCTCGTGCAAATGAATAATTGGAAGAAGCGGCTGATATTTTTCGATAAGTTTCGAAGTACTGTCGTCACTGCAATTATCGACAATGATCAGCTGCCAGTTCGTCTCATTCTTTGCCGATTGGACGTAGCCTTCCAGAACTTTCGGAAGAACATTCGCACCGTTATGAGACGCTATAAGAACCGAGAGATTTATCATTGGAGAGCCACTGCAAGAGTATACGTTTCCTCTGTCACAATGCAATTGTCAGACCATTTGCCGGACTTTTGTCCTTCCTGATCTGACAAGTTAGGCTTCTTGGCAATGTGGCAAAAAAGAAGCGGGCCAGTTAGGTCTGGCTCGCTGCTTTTGAAAGTGTCTGGAGTTCGACTAGCGGGCGCCTTTGGAATTCAGGACAGCCGGGATCGTCAGCATCATGATCTTGATATCGGTCATGAAACTACGAGTGTTGGCATATTCCACGTCCAGGGCTACGCGCTCATCATAGCTCGTATCGCTGCGACCGCGTACCTGCCACAGTCCGGTCAGTCCTGGACGAACAGAGCAATAGGTCTGGAAATACTCGCCATATTTGACGATTTCGTTCTCGACAATCGGGCGGGGGCCGACAATCGACATATCGCCACGAAGAATGTTGAACAGCTGCGGCAGCTCATCGATGGAGGATTTACGCAGGAACCCGCCGAGGCGCGTGATGCGCGGATCGTGGGTCAGCTTTTGCGTTTCCTGCCACTCGCGGCGAGCGTCCGGGTCTGTTTCCAGAAGGCGCTGCAGACGCACTGCCGCGTCCGGAACCATGGAACGCAGTTTGTAGCAGTAGAAGGTCTCGCCATTCTTGCCCTGGCGCTTTTGCTTGAACAGGGCAGGGCCGCCATCTTCAAGACGGATAAGAAGGGCAACAATCAGGAGAAGTGGGGCAACGAAAAGAAGCGCCAGTCCTGCTACGCAGAAGTCGAGGACCCGCTTCGCAAGTTGATCCGTATCCGGTGCAACCGGCTTTTTATGCAAATTAGCGTAAGTGGCCATTTCCACCTCGCGTGACTCTTTGGAAAGTCTCAAGCCCATTTTACGTCCCCTGGAATCTACACTCATACACCGGGTTTACTGCCTCACCCGATGCGTTCCTTAACGAGCAGTTAACTCGAAGAGCCTTCGGATGTTTATTTCTTTCAGGGACGTTTGCAATCTCTGTACCGTAAAATCGGGGAATAATTAACGGTTAGACACTCTTTTTCGTGCGTCAGGGGAAAGTAAAAGGCAAATACTCACCTCTTCTGTTCATTTTCGGGGCAGTTCATACGCGAAATAAGCCCAAAACGGGGATGGGAAGACTCTGATGGGGGCGTTTACGTACCAGTGCGGCACAGTCAGATAGAATCAGGGCGGCGTTAAAAGTTAACGCCGCCCCGTTGAGTTTTGGTTTTCAGGTGAACTAGAAAATACGTTCTTCGATGCGCAGCGTGTCACCAGGTTTGACCGCTGTGGATGCATCAAGACGATACGCTACTTCTTTGTTGGAGTTCGCGCTCTTGATGAAGACAACGTTCTTCTTGGCCCGGTAGGTGAAGCCGCCAGCGGCTGCCACGGCGTTCACAACGGTCAGGCCGGAGGAATACGGATATTCACCCGGGGAGCCGACTTCGCCCAGTACGTAATAGGGGCGATAATTGGTAACTTCGACACTGACGCGCGGGTTCAGGATGTAGTCGCCGTCCAGTTTCTCCACAATTTTGGTTTCGAGTTCCGGGGTCGTCAGGCCAAGCGCATCGACCTGGCCAATCAGGGGGAGCGATACCGCGCCGGTTCCGTCGACTTCAAACTCCCCGGACAGGTCCTGATGACCATACACATTGATCCGCAGCTGATCGCCAGTTCCAAGAGTGTAGGCGGTCACCGTGCGGGTTTCTGCCGTTTCGGCCCCGGCGCTTCCTTGGGAAATCGCGTTCGTCGACGCGCACCCGGCGAGAAAAAGAAAAGTGCCTGCGAGAAACGCCAGGCAGAGTGTGCGAATGGTATGCATGTACCCGTACTCCATGTTTTGTGCGGTCCCCGCCGCAAATTCGTTTCTTAAGCGGGACTGGTTTCCAGAAAGCTGACATCCTTGCCGAAAAGCTTTGCGGCAGAGAGGCGGCCACTAATAAAGGCGCCGGTGTCGAGTCCGATCCGGCGATTGTCGTAGTGAATGTCGTCAGCCGGCGTGTGGCCATGCACGACGACATGGTCAAACTCGCGGCTGTCATCGAGGAACTCGTCCCGGATCCATAGCAGATCGCGCACCGTCTGTTCCTCAATCGGTGTGTCAGGCCGCATGCCAGCATGAACGAACAGATAGTCCCCAGCGATATGATACGGCTGAAGTGAGCGGTAAAACTCCAAATGTTCCTGCGGCAGGCGCTCGCGGAACTGCGTCCACACCATTTCCCAAGCTTTCTGGGCTTCGGCCATGGCATCATGCGATCTAAGGCTGGCGCGCGTGTTTGGGGGCTGGAAGCCATAGGAATACAGGGTTTCCCCGCCGCCATAACGGACCCATTGCTTGCCGAAGCTGGCATCGTCCAGAAAACGCAGAAGCGCCTCTTCATGGTTGCCCATTAGAAAGACTGTCTCAAAATCGCTCAGTTGATCGCCGATCAGGAAGTCGATCACATCGCGTGATTGCAGGCCCCGGTCGATATAATCGCCGAGGAAGACGATCGTGCGTTTTGTGCCTTCGGGGAGAGACTGGCTGTCCTCCCGAATCTGCTCGACCAGTTTCTCCAACAGGTCGCGCCGACCATGAATATCCCCGATTGCATAGAGACATTCGCCAGCCGGCGATTCAGACACACGTGTAGCAATTGCTGCAGGTTCGTGGCGAATTTCGGTTTCGACGGCTTGCGGTTGCAGGCCAAAGCCTTTGCGCATTCGAGCGCGCAGCGAGGTCGTCGAGCGGGTCAGTTGACCCAATCTCGCAATGAAAGACCTTTGGATTTGCTGTGTCAGCTTTGACATTTTTGCTCGATGGTTAATGTCTTATTTATAGTGTTTTTTGCCCAAAAACCAATGGAAAGGCCCGCTGGTCGTGCTTTGGGAACAGGGTCTCTCGCAAGAATCCTGCCGCCCAGCTCATATGCATGGTCCCGGAAGCCAGACCGGCCAGAAGACCGCAGCTTGACCGCTTCCAGACCGTGACGGCCACAGAGGCAAGGGCCAGTACGCCGAGATAGCCAAGGGGCAGTATTGCTGCGGGCCAGAAGAGGGGGGCGGCAAGTGTCCCGGAGATGCTGGCGATCAGCGCCAGGACCGGGATTGCCTGTCTCAGTTTGAGGGGACGCTTGTGCTTGCGCGCTGTACGAGCGCGGCCTTTGCCGTAGTTGAAATACTGACGGGCCAAGGCGCGGACACTGCCGCGCGGCACATAGCTGATGCGGATATCGGCATCCAGATAGATGCGTCCGCCGGCACTGACGACGCGCTCATCATATTCGGCGTCTTCATTATGGGAGAAGGTTTCGTCATAGCCGCCAATCATCTGGAACACTGCCAGGTCAAAGCCTGCATGGTGACCATGATCAACATAGCCGGATTTTGTACCGCCACGATGGGCAGAGCCGCCGGAGCCGAGCGGGGTGTCCACGATCCAGGCATTTGCTTTTTCGAAGCATGTCTCGCCTGCGGCATCCATCGGGATGACCACTGAAGCCGCCTTTGTGGTTTCCAGGGCGTCAGCCACATCAATGATGAAGTTGGGCGGATAGATGGAATGGGCATCACAGCGCACCAGGAAGCGGGTTTCCTCACCAGCATGTCGCTCCGCGGCCAGGTTCAGCGCAGCCGATTGCAGTTTTTTGGGATTATGAAGAACGCGCAGATTGGGGAACTCACTCTTCAACCGCTCGACAATCTCCACGGTGCGGTCGGTACTGCCACCATCGGCAATGGTCAGTGGTACCTTTCTGAGACGGTCATCGCCGTCCATGAGTGAGCGGATGCATGTCTCAATATGACGCTCTTCATTGAGCGCCGGGATTACAGCTAGCACGGATGGTGCTGGTGCTTCCTTTACAAGACGTCCTGCCGTTCTTTCCATTACGTCGCCAATCATCGCAGCCTCTGATGCAAACACACAGAGGTCTGCAGCAAAATCCATTCCATTTTCAGGGATTCTGGCAAGGCGGTTTCGCCTGGCACACGTATTGGGCGCTGCAGCCCTCCCTTACGTTAGTCTTGCCGCAGCCCGTGAACCCCCTAAGGATAGCCAAAACGCTACGGAGGAAAATGTCATGATTGGTGTTGTCGCGAAACTGAACATTCTGGATGGCAAACAGGAAGAGTTTGAACAGGTCGCGAAAGACCTGATGGCGAAGGTGAAGGCGAATGAGCCTGGCTGCCTGACCTACCAGCTCTACAAGTCCAAGAAGGATGCCAATGGCTATATCTTCATGGAACAGTACGCCAATCAGGAAGCGCTCGAAGCACACGGCAAGACGGACTATTTCCGGGCCGCTGGTGCCAAGATGGGCGGCTGTCTGGCTGGCGCACCTGACGTGCAAGTATATGACATCGTAGAATAGCGCGGCGCCGGACCCATGGATCTCTCATTCACGAAGGAAGACCTTGAATTCCAGCAGGACGTCAGGGACTGGATCGCCGAAGCCTACACGCCGGAACTGCGCGCGAAGATGGCCATGTCGAAGAATGGCTATCTCGATAAGCAAGGCCAGGTGGAGTGGCAGAAGAAGCTTTACGAGAAGGGCTGGGTTGCCCCAAACTGGCCTGAGCAATATGGCGGTCCGGGCCTTAGCCCGTCCGAGCGCTACATATTGAACATGGAACTGTCCGCTGCCGGGACACCAACGGTTAGCCCGATGGGCGTTTCTATGGTCGCGCCCGTGCTGATGGCATTTGGCTCTGAGGAGCAGAAGCAGAAATATCTGCCGCCCATTCTGCGTTCCGATGTCTGGTGGTGCCAAGGTTATTCAGAACCGGGCGCGGGATCAGACCTTGCCTCCCTGCAGATGAGCGCGGTGCGCGATGGCGATGATTATGTGCTGAACGGCTCCAAAATCTGGACCACGCACGCCCAATGGGCCGACATGATCTTCTGTCTCGTGCGGACCTCGAAAGAGGGCAAGCCACAGGAAGGCATCAGCTTTATTGTCTTCCCGATGACGCTGCCGGGCATCACTGTGTCAGCGTTGCCGACACTGGATGGTCCGCTGGAAGGTCAGCAGGAAATCAACCAGGTTTTCTTTGAAAATGTCCGCGTGCCTGTCGCTGAAGCGCTTGTTGGCGAGGAGAACAAGGGCTGGACCTACGCCAAATATCTGCTGCAGTTCGAACGCGGCAACGCATATGCGCCAGGTCTGCGTAACCTTCTGAAAAAGGCGCGCAAAATTGCCAGTGTCGAGCAGTCGGATGGCGAAGCCCTGGTCCGCGACACAGACTTTGCTCGCAAGCTGGCGGCCATGGAAATCAAGATCGACAGTCTGGACGCAACTGAGCAGCGCATTTTCTCTGCTTTGTCAGCTGGTCAGGCCGTCGGGCCGGAAAGCTCCATGCTGAAATGCGAAGGCTCCGCCACGCAACAGGCGATCACCGAATTGCTGTTGGAAGCGACAGGGGCCTATGCGGCGCCCTTCGTGCAAGACAGTTTTGCTGTAGCGCGCGGTGGTCAGAATGCCGATATCGCCACGCCGGAATACGCCGTTCCGGTTGCGCCGAGCTATTTCAATTACCGCAAGACCTCGATCTATGCGGGCTCTAACGAGATCCAGCGCAACATCATGGCGAAGATGGTGCTCGGCTTGTGACCTCTCCTGCCATCCCCCCATTGCGGCGGCCCGGACTGTTCACTCAGCTGGCCTACGGCTTTGGGGGAACAGCAGAGGGCATCAAGAATAACGGTTTCGACTATTTCCTGCTGTTCTTCTACAGCAATATCTTGGGGGTCGATGCTGGCCGCGTCGGGTTGGCGCTTCTGATTGCACTGGTGGTCGATGCCATTTCGGATCCGGTCGTTGGCTACTGGTCAGACAATCTGCGCACCCGGCTCGGGCGGCGGCACCCCTTTATGTATGGCGCGCTCGTGCCGGTCGCGATTGCGTACTTCCTGGCCTGGAACCCTCCGTCCGGCCTGAGTGGAAATGACCTATTTCCGTGGCTGGTGGGTGTCACGATCGCGGTGCGGCTGGCCTTTACCTTCTATGAGGTGCCCAGCAATGCGTTGGCGGCAGAGCTGACGGCTGATTATGACACGCGAACGTCTCTTATGTCGTTTCGCTATTTCTTTTCCTGGATGGGCGGCCTGTCTATCCAGATCCTGCTGCTGTTCTTCCTGCTGACCCCAACCGAAGACGTGCCGAATGGCTTCTTCAATCTGGCGGGCTGGAATACCTATGGCCTGATCGCGGCGATCTGCATCATGACGGCTGTGGCGGTTTGCGCAGGTGGCACACACCGGCACATCAAACATTTGCGGGCCCCGTCGCTTGCTCGGAAATTGACGCTCGGCAAGATCTTCTCCGAGATATTCGAGACCATCTCCAACAAATCCTTCCGCGCGCTGTTCCTGGCCACATTGTTCGGCCTGCTGGCAACCGGCATCTCGGCGACGCTGAACCAGTACATCAACACGATCTTCTGGGGCTTTGGGCCCAAGCAGATCGCGGGCCTCACCGTCGCGGTCTACATATCTGCCATTCTGGCCCTGATTGTCGCGCCGATGGCGGGCAAGCTGTTCGGCAAGAAACGCGCAGCGATCACGATCGGCGTGTTCGCTTTCACCATTGCGCCTTTGCCCGTTATCCTGAGGCTATTCGGCCTTCTGCCCCCGAATGGCACCGAGGCACTCTATAATACGATCCTCGTCATCACAGTATTTGACGTGGCGCTCATTATTGCCACCCAGATGCTGATGGGTGCCATGGTGGCCGACATTGTCGAGGATAGCGAGCTTCAAACAGGAAGGCGGTCGGAAGGCGTTTTCTTTGCCGGCATCAGCTTCATCCGCAAGCTCTCCCAAGGGGCCGGTGTAGTCACGGCGTCCTTCGTCTTGGCGGCTGCCGGGCTAAGCCAAGGCGTCGCTGCAAAGGCCCCGACAGAGGAGTCTATCCGACAGCTTGGTATAGGCTATGCGGCCTGCTTGCTCGGCGCTTGGACGCTCATGTTGCTCTGCGTATGCTTCTATCGGATCAGCCGGGAAAGCCATGCGGCGAACCTTGCCGCTCTGGCTGCGCGAGATGGAAATGAGCCAACACCCTGAAAAACCTCACTGAATTGTCATAATTTGCGGAATTGCGCCCAGCTTCGCGCCGCAATAGAGCCATAGTCATGATCCATACACTCCGCATGACAAAACACGTTTCGAAGTTCCTGGTTATTGCCGGACTTTCGGTACTGACCCTTCTGGCGATTGCCCTGATGCCGCTCTATGCGAGTGCCCAGCGATTGCCAGAATCTCAGGCGGAGATAAATCTCACCTTCGCGCCGCTTGTGCGTGAGGCCTCGCCTGCCGTGGTGAACGTCTTCACGGAGCGCACGGTGACCAGCCGCGTCTCACCGATGGAGCAATTGCTTTACGGCAATATCCCGCCCCAGCAACGCAAGCAGAGTTCGCTTGGCTCCGGCGTCATTGTCGGCTCAGATGGTGTCATCGTCACGAACAATCACGTCATTGAGGGCGCCGATACATTCCGCGTCGTGCTGAGTGACCGCCGCGAGTATCCGGCTGAATTGGTTCTGGCAGATGAACGCACGGATCTGGCCGTCCTGAAGATTGATACTGAGGGCGCAGTCCTGCCGACATTGCAATATGCGGATACGCGGGCCGTACAGGTTGGCGATCTTGTGCTGGCCATCGGCAACCCGTTCGGCGTTGGCCAGACGGTGACCAGCGGTATCATCTCCGCCACGGCGCGGACCGATGTGGGCATCTCTGACTACGCCTTCTTCCTGCAGACAGACGCGGCTGTGAACCCTGGCAACTCCGGCGGCGCACTTATCAATGCCAAGGGCGAACTGGTCGGTGTGAACACGGCGATCTTTTCCCGTTCCGGCGGCTCCAACGGCATCGGCTTTGCCATTCCGGCCGAGATGGTGAAGCGTGTCGTCGACGCGGCCATCAATGAGGGCACCTTTGTGCGCCCCTGGCTCGGCCTGGCAGCGCAGACCGTCAGCTATGACATTGCCAAGGCGCAGGGGCTGGAACGACCTGTCGGTGTCATGGTGACAGAAGTTTACGCCAAAGGCCCGGCAGATGATGCAGGCCTGCGTCGGGGGGATCTGATCACGGCCATCGATGGACGTGAAGTGTTTGATGAAAAAGGCCTCAAATTCCTCGCGGCTATTCGTAGTCCTGGCGAAGATGCGCGCCTGAGCGTTCTGCGCGGCGGACGTACGCAAACCATCGCCGTAAGGGTTGAGCCGCCTCCCGGCGCGACAGAGGCAGACATTGTTCTGATGGAAGGCCGTAATGCCTTCTCCGGTGCGCGCGTCGTGGAACTGTCCCCGCGCCTGGCTGAAGAGAACGGCCTGGACCCTTTCCAGAAAGGCTCAGGTATTTACATCTATTCTGTGGCTCGCCGCTCCATCGCCCGCAATTTCTTCCGTCCGGGTGATATCATCCGGTCTGTAAACGGAGTATCCACAAAAACCGTGAAGGAACTGCAGTCTGCTGTCAAAGAAGACGGCAATTCCTGGGATGTGGAGATCGAACGAAACGGTCGGACGGTGCGTGGCACTGTACGCCTCTGATGTAGTCCGTCTCAGGCCGACATCAGTTGCCCGGGAGCTTCTACGCCAAACATGTTCAGCAGCATGTCATGGGCGTTTTCCAGCGGCAATTTTTGATCATGATGTGTGGCAGAACTGTCTGCAGACTCAATCCAGAATGATCCATCCCGGCAATGCTGGGAATTGTTGACCTGGCCAACCAGCATGAACAGGTCCGAAAAGTCCACGGCTTCGCCCGTGGTGGCATTTGTGACCTGGAAACCAGGTTCAGTACGCGAGATTAATCCGCACCAGAACATGACGCGATTATCTGTACGTCGCCATTGCATGATGCTTTTGCCATTGGACTGAAGCGCGTTGAGCGTCTTCTCGGCTTCGATGGCCTCTGCCTCAGTGCCAAAGGTTGCCCATGCCTGGTGTGTCATGACGGGCTCGAAACTGACCGGTTGTGGGCCGCCCGCCCATTTAAACAGGCCCCCGAAATTATGGGGACGATAAACAAACTTGCCACCAATGTGTTCATACCGCGTATTGGCTTCCTGGCTGAGTGCAGTGGCTAGAACAAGCCGTCCTGTAGGGCCTACCAGTTTCCGGGCCAGCCCGAGCAGAGTGTCCATATGAATGTATGAGTTCTCAATGGCCTGTCCGTAGTCGGCCATTTCCTTGTCAGATGGTTTCACCTGATAGGCGTCAGGGTCCATATGGCGCCAGTAGCGGTGTTGAAGAAAGGCTGTGGAGTTTGCGAAGAAGGTCGCAAATGCAGGCCTCGATTTTTTCCATGTGCTCGCGAAGACATCCCACAAGATCTGATCCAGAACCAGGGCGCGCCGCCATTTTGTGTCGGCACTTGAAGTTTTCTCACTGGCGAGTTGATTGACGGCACTCATGATCGTGCCGAGAGACAGGCCATGCGAAAGCATGAACTTCACGAAGTTCGCCATATCGGCCTTGCTGGGCTTGGCATTTGGATTTGTGTGCTCTGCGACGTGGAAACTGATGAATTTGTGAAAAGCTTCATAGGCAGGGTCTGTTGGCGTGACACCGGAAGACCATGGGTCAGGAATAAGTGTGACCATATCAGTCCGCTGGGTATCGCCGTTCATTGAGCCGAAGACCAGGCTATCGAGCCCGTATTCGGCCAATGCATCCCATATGCGCGGAGACTTGATGAGGTGGCCTTCATCCAGCTCCTTTGCCCCATGCGCTGCTTCAGGGGTGCCTGTATGGAAGCTGGGCCATTGGACCCAAGGCTCCAGCGTAGGGTCATCCGTATGTGTGACATAGGTATCTGCCGCATCATAAAGGCGCTTGAAGTTTGGAAGTTTTCCTTGCGCCATCAGCTTGTCGATGACTGGCGGGCAAAGCTCATTCAGTTCCATGATCAGAACCGGCCCGGTTGGTTGTGTATTGCCCATAAAAAAATTCCCCAACGACAAAGCCCTGCGGCCGACTTATGGATTTTGCCCGAAATCAAAATGAAGTCGACCGAATTCAATCATCGGGGGTATAATTTCTGGCTGAACGCCTGATTGGGCGCAACCAAGTGAGCTGGCAGAATAGTTTTAGGGCAGATTTATACCTCTGCGGGATAGATTGATTGCGTCTTCCTGCGGGCTTATGACCTCGGGTGCAGGATGACCGGAAGTTCTTCATAGCCCAGTACGAAATTGGACAGGACCCGGCGGGGTTCACGGGTGACTTCAATCCGATCGAACCGGTTCATGATCTCTTCCCACAGGATACGCAGCTGCATCTCGGCGACGCGGTTGCCCATGCAGCGGTGAATGCCGAAGCCAAAAGACAGGTGCCGGCGCGCATTGGGCCGGTCGATCAGGAATTCATCCGCCTGTTCAATGACCTCTTCGTCCCGGTTGCCAGAGACATACCACATCACAACCTTGTCGCCTTTGCGGATTTTCTGCCCGCCCAGTTCCGTATCTTCCGTGGCCACCCGGCGCATATGGGCGAGGGGCGTCTGATAGCGGATGATCTCTGACACCATATTGGGGATCAGGGAGGGATCGGCTCTCAGCTTGTCATATTCGGCCGGAAACTTGTTCAGGAAGTAGACGCCGCCGGAAATTGAATTCCGCGTTGTGTCGTTACCGCCCACAATCAGCAGCATCAGATTGCCAAGCAATTCGATCGGGTTTTTCACCATATCCTTGGTGTCTTCGCCGTGTGCCAGCAGAGATATGAAGTCGAACTTGCGGGGTTCGCTGGCGCGCTGGTGCCAGAGTTCCGTGAAATAGGCGACGCACTCATTCAGGTGTTTCATGCGCCATTCCATGTCGGTTCCGACAACACCCACAGCGTCGCTTGTGGTTGAGACATCGGACCAGAAAGGCAGCTTGTGGCGGTCCTCGAACGGAAAGTCGAACAGCGTGGCCAGCATCTGTGTCGTCAGCTCGATGGAGACCTTTTCCACCCAGTTGAATTCCTCGCCAACCGGCAGACTATCCAGAATATTGCAGACCCGTTGACGGATCAGGTCTTCCAGTTCCGACAATTGCGTAGGCGCCACGGCGGGTTGCGCCACCTTGCGCTGTATATCGTGCAGGGGCGGGTCCATTGCGATGAACATGGGCGGCTGAAAATTGTCGCTGGGATCTCCGATCACGATGCTTGGCTCAGATGAGAAAACCTTGTGATTGGAATCCACCGCGATGATGTCGTTATATTTGGTCACGGACCAATACGCGCCGACCGCGCTTTCCGGGCAGTAATGTACAGGCGCCTCTTGTCGAAGTCGCCGGAAATACTCCCCCTGCATATTGTTTTGATAGATTTCCGCCCTTGAAACATCGAAGCTTTCAAGGGGCAGGCTCCATGGGTCCGCAACTCCGGACTCCGCCTTATGCAGCGTGTCTGCCATGTTCTTTCCTCCCGTTTTTTCTTTTCACTCTACGTGCGAAACGGGAGAAGGACCAGCTATCCACTTGCGCCAATTGTTGTGCGGTGCAACAGGCGCTCATGCCCCTGATAACCGCCTGTCGCCATATGTAGCAGGCATCTGTTATCCCACATGACCAGCATCTTTTCCTGCCACTTGTGCCGGTATTGGAATTCTGGCCGGGTTTGCCAGCGATAGAGTTCGCTCATTATGTCCCAGCCCTCCTCATGGTCCACGCCTGCGATTCCAATTATGTAACCAGCGCAGCCGAACAGGGTTTCCCGTCCAGTTTCAGGGTGCTTACGGATGATGTCGTGGCGTTCTGTTGCCTCGGCGTCTGCGGAAGGCATGATGGTCATGCTGCGCCCGGCGGCCTTGTCTACATCGCCATATACGCCTTCGGGGGAGTAAGCATTCCGGGCGGAATGAACGGCATGCTTGCCCTCGATCCGCTCTCGCAGCTGGGGCGGCATCTGCTCCAGCGCCAGATACTGGTTGGCGAACATCGTCTCCCCGCCTTCTGGCGGAATGGTGATGCCGAACAGGCAGGTGCCCTTGGGGGGGCGTTTCTGAAAGCTCCAGTCCGTATGCCAGGTCTCGGCAAAGATCGGAGCCGTTTCATCGGCGTTGCGCTTTACCGCAATGATATGCGGATGACCGGGAATGGGCGCGATGAATGGATCTTCGCCGAAGGGGCCGAAATAGAGGGTGAAGCGCTCAAGATCTTCATCCGTCATGTCCTGATCGGGGAAGGAGAGAACCTGATGCTCCATCCAGGCAGCATGGATTTCGTCAACTGTATCCTGGTCGAGCGGGCTTGTTAGATCGACACCGCGCACTTCCGCCCCACAAGCCTGACCCGATGGGGTAATTTTCAGTTTCATGTGCTCTCTCCTCCACTTGCCACCTTATCACGCGTATCATTCACGCCTAGAACACAGGTATGAGTGATTTATTCAGTGCATCCGGCCTTTCTGAAGGCGCGCCGCAGCCATTGGCTGACAAGCTGCGTCCGCAATCTCTTGATGAGGTTGTCGGGCAGGATCATTTGCTGGGGCCGGATGGTACGCTGAAGCGTATGCTGGAAGCAGGCCGACTGTCCTCCATCATCTTCTGGGGCCCTCCGGGCGTGGGCAAGACGACGATTGCCCGACTTCTGGCCAAGGAAACCGATCTGGAGTTTGAGGCGATCAGCGCCATCTTTTCCGGCGTGAAGGATCTGCGTGCCGCGTTTGACCGCGCGGAAAATCGGCGTTCCATGGGCAAGGGCACGTTGCTGTTCGTGGATGAGATCCACCGCTTCAACAAGGCGCAGCAGGATGGCTTCCTGCCCTTTGTGGAAAAGGGCGTTGTCACGCTGGTCGGCGCGACAACGGAAAATCCTAGCTTTGAAATCAATGGCGCCCTGCTGTCGCGGTGTCAGGTGCTGGTGCTGAAGCGGTTGGAGACGCCATCACTGGAAACGCTTGTCCAGCGTGCCGAAGAAGCAGAGGGCCGCCCTCTGCCAGTGGAGCCGAAGGCCCGCGAAGCTCTGCTGGATATGGCAGACGGCGATGGCCGCTACATGCTGAACCTGGTTGAGCAGGTCTATACTTTTGCCGGCAAGGGCAAGGCGCTGACCGTCGAGCAGATGTCTTCAGCCCTGCAGAAGCGGGCGCCTGCCTATGACAAGAGCGGAGAGGGGCATTACAATCTCATCTCTGCGCTGCATAAATCCGTACGCGGATCTGACCCGGATGCGGCCATGTACTGGTTCGCACGAATGCTGGAGGGCGGCGAGGACCCACGCTTCATTGCACGCAGGTTGGTTGTTATGGCGAGCGAGGATATCGGCCTGGCAGACCCGACGGCGATGATGGTGGCGGGCGAGGCCGCACGCGCTTTTGAGCGTCTGGGCGAACCGGAAGGTCTTATCCCGCTGGCGCATTGCGTGGTGCACCTTGCCACTGCGCCGAAATCCAACGCGTCCTATATGGCACTCAAGATGGCCCGTAGAGCTGCCCGCGAAACCGGCAGCCTGATGCCGCCCAAGCATATTCTCAACGCGCCCACCGGCATGATGAAGGATCAGGGCTATGGCGATGGTTATATTTATGATCATGATACGGAAGAAGGTGTTTCAGGGCAGGACTATTTCCCGGACGAGATGGACCGTCAGAAATTCTATGTGCCGACAGGCCGTGGGCGTGAAAAGCCAATCGTCGAGCGTATGAAATATATCGCAGACATCCGCGCACGCCACAGGAAGGGCTAAGCTGTCATGCGTAACAGGCCGCTTCCCGAACTCAGCGCGGCAGATGCCGATTATGCCCGCAGCCTTGTCTTGCATGAAGACAAGAGCATTATCGTCTTCAACAAGCCAGCAGGCCTCGCCGTGCAGGGGGGCGGCGGTGTTGACCGCTCACTGGACGATTTTCTGGTCGCGTTCGCCAAATCCAATGGCAAGAAGCCGCGGCTTGTCCACCGGCTGGACCGAGGGACTTCGGGCGTTGTGATCGTGGGGCGGACAAAGCCCGCGACGGCCTTCCTGTCCGAAGAGTTCGCGACACGTCGTGCCAGCAAGACCTATTTGGCCCTTGTTGAAGGCACTCTACCTGCGTCTGATGCCGGCCTGATGGAGCAGTCGCTGGTGAAGGTAGAAGAGGGCGGACGTCCGCGCATGATTGTGGCATCGCCGGGCCGCAAGGGCGCGCAAAACGCCGTCACCTATTGGCGGGTTCTGGCCAGAACAGACACACACGCGCTCATGGAGCTGAAGCCTGAGACGGGGCGGATGCATCAGATCCGCATTCACCTCTCGGCAGCGGGCTCTCCAATTCTCGGAGATCATCTGTATGGAAGAGGCAGCAAGTCAGCCGAACGCCTGATGCTGCATGCCGCGTCGCTGGAGATCGGGCATCCGGATGGCGGGCGCGTCAGCTATCATGCTGATGTGCCGGATGATTTTCTGGGTAGGGCAGAAGCGCTAGGGCTTCACTCTGGCTTGAAATAGTCCCGATACCAATCAACGAAAGCCTTCACGCCCGTGCGCACATCTGTGGTGGGCGTGTAGTCGGTAATCGCTTTGAGCAGACTGACATCTGCATAGGTCTGCTTCACGTCGCCGGGCTGCATGGGAAGCATGTTCTTTATCGCCGTTTTGCCGATAGCGTCCTCAATGGCCTCGATATAGTCCATCAGACGTACGGGCGTGGCGTTGCCGATATTGACCAGACGGTATGGCGCAAGCGGGCTGAGGGAGTCCCCGCGTGATACAGGCTCCCCTGCAATAGGTGGGTGATCCATCAGCCTGCGGATGGACTCGACCAGGTCGTCGATATAGGTGAAGTCCCGTTTCAGGTCGCCATGATTGAAGACGTCAATCGGCTCACCTTTGAAGATTTTGTCTGTGAACAGGAAAAAGGCCATGTCCGGCCGGCCCCACGGGCCATAAACGCTGAAGAAGCGGAGCAGGGTGGTGGGCGTGCCATAAAGATGGGAATGGCTGTGCGCGATCATCTCGCTTGAGAGTTTGGTCGCGGCATAGATCGTCAGCGGGTGTGGTGCGGCGTCCGTTTCTTCAAAGGGGAATTTCTGGTTCGCGCCATAGGCCGAGCTGGTGGACGCCATGACCAGATGCTTCACGCCCTTGAGGCGCGACAGCTCAATCACATTGAAGGAGCCGACAATATTGGCCGCGATGTATTCCCGCGGATGGTCCAGGCTATAGCGAACACCAGCCTGCGCAGCGAAGTGGACGACGATCTCTGGCTGGAAGGAGTCAAAGACGGCGGTCATCGCGTCTTCGTCTTCGACGCGGATCTTGTGCATCTTGAACGTGTCGAAAGGGGTCAGCCGGGCGACGCGATCATGTTTCAGCTGCACATCATAATAGGGGGTATAGCAGTCAACGCCCGCAACCTGGTGGCCTTCCTTCAAAAGGCGGAGAGCCAGTTCACTTCCGATGAATCCGGCGGCGCCGGTGACCAGGATCTTCATACGTCTTGCTTCCTCAGTCGCTGCGGTAGACGATTGCTGTTGTCGGCACAATAGAGAAGGGCCCTTCCGATTTGGAAGGGCCCGTCTTCACTCATGTCAGAGATGTGATCAATTCGCGCGAAGGCGGGGGCCCATGGCCTGGGCTTCGCCGGCGTTCACCGCATCCATCACGGACAGCTCTTCGACCAATGCCTGCATGCGGTCATCGCCCGCGATACGGCTCAGCATGGCGGCGGCTTCCACAGTTTCGGAAGACACTCCGAAAAGGCTTTCCAAGGCTTCCAAGCCTGTCGGGCGATTCGGGTAATAGACCAGACGCGGTGTCACGTCTGCTTCGATGCCGCCAAGTTCCTTGGCTTTCTCGATGGCGTCCAGGAACGTACCCAGCTCATCCACAAGGCCTTTGTCGAGAGCGTCCTGACCACTCCAGACGCGGCCGCGGGCGACTTCATGCACCTCGTCATAGGTCATGCCGCGACCTTCGGCGACGATGTTCAGGAAGCGGTCATAGCCCCGTTTCAGGCTGGCTTTGACGGTGGCTTCCTGTTCCGGCGTGAAGGTGTCGACACCATAGGCATCGGCAAACTCGCCCCCTACGCTGATCGTATCAAAAGTAATGCCCAGCTTGTTGAACGCGCCGGCAATGGCGAACTTGCCGCCAAAGATGCCGATTGAGCCCGTAATGGTCGACCGGTTGGCCACAATGTAGTCGGCACCAGCGGAGACATAATATCCACCAGATGCAGCCAATGAACCCATGGAAACGACCACTGGTTTGCCCTTGGCTTGAACCCGTTCAATGGCATTCCAGATCTGGTCCGCCGCAACAGGAGAGCCTCCGGGGCTGTCGACGCGGAAGACGATGGCCTTCACCTTGTCATTATTACCGGCGTCCAGGATCGCCTGGGAGATCTGGTCAGACGCAAAGCCTGCCGGAGAAGAGAAGGGGGAGCCGCCTGTGGCGCCACCCGTCACAACTGCGCCTTCGCCGCCAACGACCGCAACCATGGGTGCGCGTACTGGCAGGGAAGGTGGCATGTAGCTGACGAGATCAAGCATTTGCGCGTCATTGCCCGCGCGCTCCAGCGCAGCATTGCTCGCTTCTTCCGGATAGCCTGACTTGTCGAGCAGCTTCTGCGAGATGGCATCTTCTGCGGGGATAGGGCCGCTTTCCAATGCGGCCTCTACTGTTGCCTTGTCCAGGCCGCGGTCAGAGGCGATCTCTTCAAGTGCCGTCGACCAAAGCGATTCGGCCAGTTCCGTCATCGCGCGGCGATGCGGCTCTGTATAAGACGTCTCATTATAAGAGTTCGGCGCGTTCTTGTATTCGTAGAAGGGATAGATTTCCGGGGTCACGTCGATCTTCTCGAACAGTCCCTTGAGGAATTCCGTCTCGAATGTGACGCCAGGAACCACGAGGTCAGACCCTGGCTGAATCCAGATCTCGTCAGCGGCCGCGATGGACCAATAAGCGGACGGGCCACTAATTCCCATCGTGCCTTGCGTATGTGCGATGACGAACTTTCCGGAGTCGCGGAAGTCGTGCAGCGCTTCCCGCAATTCTTCAGCGCGGGAGCTGCCGGTGCCGACAAAAGCGCCACGAATGAAGATGCCCTTCACAGTATCATCCGTCTCGGCTGCCTTAATTTTGGTCAAAAGGTCAATAAAGCCTGGCGTTTGTGCAAACGCTGCAAAACCTCCAGTCGGCGCCTGATCGGAAAATTCGGAGTTCAGGTCGAGCGACAGCACAACGCTGTCCGGCCGGTCTGGCTTCGAATTGGCTGCTCCCATGATGAGCAGCATGAAGAAGCCGAACACCACGAAGATGAAGATGAACATGGCGGCAAGTGCGCCGGCCATGGAAAGAAAAAAGGTTCTCATGAGAGGAGAGTCTCCATGCGCACGGATGGGGAGTAATCTATTTCGATATTCGATATTTCCGATTATCGATAAAAAGTAAAGAAGCCTATATCAGTGTTGGGCAAAATCGGCAGGCCACAGGCCTTTGTCTGCAGAAACCACACAGAAAGCATGAGATCGGGTGTTGCCAGCCTGAGCAAGAGTGGCTATCTCGGCGCCTTCATTGGGGTGTCGCCAAGTGGTAAGGCACCGGTTTTTGGTACCGGCATTCCCAGGTTCGAATCCTGGCACCCCAGCCACTCATCTGCCTGTTTCAAGTCCACGAGATTGATAGCGCAGGACAAATATTGCCCGCTACTGTATCCCCCCGGTTGCCATCACTGAACCGCCGGATATTTTCTAAATGAATCGTAAAGTGACTTGTTGATCGATGGATCGAGGATTGTTAAGCCTCGACGATAGCGATTAAGGGCGTTGCGATCCCGGCGCTGTAATGGCAAAGGGTATAACCAGAGGGCGGCCCACGCTCCAAAGCTCAGGGGAGAGGTCGGGCGTCTCTGCGCCTTTCGGCTTCCACATAACTCAGGCCACTTTTGTGTGTTTGGCCATGGCATTGAAACCGGGACGTCCTCATGAGCAGGACGCCTGACTGTCGAATTCTTGCGCGCAATAACTGCGCGACCGTTTGGAGAGTGAGAGGCAAACCTCATGATGAAACTTCTGTCACCAGCTCGCGGCGCTATCGCCGCTGCGCTGATTGTGGGACTGGCCGTACCGGCTCAGGCCCAACTGCGCGAAGCGCTCAATACCGGCGAGCAGGCCACCCGGCGCGCCGAACAAGTTCAAGAGCAGATCAATCAGCTGGACGACAAGCGCACCGACATGGTTCGCGAATACCGTACTCTGCTTCAGCGCCGTGATGCTGCTGATCTTTACGCAAAGCAGCAAGAGCTTGTTGTTCAGAGCCAGGAAGAAGAAATTGCTTCCCTGACCGAACAGCTCGGCTCAATTGATGACATCACAGCACAAACCGTCCCGATGCTTCTGGGCATGGTTGAAGACCTGAAAACCTTCGTTGCTGCAGACCTTCCTTTCAAGCAGACCGAACGCCAGGCGCGCCTTGAAGGTCTCGACGCCGTCATGGAAACGCCGAACGTGACGCCGGCTGAGCAATATCGCCTGATCATGGATGCCTATCAGGCTGAAATGGAATATGGCCGCACGATCAGCACCTGGCAGGAAGAGATCACCATCGACGGTAACCCGACGACGGTCGACATGTTCCTCTATGGCCGTGTTGCTCTTGTTTATGTGACGCCGAACGGCAAGGCTGCGCGTTACAACCGCAATACCGGTGAGTGGGAAGCAGTCAAAGGCAGCTACGTTTCTGACATCGATAAGGCCATCCGCGTGGCTCAGGCGAAGGCTCAGCAAGAAGTCCTGTTCGCACCTGTCCAGAAGTTCTCCGTCGAGTAAGCGGCAGCACCAGGGAATTAAGAGGTAGTATAGATGATGAATTTCAAATCCTCGCTGAAGGCTCTGGGTGCGGCTACGCTGCTCGGCCTCAGCTCGTTCGCGGTATCTGCTCCGGCAACCGCGCAATCACTTCAAGACGTTCTCGCGAAGGTCAAACAAGACTCCAGCCAGATGACGGCTGAAGACCAACAGCGTCTGCGTGAGTTCCAGTCCGATGCGGCCGCTCAGGAAGCCAAAATGGCTGACGCCCGTGGCGCTCTGAACGCTGCAGAAGCTCGTGGCCGTGCCCTCAGCGCACAGTTCGATGCCAACGAAGCCACGCTGGCAGATCTGGAAAGCCAGGTTTCCGAGCAGGCTGGTGACTTCCAGGAGCTGCTCGGTCAGTTCCGTACGGCGGCTGGTGAAACCATGCCGGAGATTGCGAACTCCTTCGCAAACTTTGACTATCAGGGCCGCGTTGAAGGCATCGCCGAAATCGCTGAAGCCCGTACGCTTCCGAACCGCACTCAGCTTGAGCGTCTTCCGAAAGCCATGCTGCAGGAAATGATCGCTCAATCCGAGGTCAAATCCTTCAATGCAATGGTTGATGGTATTGGTCCGGACGCTTCCAACGCTGACGCTGAAATCATGCGCGTTGGTGTGTTCACCGCTGCAACGGTTGACGGCCCGAAATTCATCGAAGTCAAAAAGAAAGACAACGGTGAAACCTTCCTGCAGGTCTTTGCGAAACAGCCTTCCGGCGCTTACGCATCTTCCATGAAAAGCCTGATCAATGCGGGCCCGGATCAACTGGTCCGCGCACCGGTTGACCCGTCCAAGGGTAACCTGTTCGGCATCCTGGGCGACCTGCCGGTTCTGTCTGACCGCATCAAGCAAGGTGGTCCGGTTGGTGCTGTGATCATGGCCCTGCTGGCTATTGGTCTTCTGCTCGGCATCTACAAGATCTTCATGCTCTTCACGATGGGCGGCGCAATGCGCAAAACAGCGAAAACCCGCCAGGCTGGCGACGGCAACCCGCTGGCACGCGTGTTCGAAGTCTACGAACAGAACAAGCAAAACGATATCGAAACGCTGGAACTCAAGCTCGACGAGCAAATCCTGCGTGAGAGCCCGCGCATCGAACGCTTCAACGACATCATCAAGGTTCTTGCTGCTGTCGCACCGCTGCTCGGTCTGCTCGGTACGGTTATCGGTATGATCATCACCTTCACCTCGATCACGATCTATGGTGCAGGCGATCCGAAACTGATGGCTGGTGGTATCTCCGTTGCCCTTATGACCACTGTGTTCGGTCTTGTGGCTGCTATCCCGCTCCTTCTGGTTCACGCCATCGCTGCCTCCATGGCTCGTGGCAACCAGCAAGTCCTCGACGAACAGGCCGCTGGCCTCGTCGCCGAGAAAGCGGAATCCCTGCGCGGGGCGGTGGCGTAAGCCACCCCCCTCGTTCAGTTCGAGGAGTAACCCGATATGGGTTTTGCAGAATTACAAGCTTTCCTCGATCGTGGCGGTCCAGTGTTGCTGGTCATTATGCTCGCAACATTCTTCATGTGGGGTCTGATCCTGGAACGGTTGTTCTACTTCAGATTTGCCCACAAACAGGTGGCCGCAGAAGCGATTGCGGAGTGGCGTTCGCGCTCCGACAGGAAATCCCGACTCGCTCACTGGGTGAAAGACAAGCTGGTCTCTGAAGTCCGCATGAAAGCGGAACAGAATGTCCAACTGACCAAGGCCATGGTGGCGCTCGCGCCGCTGCTCGGCCTGCTCGGCACCGTGACCGGCATGGTTGCAGTGTTCGACATCATGGCGATCACAAGCGGTGCAGATGCAAAGGCCATGTCGGCCGGTGTGTCTCGCGCAACGATCCCCACGATGGCTGGCATGGTCGCGTCTCTCTCAGGCATCCTTTTCACGTCCGGTATGGACCGCCGGGTTAGCCGTTCGGTTCAGCAGGTAGAAGACGCGATGGAGATCAGCTGATGCGAGGACGTACCCAAAGAGCCCCGGAAGAGGCGAATGTTGACCTGACCCCAATGTTGGACGTGGTCTTCATCCTGCTGATCTTCTT
>NZ_AWFF01000056.1 GCF_000682755.1 Hyphomonas beringensis
TCTGCAGGTGCGGGATGCCACAGGCAAACTCCACCACGTCAATGCCGCGCTGCACATCGCCCTTGGAGTCGGCGACCACTTTGCCATGCTCGGAGGAGAGCAGCTCGGCCAGCTCGTCGATATTGGCTTCCAGCAGGCGCTTGAACTCGAACATCACGCGCGCCCGGCGCTGAGGGTTCGTCATCGACCAGGCCGGGAAAGCCGCCGCGGCATTCGCCACCGCATCGCCGAGTTCCGCATCGGTCGCCAGGGAAACACGCGCCTGCACCTCTCCGGTGTTCGGATTATAGATGTCGCCGAACCGGCCGGATGTCCCTGAAAAAGACTGTCCGCCAATGAAGTGATGCACTTCGCGCATGCTGGATTCCCTTGTAATTACGAGTTTTGAAGATGAATACGTGCTGAAAGAATGCGGATATACAGAGACAAATGCAGATGACTCCTGCATTTTCGCAGGCTAAGTGATCAGATATGAACTGGGACGATATAAAAATATTCCTTGATGTTACGCGGCAGTCGAAGCTCGAAGGGGCAGCCGCACACCTGCAAATCGATGCCACGACGATAAGCCGTCGTATCAAACGGCTGGAGCAGACTCTCGGCGTAACCCTGTTCGAGCGTACGCGTCGGGGGCATGTCCTGACAGCAGCGGGAGAACGGCTCGCGTCTCAAGCTGAAGCCATGGAATCTGTGTCGTTGGACATACGCGCCGAAACAGAATCTGAACAAAGCGCCGCCGGTCGCATTCGGCTTGGCGTTACCGAAGGGCTCGGATCGGCCATGATCGCTCCGGCCCTGAAGCAGTTCAGGGACGACCACCCCAAAATCGATATTGATCTCATATCGCTATCAGGCTTTGTCAGCGTCCCGAAGCGTCAGGCTGATATGTCCATCATGCTGGCGCGGCCAGCAGCCGGGCGCCTCAAGGTACGCAAAATCACAGACTACTCCCTGCAGCTGTATGGTGGCCGCGACTATCTTGAGAAAAGCGCCCCCATCGAGACCCGCGCAGACCTGCAAAATCATACTCTCGTCGGGTATGTCGATGACCTGATTTATTCCTCGCAACTTCGCTATTTTGACGAATTATTGCCCGGCCTCACGCCACATCTGTGTAGTCCAAGCATTGTCGCCCAACTTGAAATGGTATCGGCTGGTGCCGGACTGGGCATTCTTCCAACGTTCATGGCAAATCGTAATCCCGCACTGACTCCACTCCTCCAAAACGACATTTCAGTCACACGTGCATTTTGGCTGGTGATCCATGAAGATGTTGCCGGACTGACAAGAAACCGCATGATGGCAGACTTCCTTGCACGCGTGCTTGCGCGGCTTCCTTGAAGCTGTGTTGTCAGACAAACAAAAAAGTGTCCGTTCTTCGCGAGCGAGCAGATCTCAGGCAGCAATCAAATCTCGCCATTCGATAAGAGCGGCGTCGCGTCGCGATTTGAACCTAGCCCTGCTCTCGATATTCGGCCTTGAAATAGCGTAATACGCCCTGGTTCATTTTCGAGCTTTTGCGCAGGACCGCCTGCCTCAAGCTCAGTTCCGGTAAAAATGCCGCTTGGAAGATCTGGTCCCCTTCATTTCCGACACCAGCCATTGTCGGAATACCGCGAGTTTTGGTTCTCTACGTCTTGATGCCAGAGTCGCAAAATACCACTGCCCGGGGAGCGTAACACGCTGGCCGGGAAATAATTCTATGAGTTGACCAGATGCAACATCTTCATCAGCAAACGGCTCTATTGCCAAGGCAACCCCCATGCCCTTGACGGCCATGTTGAGCGCATGATCATAGCTATCGAACCGCGCGTGACCTGAAGGATCCACAGAGTCTGCATTTACCGTGTTGAGCCATACACTCCAATCATTATGCGACGGATATACTTGTAGCAAAGTGTGTCCCTTGAGGTCTTTTGGCCGCGAGATCGACCCTGCTCGTTTCAAATAATCCGGATTGCAAACCGGATAAACGCGGGACTGGAATAAAAGTGTATAATCAACCTCATGCCGATCCGGCGTTCCGATCATGACACAAGCATCTGCAGTACCGTCGGCAAGGTCTGCATCCAATTGAGAAGTTATCAGCCTGATCTCAATCTCCGGATGGGCTGCCTCAAAGGCAGGAAGGCGAGGCAGCAACCATCGGACAGCAAAGGTCGAATAAACTTGCAACACGATACGGCTGTCGCTCTCTTCGCGAAGCTGGTCGACCGTCTCACTGATACGGCGGAAGGAACGTTTCACCGTCTCAGCCAGCTTGCGCCCTTGGCTGGTCAGTTCGAAACCGCCGCGTCCGCGAAGGGACAGGCGACAGCCAAGCTCCTCCTCAAGTTGCCGAATCTGGTGACTGACAGCGGAAGGCGTGACGTTCAGTTCCTGCGACGCGCGTTTGAAGCTCTTCAAGCGAGCCACGGCCTCAAACGTCCTAAGTGCTTTCAGGGAAGGCAGATAATGCATGGCACCGACAGATAGAGTGAATTTAATTCACCTGTCTTATACGTGCACGCGGTAAGTGCAAGGCGGCAGCATGACCGCCTGCCGCTTGTCAGCGAGGAATATCGTGCTTACCCACCCCTTTATGACGCACGAGATCCCCCCCCGGCCTCAAGGCACAGGCACCGTCCAAGCGCCGCGCCGCAAATCGGACGCCGCCCTGCTAACGCTGTTGCAGACAGCCCCGGCGCAAGCACTGGCACAGGCGGAACAGGAACTGAAGCGTGACCCGACAGACCCGCTTCGTCACCTTGTACGAGCCGAGGCAACCCGCAAGACAGGCAACCTGACGGAAGCGCTGCGTCTTGTGCGGGAAAGTCAGGAAAGGCTGGCTGGATACCCGCCGCTGGCACTTGAGGAAGCCCGTGTGCTGAAGGCCCGGAATGATCTTTCCGGCGCGCGTAGAGTTCTGGAAATCCTGCAGACCGAGCATTCTGATTTTTCGCCCGGCTGGCGCGCGCTGTCGGACCTGCGCGCCGAAATGGGTGACCATGAAGGTGCACGCGCGGCAGCGGCCCGCATCGCAGCCACAGGACAGCCTGTGCAAGAACTGGCAATCGCAACGGACCTGCTTCAACGGGGAAAACTGGGTGAGGCCGAATACGTGTTGCGCCGCTATGTGCACGATAATCCGATGGATGTTTCGGGAATCCGGCTGCTGGCCGATCTGGGCAACCGGCTGGGCATGGCGCAAGATGCGTGTAAGCTTCTTGAGCGATGCTTGGAACTGGCGCCAGATTTCCATATGGCCCGGCACGATTATGCCAACGCACTTATCAAGCTGCAGGAATATGACCGTGTTCGGGCGGAAGTAGAGCGCCTGAAGGCCGCCGAACCGGAAAACCAGGCTCACCGCGTTCTTGAAGCGCTGCTATATGTGCGCCTCGGACAGTATCCGGAATCAATATCCGTATACAAATCTATTCTAAAAATCTTCCCGCAACAAGCAAAACTGTGGCTGAGCATGGGGCATGCGCTTAAGACTATCGGACAACAGGAAGAAGCGATCGATGCCTATCGGCATGCTGCAGAAGCACAGCCGGAACTGGGAGAGGCGTATTGGAGCCTCGCAAATCTGAAGACGTTCAAATTCAGCGATGCCGACATTACCGCCATGCAACAGCAATTAGCCAGCGGCACGCTTGCACATGCGGACCGCTATCATATGAGCTTCGCGCTGGGCAAGGCGCTGGAGGATCGGAAGGATTTCGACGGCGCATTCGACGCCTACGACCAGGGAAACATCTGGCGCCGAAAAGGCATCCGCTACGATGCTCACAGAAACACAAGCGAACTGGACGCGCAGAAGGCCTTTTTCACGCGGGACTTCTTTACCCAGCGTGCGGACTGGGGACACCCATCGGATGAGCCTATCTTCATTGTAGGCCTCCCGCGGTCCGGCTCTACCCTGCTCGAGCAGATCCTGGCCAGCCACTCAAAAGTCGAAGGAACATTCGAGCTGCCTGACATCCTGTCGATCGTGCAGCGCCTATCCGGGCGGAGGCGGCCAGCTGATCCGTCGGAATATCCGGCGATCCTTGGTCGCATGGACCGGAAGGAGATATATGCGCTCGGTGAAGAATACTTGGAAAGGACACGTATACACCGCACGGGCCTACCCCACTTTATCGACAAGATGCCGAACAATTTCGCGCATACCGGTTTCATCCACCTGATCCTGCCAAACGCGAAAATTGTCGATGCGCGCCGTCATCCGCTGGCCTGTTGTTTCAGCAATTACAAGCAGCTATTCGCGCGTGGTCAGAACTTCACCTACAATCTGGACGAGGTTGCCCGGTACTATTTGGACTATGTTGGCATCATGAAGCTCTGGGATGATACAATTCCAGGCCTCGTCACGCGCGTCATTTACGAAGATATGGTCGCAGATGCGGAAACGCAGGTCAGGCGCCTGCTGAACCAGTGCAACCTGGCTTTCGAACCGGCGTGCCTGTCATTCCATGAAACTGATCGCGCAGTGAGAACAGCTAGTTCGGAGCAGGTGCGGCAGCCGATTTACACCAGTGCTCTGGAGCAATGGCGCAATTTTGAGGGGCATTTACAGCCCCTTCACACAACGCTGCATGCCCTGTTGCAGCCGGAAGATTCCTGGAAAGCATGAATTTTATTCACCTATAGATGAATTTATTCACCTCGCTTCCACAGCGCGCACCTCGTAGGTTGCCGCCCACTAAGAAAATTTATTGATCAGGGGAAGTTGCGAATGCTTGGCGACCTGGAACGACGTGAGCAGACCTCACGGGCGAGGCCTTATCTTAAATTCACCGCCTACATCATGGGAACGACCTTCCTGTTCGGCCTACCCATCGCCGGTATGGCGCATGCGCAGGAAAGCAAACCGACAGAGACACGCCGGCTTCAAGCCGTCACCGTGACAGCGCAGAAGCGCGAAACTACACTGCAAGATGCCTCGGTCAGTCTTCAGGTTCTGGGAGAGGAGACGCTCGACCAACTCGAAATCGCGAATTTCGAAGACTATGCGAACTTCCTTCCCAGCGTTTCCTTCAACTCACTGGGGCCGGGTGAAGCGCAGGTCTACATCCGCGGAATCTCCGATGGCGGCGACGGCAACGCGTCGGGCTCGCAGCCGAGCGTCGGCATCTACCTGGACGAACAACCTGTGACGGCCATCGGCCGCAACTTGGACATCCACATATACGACATTGCCCGTATCGAAGTTCTGGGCGGGCCACAGGGCACGCTCTACGGCGCGAACTCGCAGGCCGGCACAATCCGCATCATCACGAATGCGCCGGACCCTTCCAACTTCGAGGCAGGCTACGACCTCAACGCCATCAGCGTGGAACATGGCGGCACCGGCTATACCGCCGAAGGGTTCGTGAACCTGCCGATTACAAGCAAGATGGCCCTGCGGCTTGTCGGCTGGTACGATGAATCACCTGGCTATATTGATGCCGTTCCAGCCACAAAGACATTCAGCCGCAGCGGCGTGACGATCAACAATGACGGCTATGTCGAAGACGATTTCAACGTTGCTACAACTGCGGGTGCCCGTGCAGCATTGGGCATCGACATAAACGATTCCTGGACCGCGACAGCCAAGATCCTGCATCAGAAGCAGGAATCCGACGGCGTCTGGGACCATGATCCGGAAGATTTGGGTGACCTTGAGGTTGCACGCTTTTCCCCGGATCATGGCGAAGACGAGTTCACGCAATACGGCGTGACCGTAGAAGGCGACATTGGCGGCGTTTCGTTAACATATGCCGGCACCTATATGGACCGTGAAGTCGACGATACGTCAGACTATACGGAGTATGCGGAATACTCCTCATTTATCGACTACTACACATGCTATTATGCGTACGACGCGACGGCTGGTGGATACAATTTTTATAGCTGTGAAGACCCGCGCATCTCCTTCAATGAGAATAGCAAGTATGAGCGGGAATCGCATGAGCTGCGTTTCGCGACCTCGGAAGACAAGCGTCTTCGCTTCATTGGTGGCGTCTTCTATCAGGATTCCAAACACTCCTATGTGTTCGACTACCGCATCCCGAACATCAAGGCTGGCTACCAGATCCGCGATCCGAATACCTATTTCGTTACCGACCAGGTGCGCCAGGACAAGGAGACGGCTCTATTCGGCGAACTGTCCTACGACCTGACCGACACAGTGACAGCGACGATAGGTGGTCGCTTCTTCGACACGGAAACCAGCATCAGCGGCGAAGTCGGAACCGTCTTCGCTATCAGTCAGGTGGATGCCAGTACCAGCGAGTCCGGCTCTGTCTACAAGCTGAATCTTTCATGGGAACCAACAGATGATCTGATGTTCTACGGAACCGTTTCCGAAGGTTTCCGACCAGGCGGTGTGAACCGGGAAAAAACCTCAAACATTCCTCAGGAATATCAGTCGGACTTGATCACCAACTACGAGGTCGGCTGGAAAACAGAGCTTGCTGATGGGCAGGTGCGCCTGAACGGCGCCGCCTACATCATGAAATGGGACGACGTGCAGTTCACGCGCTTCGATCCGAGCGAATCCCAACTGGGCCTCACATCCAATGCCGGCGCGGCGGAGGTGAAAGGCATCGAGGCCGACATGGCCTGGCTCGCCACCGACAACCTGACGCTTACAGGCGCCTTTACCTGGCTGAATGCGGAGCTCACAGAAGACTTTACACAGAACATCAATGCAGGTCCCGTCGCTCCGGATGCACCTTCCGGAACGCGCCTTCCATTCATTCCCGAGTATAAGGCCTATGTGAATGCGAGATATGATTTTCGTGTCAAAAATTATGACGCGTTCCTGAACGGTAACTACTCTGTTGTCGGATCCTCGTATAATGACCTCTACGTTGCTGTGAGGCAGGAGCAGGATGGCTATGGTCTGCTGAACGTTTCGGCAGGCTTCGGGCGGAACGATTGGCAAGTGAAGCTGAGCCTTCGCAACCTGACGGACGAACGGGCTGAACTCTACCGCAACGCCGCTGACTTTGACTCTCGGATAACGACGAACCAGCCGCGATCCATCGGCATTACCTTCTCGCAGAAATTCTGAGGCAGGAATGACAACGACGACTCCATCTCCGGACCAGAATATGGCGCAAGAAGGCGCGGCACAGAAGGCTCCAGGGGCACGCCGGGGCACTGCGCTCATTACTGGGGCCGCCTCCGGCATAGGTAAAGCCACGGCCATCCGCCTTGCCAAGGACGGCTGGAATGTTCACATCTGCGACGTCGATAAAGCTTCGGTCAAGTCGTTCAGGGAGGACGTTCCCAACGTTACCGCCTGGATGTGCGACGTGTCTGATCCAGATCAGGTGAAAGACGTCATTTCAGGCGTTATGGCGCAACATGGCCAGTTGGACGTGCTGATCAATAACGCCGGCATAGCCGGATGCACGGCATCGATCGAAGACGTGCCTCAAGATGACTGGCGACAAACCATCGATGTCAACATAAACGGCGCTTTCTATTTCCTGCGCGAAGCCGTGCCTGGCATGAAACAGCGCCGCGGCGGCGCAATCATAAATATTGCCTCCACCGCGGCTTTATTTGGGTACCCTCAGCGCACGGCCTATGCGGCATCAAAGTGGGCAATGATCGGTATGACAAAGACGCTGGCCATGGAGTTAGGTCCCTTCAACATCCGGGTGAACGCAGTCTGCCCCGGCTCAGTGGCCGGTCCTCGCATCGATGGTGTCATCGAACGAGATGCAGAACGCCGCGGCATCTCTGCCGCAGAAGTGCGTCGCATCTATGAAGGACAGGTGTCCATGCGCAAGTTCGTTACCGTCGAAGACATCGCAGCGATGTGCGCTTTTCTTTGCTCATCGGATGCCGCCCTTGTTTCCGGTCAGGTCATCGCTGTCGATGGCCATACCGAGTCCCTATCGTTCCCTTTCTAGACAGGTCAAATAATGAAAGCGATTTGGTTTGATAAATTCGGTACACCCTCCGAAAGCCTGCAATACGGTGAACTGCCCAAGCCCGCGGCGGGGCCGGGCGAAGTGCTGGTCAAGGTTCACACAAGCAGCCCTAATCCTTCAGACGTAAAGAAACGGTCTGGCGCCACAGCCCCGGCTCTGCTGGATGGCGGCTATATCATTCCGCACAGTGACGGTGCTGGTGTCATCGAGGCCGTCGGAGACGGCGTTCCTGCATCCCGCATTGGCGAACGCGTCTGGCTTTATCAGGCGCAATACGGCCGGCGGTTTGGCACGGCGGCTGAATACATCACCATCGAAAGCCGCCGAGCGCCGCGACTGCCTGACGAAGCCGGTTTCGATGTCGGTGCCTGTCTCGGTATTCCAGTGATGACCGCACACCGGTGCGTCTTCGCTGACGGAGATGTGAAAGACAAACTCATCCTCGTGACAGGCGGCGCAGGCCGGGTCGGCTATTATGCGATCCAGTGGGCATCACAGGCAGGCGCAAAGGTGATCGCCACAGCCAGCAATCCGGATGACAATACGACATGCTGGGATGCTGGTGCCGACATTGTAATCAATCACCGCGATGTAAACTGGCCAGAAACCCTCCTAAGCGCAACAGGAGGGAGGAAAGTTGACAGGGTCGTAGATGTCGAATTCGGCGAGAACCTCCAAAACGTTCTGGACGTTATCAATGTCAACGGCGTCATCGCGACATACTCATCATCACGCAACCCGACGCCAACGTTGCCCTTTTATCGCATGATGTTTATGGACATCACCTTACGGACGGTCATTGTGTACGCGATGCCTGAAGACGCAAAAACCCATGCGATTTCGGATATCGAGAAAGCGCTGACAGCAGGTGCCTTGAAGCATCGTATCGCGCAAACCCTTCCGCTGGAAAGCTGCGCAAAGGCTCACGAAATGATCGAAAGCGGCGACACGCGTGGGTGCTTGGTGTTGAACATGGACACGAATTGACGGGATGATCTGCAAGGGATCAATTGGGAAACATGCTGCGCGAATGGTCGCAGCGATACTCCTCGGGCCTCTAGCCGCCTGTGGTGTATCACAGGGAACCGACGCGTCCCCCGTTGTCTACGCAACTGACGGCACTTTTGAAGGGGTCGCCCAACCAAACCTTGCCGAAGGCGGTGCCTTTCTCGGCATTCCTTTCGCCATGCCCCCTGTCGCCGAGTTGCGCTGGCAGCCGCCCAAGCTCATATCGGCCGCAAACGCCATCGTGATGGCGAAATCATATGCGCCTGCATGTGTACAGGGGGATTATACCACTGCATGGTATGCTGATCTGATTGAAGCTTTCGGTGGGGATCCATTGGTAGCTGCCACACCTGCTGGCGAAAGCGAGGACTGCCTTTACCTGAACGTGTGGAGCCCTGATCTGGCGCCGGACAAGCCTGCGCCTGTTATGGTCTGGATCCATGGTGGTTCTTATAAGGGCGGCTGGTCATATGAACCGAACTATGTGGGCGAGAAACTGAGCGCACAACAAGGTGTGGTCGTCGTTTCCATAGCCTACCGTCTCGGACCGTTCGGCTATCTCGGGCCGGATGCCGACACGGCTGGCACACCAGTCAACTTCGGCTTGATGGACCAGATTACAGCTTTGGAATGGGTGCAGCGTAATATTGCGGCCTTTGGCGGCGATCCGGACAATGTCACGATCTTTGGCGAGTCCGCTGGCGCAGCATCAGTGGGTACGCTGCTAACGATGCCTGAGACGGCACACCTCTATGGCCGCGCCATCAGCGAAAGTGGTGGCTTCGAATTTCTCTATCGGCCGAACCGGGCAGAGGCAGCGGCGGCCTTCGGAGACCTGACGAAAAAACTCGAAGCGGACGGCACAAGCCCATTTGGGGCCACCGCCAGACAAATTCTGGATGCCAGCAATACTGTGCTTGCAAACTATGATTTCGGGCCTGTCGTGGATGGTGACCTGGTGCCAGAACAACCGGCACTGACGCTTGAGGCGGGCCATATCAATCCTGCCGACCTCATCATCGGCACAAATCGCGACGAATGGCTGATGTATCTCGACCCAGACACAATCAGCACGGACCTGGCAGACTGGAAAACGAACCACCCAGCCGCAGCAGAACTGGTTGACGGCCTGTCCGAAAAATATGGCGAAGCCAGTGCGCTGGATTGGGCCGAGACTGCAGAGTTCATGCGCTGTCCAGGCCTCCGCCTAGCCTCAGTAATGTCTCAACAGGACAAGTCCGTCTACGTCTATGAATTCAACCGAGCGCGCAGCGGGGCCATGGACGTTGGCCTTGGCAGCTATCATGGCGCTGAAATACCCTATGTCTTCGACACGCACGATAACTGGCTGCCCACCGACACTGCGGATCACAACATCACAGCATTCATGACAAGTGCCTGGGCGCGGTTTGCCAGGACCGGATCTCCGAACATAAGAACCGATACTGTATGGCCTGACTATGGCAAAACCGGCATTGTGCTGAAAATCGACCAGGAAAGGGATACCGGCAAGCCGGAAGGCGCCTCGTTATGCGCGTCCATGTTCCCTTCAGACTCGGCAGGATCAGAATGAACATCCCATCCTCCTCTCCCCAGAAGCATGAAACGGACTGGATTGCCTTCTTTGGCGCGTCGGCACTTGTGCTGGCCGTCTGCGTCCCATTAATTCTGTTTCCCGGCACCGGGGCCGACCTGTTGCCCGCAGTTTATGACTGGGTCGCGACGAATTTCGGCCCGTTCTATCTGTTGGCAGGTTCGGGCACAATTATTCTCCTACTCTGGCTGGCCTTCAGCCGCTTTGGGAACGTCCGTATTGGCGGAGACGATGTGGCGGCAGAATTCTCGAAACTCAGCTGGGGTGGCATGCTGTTCTGCGCGGGTGTCGGCGCAGGTCTGATGTATTGGGCGGCCATAGAATGGGCTTACTATCTGCAAACGCCACCCTTCGGCCTTGAAGCCCGCAGTATAGAAGCCCAAGGCTGGGCATCCGCCTACGGTATTTTCCATTGGGGACCTTCGGCATGGGCCTTTTACTGCCTGCCAACGCTCGCGATTGCCTATGCCTACCACAATCGCAAGGGGAAGGTGCTGCGCCTCAGCACCGGATGCAGCGGGTTTTCATGGCTGGCCCCCAACACGGTTGGTGGGCGCGTGCTGGACCTGATCTTCATGATCAGCCTGCTCGGTGGCGCAGGGTCTTCCCTCGGCTTCACAACGCCAATGATTGCAGCGCTAATGGCACGGATCATCGGTGTTGAACCGTCCTTCGCGATGGAATTGATCGTCATGATGGTGATCATCGCCGTTTTTGCAGCGAGTGCCGCCGCCGGCATTCGCAGTGGTATCAAACGACTAACCGACCTTAACATCTGGCTTCTGTTCGGATTTCTTGCCTTCGTGCTGATTTGCGGGCCAACCGTCTGGCTCATCAAGGCCTCCGTGAATGCAACAGGCCTGGTAGTTCAAAATTTCATTCACATGAACACTTGGACTGAGCCCTTTGGCTCCACTGGCTTTGTCAAGGACTGGACAATTTTCTACTGGGCCTGGTGGGTTGCCTATGGGCCTGTTGTCGGTCTGTTCGTTGCGCGCATATCGAGGGGCCGCACCATACGTGAAATCGTATTCGGCATGCTGGGCTTCGGCTCCTTGGGAGCCGGTCTGTTCTTCATGATCCTCGGAAACTTCGGCCTCTGGCTTGAAGTCAAACAGGGTATGGACCTTACCGGCATGATTGACGATGCAGGCGGATCGATGGCGATCACCGAAATGATCTTCCAGCTGCCCTTTCCAGCGCTCGCAGCTGCAGTATTCTGCATTTCTGCAATCGTCTTTTCGGCAACCACCTATGACTCTGCGTCATATATCCTGGCCTCCAACGCGACACGCTCCCTACCTGCCGGCGAGGACCCAGCGATCTGGCAACGCCTTTTCTGGGCGCTTATGCTGGGACTACTTCCTCTAAGTCTTCTTTTTGTGGGTGGACAACGTGTTGTGCAAACAGCGGCACTGATTGTTTCGCTACCACTCCTCGTGATCGGAATATTTATCTCTTGGTCACTCATCAGGCTACTGAAGGCTGATTATCCGGCAAAAGCCAAGCTGCCGCCCGAAATCTAGAAGACAACTAGCCGCGTAGCAGCGCATCGTACAATTTGAACCCATAAACCTAGAGGAATAGGTATGAATAATAATGTGATTATCACCTGCGCCGTGACTGGGTCTGGCGACTCGGCAGATAAGTCACCTCATGTCCCCGTGACACCCAAGGAAATTGCTGAGTCCTCCATCGACGCCGCGAAAGCAGGGGCCGCCATCGTCCACATACATGTCCGCGACCCGGAGACGGGCGCTGCCGCGCGCGACCCGAAACTCTACGCCGAAGTGGTGGAGCGTATTCGGAATGAAGAGACAGACGTGGTCCTCAACCTGACGACAGGAATGGGCGGTGACCTTTACCTGGGCCCTGATGACAATCCCCTAGACTTTCAGGATGAAACAGATTGCGTTGGCCAAGTCGAGCGCATGGAACATGTCGAAGCCCTGCTGCCGGAGATCTGCTCACTCGACTGCGGATCCTTCAATTATCCAGGGGGGAATTATGTCTACATCTCAACACCAGATATGCTGCGCACCGGCGCGAAGCGCCTTCAAAAAATCGGGGTTAAACCGGAACTGGAAGTGTTTGATCTGGGGCACATCTCATTTGCCAAACAGCTCATGAAGGAAGGCCTTCTTGATGAACCTCCCTTGTTCCAGGTTTGCATGGGCATCAAGTGGGCGGCGGAGGGAACTCCCCGTAACTTCATGACCATGGTCGACAATCTGCCTGCCGATGCGAACTGGGCCGGCTTCGGCATTGGAAGGAATGAAATGCCAATGGTGGCCCAGGCCGCACTACTGGGTGGACACGTACGTGTCGGGCTGGAGGACAATATCTATTTGTCCAAGAACGAATTTGCGACCAATGCACAATTGGTAGACCGGGCTCGGGCGATTGTCGAGAACATGGGCGCGAAAATACAAACACCCACTGAAGCTCGCGAAACGCTGAACCTCACAAAACAGACATCAACCGCAACAATGAGGGTCGCGCCATGATTACGGTATACAAGGGCGTCGCACATCCTTGGCTGTGCGATATCATGGGCCACATGACCACTCGTCACTACGTTGCGATGTTCGATGATGCATCCTACCACTTCCTCAATGAAGCTCTTGGTTGGCACCCTGAGGACAGGTCGGCACCAGGCTGGGCAGACGTCAAGCATGTAATTGAATATAATGATGAAGTCGCCGCAGGCAGCCTGCTAGAGATACAAGGATCCATAGTTCGTCTCGGCGGAAAGTCCATTACCTCACGCTATGAAATGCACAATCTCAACAAGGGCACACTTGCCGCAACGCTGGAAAGTACATCCGTGTACTTTGATCTTGCAGCCCGGAAGTCCGTTCCCATCCCGGACGAACTGAGAGAGCGGGCAAAAAACTACTTCGACGACGTAGAGTAGACAGCACAGCATAGAAAAGTGTCCAACAGAGGGTGGTGTCAGACGAATTTGAACCAGTCGCCTTTTTCGCGAGCGAGCAGGTCTCAAGCAGCGATCAGTTCGCACCAGTCCAGAAGAGCGGCGTCGCGAAGCGATTTGAACCTGGCCCTGCTCTCGATATTCCTTTGATGAGCGAAGTGGTTGTACACTGACGAATGGATTTGGACGAGGACCTCGTCCAAATACCACTGACATTGAGGCAATTGTCTCATTCCTTCAGACCGGCGCTTGCGGATCTTGTAGTGCCGAAGTGATCCACACAGTGACGTACCGTTTCGTGGCAGCTATCGACCCCTCGCTCATGGAGGAGGTCTTCGACATTCCGCAGGGATAGAGGAAACCGAACATATAACATCACCGCGAGTGGGATAGTCTCGGTGATGTTGTATTGAAGTAGCGGAACGGGTTCCTGGTCATTTTCCGAGGCTAAAAGTCCCTGCCCTACGCCTCAAGGCTGCTTGCCCTGACAATGCCCGCCCAGCTCCTACCAGCCACCGCCAATCGCCTTCACATAGGCAATCTGGGCTGTGGCATAGGTCAGCTGCGCCTGAGCAAAAGCGGACTCACTACTGGCCAATCCGGCCTCTACGGTAAGCAGGTCTGAGAGATCGATCGCGCCATCAAGATACTCCCCACGGCTGATATCTGCAGCCGATTGCGCCGATGTCAGGGCTTCTTTGGACAGGTCGAGAGCTGCTTTGCCATTGTTGACGCCGACCAACGCGTTTTCGACATCCAGCAATGCCTGCAGGAGGGTTTTCTTGTACGAAACAAGCGCCTCACGCTCGGCCCCTTTCGCCTGATCTATCTCCGCATTCAGTTGGCCGAAATCAAGGATCTTCCAACTGAGTGACGGGCCGATAGAGAACCCTACGAAACGCCCATCCAGCAGATCTGAAAGACTCCGGACCTGGCCCTGAGCCCCGGGCCCGGGATCTGATAGACTCGCATTGAGCGTGATCTGAGGAAAATACTGAGAGCGGGCGACGGCAGTATTCGCCTCGCTTGCCTCGAGCTGGCTTTGCGCCGCTATGATGTCCGGACGTCGGGATAAAAGATCCTCCGGCGTGCCTGCAGCAGGGAGATCCGCAAAGATCGGGATAGGCTTTTGCTCCACAAACTCGGCATTGAAGCCTCCTGGGGGCAAACCTGCGAGCACGGCAAGCTGGTTCTTTGCGCTCGCCAATTGGGTCTGAAGTCCTGGCAGTGGCGACTCGACCGCTGCAAGCTGGCTGTCAGCCCGGGCCATGTCCAGTTTGCTGGCCGCACCGTATTCAAGCCGAGCGGCGACGATGTCATGGATCTTTTGTTGCGCCTTGATCTGGCGTTGCTGAATAGCAATCGAGTCCTGCAACGACAGTACACTGTCATAAGTTTGAGCGATCTGCGCCGCCAGAGAAACGCGGGTCGCGAAATAGTCTGCTTCTGCTGCGCGCAGACCGGCCTGTTTTGATTTTCGCGCCAGCAGGCCGCCGCCAAAGAGCGGGATCTCCCAGCTCGAATCAAAGCTCGCCGAATAGGTGGGCGCTGACGCGCTCTCTGAACCGATCCGCAGGGCCGAACTGCTCAGGACGGCGGATGGCAAAAGGTCTGCTGTGGCTTGGCCGAGACCTGCTCGTGCCTGCGCGATCTGCGCTCCGGCGGCCTGCAATGACAGCCCGCGCTTCATGGCGGTGGCCATGATTTTATCTAGATCTTCATCCTTTAGGGCGAGCCACCAGTCAGATTTCTGGGCAAAATCGTCCGTCGGAACGGCTGTGATCGATGTCGAATAAGCTGCAGGTGTTTTGATCGGCGTCGGATCTTGCACTGGCTGGATTGTACAGCCCGCGAGAGAATAGATGGCAATGGCCGAACATGCTGCATAGCGTGTGATAGACGTCATGACAGAGCCTCATCTGTTGAATCAGGGGGCGGTGTTTTGGCCTGAGCTGTCAGATTACCGAGGGTACCCCGCGCTCTGGTGGCCAGATCATCCATAACGGAATAGACGCTCGGTACAATGATCAGGGACAGGAGAGTCGATACGATCAGCCCGCCAATCACCGCAACTGCCATGGGAGAGCGGAACTCGCCGCCCGTGCCAAGGGCAAAGGCACTCGGCAACATACCCGCAACCATCGCAATCGTTGTCATGATGATCGGACGCGCCCGCTTGCGTCCAGCGTCGACAATGGCTTCGTGGCGGGCAAGGCCCTGCCCGCGCGCGAGGATGACGAAGTCGACCAGCATGATGGCATTCTTGGTGACAATGCCCATCAGCATGAGGATTCCGATCACGACCGGCATGCTGATCGCATCATCTGTCAGGAACAGCGCAGCAACGACCCCAATGATTGCCAGCGGCAGAGACAGGAGGATGGTGAACGGTTGCAGGAAGCTCGAAAACAGGAGCACCAGAACGGCATAGACAAGAAGCAGGCCGATGGTCATGGCAAACGCAAACCCGGAGAAAACCTCCTTCATGTCTTCTGCATCTCCCCCCGGAACAAGTTGGAGGCCGGACGGTAGATTCTTGACGGCATCAAGCGACATGATACCGGCCGTCGCCTGGCCTAGCGCGGCCTTCCCGGCCAGATCGGCTTCGATCGCAATCTGACGGCTCCGGTCATACCGGGTGATAGCGACGGGACCATTGCCATAAGAAAAGCGCGCAACCGTACTGAGCGGCACGGCCTGCCCGCTGGCTGTCTGGACCTGCAAATTCGACAGGGTGGCAAGATCAGACCGCGCACTGACAGGCAGGGCGACCCGGATCGGAACGAGGCGGTCACCTGCATTGAACTTCGGCAGAGCGGCTTCGACATCTCCCTGCGTCGCAACCCTGATTGTATTCGCGATGGCCTTTGCCGTGACACCAAGGTCAGCCGCGACCGGAAGCGGCGTGACGCGCAGTTCCGGCGATTCAAGGGCCGCAGACGACGTCGGATTAGCGATCATGGGCAAGCCCTTCATCCCGGCAATAATCGCATTGGCCGCTTTCTGCAGGGCGGCATCATCATCGCCGGTAAGATTGTAGGATACGGCGCGTCCCCCAAATCCTGATGTCAGCGTGATCCGCGCATCCGGGACACTAGCCAGATCGTGCATGAACGCTTGCTCGATCTCGGTCTGCGAGCGAGAGCGCTTGGATTTAGGCGTCATGTTCGCAGTGAGAACTGCCTTGCGGATATCACCGGCCTGCTGCACGCCGCCGCTGATGAACACCGAGACGATCTCGGGCTGCTGTGCAATCACGGTCGCAACCTTGTCCGCTACACGCTGTGTTTCGGCGAGTTCGGTACCTGGCGGAAGCTCAAGATTGACGACACTCCGCGCCTCATCCTCAGTCGGGACGAACCCTGTGGGCAGTTTCCCAATAGCAAACAGAGCCGCGCCGAACATCAGGAACGCTGCCAGTATGGTCAGTAGCCTGTGGCGCAGGGTCATGCGCACTAATTGCCCATAGGTGGAAAGGAGCCAGCCTTCTCGTTCAGGTTCTGCAGGACGGGAGCGCAAGAAGTAGGCCGCCAGGATGGGTGTGATCAATCTTGCCACAAGCAGTGATGCAAAGACGGCCGAAGCGACTGTCAGCCCAAACTGTTTGAAAAACTGCCCTGAAATACCGCCCATGAAACTCACCGGCACGAAGACAGCAATGATGGTGAGACTGATCGCAATAACCGCCAGGCCAATCTCCTGAGTTGCTTCCATGGCGGCGTCCCATGCCGACCGGCCCTGTCGAATATGGCGGACAATATTTTCAATCTCGACAATCGCGTCATCGACCAGGATGCCCGTCACCAGCGTCACTGCAAGAAGGGAAATCGAGTTCAGCGAAAAGCCCATGATATATATGATCGCGAAGGCCGGAATGATCGACAGCGGCAAGGCGATCCCGGCAATGATTGTGGCGCGCCAGTCTCTCAGGAAAAGAAAAACCACGAGAACAGCTAGGATCGCGCCTTCATAAAGCGAGGACATGCTATCGCGATAATTGCCCTCCGTGTGCGTCACAGACGTGTCAACAAGCTCCACTTTGAGGCCTGGATAGTCGGACTGCAGCGTCTGGATGGCATTCGCGACTTGCTTGGCCACATCGACATCGCTGGCGCCACTCGCGCGCTTGATTGCTACGGCGACGACCCCGCGTCCGCCAAGCCTTGCAAAGGAATTCGCCTCAGCATGCCCATCCGACACATCGGCAATCTGATCGAGACGCATCAACCGTCCGCCAGGTAGGCTGATGGGTCTCGATGCGAGGGCTGAAACGGATTTCGAATTGCCCAGCGTCCGGATCGTCTCCCGCTCTGCACCCAGATCAGCGATGCCGCCTGTCGCGTCCGTATTTGTCTGTGCCAGCTGCTGGCTTATGGCCTCTGCAGTCAGCCCCAGCCCCGCCAGACGCACAGGGTCCAGGTCGACACGAATTTCACGGTCGACCCCGCCAACACGCGAAACCGCACCTACCCCCTGCAGGCCTTGCAGGCGCTGGGCGACCGTCGTGTCGATGAAATAGGACAATTCTTCAACCGTCATGTCCGGCGCGCTAAGCGTATAGGTAAGGATAGGGGATCCGATCACATCAACGCGCGAAACGACGGGCTCCTGAATGGTTCCCGGCAAGTTTGGACGGACCTGGTCGACCTTATCCTTTACATCGTTCACAGCGCGGTAGACATCGGTCCCGAATTCAAATTCGAGAACCGTAGATGAAACGGACTCACTGACAGTCGAGGTAATATGCTTGAGACCCGAAACACCCGCTACGGCATCCTCGACAGGCTTTGTCACTTGCGTCTCAAGTTCGCTCGGTGCAGCGCCGGGCTCAGTGATGGTTATGCTCACGATCGGCATATCCACATTTGGCAATTCCGTGATGGGAAGCTTGCCAAAGCTGATCAAGCCCATCAGCACCATAAAGGCAAAAAGAAGTATCGGCGGGATGGGGTTGCGGATCGCCCAGCCGGAAATGTTGAAATTCATTTCGAGGCATCCTGCTTAGACGGATCGATCGATACCGGCGTGACAGGATCACCATCCGTGACAAAGCCACCCGCCTTGGCGATTACGATATCACCTTTTGAGAGCCCTTTGAGGATACCTATATAATTGCCATCCGACGGACCGGTGGTCACAGATTTTGAGACGACCTTCCCATCGACAACTGTTTTCACGACGGATCCGGTTTGAGTATGTGCCACAGCACGAAACGGCACCGATGGAAGAGACTGGCGTGAGACTTCAACACTGCCCTGGACATAGGCCCCGACAATCAGGCGTGGGTCCACGGGAAAGGCAAGCCGTACGTGGCCAAGCCCCGTTGATGTGTCGATTTCACTGCCAACAAGGCGGACCGTGCCCGATATCGTAGTCCCATCGGGCAGCACAATCGATGCCGGCTGGCCAGCCTTCATGCGCTGCAGCTGATAGGCCGGTGAAACGGCATCAAGCTCTATCATGCCGTCCCGACTGATGCTGAACAGGGGTGTACCGCTCATTGCGGCCGGCTCACCTATAACGGCGCTGCGTTGATAGATCGTGCCCGCTTCCGGTGCCCGCAAAGACGTCTGATCAAGGACGGTAGCCGATTGCTTATACTGGGCCGACGCTTCCTTGACGGCCGCATCCGCCGATACTGTCGCCTCACGCGCAGCCTCAAGGGCGTCAGCGGCAGAATCATGATTGGCCTGCTGCTGGTCTACCACCAACTGGGAGACAGCGCCGCGCGCCAAAAGCGCCTTGTTGCGTGCGAGTTCTTTCTCTGCCTCATCAAATGCTGTTTGAGCTTTCGCGAGTTGGGCGCGGGCTTCGGCTGCGGCGGCGCGCCTCTGGTCGACCGCGGCATTTGCCTGAAGGACCTGCTCTCCAAGCGTGCTGCGCGTGAGCGTGGCAAGCACCTGCCCCTTGCTGACCGTGTCTCCGGTTTCTGCGGAGATCGTCGCGACACGTAAGCCCTGCGTGTCCGGCACCACCTGTACGGGATCGCGCGCAACCAGTTCACCTGAAACCGGCAGGTCTTCGACAATCTCCCTGACCGCCACACTGGTCGTCGATACTGCCGGCGGTTGCGGCGCCGTCGTGATTTTTGCTGAAGGCTTGTGATTAAATACGATGGCGATGATAGCGACGCCGATGATGCCAGCCGCCCCCATCGCCAGATATTTGGAAGAGAGTCGCTGCATTCCACCCTGACCTAATTGCATACCCAGTGTCGAGACTGGACAATGCCGAAGAGCCGGTCCATTGGCAATTGTAAGCCCTGCTGATTTCGTAAAGCCATGTCTTATCGCTGTGCAGGCTGGTTCGCAGCAAAGAGGCCATGACGCCTCAATTGATCAGGAAAGCCATCCACTCTTATGCCAGAGTCAGAATCTCCTACCCGGGCACCTGCTCGCCGCCATACCGGCGCAGACCTGACAAAAGGCCCCATTCTGCCAGCGCTCATTCTGTTCGCGGTACCAACCCTCATCTCTTCCGTCCTGCAATCACTGAACGGATCGATCAATGCGATATGGATCGGTCGCTTTCTGGGCGAGGCCGGTCTGACGGCAACCTCCAACGCAAATCTGGTCATGTTCCTTCTTCTTGGAACTGTATTCGGCTTTGGCATGTCCGCGACCATACTTGTCGGCCAGTCGATCGGACGAGGCAATGTCGACGATGCGCGCCGGGCGGTGGGCGTGACAGCATTCTGGTTCGCGACGGTCTCCATCCTGGTGGCGACGGTAGGCTATGTCTTTACCCCACAGATGCTCAAGCTCATGGACACACCCGGTCCTGCGGCCAGCCTTGCGATCACATATCTTCGGGTAATTTTCCTGGCGATCCCGGCCATGTTCTTTCTCAACTTCCTGATGATGGCCTTACGGGGCTCCGGCGACTCGGTCACCCCAATGATTTTCATGGGCATTGCAGCGCTGATGGATGTCGGACTCAATCCCGTTCTCATCCTGGGACTAGGTCCCGCCCCGCAGATGGGCATTGCGGGCTCGGCCATGGCCACCCTGATTGCACAGTATACGGGCCTCGGCCTTATGCTCGTCTACATCTACTGGAAGGACCTTTCCATCCGCCTGCGCGGTGCCGAGTGGAAATATGTGAGGCCTGCAAAGGCGCTTTCAGCCAGCATCCTGATAAAGGGCCTGCCAATGGGACTGCAGATGCTGGTCGTATCGGGATCAGCCATTTTGATGATCAGTTTCGTCAATAAATATGGCATCACGACTTCAGCAGCCTATGGCGTCTCGGCCCAGCTCTGGAACTATATCCAGATGCCGGCCATGGCCCTGGGCGCGGCGACCTCCGCTATGGCAGCCCAGAACATCGGAGCCGGGAACTGGCAGCGAGTTGGCGCGATCACCCGGTCTGGAATCTTCGCCA
>NZ_AWFF01000057.1 GCF_000682755.1 Hyphomonas beringensis
AAAAGCCCCGGTATCGATACCGGGGCTTTTTCGTATTGGGTCAGGCGCGATCTAGTTCAGAGCTGCTGCGCCCTTGGCGATATCATTCGGAATACCGTTGATGGCAAGCTGGTCGCCCTCCACTCCGATATTGATGGTCTCGCCATCGTGAATGCGGCCTTCCAGGATGAGGCGGGCGAGCGGGTCCTGCAGCTCTTTCTGGATCACACGCTTCAACGGACGAGCGCCATAGACCGGGTCATAGCCCCGCGCTGCCAGCCAGTTGCGGGCATCTGCGCTGAGCGCCAGAGTCATCTTGCGATCCTCCAGAAGGCCTTCGAGACGCTCCATCTGGATATCGACAATATGGTCGATCTCGCTGCGGCCCAGCCGCTTGAAGAAGACGATCTCATCGATCCGGTTGATGAATTCCGGGCGGAAATGACTGCGGATGGCAGCCATGACAGAGCCCTTTGCGGCCTCTGACACATCGCCTTCCTCACCACTCGCCAAGGCGTCTGCACCCAGGTTCGAGGTCATGATGATGATCGTGTTCTTGAAGTCGACCGTGCGGCCCTGACCATCTGTCAGACGGCCATCATCCAGAACCTGCAACAGCGTGTTGAACAGATCCGGGTGGGCTTTCTCGACCTCATCAAACAGGATCACCTGATACGGACGACGACGTACGGATTCCGTCAGCACACCGCCTTCATCATATCCGACATATCCCGGAGGCGCACCGATCAGACGCGCCACAGAGTGCTTCTCCGAGAATTCCGACATGTCGAGGCGAAGGATCGCTGTGTCGTCATCGAACATGAACTCGGCCAGTGCCTTGGTCAGCTCTGTCTTGCCGACACCGGTCGGACCAACGAACAGGAAGGAGCCGATCGGGCGGTTCGGATCCTGCAGACCCGCCCGCGCGCGGCGCACCGCATTGGAGACAGCTTCGAGCGCATCATCCTGGCCGACGACCCGCTTACGCAGCTCATCTTCCATCTTCAGCAGCTTTTCACGCTCACCTTCCATCATCTTGTCGACAGGAATGCCCGTCCATTTGGACACAACGCCCGCAATATGCTCCGGGCGGACGACTTCGGACACGAGCCCGGTTTCACCAGCGCCCTGGTCATCCTCGCTGCCTTCCACTTCCGCAATCTGTTTTTCAAGTTGCGGAATGGTCGAGAATTTCAGCTCGGATGCCTTGCCCAAATCGCCCTGACGCTGGGCCTCCGCCATTTCGGCATAGGCCTTGTCCAGCTGCTCCTTGGCAGAGGCTGCGCCTTTCAGCTTGTTCTTCTCAGCCGACCAGGTTGTGGTCAACTCATCGGATTTGGTCTGAAGGTCGGCAATCTCGCCCTCAAGCGTTTTCAGGCGCTCCTTGGACGCATCATCCTTCTCCTTCTTGAGCGCTTCGGCTTCGATCTTCAGCTGCAGCAGGCGGCGGTCGATCTCGTCAAGTTCTTCAGGCTTGGAGTCCACCTGCATACGCAGGCGGGAAGCCGCTTCGTCCATCAGGTCGATGGCCTTATCCGGCAGGAAACGGTCCGTGATGTAGCGATTGGACAGCGTTGCTGCCGAGACAATCGCCGCATCGGAGACCCGCACACCATGGTGCGCCTCATACCGGCCTTTCAGACCACGGAGGATAGAGATCGTATCCTGCACCGTCGGCTCGTCCACATACACCGCCATGAAACGGCGAGCGAGTGCGGCGTCGCCTTCGACGTATTTGCGATACTCATCCAGCGTGGTCGCGCCAACGCAGTGCAACTCGCCCCGCGCCAGAGCAGGCTTCAGCAGGTTGGACGCATCCATCGCACCATCGCTCTTGCCAGCGCCGACAAGCGTGTGCATCTCGTCAATGAACAGGATCACGCCGCCTTCGGCCTGCTGCACTTCATTCAGCACGGCTTTCAGGCGCTCTTCGAATTCACCGCGGAATTTTGCGCCAGCAATCAGCGCGCCCATGTCGAGTGCCAGGAGGCGCTTATTCTTCAGGCTTTCCGGAACATCGCCATTGACGATGCGCAGGGCAAGGCCTTCGGCAATGGCCGTTTTACCGACGCCGGGCTCACCAATCAGAACCGGGTTGTTCTTTGAACGGCGCGAGAGCACCTGAATGGTCCGGCGGATTTCCTCGTCCCGGCCGATCACCGGGTCAAGCTTGCCGTCGCGCGCATCCTTGGTCAGGTCGCGGGCATATTTCTTGAGGGCTTCATAGCCTTCTTCGGCATTCTCGCTGTCGGCTGTGCGGCCCTGGCGCAGCTGCGCAATTGCGCCTTCCAGCGCCTTTACCGTGACACCCGCAGAAGACAGAACCTCTGCAGCCGGATCATTCTTCAGGCCAGCAAGGGCCAGCAGAAGGCGCTCTACGGTGACAAAACTGTCGCCGGCCTTCTTGGCTTCGGCCTCGGCATTCTGGAAAAGTTGCGCACCAGCCTGCTCCAGACGCAGGCCGCTATTTGCGCCTTGCACCTTTGGCAGTTTTCCGATGGCGGTATCCACACCCTGCGCCACCAGTTCCGGTCGGCCACCGCTTGCGCGAATGAGATTCGCGGCAAGCTGGTCACGGTCTTCCAGCATGGCTTTCAGTATGTGGCTTGGTGTCAGGACCTGGTGCCCATTGGCCAGGGCAGAGGTCTGCGCGCCCTGGATAATTGCGCGGGCACGCTCTGTGTATTGCTCAATATTCATATGTCATCCCCTATTATAGGCAGATCATTTGGTCGTGTGGATATTGGCCCCGCTCAGCGGCAGCCGGTATCCGGTTCACTACTCATGTGGGTAGGCCACACCCGGCTTGCAACTGGTTTGAAGACCATAAAATCACCCATGAAAAAGCCCGGCGCGCCAAATGGCTGCCGGGCTTCTTGAAACAGGGATTTTGGAAAACCTAGTCGGTCGCTTCGGCCGAAGCTTCCTCGGTGGACGTCTCTTCCACAGGTTTCTTGCGGCGGCGGGAAACCGTCTTCATGACGCCTTCATTTTCCGCATCATCACCGGAGCCGTCCTCATCCGCCTTGTCGCGTTTGGCGTAAGGCTTGCGGCGAGTGCGAGTCGACTTGGCTTTTGGCTTCGACTTGGACTTCTCCTCGTCATTGCCAGACTCATCCGCATCCGACTTTGCGTCTGAGGTGTCTTCGGAGGATTCATCCTCTGAAGCCTTCTCTTCACGGGTCTTGTTACGGGATTCGACTTCGGCTTCCTGTTTGGAATTGGAGTCGTTGTTATTGTTGTCGTCATCCGCGTCATTGCTGTTGTTGTCGCGGTCGTCACGGCGATTGTCGCGATTCGGGCCACGCTGCTGCTGGGAGCGTTCTTTCGCTTCCTGCTGCTTGGCAACAATGCGCTGATAATGTTCAGCAAACTGGAAATAGGCTTCCGACAGGATGCGGTCGCCACTGGTCTGGGCGTCCCGAGCATACTGCTGGTATTTGTCCAGAACCTGTTGGGCGGACCCACGGATTTTCACGTCCGGGCCGACACTTTCGTAATGCCGGTTCGGATTGTTGTGGTTATTCTGGTTATTGCCGCCTGAGCGACGATTGCGCCCGCGTGAGCGTTTCATGAAGATCTTCCCGTTTCATGCGCCTGCTGTTTCCTTGCAGGCAATTCCCAGCGCAACTGGTCTCGATGGATTAGGTGGCCCCAGCCCTATATTTGCGCGAGTCTCGTGAGCGGGACACGCTGGAAAACAGTTGCTGTCGCCGCCTCACTTGTGCGTTCTAGCGTGACTTGGCCGATCCGCCAAGAAGAAATGTAAGTATTACAGATCAGGTAATTGTGCCCAAACGGCACGATCATTCCCGCCAAGGTCTTTTGAACTGTCTATCCCGGCAAAACCTGCCTCTTGCAGCAGGGCCGAGACGGCTTCACGCTGGTCATGGCCGATCTCGAAAACCAGCCAGCCCCCAGGCTTCATATTGGCCGCAGCCAGCGTGATGATCTGACGGTAGGCCACTAGCCCGTCCGGGCCACCATCCAGCGCATCCATCGGATCATGCGCGCGCACTTCCGGCATCAGATTGTCGATTTCGCCACTGGCAATATAAGGCGGATTGGAGATGATGAGATCTGCTGCGCCCCAGCCTTGCCAGCTTGTCCAACTGCCTTCGAATATGTCCGCGCGGTCTGACAGGCCCAGCCGGACAAGATTCTCCCGGGCCAGACCGGCGGCGGCGGGATTCGCCTCAACGCCCCTGCCCTGCGCGTGCGGACGATTGGCAAGCAGCGAGGCCAGTAGACAGCCACTGCCCGTGCCAAGGTCTGCGATCTGAACCGGATTATTGGCGGGAATGCGCTTCAACGCCTCTTCCACAACACACTCGCTGTCAGGCCGCGGGATCAGTGCGCGGGCATCGCACAGGAATTCCAGCCCGTAGAATTCCGTCGTGCCGAGAATGTGCTGCAGCGGCTCATGTGCCATGCGCCGCGCGATCGCGGCCATGAAAGCGCCCCGCACCTCTGCAGGCACTATCTCTCGCCCCACCGTCAAAATGTCTGAAGACTGAAGATCTGCGACATGTGCCAGCAACCAGCGCGTCTCCAGCCGGGCCGTATCTATCCCGGCTGCCTGCAGCTGCGCGGCGCCTTCGGCCAGCAAAGCATCATAGGTCAGGTCCGACAGCTCAGCTCGCCTCCATCGCGGCCAGCTTGCGGGCGCGATCTTCCGTGATCAGCCCTTCGATGACATCATTCAGCTTGTCACCGGCAATAATCTTGTCGAGCGAATACAGGGTCAGGCCGATCCGGTGGTCTGTCACGCGGTTTTCCGGATAGTTGTAGGTACGCACTTTCTGGCTACGGTCGCCTGTGCCGATCTGGCTGGCGCGGGCTTCGGCGCGCTCTGCATCGGCTTCGGCGCGCTGTTTCTCATAGAGACGGATCTTCAGCTGCTCCATCGCCTTGTCACGGTTCACGTGCTGGGACTTTTCAGAGCTGGTCACGACAATATTCGTCGCAAGGTGCGTGATACGGACAGCCGAGTCCGTCGTGTTGACGTGCTGTCCCCCTGCCCCGGAGGAACGCATTGTGTCGATACGGATATCTTCCGGCTTGATGTCGATCTCGATATTCTCAGGCGCGGGCAGAACGGCGACCGTCGCGGCTGAAGTGTGGATACGGCCCTGGGTCTCCGTCGCCGGCACGCGCTGCACGCGGTGAACGCCGCTTTCCCACTTCATATGGCCGAACACCCCATCGCCCGACACGTTCGCCACAATTTCCTTATAGCCACCGGCATCGCCTTCGGACGCATCGACGATGTCCACCTTCCAGCCCATGATCTGGGCATAGCGGGTGTACATGCGGAACAGGTCTCCGGCGAACAGAGCGGCTTCATCGCCGCCCGTCCCGGCGCGCACTTCCAGAACGATGTTGGCAGCATCGTCGACATCTTTCGGCAGCAGCAGAACCTGCATCTCGGATTCAAGGTCCGGCAGGCGGTCCCTGATGTCCTCGATTTCCATCTCGGCCAGTTCGGCCATTTCCTTGTCGCCGGAAGAGATCAGCGCCTGCGCCTCCTCCAGCCCCTTGCGGGCATTGATAACTTCCCGTGCCTTTTCGACAACGGGCTTCAACTCAGCGTGCTCTTTGGACAGCGCGATGATTTCGTCGGTTTCGGTCGTGGCGCCCATACGCGCCTCGACCTCTTCATACCGATCGATCACCTGCTGCAGACGGGAAAGGGAAAGTGTGGCCATACGCGCCCTTTAGAGCGGTTTTGACCGCCTGATAAGTCCCCCTGTATGCGTTTTGCCGATCAGAGCAGAATGCGGACAACTTCCCTGCCTGCCATGACAAAGAGGGTCAGTGAGGCGAGCAAATAGACCAGGAAGCGCTGTATCACCTTTGGCGACAGGATCTGCACGAAAGAATGTAGAACGCGCAGCCCAACATAAATCCAGGCCAGCAGCGCCGCAAAATTGTCGCCGCCACCCGTCATCGCCGTGAAGAACATCAGCGCGTAAAAGATGGTCGGCTGTTCGTGCAGGTGATTGTAATTGTCGGCCACGGAGCGGACATTTGCCGGCAAGCGGTCCGAATAAGTGCCGGGATGACGTGCATCATCCGGATTGATCTGGGCCTTCTGCATGGCGGGAATACGCGTTGCGTTCATCCACAGCCACAGGATCAACGTCCAGACGATCAGCGCCAGGACTGGATAGAGAAAATCAACATTACTATTAGGCATCACGCCCTCCCTCAGCTTTTATTATCGCACTGAATCTACGTGGTTTTCCCGGGCTTGAACAGCGGTAACCTTACGGGATGGAGCTTGCAGGTGAGTCTGTAGGAAAGCGATAAAACTATCGATATCCTCAGACACGATGCTGTGCCCCCCGGGCCGCAGCCACCAGGCGATCCCGGCGGATGGCTCAAAAGCCTGCTGCATGCCGCCTGCCGGAAGGCCCTCCTGTCCTGCTGCCTCATACATTGCGGACGCGGCCAAAGCCGCCCGGAAAGAGGAATTGGGGTCCGACCAGACATCGCGCCGCCCATTGCCCAGCAAAACCGGCGTCGGCGCCAGTAGCGCCAGCAATTCATGCTGATCCACCGGCAGTTCATCCAGATGACCCAGCCAGGGCTGAATGTCCTGAGAGAGCCAATGCGGATAGGTTTTCGCCATGCGCGCAAGCCCCTCCCCTGTCTTCGAGCGCGAGAGCGAAGCACCAGCAAAGCCGGACTGATGCGCAATCACGGCATCAATCCGCCGGTCCCACACACCGGCAATCAGCGCAGACTTGCCAAAGCGCGAATGTCCCATGACTGCGATGCCGTCAGGATCTATGGGCGTTTCAGCCTGCAACGCGTCAATCGCGGCAGTAAAGCCATAGGCCCAGGCCATGAGTGTGCTCGTGGGCTGAATCGGCCCGCCCAGCGCCGCCATGACGGCTGGCCCCTGCTCGCGGCTATCCGGCACGAAATCTGAGCCATAGAAGCTCGCATAGGCAATGCCAGCGTCCATGAACCGGTCCAACGGAGCATAGGCGATATACTCGCCAAACATTTTGGTGACGAGAGACCCGACGACACCATCCATCTGGCTTCCATCACACACGCCGCCGTCTGGAGAGGTGACGGGATATTCGGGAAAGACCGAGCAATTGCTGGAAAACGTCTCGTTGATGACAACCGGAAAGGGGCCATCACCTTTCGGCAGCGCCAAGACGAGCATGAATGTGCTCGCGCCTTCTCCCTGGCCGACTGTTACGGGGATTTCCTTCAGGACGCCTTTTCCATCCAGAATATCCTCGGAAACAATCCGGGCTTCCCCCCATTTGACGGGCATGCCTTCGGGCCAAGGCCCATACAGGATGTCTTCAAACTGCTCCATCAGGTCCGCGCGGGCTTCAGAAGAGTTCACCAAGACCGGCACATCTATGGCTGGTGACGGCGCGGCTTTGTTGTCCACCTCCAGGCTCGCATAGTTCAGGCCCAGCATGGTGCAACTGGACATGACCAGCGACAGGAAAAGGATCATCAGCAAAAGCGGCAACCGCACAAGAAACCACAGGATGGCTTTCAGAACACTCATGGGCGGCGCATCTCCAATGGCTGCCTCGTCACACTAGCGCCATTTCCCTGCGCGCCCAGCCCCTCACGAAAAAGTGGCCTCAAAGGCCTCGCGGTAGCGGCGCGAGCCGGACACCTCATCCCCTGTTTCCAGACGCAGAACGACATCGCCTTCGCCTGTCGGGACAATTTCCTGCACCCTGTCCAGATTCACGATGTGAGACCGATGAACTCGCGCATGACGCCCGCCGGCCGCTTCCAACAGCTTGGCAAGTTCCGTAAGGGTCATGCGTGCCAGATAGGTTTTGCCCGGCGTGACAACTTCCACATAATTCGAGGCTGCCTTGGCCCAGATCACATTTCCGGCCTCAACAAAATAGGTGCGTCCGCCGGATTTGAGGGTCAGCCGGTGGCGATCCTGCGCTTCGGCGCGCGCCGCCTGAACCTCAAGGGATTTCTGCTCGACCATGCGATTGAGCCCGAAGATGGCTGCAATGGTGACATAGGACAGCACATCCTTCCGGAATTCATAAAGCCAGACGGATGGGTCATTGAGGCCAAACTGATAGGGAAAGCCGAACAGGATGGGCGTGAACACCTTCCTCAGCCCCACCATCAGCAAGATGTGCACGCATGAGAAGATAACGACAGCCAAGGCATGACGGCTGAGATTGGCGCGCAACTGTCCAGTAACCAGCGGATAGCGGCTCAGCATGTAGGTGACGAACGGCACAAGCGCCAAGATTACCAGATGTGACGTCCCCTCCGTCAGCCATGGCAATGCCGGATACAATCCCCCCTCGCGCGCGACCTCGTCCTGGGCTGACAAGGCGTTGACCAGATAGGCCGCAAAGACGAACAGGGCGAAATACAGCCACATCTTGCGGTCTGCCCGGCGGTCGGTTTCCTGTTCGGGATGGGGACGAGGCGTTTGCATTTCGACTCTCTGCCACACTCTGCGCAGTGGCTGGAAGGTGGGCTGCAGAATTTCGTCCCATGATGCCGCCGCTTGTCCCCAGGTCCAGCGGTTTGTCCCAAACCCCCACCGAATAGCCCTTCAGGAATGCATGGCTTGGCGCAGCGGCGCATGGATGGCCCATGAGACAAAGGAGTTCCCATGCCCACCGCCGCCCCAGCTTTCCCGCGCCGCCATGATCTCGATTGGCTACGCATCATCGCCTTCGGATTGTTGATCCTCTACCATTCGGGCATGTTCTACGTGACGTGGGGCTGGCACGTGAAAAGCGTGCATTCCGGACCTGAGGCTGAATGGGCCATGCGCCTGCTGAACCCCTGGCGGCTGGCCCTGCTCTTCTTCATCTCGGGCGTCGCCATGCGGTTTGCCGCAGACAAACTCGGCAGCTCCAAACTCGCCCGTGAACGCAGCGTACGCCTCGGCCTTCCGGTTCTGTTCGGCATGGCCGTCGTGGTCGCCCCGCAAAGCTGGCTGCAATTGGTAGAGAGCGGCGAGTTTCAGGGCGGCTTCCTTGCCTTCTGGCCGCATTATCTGGACTTCGGGTCCGACTTTTCCATCATCACACCAACCTGGAACCACCTCTGGTATGTCGTTTACCTGCTTGTCTACACACTGATGCTGGCGCCGTTTGCCGGCCGGATTTCCCGTTTCATGGCCGGTCGCGGCGCAAAGGTGACGGAGTTTCTGTTCGGCGGAAAGTGGGGCCCGCTCGTTCTGCTGACGCTGCCTACAACGCCTTTCCTGATCTATCGCATGACGCTGGACCGGTATTTCCCGACCACGCATGATCTTGTCTGGGACTGGTCCAACCACGCCCACAGCCTGACCATCCTGATATTCGGCTTCCTACTGGCCAAGGATCGCGCCTTCTGGAGCGCCATTCAGCGCGCTCTGCCCTGGGGCATCGTATTGGTCCTTACGCTCGGCGTATCGTTGACCCTCATCTGGAATGGCTGGGACCAGATCACAACGGAGCATGACTGGATCATCTGGCCGGCCCGCTTCGCCCGCATCTTCTATGCATGGATCATGATCGTGACCCTGCTCGGCCTGGGGCAGCGCTATCTGAACCGCCCAAGCCGGGTGCTGACCTATATGACTGAAGCCATCTTCCCCTGGTACATTCTGCACCAGACATTGACCGTGATGCTCGGTTTCTGGCTGACGCGTCAGGGCCTGCCGGTTGGCGTGGAAGTCCTGCTGGTCATCGGAGGCACGTTTGTCGGCTGCGCCGTGTTGCACGAACTCGTCATCCGGCGCGTCGGCTTCCTGCGTCCCGTCTTTGGCCTGAAGCCGTTTTCCAGATCGCCCGTCTCTAGAAAGGTGATCGCGGCAGGGACAGGTGGAAGATAATCGCCAGCGCCCTCAGGACAAAGGCCGCCGCGAGTCCAAGCGCAAAGGCGAGTGCCTCATCGCCTCCCCACATGCAGATCACAAAGTAGACGGCTGACCCCAAAAGCGCCGCTGTTGCGTAGATGTCTTTCTTCAGCAGCAGCGGCTCTTCATTCGCCACGACATCCCGCAACAGACCGCCCGCACTGGCCGTCATAGTGCCCATGATCAGCACCACCGGCAGGCCAAAGCCCAACGCCGTAGCCTTGGCTGCACCCGTCACCGCGAACAGCGCCATGCCGAACGCGTCCGCCCAGCGCAGCGGGCGGAAATTCTCCAGCCAGCGATGAAAGAAAAAGGCCGCAAGCCCACCAGCCACTGCAAGGCCCAAAATCTGTGTATCTTCCAGCCAAAAGACAGGTTGAGACAGGATCAGGTCACGCAACGTGCCGCCGCCAATGGCCGGTAGGAAGGCCATCACGATTACGCCGAACAGGTCCATCTGCTTGCGCACGGCCACGATGCCGCCAGAAATGGCGAAAACGAACACACCTGCGCGGTCCGCAAAGAGAAGAAGAAAATCGGGGGACATTCCCGGATTAAGGCTGCTTGGGCGCCAAGATCAATCCCTGTAATGTCCATGATGATGGTGATGGTCATCCTCCGTACGGGGGCCATCATAGGCGCGGTTACGTTCCCAGCAGGCGCAGTCACTTCCCCAGGTATAGGCCTCTCCGCGCCCGTTTATCTTGAGGGTCGAGGACGTCATCGTGCCGTTGCTTGTGTCGCCAAACATGTCGGCATAGCCATCGCCATTCGTGTCGCACTGATAGAAGCTGCCGCTTGAGATGCACTCATTATAGCCCGTCCAGGTGCCATTCGCATTGTACGGAGACAGTGTGTACCCATTGGACGAATAGGCCGTGCCATAAGGGGTGTAGGCATTGTTGTAAGCTGTGTCATAGGAGGCCTCGGCCATAGCCGCCGAAAAGGCATCCAGATCAGCAGCCGTGCACCCCGTCAGGCCAAGGCCCGCCCCGGCTGCAATCATTCCTGCAATAAGTGTCCTGCGCATGCGTCCCTCTACTCATCCAGCCTGACATTACATTGCCGAAATGTAACCCAAGCAAGATGAATGGGAGTCAACAGATTGAGATGACAGGGAAATATTCTCTATTCGGCCGCAACTTCAGCCGCTTCACGCTCCCGGCGCAGAGCTTCAGCCCGCTTTTCAACCAACTCGACAATGTGATCCACCATCTCCGCATTGGAGACGTTATGGTCCGCGCGGCCGGAAACGAACATCTTGCCGCTTTCCTTGCCACCGCCGGTAAAACCGAGATCGGTCAATGCGGCTTCGCCTGGGCCATTCACCACACAGCCAATGATGGAGAGCGAAATCGGCTCTGAAATATGCGCAAGGCGCTGTTCCAGGATCTCAACCGTTTTGATCACGTCAAAGCCCTGACGGGCGCAGCTGGGGCATGCAACGATATTCACGCCGCGCGTGCGAAGGCCGAGAGATTTCAGCATCTCAAAGCCGACTTTCACCTCTTCCACCGGATCGGCGGAGAGGGAGACGCGGATCGTGTCGCCAATTCCGGCCCAGAGCAGCGCGCCCATACCGATGGAGGATTTGACGGTGCCGGTACGAAGCCCGCCCGCCTCGGTAATGCCAAGATGCAGCGGCGCGTCAGTCACGTCTGCCAGTTGCTGATAGGCCGCAACCGTGAGGAACATGTCGGAGGCTTTCACCGAAATCTTGTACTCGTGAAAGCCGAGATCATCGAGGATGCGCGCATGGTCCAGCGCGCTTTCTACCATCGCATCCGGACATGGCTCGCCATATTTCTCCAGAAGGTGCCGCTCCAGACTGCCGCCATTCACGCCGATGCGGATGGAACAGCCATTCGCGCGGGCCGCCGCGACAACTTCCTTCACACGCGCTTCTGACCCGATATTGCCCGGATTGATGCGCAGGCAGGCAGCCCCCGCATCCGCCGCTTCAAGGGCGCGTTTGTAGTGGAAATGGATGTCCGCAACGATCGGCACCGGGCTTTCCCGGCAGATCTGCGGCATGGCGGCGGTCGCGTCTTCCGTCGGGCATGATACGCGCACAATGTCTGCGCCAGCCTCTGCTGCGCGCTGGATCTGCGCAATGGTCGCGGCAGCATCCTCGGTCGGTGTGTTGGTCATGGTCTGCACAGCAATCGGGGCATCGCCCCCGACCAGCACATTGCCGACGCGTATTTGACGGGATTTGCGGCGCTCAATCGAACGCCAGGGACGGATTGGATTATGCGACATCTCGCGGGTTCCCTGTCCGGTGAACTATGAGCCTCACATGGCGGGTCTGGCTCGGCAAGGCAAGCCTAGCGGGACGCCTTGTTGCCGCCATTTGCAGCCATGGCCGGTGCGGCGGCCTCTGCCGCGCGGGGCAATTGCTCGTCCACACTGACGGAAAAGACCTCTGCGCCTTCTGGCCCGAGTGGACCAACCGTAATGTCGCCGACGCGCCATTCAAACGCACCGCCATCGCGGGCTGAAACAGTCCAGCCAGCGTCGAGACGCGGGAAATAGCTCTCCCCTGCTGCCATGGTACGGCTGCGGAAAATCGTGCCATCTGCGCCGCGCACTTCCAGCCAGCCCTGACGAACAGCGTGGAGTTCCAGCGGCATATTTTTTGGCACAGGGCGCTGTGTGGCTTCGGTTCCGGCAAACAGGCTTTCGCGTCCGCCATTGACCGCGACCACGGCTGGCGCTGGGGCGAGTTCAGGCTCCTGACGCATGAACTGGGAGAGACCCACAGCGCCTGCGCCAAGCAGACCCAGGACAAAAACGGCTGCCACAGCAAGCGGCCACTTCGGACGGTCTGGCGCAATCCCACCAATTTTCGGCACGGGCGCGTCATGTCTTACATCTTCCACACCACCGCATTCCTGCGTGTAGACGCGGATCACTTCCTTCTCGGGAAGGTTCAGGTACCGGGCGTACGTATTGAGGATAGCACTCAGATAGCCACCGCCTGGCAGGTCACCGACCTCCATGCGCTCAATCCACATCAAATAATCTTTGCGCAGGCGCGTATCTGCCGAGATTCCCTCAATCGTCAGACCGAGTGTTTCGCGAACACGGCGCAGCACCTGTCCCATTCGGAGGCTCTCGCCCTCATATGAGCGGTTTCTGAAGATTTCCATCGCACGCTCACGCGGGGTGCGGATGTCTTCCTCAGCAGGCTCTACGGGCTCTGTAACAGCGTCTACAGAAGACACAGAATCCCCCTCGCTCTGGGAAGCACTACGATCATGTTCCGGTGTAAAATCGTCTTGTACCATATTCTTCCAGCTCACCTGTCCCCTGAAGGTCTTCACCTCTCAGACGCGCAAATTCTGGTCCACGAATGTGGTATTAATATGGGCCTGCGGAATTAACCATCTGTCAGTTCCACCCCATGATCAGCTGCCAAAGCTAACACTTGGTTACGGAAGTCCGGCTGCGGGGCGTCCAGCGCAGCGAAAAAGTCCTTCTGGAACTTTTCAAGGTTAACGGAGCGGATCATCTGTTTGACCGGTCCGATGGACGCAGCCGACATGGACAGCGTCGTAAAACCGAGCGCCACGAAGCAGAGCGCCGAGAGCGGCGTGCCCGTCGCCTCCCCGCAGGCCGACATGCGGATATTGTTTTCCCGGCAGGATTTTGAGACTTCCCGCAAAAATCTCAACGCGCTGGGGCAGACCATGTTGTAGCGGTCTGAGACCGAAGGCGTCATCCGGTCAGCCGCAAAGAAAAACTGCATCAGATCATTCGTCCCGACGGACAGGAACTCGGCAGAGCCAGACAGTTCCGGCAGGCTGTAGGCCAGAGCCGGCGTTTCCAGCATCACGCCAACTTCCACCTTGCTGGGGCGCAGGCCTGTGCGCTTTTCTGACCAGTCGACTTCCCGGAACAGCAATTCACGTGCTTCCTCAAATTCCGACGGCAGCGTCACCATCGGAAACATGACTGTCAGCGGCCGCGTACCAGCCGCCCTGACCAGAGCCCGCAGCTGGCGGCGGAACAAGCCCTTGTGGTCCAGCGCAAACCGGATGGAGCGCCAGCCGAGCGCCGGGTTTTCCTCGCGCTGCAAATTCAGTGCGGGCAAGACCTTGTCGCCGCCAAGATCCACAGTGCGGAAAACAACCGGCTTGCCGCCTGCCTTGTCCAACACGCGCTTGTAGAGATCGATCTGGTCGTTCACGCGCGGCAGGGTTTCAGAGACAAGGAACTGGAATTCCGTGCGGAACAGCCCCACCCCGTCCGCGCCGACCTGATGCATCATCTCCATATCCAGATCGAGGCCGGCATTGAGCATCAGGGAGATATCCACGCCATCCGCCGTGCGGGCAGGCATGTCCTTCAAGGCTGCATAAGCCGCCTGGCGCTCTGACCGCAGAGACACGCGATCCTTGTAGGCGTCATAAAGCGTATCATCCGGTCGGATGTGCAGCGTGCCGCCTTCGGCATCGACAATCACCCAGTCACCCTGATCAATCCGTGTGGTGAGGCCTTCGATGCCGCCAAGCGTCGGGATGCCCAGCGCACGAGCCACAATCGCAGCATGGGAGGAGGCCGCTGCCTCTTCCATCAGGATCGCGCGCAGGCCTGTATTCGAATATTCCAGCAGCTCCGCCGGGCCGAGACGGCGCGCAACAAGAACGCTGCGTTCCTCACTGATTTCAGGCTTGCCTTCATCCCCGCCCAGGATGCGCAGAAGACGGTTATCGAGGTCTTCGAGATCATGAAGGCGTTCGCGCAGATAGGGATCGCGCGCGCTTTGCAGGCGGGCCCTGTGTTCGCGGCGGGCGCGGTCAACAGACGCTTCTGCGGACAGGCCGGACTTCACGCCTTCCTGCAACTTCTCAGCCCAGGACGGGTCATGCGCCAGGAGGCGATAGGTCTCCATAACGTCGCGAGGGTCTTCCCCCAGCGCGGCGCCGTCCAGCGCCATCATCCGGTCGATGGAGGCTTTCAATTCCTCCATGCCTTCTTTCAGGCGACGGCTTTCGGTAAACTGGTCTGCCGCAAAGAATTTTGCTGCCGGGACCACGGGGTCGTGCAGCACGGCACGGCCATAACCGAGGCCTTCACAAAAAACCCGGCCCTGAAGGCTGGCCGTGTTGCGCTCTCGCTTTTCATCGCCGCCATTGTTCAGCGCGACCGGGTCGATCCGGTCGACAATCTCTGCCAGCACCATGGCAATGGTCTGAAGATTGTCGACTTCCTCGTCATCATAGGCACGCTCTGTGCGGTTCTGTACGGTCAAAACGCCGATGACGCGTCCGCCCCGAAGGATCGGCACGCCCAGAAATGCGTGGAACGGGTCTTCCCCTGTTTCCGGACGGTAGGAGAATGAAGAGTGGCGCGGCGCGTCCTGAATGGCCATCGGTTCGGCCCGCTTGGCAACGAGGCCAACCAGCCCCTCATTCGCCTTCAGCCGGGTTGCCGCGACAGCATCGGCTTTCAGCCCCTCCGTGGCGATCAGCAGCAGCTCCCCATCCTGCAGTCTCAGATAGATGGAGCAAACATCCGCGACCATCGTCGACGCAATAAGACGGACAACCTTGTCCAGCCGCGAGCGTGTTTCGCCTTCCTCCGCCATCACCTGGCGAAGTCGGTTCATGAGCAGGCGCGTCGCGGGTAAGTTATAAGCCATTGTCAGGCTGTTTGTCGCAGCCCGCCTCAGGCAGCGTCAAGACCGAAGGCCGTATGAAGCGCACGCACCGCCAATTCAGTATAGGGCGCGGCAATCAGAACCGAAATCTTGATCTCTGAAGTTGCGATGACGTCGATATTGATGCCTTTCTCGTACAATGCTTTGAACATTGTCTCGGCAACACCGGTATGACTTTTCATTCCGACGCCGATGATCGAGATTTTTGACACATCGCGCACAACTTCAAGGCGGTCATAGCCGATTTCATCGTTCAGGCTTTCTAGGGTTTCCTTGGCGATGGGGCTGTCACGGTCTGTGCAGGTGAACACCATGTTGGCCCGGTCCGGACCGCGTGCCTGCGCCTGTACGATCATGTCCACATTCACACCTGCGCGTGCAAGCGCCGAGAAGATCATCGCCGAGATGCCGGGCTTGTCCGGCACCCCATAAAGCGTGACCTTTGCTTCATCACGGGAATAGGCAACTCCGCTGACAACCTGTTTTTCCACGATTTCTTCCTCTGAACAGACAAGGGTTCCCGGATTGGGCTCGCCGGGCTTCAGGAAGCTCGACAGCACCCGCACGGGAACATTGTGATTCATCGCCATTTCCACAGACCGAGTCTGCAGAACCTTGGCCCCAAGAGACGCCATCTCAAGCATCTCTTCAAATGAGATCTTCTCAATACGCTGCGCCTTCTGAACGATGCGCGGATCGGTCGTGTAAACGCCGTCTACATCCGTATAGATGTCGCAAACCGTCGCTTCCAGAGCTGCTGCCACGGCCACAGCGCTGGTATCTGACCCGCCACGCCCGAGCGTTGCAACGCGCTCATCATCCGTGACGCCCTGGAAGCCGGCAATAACGGCAATCTCACCCGCATCAATCGAATCGGGAAGGCTGGAATCGTCAAAGCCCTTGATGCGCGCGCGCCCATGGCTCTTGTTCGTCTTCAGCTTCAGCTGCCAGCCCAGCCAGCTGCGCGCCTTAAGGCCACGCCGGCGCAGCGCCAGGGCAAGCAGCCCTGCCGTCACCTGCTCACCTGAGGCAACGACAACATCATATTCATCATCGAACTGCTCGCGCGGCAGCTCATCGCCCGCAGCGCCTTCAGCAAAAGCGACCAGCTTGTTGGTCTCTCCCGACATTGCGGAGACCACAACTGCCATATGCTCACCCTGAGCTGCCCGTGCGGCGACAATATCCGCCACATTGGCAATCCGGTCGAGGTCTGCCACTGATGTGCCACCAAATTTCAGAACCGTGCGCGCCATTTCGCCCCATATCCTGTCGTCTTAAAGGGATATCCTCTTATATGGGCCCTCATAGGGGGTGTTCTCGCCCGGATCAAACAGGATTGTTGACGCATGACAGTTACGATTGAAGGTTCAACCGGCGCGCCCTCCACGCCGAGCATAGATCCGGACGAGGTGGCGAAGTTTTCCGCCATGGCCGCAGATTGGTGGAATCCCCGCGGGAAATTCCGCCCGCTCCACAAGTTCAACCCAGTTCGCCTGCGTTTCATCCGTGAAACAGCAGAGCAGCATTTTGGCCTCGCATCTGGGCTGAAGGAACCGCTGAAAGGCCTGCGGCTTCTGGACATTGGCTGTGGCGGCGGCCTTGTCTGCGAGCCGATGAC
>NZ_AWFF01000058.1 GCF_000682755.1 Hyphomonas beringensis
GGCACAACGCGCCGACCGCATCGGCGACGGGATGATCGAAGCTGTTATTGTCGCCGGACGAAATGACGTGCGCACTCGGCGTTATCTTCTTCAGGAAGCCTACATGGAAATCCGACGATGCGTGATGGCAGGCTTCCTCTATGCCGGCGGCGACCGCTGGCGCCTCTCGCCAGCCTTCGACATCACCCCGTCTCCGTCCGACCAGCGCGTGCTTGAAACCGGGATCGTCGAAGGTGGCGCGTTCGAAGCCTCGTTCGACATCGCGCTCGATGCCTGTAATTTTTTGAGCTGTCGCGCGAGGAGGCTAAACGACAGGCGCGCGAGATGGCGGAACTCATCGCCGCACACCGGAAGCAGGCGCTCCTCGATGAGCGCATGTCGGCGAACGAAGCACGCAGCTATGAGGTCGCGTTTGTCCACGACGAAGCAGATAGCGCCCTGGCCGGCTGATAGTGCGTGAAGTCGGCCGACACATAGGAAGAACCTGATAAGAGTGATGTATAGTGCTGGAGCTAAACTTTTATGGTGAATGATTCCCTGTGCAGGACTTTGATCGTGAACGAAGACAGTGAAGTTGATTTCGTGTCGTTTGACCCAGAAACGCTGGCTCAGCTCCAGGGCGTACTGCAGGCATATCCGGATATCGCCCGGCTAGTTGGCGGACTGCATACATTTCGAGTCGTCATCGACGCAAACAAGGTATTCCGGGATTTGCTGGCGAGATATCGAAGTTGGAGTCAGCCAACCTTGACGGAATGTCTGGTTCGATCAGGTGTTTTGGAAGTCTACATCCCCATCCACGGCGTCAACGAAGTGAACTCCGATGCATTGCAGCGTTTTGCGCGAAACCAGGCGCCAGCCGAAAAGCTACGGGCGGAATGGGCTGCCTATCAGGAGTGCCTCATCATTGATGACCGTTTCGACCAGGCGGTCCCGGGTCATCCTGTTATCGAAGATCCGAAGGACGTTCCGTATTTCCAACTGATGGAAGCGATCGGGGCGATCGGCATTCTGACAGAGGACAAGCATTTCAATAGAATTGGTTTGAAAAAGATGAGCGGAGACTCGCTCGGGCCAGTCAAAGCTTATGCGGCTATCATGCAGGAATTGTTGGGCGTGCGCATTGCCGTTTCGGGCGTCGGGATCGTTTCGATTGCGGGTTTGGTCGAGGGCGGAAAAATTATTGCTCGCGTTTGGTCTCAAACTCCAGATTTGGTGAAACTCCTATTCGGCGGGCTGGCGATTTACGCCATCATGGATCCCCGTATGCAAAGCCGGGCGAAAGCTGCATCAGTGAAATTATGGAAGAGCGTTGAGCCTGCGATGGAGTTTGCCGCGGATCAGATTGCGAAAGACAACGTGCGAATGCAACTCGCGACTGAAGAGCGACGCAAATTACTGCATGGCAGGGCCACACACAACGACGAGCCTGACGAGTAGCCGGAGTTCCCAGATTTATGATCAAGGCCGGTTTCCTTAAAAAGCAACGCGAGAAATCACGAAGCAACCAATCAACAACACCTTTTTTGCGGCGTCTTGTCTTTCACACCGTCGATCAAGTGGCTTTGGAGCACTATGGCGCCGACTACGCGATGAAGTGCGCCCAAACAGCGGGCGCAGCTCAGCGTTTGTTGAGCCTACTGGGTGTGCAGAGCCGGCTCACTTTAGGAGCGGCGTGTTTTCCAAAGATCGCACCGGACGGACGTTTTCTTGGCTGGACTGGCTTTTGGGGAGACGATCATCATATCTGGCTGACCACGGAGTTTTTCGAGGTTGCAGATCTCTCGATTGCTCGACTGCACGATCATCCTGAAACTCGTGGCGCCGAGATGCCGACGCCAGCGATCTGGTGGGGCTATCAACAGGGATGGCCGCCGATTATCCGCTATTTGGAAGACACATTCATAGATCGAATTGCGTTGTCGTGTGCGCTCGAACAGGCGTCATTTGAGGCGTTTTTGGAGAAAGTTGAAGTTGCGTTATTGTCGATCCTCAACGAGCAAAGCGTCAGCGACATTCGGTTTGATTCAGTTCTCATGAATGTGGATCAGCTCAATGCGCTAACCGATGCGAACGACAGATGGGCGACGGCCGCATACTTCGTGCCAGCGCACAATATTACCTTCCCGGATTGGATAGTTGAACGCGAAAAAGAGCTGGAATACTTCATCAGCCGCAACCAACGCCCTCCCAGTCGTTTATCGCTTCGAGAAGACCTGATCCGGTAATATCCGGCTCATCCCCGAGAACGGGCGAAGAAGCAGTCTTACAAACAGGATTTCCATTGGCGCAAGATGTTGGGAATCACCCCAAGCGCTCGCTCAAAGACAGGTCCCAAGACGAAGAAGCGATGTAACATCCGCTGCCGAATATAGGCATTGTGCGCAAATGAAGAAGTTTGAGTGCGGGAATCCCGCCGAAAGGGATAGGCCTATAAGCAAGCCTGCCTGTAAACAGAACACGAGGGACCTTTTATGGCTGCGAAGAAAACAACGAAAGTGCCTGGTGCGATTCTGAGCGCTAGACAGAAAGAAAAAGTAGAACTTGAGGTCGTCTCCAGCCAGGCCCGACTTCGGCTTACTCGCCTGCTGCGACCACGCGCCGGAAGACACCAAACAGAAGAATCTCCGATGATCGATCTAATTCACATAAACCGGATCGTGAATCTCGCAAATGCCGTCCTCGGAAGGCCAATCTATACCCTTGAGCTTAGCGACTGGGATTATGAGCCAGCAGAATATGCATGGCACAATGGCGAGTTAGAACTTGTACTGAGACGGCCAGAGACCGCTGAGCTTGTAGAGATACTGGTCGATCTGGTAGATGCCGGTTGCATTCTGATTGAGGACGTAAATGCGGTTCTGGAGGCTGATCGCAGTGGAATTCGGATCAGCACGAGCGATGGCGGAGCCGCAGTTGAGGTCATAGACGTTGCGAAATTGCCAGAAGCTTCTCTGGCCCCAGGCGAACATGTAAACGTCCGAAAACTGGTCGAGCGCATGGATCGCGCAATGCAGGATCGGGATTGGTCTCTCGTGCTACATACGAGCGCTTCAATATTTGAGACGGTAGCCAAACAAGTCGTCTCCGAACCCACTATCCAAAATAAGAGTCTAGGCGGTTGGTTCAGTCTTTATCGGAAGCGCTCGACGCTTGCTGCCCCGCTGTTGGATACGATCGAGGCCATATTCAAACGGCGAAATATTGAACCGCTTGCCGGTCATGGCTCTGCATCTGATCCCTCCATCACCGAGGAAGAAGCCGTTCAAGTTCGCGAACTCACGATTGCATTCGTTCGATTGGAAAGAACGTTGTTGACCGCTTCCGCAAACCGCCCCGCTCAGGTCAAAAAAACACGGGGAACGACCAAAAATTAATTGTCGCGCAAGCTGCACATCTCGCTAACGATACGGCAACGTATCGTAGCAGCTTTGCGGAAGCCGGACCGCCGCTCGCGGGCGGAAAACGGACGGCCACCCCGCCGAAGACCACGGATTGCTGACCATACGGCAGCAGCCATTCGGCCGGGTGGTGTCTACCGGGCATCAGACATAGCCCATCTCGACATCAACGGCGTTCAAGCGCCCACGCACTTGAAACAAAAGAGCAAGCAAGGATGCTCGGAGGATAGCCGGGCTTTTTTCAGTGCCCTCCAAACGCCGGCGCTTGATTCTGATGCACCCATCGGTCACTCATCTCGTACAAGAGTACTAAACGGGGGTGCCGTATGGCTGAAGAACATGAAACGCTGGTCATTGAATTGTCCGGTGATTTTGACGTGGAGAACCTGGCCGCTTCGCTCGAAGACGAACTCGTTGATGTAGGAAGCGGCGCGGGTCTGGGCGCGGAACGCGTCCTTCAATTGATCGCAGAAAACTCCAAACCCGCCATCGCCGCGTTGCGCCAACTCTTAGCTCGCATTTTCCAGGCAAGCCGGGTGACGGGCGTCAAGATTACGAGGGATACCGTCCAAATCGGGTCAATGCGCGCAGAAGACGCCGCCGCAGTCCAAAAGCTGATTGAAGACATCCTGGACCGGCTCGATGAGCGTTAGGGAAACGCGCGCGTTTAAAGCCGCCATCGGCAATCCAGCGCTCGGCACAATTATGGGGATACACGACTTCGATCCCTCACCCGCCATCGATAAGGTGGACCGGCCTGTGTTCGTCGTGTCTTGCTATTCCGACAGAACGCGCCAGTTCTGTATAGAATACCGCGATTTCGTTCTCGTCATTCAGAACAGCTATCTCTTGTCATTTGTCGACAATATCGCCGTTGGGGCCCTTGTTGCAGCGAGTGACGCGAAATTCGATCTGCTGAGCTATGCCGGATCTCTCGCCAAGAAGTTTGTTGCCGAACAGCTCTACAGGCTAGCGCCGTCATCACTTGCCCGCGTTCTCTATCTGGAGACGGTCGGCCAATTTGAACCTCATTGGCGAGGCCCACTCCTGCGCAGGAATGAGGACGAGACCTTGAAGGCCGCTTCCCGCGCAATCTCCCAACTGACCGCTGACTTTATGCTGCACCACGAGCTTGGACATGTGGCCGCAAAAGACAGGCGCTTTTATCCCTTCGTCAGGGATGTCGTCGAGGAATACCTGGCCGATGCGGCCCCTGCAATCGAAGCCGCTCTAGTGCGTGCACTGATGGATGAAGCTGAAGCCGACCTGTTTGCACTGAATTGCTGCATAGCCTCCTATGCAGCGGATTTTGGCTACGAGAAGCTGCTCGAATACCTCACCTTTGTCGCGCGGGCCGTTACGGCGATCAATGTCCTCTATCTTTTCACGGACGACATCCATCACCTGAATGTCGACAGTACCGCGCCGAGGCCCGACATGGACCGGCATATGGGTCTCTGGGCGCATCGTGAGAAGATCATGTGCGGATATCTTGAAAGTTTCAGCTTCGGACCGGATACGGTCATTGCGAAAGCGTCAGATTCCCGTCTCGCCTTGCCGGCTCTAACCCCGCTCTTTCATCGGATCACCGACGGCGCGCAACTTACCGAACCGACCAGTGTCGATGCTCGCCGCTTCGCTCATGTCCTCGATCTCGGATTTCAGACGGGCGACGGCTTTGAGGCGGTCATCGGCGCTGTCCGCGAACCATGGGTGCTCTCACGGGATTAAAAGGGGGGCGGTGTGAAATCGCCCATCGGGAGTCCGCATTGTTCCGCCCCATCGCAAATTCGCTCCTGCACAAGACGGCTTGGATTTGCAACCAAGGGAAGACCTCACCTAGACAAAAAGCAATCAAAGGCACAATCTGTGTAAATCATTATTGGGGGAAGCAGCGATGCGCGTGAAAGACGTCAAAGGTATCGACCCGAAGATAGCAGACGACCTCGAAAAGCTTCTTCGTAGAAGCGAACGAATTGCTCAGAATGTGCAACGCATTGCAGCGGGCAAGAAAATTACGCGCCGACGCGGTCAGGCGTTGCAACGCGAAATCTTCGGGAAGATTCAGAATATTGTCGCCCAAATTACTGCAACACATTGTTTTGAAGCTACGCCGAAATCCACTTACCAGCCTCACCAGCTAACCGATGGCAGAGTTGTCATGCGGTGCGGGCACAGTCCGTTTCACACGATGAGGCCAGGGTAGCGAAGATGTCGATCAAGGCCGTCATCGCGTTCCTTGCCATCGCATTGGCAATCATTTCGCACCTCTGTGTGCCTCTATGGGCGCATGTCGCCCTCTGCGCGGCAACGCTGTTCCCGATCATTGTCGCGCACCGAACCATGGCCAAGAGACCGACACTCTCCAACCTGCTGCTGCAAAGCTGGTATGTCGGATACATTTTACTGGCGTCGCTGGTCGGACGCTTATCGATCTTGATTTCGATTGCCGTGTCCGGAATGTTCTCTGACAGACCGGATGCGAAACTTTTGACGGATTTTCTCGGCGGCGGCGTTACGGCGCTCTTCGCAACCGCATTCTTTGAGCCGTTCAATAAAATGGAAGGCGGACTGTGGCCCGAGCCTCTGTTCAGAAAATGGTTTGAAAACGCAAATCAGGATTTAAACCTTCAAGGCTCCGCAGACGAAAAAACCGCGTTTGACGCCGTCAATCAGCTGAGGGTCTTCAACGAAGAGAAGGGAACAACCCTCGTCGATGGCTGGGGCTATTCCGCGAGGGCGAAACGCGCAGAAATCGTCGAGATCTATCGAAAACACCAGAGCGAAACGCCGCCAGAGGAGAAGGACGCTGCGGACGCTTCTTGAGCCGGATGTCTCAAGGAAGATCTGCCTGCAAATTGCCTCACGTCCGCAGGCGGCGACCCACCCTCCACTTTATGCCAGCCTCTCCGTCTCCTCCTCATCCTTGAGCACTTCATGGAACCTGCCTTTCCAGGGGACCGTGAAGGAGTCCCAGATGTCCGGTTTGTTTTTGTGCTGTTCCTTCATCTGCGCCATCGCCAGCACCTCGCCGTTGGAGCGCGCATTAATAAGGCCGTAGTGGATGTTTTCGCTGCTCACGGCGCGGGCGAGCTCTGTCGAAAAGAAAAGCGGAAAATCACCGCTTGTGTGCCGGCACAACGCGCCGACCGCATCGGCGACGGGGTGATCGAAGCTCTTATTGTCGCCAGACGAAATGACATTCGCGCTCGGCTTGATCTTCTTCAGAAAGCCTACATGAAAATCCGACGATCCGTGATGACAGGCTTTGGAGACATCGCACGCAAACGGATTGTCGTCGCCGAAATGCTTCAGCAAATGGAGCTGAGCGGGAATATTGAGATCGCCCCCGAAAAGGAACGTGTGATCCCCGTAGTATAATTTCAGAACGATTGAGTGACCGTTCCGGGTATGAGAGGAGCTGGGAGAAGGTATTTCCGATGCGTCCGCCGGGTCCTTTCTCCTCACGACAATGTCTTCCGAATCCGGAAAGGTCACATACTCGACACTTCCCGACATTTTCGTTGGAATGGGTCCGAGCACTTCAACGTAAAGCTTATCCTTCGATTTGCTCGCAAACCCTGGCAAGGATTTGTCACGTATCGTCAGGCGCTTTGCGAACCCCACCCGCCCCGCGTCATGCGCCTGAATCGCGGCATCCCAAAATTTTCGATAGGTAGTCGGATTTCCCTTTTTGGTGTCGAAGTGGCCTGTCGCCATCATCGCGCGCGCGTCTTCGATCGTGTCGATGGTTTCAACAAGGACGATCTCTTTCTGGCCGGCGACCGTCCGCGTCTTCAACTCTCCGAGATCGAAGCCGAGATGAGAGGGGAGATTGTTTGAAGGGTACCGCAAAATTCCATTGTGATAGATTGTCTCCACTTCGAAGGCAGGATCGTTCAAAACAGAGATAAAACCTTCATAGTGATCCTGGTCCGGATGACTGATCACCATCGCCTTGATCTTGACAGAGCCCTCCTCTTCGATGATGCGCTTGTAGCGCGATTTCATGAACCGATAATACTGGCTTCCCGGCCCGCCATCGACAAGCATAAGCCCCTCGGGCGATTCTATGATGCCGCCGTCTCCCTGACCGACATCGACGTAAAATATCTTCAGTCCAGGATTGTCCCGCACGTCATCCTTGTGCACCCAGCCGCCGGGGCCTGCGGATCGTGTCGATACCCGCAGCCAGTCTCCATCATCCTCCCAGACAATGAGGTAGGTGCCGAGGAGAACATGGTTCTTCTTCCGCGCGTTTCTGCTTTTGCCCGCATAAAGAATTGTCTCAGGCTGATCTCCGTAAACCACTCTCGGCATATTTAAGTCCCCCTTGAATATTCCGGATAGCCCTTAGGCTGAACCTGCAGGGCGCCAACATTGATGTTTATGAACACTCTTGGACTATTTAAACTATACACGACATTCCCGTCTGGTTGAGAGGTTTTTTAGCGCCATCCCTACGGCAGGCCCCAGCGATCTTCGGACGGAGGGCGAAGACGCACCCCCGTAAAGATGCTACATAGCTCGCATGTGCGGACGATTTTTCATCTATGGCCTGAGCTGGGAGGACTATCGCGCCTATCTCGACATGATCAATGCCGAGGACATTTCCAAGACGCGCGCGGCGTTCAATGTCGCGCCCACGCAGAAAGCGCCGATTGTCCGGATGACTGAAGGCGGCGACAAGCCCGAACTCGCACATGCCACTTGGGGGCTCGTGCCTCGATGGTGGAAAAAGCCGCTTGCCGAAAAGAAGTTCTCTACCTTCAACGCCAAGGGCGAGGACGTCGCGGAGAAGGCGACCTTCCGGGCCTCATGGAAGGACCGCCCCTGCCTCGTGCCTATGAGCGGGTTCTACGAATGGAAGGGCAAAGCCGGCGCCAAGCAGCCCTACGCCATAGGCCTCAGGAACCGGCGTGTGTTCTTCACCGCAGGCCTTTGGGATCGGGCTACGATCGATGGCGAGACCGTCGACAGCTTCACGATCCTGACGACAACGCCCAACAAACTAATGGCGGACATCCACAAACGGATGCCAGCGATCCCACGCCAGGACCAGATTTCGGACTGGCTCAGGGGCTCGCCCGAAATCCGAGCCGAGATGATCGAACCACATGATGCGGAGGATATGCATGCCTGGAAGGTCAGCAAGGACGTCGGCAATGTCAGGAACCAGGGCGAAGAGCTGATCAAGCCGGTTGAATAGAAACACCAATGACGATGTTGGACGACGCCGACAGCGCCGCCAAGGCTAACGATCCGACCCATGATAATGCCGATGGCGCCAGCCATTCCGTTCCCGCCGGCAAACGCAGACCGCTCTCACGCAAGCGCAAGCCGCTATGCTACGAGATAGCTGCGGAGCTGCAATGGACGTAACAGCTGATCCAAATCTGTTGCTACCTGAGCGTCGCAGCGACCCATTCCAGCTCGACTTTGCGATTGGTCGAGGTTAGCGGTCGAATGGGTATACCGGCAGTATTCATTAATTCAGAAATCGCGCGCGCCGCTTCTTGCCTGAAGGTGCTATCGGTATCGCGTCCCGGCCCGAGAGGAATGTCTGGGTTCAGCTCAGTCAAATAGACTATATCGCACTGACGAAGGTGCCATCGGGCAAGCGTTAACAGTGCCGAACGCCCATCCTCATCGGCTAACCGTCCCGTAGAAGAAATCGCAGCGTCATAGTACCCGAGAGCATCAATTGGCGGACGATCAATCAGTAGCACGTCGGTCGCGAGAGCAGCCTCGGCCTCTTGACGCAAGCCCTCGGCAATTATCCAGAGTGTGCTGTCGATAGTGTGATCTCGGAGAATCGGAAAGCCGAGAGCGCGGGCCTGCCGGGCAAGGTCGGCGACTCGTCCGACCTTCAACCCTGCCCCTTTAAGCGGATGCTCTACTTCGTCAAGAAAGCTCGATTTGCCGGTTGAGTGCGCGCCGGCAATTGCTATTCGGATCGGCCGTTTCAAAAGAGATCCCCCTGACTGACTGGAGGACGGTAAAGACAGGACTGAAGCGCGCTAAAGCGCTGCGCCGGCGGGATACTTTCCAGCAACGCCTTCAGCAAAAGCGCACAAAGCGCTGCGTCATATCCCGCCTCATGGTCGCTCCCACCAGATATGTTGGCCGCGCGGCCTGTCAGATTAAAATGCCCGCCGAGCTTGCCGAGGGCATGTGACTCCAATTCCGGATGAAGCGACCGTGCCAGTGCTAGCGTGTCATAGGCAGCTACGGGCGACCACTCAGGAAATGCGCGTGTGAGCGCATCCACCTCGACCTTTACGTTGTGACCGACAATAGGAAGATCGTCGATCCAGGTGCGCACGCCATCTTCGATGTCCTCAATGGACGGAGCGCTGGCTACGTCCTCATTGGTGATGCCATGGATCCGCGTCACCGCGGGCTTGATGGGCTCGATGGGTTTGACACGCCAGGATAATGACCTGCCCGTGAGTTCGAGGTCTTTGAGTTCCACGATAGCGACTTCAACGATTTCAGGCGGCGAGCCGCCGTTCCCTTCCACATCCACTGCCCATATGCGCTCGATCATGTCGTCCATCCGATTTCAGCGCGACCATGGCGACCGGGCCTGTGGGGGTGAGCGCGGTCGTGAACCTGGAAGTTCAGCGAATGCTGAAGAAAATAGCGCTGCTCCTCGCTGCTATTTGAAACGAAAATGCGATCACCTTCCACTGTAACAGCTTCGACGTCGAGGCCGGCTATGGAGGCTAACCGAAGAACTTCTTCCAGTTTCGGTCTTACAAAGACAGCTTTGCAGCGGCGGACCTGCTCGGGCGGGCAAATGTCGCAGAGGTCCGGCAGACCGACATGGCCGTTATAGTCGTGTGTCGACCAAGCATGAGCCACAGCGCAGGAAGTTTTTCGAAAGAGCTTGCTGGCTTTGGAGCGCGAAAGTATGCGCCGCTCCAATTCTTGCGGCATGACCTTTCGTCTCGCGACGTCCGCATAGACATCTTCCAATCCGAGCCCTCGCAGGTGAGCACGGATTTCCTCTCGCAGGAAAAGGCCCGTGAAGGCGGTCGCATGGGCGATATTGCTCAGTTGGGCTGCCTTTTCAATGTGCGCGTCGGTATCATTGATCCCGAGAATGAGCGGTCGCCAATAGAGTACGCACCGAGTGCGACGGCTTTGCTCGAACAGGGTTTCGAGCGATTTCGCGGCGATTGACTGATCTACCGGTTCAAGACGGTCATCCTCAATCCCAGACCAGGTGCAGAGTATTGTTACGCGAAGATGTTGGAGTTGATCGAGCCGAACGACGTCGTCTCGCGTTACGTGCCAACGGGTGATTATAAGAACCAGGTTGGCTAGCCCCCTTAGGTCTAAGGCTTCGAGTGTCTCGAAGAGTTCTTCTTTTACCTTTGGGAGAAAGGGGTCTGTGGCGCGATTGAAGATCTGGATCGGCGTATTATGGGCTTGGAACGCCCAGTGATGGACGAGCTGTTCCACAGCATCGCTTGTTGGAACGATTCTGTGGGGCTTTTTCATATCGTAGTTATTGAATAGGTGGCGCACACAGTAGCCGCAATCGAGTGGACAGCCGACGACGTGATTCAAACTTAGTCCAGACTTGCGATAGTCAATAAAGGCGGAGAGGCTTGCAGGGAGGTCCTGCGGGGCGGGGCGAAGCATGATTTCCTCTCTATAATGAATGCCGACTACCGCATGCTTCAGTGTTCGCCTAAGCGAAGCAATGCGGTAGGAAAACATTCACCTTATACGCGTCCTTTACAGTAAACCTTCGGTGTAAGACAATCCTTTCCTGGAGAAGGAGAGGACTGACGCTTTCGGATCGAGCACAACGCAAGCTGGGGCCCATGGGTATCCGTGCGCTAGCTGTCATCCGCCCCGAGCTCACTGGCGCCGATATGCGCAAGCTCGTCGCGGCACTCGCCTGCGTCGCCCTCAAACTGCTTGTTGACGCGCTGTCGGGCGAGGGCGCGTCATTCGTCGGACTGACGCTCGCGCCGCTCGGACTTCTCGCGGCTTATGTCGGCGCACAGTGGGCCGGCAGAATGGCGAGCGAGTTGCGGATGCTACTCTTTGGCGGCGCCGAACAATCCATTACCCGTAAGCTAAGTCGCAAGCTCTTCTCGCATGTCATGGCCCTGCCCTTGCGGTTTCACCTCGGGCGCGCGACGGGCGCGGTAGCACAGACGCTGGAGAATGGCCTCCAGGGCTTCCGGCTGATCATGCAGCATGCCCTGTTCACGCTGCTGCCGGGTCTACTTGAAATCGTCATTATGGCGGCGATCATTGCGATCGCCCTCGACTCGGTCTTTCTCGTAGTCTTCGGCGCCTGTGCGTTGTTTTATGTCCTCGCCTTTGCCGATGGCGCGCGAAAAGTTCTGAAAGCCAGCCGGGCCGTCTCGTCCGCCCGCATCGACGCCAACGCGCAACTCGCCGACGGCTTGCTCAATTTCGAGACCGTTAAATCCTTCACCGGCGAAGCCGCGGTCTCCCGCCGTTATGATCAGACGCTCGCGGAGGCGCAGACCCGCTGGGGCGCCTTCTACCGCGCCCGTTTCGTCAATGGCATTCGCGTTGCGCTGATATTTGCGACTGGACTTGCGGCGACGCTCTGGCTCGCTGTCACACGCGTTCAGTCGGGGGCCATGACCATCGGCGATTTCATCCTCGTCAACGCCTACATGCTCCAGATCGTTCGGCCGCTCGAACTTCTCGGCTATGGCGTCCGCGACATGGGCCAGGGCGCGGCGTTCATCGAGCGAATGCTCGATCTGCTCGACGAGGACCCGGAGCCTTCGGTCTCGTCTGATGGGGAGCACTCCGCGGCATACCTCGCACGGGCCCAGGGAGCGGCGAGGGTGGCCTTCGAGAATGTCACCTTCTCCTACATTGAAGGTCAGCCCGTACTGCGCGACCTGAGCTTCGAAATCGAGCCCGGCGCGATGACAGCGCTCGTCGGGGCGTCCGGCGGCGGCAAGTCCTCAATCGTCCGGCTGATCCTTCGGTTCTACGAACCCGACGCTGGCCGCATCCTCTTCGAAGGCGTTCCTCTGACCGAGTATTCGCCGGCGGACCTCCGGCGCCTGATCGCGCTCGTCCCCCAGGATACGTCCCTCTTTAACGCCAGCTTGGCCTTCAACATCGGTTTCCCGGAATACGACAACGCACGCGAAGACATCGAGCGCGCCGCAAGCCTCGCCAACCTCGATACGCTCATCGCAAAGCTCCCGGACGGATTTGACACGATCGTGGGCGAGCGCGGCCTCAAGCTCTCCGGCGGCGAGAAGCAGCGCGTCGCCATCGCCCGGGCATCGTTGAAACAGCCGCGGCTCTTCATTGCCGATGAGGCGACATCCTCGCTGGACTCCCGGACCGAGGCCGAAATTGTCGAAAACCTCACCATCGCCGCGCGCGGCGTCACCACTCTTGTCATCGCGCACCGGCTTTCTACCGTGGTGAAAGCGGACGAAATTATCGTCCTCGACCAGGGAATAATTGTCGAGCGGGGCGCGCACGCCGACCTCCTGGCGCGAAACGGGCTTTACGCCGATCTGTGGCGCGCGCAGACCGAAAATGAATCGTGATTGAGGTATCGCGGAATGGGTAAAGAGACCTGGCCGAAATTCTATCAACGTCTGATCCAGGACAATCGAACAGCGTTCCGCGGAGCGCAACTCAAGGTCATGCGAGCCGACCACCTGCTGGAAGAACTGGAAATCGCGATCCGGGTTCTGCCGCAATCAATCGGGAAACAGTTTCTCATCGGGTTGTCCGGTGAAACAGTCCACATAACCTTCCTGCCTGATCAAATGCCCCTACAACTCTCCGCAGCGCTAGGCGATTGCGTTCACAACATTCGAAGCGCCTTCGACCACGTCGCCGTTGCCTTGACGGCGCCTCCGATCGGGACAGGGAACCCGAACTATTCCGGTATGCCGACCGGGAAGGATCAGAACGCTTATGAAGGCGAACGTGCGAAAAAAATGAAGGGCGCACCGCCATCCGCGTTGGCCATCATCGATGCATTGGAGCCCTGGCGAGGTGGACGGAATCTCGTTCGGGAGCTGCACGAACTCGACATCATGGACAAACATCGCCTCTTGGTTCCCGCGATCGCTGAAATGCATATCCGTAGTATGGGCGCAGAAATCAGAGGCAGGCCAATTACGATCACCGGAAACGATGTCAGGTCCGTCGCTGACGGCCAGAACTTCGTGATCGAGATTCCGTGCCCTGGCATCAAAAGCCACACCGAGTTCAAGCTGACAAACTCGCTCAAAGCCGACTTCTCAATAAAGTTCGACCGAGATCATCCCTGTGCGGGTGAACTTGTGCTTCCGGCCCTGAAGCGGATGCGGGCGACCGCATCCGAATTGTTGGAAAAATGCGAGACCGCCTTCCCTGGCGTTGTATCGTGGCGCGTGATGAGGTAAGCACACCGGTGAAAACTTGTTCAATACTCAGACTCATGCCTAACGAAGTAGTCGACATTTCGATCGAAAATTGACTCAAGATAAGAGAACTAGGTGAGCATCGCGGATCGAGTCATCTCTATGGGCGACGGATTGGCCGCCATACCAGAGCGGCTGCTGCTTGCACACGCACGCGGCGAAGTCCTGTTCATTTGCGGCGCGGGCATCTCTCGTCCCGCAGGTCTTCCCGATTTTCGTCAACTCGTTCTCGATGTCTATGCCGCGCTCGATACGTCGGCGCATGCTGTACTGGCTGCCGTGCCGCTGGGCGCCAGCAATCGGTGGGAAGGCGATTTTAATTCCCTGACCGATCGCCAGACGGCTGAAGTGAAGCGCTTCATTCTCGGCGACTATGACGTTGTCCTCGGCATGCTTGAGCGAAGACTAGATGATCAGACGCGCGGCGATAGTCAGGTTAGGAGGACAGTCGCGTCAATTATCCGGGCGGGCGCCACAAGCCCCGCCGCAATCCACAAGGCGCTTATGGCTCTGGCGGATCGAGGTGGGGCCAAAACCATCGTGACGACCAACTTCGATCTCCTGCTTCAAGTCGCTGCTCAACGGCTTCGATCATCGGTAGAGACGTATTCTCTCGGCTCAATTCCAAGGCCGACACGTCAATCAGATTTTTCGGGCGTCCTTCATATCCATGGTGTGCTCGACAAAAGCCCGTTATTGTTGACCTAGCGCTCGTCCGTATCGATAGCGGATTTGTGGGAAGTGGATATGTGGAGGGAATTGGAACAGTCGGTGAGATGCTCAGCACAGCTAGCATCCCGAAGCCCGTGAAGATATCCGGTGGAGCATCCGGTGTACTTGACCTAATAGCAGACGATTTTGGCCTTTGGAATGAAATGACGCTACCGTCAGGTGAGTGCCAGTGCTTTTCTGATTTGTTCCAATTAAAGCCGCCAGCCAGCGGTCTCCTTGCACCAAGGCTGGCCGCTGCGCTTTCACCAATGGTAAAGAACAAGGATTCCGGCGCATGGGTGCTTGCTGACCGACCAGACGGTGCTTACGGACTCTGCGGGCTTGTGATAGGGGGTGACGGCCACACTGGATACGCAATTTTCGCAGATTCCATGAGAGCGTGGACCTCAACAAGCGGGTCACCGCCTCGTGTTCTGACCTGCGTTTAGTCCTGTGCTGACAATAGCCAGCGGTTGCAGACTGTCGATGGGCTCACGTCGGGCTCCACCTAGCCGGACTCCATTCCTGATGAAGCGGATTTGCCCGAGGAGATGCACCTGATTACGGACGCACGTATCCGTGTTGGGCAATTTATAGTTTTGTTTTTCTTCACCACCTTGGCGGTGCTCCCTCCCCCTCATTGGGCCGCCGGGTGACTCAGATTGACTTCTCACTCTTTTGCAACGTTTGCCGCCCGCTGCGCCGGATTGTCCGCCGTCCAACTAGGTTTTTCCGCCTCACAGCCCGACCTTCCTGAAGTCTGCAACCAGACGTCAGGAGCGACTTATGACCGGCACGCGCATTCTCATTGGACAAATCGTTATCGTCTTCGCCATCATCATTGGCGCACTCTGGACCGCCACCCAATTGACCGCCGAGGAGTTGGGATTTCAGGTGGCTCTCGGGGCGCCCTGGTTCGAGTTCTCCGGCTATCCCGTGTACCGGCCATGGAGGCTCTTCCAATGGTGGTATGCGTACGAAGCCTATGCGCCCGAAACCTTCGCCAGAGGCGGATTGATTACCGTTAGCGGCGCCGGGCTTGGCGTACTGGCCGCGATCATTGGCTCTGTGCTGCGCAGCCGGCACGAACGCAATGTCACCACCTACGGCTCCGCGCGCTGGGCGACGCGTTCCGACATGAAGCGCGGAGGGCTGTTGGCCGAAAGAGGCGTATTCCTCGGCGCCTATAAAAATCGCTATCTGCGCCATGACGGACCCGAACATGTGATGGCGTTTGCGCCAACCCGTTCTGGCAAGGGCGTCGGACTGGTTTTGCCGACGCTCCTCTCCTGGACCGGAAGCACCGTTGTCCATGACATCAAGGGGGAAAACTGGTCGCTGACCTCCGGCTGGCGATCGACCTTCTCCCGGTGCATCCGGTTCGATCCGACAGACCGGAGAAGCCCGCGCTACAACCCCCTCTCAGCGATCCGCCGCGGCGAACAGGAAGTTCGAGACGCTCAGAATATCGCCGACATTCTCGTCGATCCGGAAGGCTCGCTCGAACGGAGAAACCATTGGGAGAAGACCGGCCATTCGCTGCTTGTCGGCGTCATCCTCCACGTCCTTTATGCGGAAGCGGACAAGACGCTGGCGGGATGCGCGCGCCTGCTCGCCGATCCAGACCGGACCTTCGCCGCCACCCTGCGCGCCATGATAACGACGCCGCATCTCGGCGAACGCGGGGTTCACCCGATCGTCGCCCAGGCCGCGCGAGAATTGCTCAACAAATCCGAGAACGAACGCTCCGGTGTTCTCTCGACAGCGATGAGCTTTCTCTCGCTCTACCGCGATCCGGTCATCGCCGACGTCACAAGCAGCTCCGATTGGCGGATTGAGGACCTGACCGCCGCTGAGCGGCCGGTTTCGCTCTATCTTGTGGTCCCGCCCTCAGATCTCTCTCGCACCAAGCCGCTGATGCGGCTGATCCTCAACCAGATCGGCCGGCGCCTCACGGGAGCATTGCCGGAACGCTCGCACCGGAAACTCCTTCTCATGCTGGATGAGTTCCCTGCGCTCGGCCGGCTCGATTTTTTCGAGAGCGCGCTCGCTTTCATGGCGGGTTATGGCATCCGTTCCTTCCTCATCGCCCAGTCGCTCAACCAGATCGAAAGAGCCTACGGGCCCAACAATTCGATCCTGGACAATTGCCATGTGCGCGTCGCCTTCGCCACCAATGACGAACGCACGGCCAAGCGCGTTTCTGACGCCATCGGCACAACGACGGAACTGCGCGCTCAGAAGAACTATACCGGCCACCGTCTGGCGCCATGGCTCAGCCATATGATGGTCTCGCGCCAGGAAACCCAGCGCGCCCTGATCACTCCGGGTGAGGTGATGCAGCTCCCGGCCGATGAAGAACTCATCCTCGTGTCCGGAACGCCGCCGGTTCGCGCGAAGAAGCTGCGCTATTTTGAAGACCGGAACTTCACGAACCGAGTTCTTCCCGAAGCGTCTATCCGATCGCAAGACGGTGAGGACGAGCCCGCGACCTGGTCCGGCGACGTAGGCCCGGACGATGAAGGCGGTGACGGCGGTGACGGCGGTGACGGCG
>NZ_AWFF01000059.1 GCF_000682755.1 Hyphomonas beringensis
CGGAGCGAACGAACCCCATTCGGTCTACGTTCACCCAGCCCGCCCGCGAAACAGTATCAACGGCCCCGTTAAACCGCATCCAAACCTGCGACCGTTCCCCGGAAAACCCTGTTCCGACGCACATATCACCCAAAAGTTAAGAAGTTGGCAGACAAAGCTCCACTTTGAACTGAACGCGCGGAGCGAACGAACCCCATTCGGTCTACGTTCACCCAGCCCGCCCGCGAAACAGTATCAACGGCCCCGTTAAACCGCATCCAAACCTGCGACCGTTCCCCGGAAAACCCTGTTCCGACGCACATATCACAGCGCTCCGAAATGGAGTGAAATACCCGAAAGATCAGGCCGGAGATGCTGTCAGTCCAATGTAAACCAGTCTGTGCTATTTGCGGACCAGCAGGTCCTCAACGTTTCGCAATGACAGGGAAATCAGACAGACATCATGACCGCAAGCTGGGATGATTTCCGGCGATGTCTTGAAAAAGCGATTGGATTTCGGGGAATTTAGATAGGCTGGCCTGATCACGCCGCCCGCTCAATCGGCCTGTTCCACTGCCAAGCCCCTATGCCCTGATTTCGCCCGAAAATATTGTTTCAACCTTTTCTGATCAGTGGAGGGATGTATGCGAAATTTGCTGAAATTCAGTGGCTTGAATAGAGACGTCGTCGGATTGGCGCTCATCTGTTTTATGGTGTCATGTTCGTCGCCTGAAGTGGGAACAAACGAAAACAGCACGCAATCAAGTGCAGAGCACAACAGCTCTGTATCGAATTCACCCAGAGGCGACTTCGTCGCAAGAGCTGATGAGGCAGCAAGACAGCTAATCGAGGATTTGGGAGCGCAACAAACGTTCGCACGCCTGGGGTGGCAACAGAACCCGGATTATAAGCCGCCCCAGCATTGCTTTGACTATTGGCTGCAAGAGGGTGATCAGGCCCTTCAAGAAGCGGAAATAGAGGATTGCGAAGCCCATGCCAGCGATCTCTCTCGGCTTTACGATTCTTATGGCACGGACGCCGAACCAATCGTTTTCAAGTCACGATATTACTGGGACGAACTTGAGACCTTCGGGCTTCAGTTTCCGCAGCTGGTCACAGAATGGGAGGCGAAGGGTGGCAGCGAGGACGATCCGAGTTTTCTCGATCATCCGGTCTGTGCCAAACCGCTTCAGGAAGGCTGGGAAGGGTCAGACTATTTTTATGACGGCGCCGAACACCCGCTTTGTAGACTGTACAAGATCGATCCGGTTGCGGCGACGCAATGATCTGGCGCGGCGCATGACGAAACTTGCCTGGCATAAGCACGCGATCATTGCTGTTGCTGCGACGGCCGCTCTCGCCTCCTGCGGGCCAGAGCCGTCGGTGCTGGAGCAATATGGCTGGATTGACGGCACCTGGTACCGGAGCTGCGAGACAAAGGATGTCATGATCAGTTTCATCGTTTCAGCAGATGGCATTGAAGGTCTGACCGGCATGGAAGCCCAGGCTCAGAGCAATCCACCACGCAGGGGACGCGTACATGTCGAAGGCATGTCAAAGGGGCATACCCGGTTTCGTCCGCAGAACTGGCTGAACTCCGAACTGCGCCTGAAGCCAGTCGGGTCGGGGCAAGCCGATGCGATCCTGGCAAGGCGCGATGCCACGGACATGATCTGGGACACGAGCGAGCGTTTCCCGCTTTACAAATGCTCCGGCACTTCCGGAGAAGGCGAAGAATAAAAGCCTTCGTGGACGGTCTTGATGTCTTCAGTCATTCGAATGCCTCGCTCTGCCGGCTCACTCAGGGTGCGTGGCCTTCTTGTTTTCCAGATACCACCAGTAGATCACATCCCGGAAATAGGTCTTTGCGGCGGTGACGAGATTTTTCAGTTCCCCGAGATCGCCCTTGCTCAAACTCAGAATGGCGCCGATGGCGTTGTTGCGATTGTGCTCGGAATCCATGGTCTCGGCAGTGGTGATCCGGTCCAGTTCCGCCATGACCCTGGGGATGTCTTCCTCGGAGAAATCAGTTCTGACGGTGGTCAGGTTCTGTTCTGTGAGCGCCATGATTTCCTCTCCTTGAAATGCCAGACACGCCTTCGATCAGGTGGCGCGGACGACCCTCATGGTCAGGTCGAGAATGAAACTGCCGCCTGAGGCGGTGACGACGAGTTCTTCCTTCCATTTCGCCCGAAACTGGAATGTCGTCATAGCATGTTCACCTGTAGTGTTTTGATTGTCGGCCAAGACTTGTCGAAATTCTGTCGCATTGCCCGTTAAGAAGAAGACTATGCCGTACAAGAAACTGTCGAAAACTCTCCAATTGCTCAAGACTGTCTACAGTTATGACAATACCGATTATAGCAAAAAGTACTTTGGTGAGATCGGATACAAGACGGACTGCTTAAGCCCGGATGACGCCGATCTGCTTCGCCAGCACAATCTGCAGCCGAACAATTTCCAGACGCTGAGCCATGACGAATTGCTTGGCGCGTTCCTGAAGCTCAGAGAGAGTACCAGCCTCACCTGGCAGTCCTGTTCGCGCTTTTTCATCAAGGGTCTGTCCGGCGATCTTCCGCGCTACCGGCAAACGCTGATGAGTTTTCACTTCATGTCGGGGCTCGAAGCGCATGCGTTTGCGCCATCGCAGCGCCATTTGAATTGCGATGTCTGCGGCCTGCCTAAGCAGAGCGTCTTCGACAGGACCCATGCGCTCTACACCTATTATCTCGGCCATAGCTGGAATGAGACGCCCACGAACTTCCTGCCGGAGCTGGAGGAGGCTTCCACATTCGAGCCGCCGGAGGTCACGAAGGAGCAGATTGCGCGGTTATCCGCGCTACTGCGCGCGATCAATGATGCGAGTGAAGATGAAACGCCCGGCCAGCTGGAAAAGCGTATCGCGTCTCTCAAACTTCTGCCCAAGGCCGACAAGTACAAGCGCTACGGCATGCTTCAGACACTCGCTGTCACGGGCGTTCTTCCGAGCGATCCTGAGACGGATGGCCAGCCCGCACGCTCCGATATCGTGCATCCGCTGGCCGGCTGGAGAGGCCGCATGGGGGTCGATTACGAGGTCGCGTCCAAGGTCTTTCCGAACCTGGCTGACTAGAGCGGCGCATGGATAGGATCAGGGGGACCAGAGGACGATGACGATGAAGACGTTCACCACCAGAATAAATGGTGGCTACGAAATGCCGTATCTCGGCGTGTACGAGGGAGAGGTTTCGGTTGGCGATTTCGCGGAACTTGACCCGCAGGCGGAGCTGATCAGCTTCGGGTCGAAGGCGAAGAATTTGCATCTTCTGCCTGAGTTTAAATCGGTTCGGTATGTCGGGCTGGGCAGGAACACGTTTTCGGCTGAGCTGCTCGATAGCCTGTCCCGGCTGCCAAAGCTGGAAGTGATGCAGATCAGCCATGACAACCAGGAGGATTGGCCGTCTCTGGCACCGCTTTCGGCGCTCAAATACCTCATCCTCTACGACGTGAAGAAGCAGGCCGACCTGTCATTCCTGAGCGGCATGGCGCAGCTTGAGAGCCTGTTCCTGTCAGAGCTGCTGAAGCTCAGTGATATCAGTGCCCTCGCCACGCTTCCAAACCTCCGCGAGTTTGCGATTGAAGGCGACCTTCATGGACGTGGCAGCGTGCTGCCGGACATTGACGCGCTGTTCACCCTGACAAACCTCGAACACCTGAAATTCTTCAGCAAGAAGACGGTGTTCAACGCGGCGGATTTTCAGGCTTTCAGCAAGCTCCGCTATATCCACATCAACCCGTTCCATCACCCTTTTGAATTCTATGCGGAGCTCGAACGGTATCTGCCGGAGGGGTGTGAAAAAGCGGTGCCGCATCTTCTGGCCAACTATGCCGAGGATGCGTGCGACAAGTGCGGCGCGATGGGGCTCATAAAGCCGATCGGTTCAAGACAGCGGGCCTTCTGCCCGGCCTGCAATCGCAAGAAGCTCGATACGCTCCTCGACACATATGAGCGCCTGTCCGGAAAGCCGCGTAGCACTGCGATTGACCATATAGACTGGGTGGAGGCCTGAACATGTCCTGGATCAAGCTCATCGACCTGCCGAGCGCTCTTGTCCTGACGGTCGCCCTGTCGCTTGCCGCATGTCATGAGCCGCAAACGACAAACACTGTGACCACAGCCACAACCGGAAGCGACACGCCGACATCTCAAACAGACAATGCCGAGCCAGTTGCGAAAGCAAACGCACCGCTCGTCTTTCTGACGGATTTGTCCGGGCGCCTCGAGAACGGACAGCCTGTCTCAGCCTTCATGGCCCCCGAATTCACCTTCGTCTACCACGTCGACAACCGGTGCGACGGAAATACGGATGGCGTGCTTGATGCACTCCCCGCCAGTCGCGTTGACGGGCCGTTCCGCCTGGAAGTCACAAATGACGGCGACGGTTGGGCATGTGAACGCAAGCCAGTTTCGAAATCTGAAATCACGTTTGACCTCCAGAAAATGCTGGCCGACTGGGACAGGTTTGAAGTGTATCAGTACGAAGACGATCCGTATCGGGGATCCATCGAAGGACGCGGCGTGTCTGACTATCTGGTCGTCCAACTTGCCGGTGAAGAAGATGAGCTCCGCATAGACAGGCTCGAATATCGAAGCGAAGATCCGGGTTAAACCGAACCAGCCCGCCCCCGATTGCTTTATGGAAGAGGCCCTGAATTCGCATGGATGAATGCAGGAAAGCCAGGGAGGTGCTGCAGACCTACCAGCGCCATCTCATGAAAAATCATCCGGATTTTCTTCAAACGCCTTCAGTTTATCGACATAGCTCTCGATCAGCTGCGTCTTGCGATCTTCACTGAAACTCCCATCAATCTCGACCGCCTCATGGGCTTTCGACCATTCCAGCGCCTTGAGGAGCAGCCAGATCACATGCAAGCCTGCCTGTACGCTGTCCTTCGACAATTTCGGGTCATCGGTTGCGAGCGCCTCGGCTATTGCCGGATCATCGGTGAGGGCTTCGAACAAATCACTCAGAAGAAGGCCAGACTTCCCAAGCCCCAATCCTTGCCTTTCAAGGTAGGGCGGTCGGCCTTCCGTATGATTGTGACTTTGGACCCATGCGAGATGAGAAACTGTTTTCCACATCTGGTGTGAGGTAGACCCGTGCAGGAGCAGGCCGGCCTTGATCCGTTCACTGGCGGTTACAATCTCATCCTCAGCGGTTCGGCGCTGCGAGTATTCGGTCAGCTGAGATAGGAGAATCTGTTTTCCACTCGGCATGCGATGAAACTCCACTAGAAAAATTGGCCCGGTTCAGAAGACAATGCTGGTCTCATTGATAACCAGTTTGGCATTGTTCTCAACGCACCAGGCCTCAAGCGACTGCCTTAGCACGGAATAAAGGTCCTTTGCCAAGCCGGGAGCTTGCTCTGGCCAGTCCTCTTCAGTTAGCAGGAAGGCGGTCTGCGACTGTCTCCGGCAATGCGCGCAGACTGTTTTCAATCTGCTGCCGCGGAAGGCTTTGGGAGTAGACCGGGTCACTGCTGATCTGGATGTAGCGGTACACCGGCGGTCACGTGTCTCTGATCGAGTTTTCATGAGTGACGGAGATGTCCGCCGGATTGTCGATGTTGATGTGGGCGATAAAGCCCGTCTCGCCATAGGCCACTATCGTCCGGCCGCGCATTTCTGCGCGCATGATCGGGTTAGAATTGGTGAAGAACAGGCTCCAGTTGAGATCATTGTCCGGCGTCACGGAGGCGATGTAGCCTTCATTGCCCATGCCACCATCACCGAAGACGATCTTCTGGCCTTCAAACTCGAAGGGATCGCGGAAGATATCGACCTCGGTCCAGATATCGTCATTATATTTGAGAAGCGAGGCGACGGTCGTATCGCAGAGAGGCGACCAGTAGAGCGTCGTCTCATGGGTATTCGGATCGTAGACGCTGTAGGCATTCGCGAAGACGATTTGCTCGTCGCCATAGGCAATGCAATCATAGCCGACCACAAAGCCTTCGCGCCATTTTTGCTGGATGGTACCGTTCAGCTTGTTCGGGTTTGCCTGTGAGGTCCCATGACCGGCGAAGACTCCGCTCAGGGCAATTATGAGCTTCGAGGTCATCTGGATGGTCAGGCCCTCGGGGCGGGAGACTTTCCAGTGGCTGGCACTCGCTGATAATGTGTCCCGAAAGGACATGATTTTATACGCCACGTCGCTCTCGATATGCGTTTGCTGGTCATAATGTACAGCGAGCGTTTGAAGGGCCTCATGAAACCGTTCGAGTCGTTCGGTTTCGACATCGTTGCTCAAGCGAAACTTGATGAGCAGGCCGTCATTGGCCTCATACTCATGGTCAATCAGGGCGAGTGCGTCTTCAGTGTTCATCAATTTCTGGCGGTTCTTCGCAAAGGTGGGAGGGGCGCTGGAACAGATAGTCTACAGTAAGAGAGATACTGCCACGATTCGAGTAGAGCGACGTTTGCGGCTCTTGTGCACGAAATAAATCCCGAGCCGATCAACCCAATGCCGGACCGTCTCATGGCAGACGTCTATCCCGCGCTCGTGGAGCAGGTCCTCGACATTGCGTAGTGACAGTGGAAATCGGAAATACATCATCAGAGCAAGTTGGATAATCTCCGGTGACGTCTTGAAGTAGCGGAACGGTGATCTAGCCATTCTCCGAGGCTATATGCCAAGATTGTCCACCTCAAGTCCGGTTCCTTTGACAATGCCAACCCAAGCATTAATTTGGTGGTTGGTCTTACATACCCATGTCCCGGATCAGCGGTCCGGACTCTGATAAACGGAATTCCAACGGAGCAGATGGTCGTCCTTTGGGTGTACCTCAACAGCGCCCAGAGTCTGCAGGTCATCAAGCAACCGGAACATCAGATCGCCAAGCGGATTGCTGGTCCAGAAAAGGTCCTTCCGGCCACCGAAAGCAAACGCCGGTGCATCCGGCTGTGGCGGTTGCATCAAGCCCAGTGAGATGGCGAGGTGCCAAGCGGCGACGTCGATGTCCGTCCACTCTGACAACTGCTTAGCAAGATACGACATGCCCCTCCCCCACCGCTCGTGCGCCTTCCCTGATCGTGAATGCGCGGCCCGGGACAAGACCGGAATAGTCGACCCCGCCATAGGGCAGCCGGACGCTCACCCGCAAATCGACGCCAAAATCCACCGGATCAGCGCACGCGACGAACTGCACGCCCAGGTAATCCGGGTCCACCTCTTCGTCCGAAACCAGGTGCGGGCGGTATTCGCCGCCTGAGAGGTCTGGCAGGGCTATCCGGCCACCCTGGCTCGGAGGATAGAATCGGACGCACAAGCGCAAGATGCGAGCGTCAGTCACAATCGATCTCCACCATCCAGACGAACTCCAGATCCGAACCGCTTTTCATGGGTTCCGAATAGGCCGTCACACGCACTTTGCGCCCTACCGCATAGGCTCCCATGTCGGATTTTTCGTTGGCCACGCAGCTGTATGTGTAGCTTCCACCATCCGTAAGCCGGAGTGTGAATGAGCGCCCCTCATTATGCATGCCCTCAAACTGAAGGCTTTCGATTTCGCCCTCATAAATGACTGTAGGCATACGGCCGGTCTTCAGATTCCCCCACCATTCGTCACTTCCAAACAGCCCATAGGCGCCCTTGAGGCCGAACCCCGGCCGCGCGTCATCAAGAGTCAGCGCCTGCGCGTCAGCAACTTGCGCAGGATCTTGCGCGAGTGTGACGGCGAGATCATAGATCTTTTTCATTCCTCAATCCCCAACGAAGACAATCGCCCCGCACTCGTTTCTGCATGCTTCAAGCACGGTCAACAGATCCGTTTCTACTTTCAGTTTTGCAATTTCGGAAATCAGAACAGAAAGCTGCGCATCCACGATAAGATCTCCATACGGATCCACGAAACTTCCGGTGCGTTGCCGGAACCTGTCAAAGGCCGGTTGAAGGACACCATAGGCTTGGTCATCGATCTGATACAAAAGCCGTCCCATGCGGCCACCTCTATACGCGTGAACATCCAGTGCCATCGCTGCATTCAACTCCATTCATAGCCTTGAATGAGGATGCCTTCGTCGGCCTCCGTGACTGGCCATTTCCCAAACGCATTGAGGTGCTGGATCAGCTCCGAATTCGTGGCACGAAAATTGGAAACGCCCACAAAATCGATATGCGAGAATGGCACACAAGAAACACCGCCGCATTCGCCGAAATGATCTTCAAACTCGAAATCCGGCCCAGGCGTAGGCACGCTGAGTACAGTAGGATGACTGATCAGTTTGATCCCCACCACAGGGCACCCACCTGGCAAATCGTGCAAAGCAGAAAACAGCTTCCGCCATTTGGCGTTGCTCATGTAAGCAGTCTTTGCCTGCGCTATCTTGCGTGCGGTACGGCGGTCTTGCTCTCGTGGGTTCTTGCTCATGACTGACCTGGCGCTAAATTCGGAAAAGGATTGTCGATACCGGACTGGTGCCAGATAGAATTCGCAGCTCGAGTAACCTCATCTGTGTACTTCTTTTTCAGGCGTAATATTTCTTCCGCCGAAAAAGCGTGTCCATTTCGCTCAATCACCGCTCCGCAAGACAAATACAGATAGAGTGCCACGAGTTCCGCAAGCTCGGCGTCATCCGATATAACGGCAAATTTCAGCGGCTGTTCCGGTGCGGCGTATATTTCCACGCGAGGCGTATCATGCTCGCGGTCGCGAATGTAAAGCTCGCGCCAGTCCCGGCTCCACACGTTGATAGCGTCACCTTCAGTGTCCACGTTGCGGTCCGGACCATACATAAGGTCGACAAACACCCGAAAGTCAGGGCGAGGTTTATCGACGGTGACAACCAACTCTGTCATCAGGCATCTCTATCGATCAAAAAAACACCATTGGGCCTCGTGGCCGCCCGCTGCGTGCACAATTGCGCAAAACATACGTCACTCGTTCTGTGCATCACCTGTACTCCCAACGGTAATCGATCTGGGTGATCTCGTAGGTGTCACCAGAGGGCTCCGTATTCAACAACACATAATCATGGCGGCTTGGGTCCATCAGGCTGAACACGGTGTAGTTGGCATCCACGGCCTCAATATCTACCCGGTCCCAGCTGGAAACCGTATCGGAGAGATGAAACGGCAGAACCATGTTGGGATCGGATGGGACGTCGCAGTCGCCCCCATCCCATGCAAAGGTCGCCGAAAACATGAAACGTCTGTCGACATCACTGGCTGTCATCGAAGGCTCAAACCCTGTCGTGTAGCCCGCACATTCATGTTGTTCCGCGTATACGAAGAAGAAAGTGGGTGCCATCATGTCCGCCACCGGAGCACCGCTTCTCAGGCGTTCTGAGAAGGTATTGATGAAGACGAGCCGGTCATACATACCGGGGTCATCAAAATCGTCCGGTGACAGCTCTGCGAAGGACGGGTCAGATCCTGCGCTGTCTTGCACGGCCGCCGCTTCTTCTATTGTTCCAGGTTGCACCGTCGCCGCTTCTTCCATTGCTTCCGGCGGCTCAGCCTTTGCGCAGCCGGCGAGGCAAACACCAAATGTGGCAGTCGCGGCAAGTATCCAAAATCTCGACATGGGCTGCTCCTCAAGCACGCTTATGAATGTAAAACACTGACTGGTGCCACGCGACCAACGAAGCGGGAACAGAGATCAGCCCGTATTGCCAGGATATATCGGCCCAGCCATTCTGGAGCTCGAAGAAATAGAACTCCAGCCAGATGGCGACCGCCTGAATAGCAATCAGAAACAACAGCAAGGATGAGGTGAGTCCCAGCCTCAATACGCCGACAATTGCGAGCAAAACTGCCCCGCCGATCAGGGCGACAACCAGCGCCACGACAAAGCTGAGGACTGCGATATAGGCGAGCTCCAGACCGAACGACCTCGCAGCGACGGCGACAAGCGCGGCATGCGCCAGTGCAGCGAAGGCGGCCGTCGCCACAGCCGCTGGCCAAAGGCGCCGGAACAAGGATGACGTTGAGTGTACGTCAGTCGTATTGACCGCTCTATTGTGAAGTTGTGTTTTTGAGTCCTTCAAATTCCGTTCGTCCTTCAAAAATGTCGGTTAGCGCAATGGCTTTACGCCGACCCTTGATCGTCCTCTAATTCACCGAGAAACGCTGCCGTCATTTCGCGTAGAGCTGTATCGTCATAAGTTTTTTCAAGCGCGCGCATAGCACTTACTATTGCGGCTGGTGTGAGAGCTACATCGCCACAATGTGCGTAGGCCTGCGCGATGAAGTTCGCCATTTCCTTGAAGTCCACGCGAAAAAACCAAATGATTGGCGGCGACTCATCCGTATTCACGGACAGCGAAATGGAGCTGTCATTGTCCATGCCGCAATCGGCAAAAATGCGATCACTGAACTCCGGATGCAGAACCCGAAATCCATAGTCAGTCTGCACAGCTTCGACCCCGCATCGCTTTAGATAGGCGACAGCGTGCTCGGGCGACGCGTTGTCCATATTATCCTTCACGCTCGGTCCCCAGGAAAAGTAATGTGGCTGTGACAAATGTTTTGAAGCTCAATGAATCCCCCCTCTTCCATCACCCAAGCCGGTGATCTGACGCCTTGCTGCTCTATCGAATTCGGCGTTGCGTTACGTGTCTTCTTTAAGTGTGACGATCAGATCGAAATCCGTCACGAACTGATCAATAAATTGTTTCATCTCCGAAGGCGCCTCGCCTTCCAGTCCGCAATGCATGGACTGTATGACATTCGTTGCCCCCTCATCCGCTGTCTCAAGGCACAGGTAATTTCCTGCGGCATCTTCAAATATGCCAATCCCGCTCGCCGGATTGATATAGGCCCAATCCTGCTCGTTCACCCTGGACAGGGCCAGATTGTAGATATGGTCCGCCAGAACGCCATTACGGGCATAGTCACTCCAAGAGGCTTCCGGATTTATATCAAAATGCCTGAACATGCATCCCTCCTGCGAGCGTTCATACACGCTTGAAAGGTAACAAATTATGGCGATCTGCGCCTTTATCTCGTCAACTTTTCCGGGCTAACTCGACGACCAAATCAGGAAAGCGATTCAAGACACCATGAAGACGGAAGACGCATTCGCATTGTTCGAACACGAGTATGACGCCGATGATGGCCTCTTCACGAAATTCCGGATGACCACAAAACCCATCATTGCCTTCAGCCGTGTGTTTGCGGGGTGATCATGTCAAAATCGAGCGAACTGATCACGCACTTTGAAGACTGTGCCTATCTCAAATCCTATTATGGTATGTCGCGAGATATCTATGTTTACCAAGACCATGTGGAGATCATCTTCAGGATCATTCTCAACGATCATGTCAGCTTTAGTTTTAAGCGCATGGGCGCACATGATGATGCCGTTATTGCCAGCCTTCAAAAATATGTGGAACGCTCGACTTATCTGGAAGCCGGTCTGCCATACAGCTCCAAAGCCGTCATGAATTCGGCAATCAAAGGCTTTATTGGAGATGTCTTGAATGATGCCGTCCCCATGCCGGACAAGACTTATGTATTTGCGGGCGACAAAGCACGTCTGAAACTTTTCCTGGAAGACGAAGACTGCGCCTTCATTTGGGAGGATGAAGAGTGATTGCACGCATGTATGCTTCATCAAGGATGTGTTGAAGGCCATGTCCCGCTGATATGTGAGGCCAAAGGGGATCAAAAATCAGCAGATATCTGCACCGGTCTGGCCGAACGGATCACCTTGGCGTTGGGCTGGCAGATTGTCAGCGATGAAGCGTAGATTGAATTTTCAGCAAAGTTGATTGGATAATCCTGAATGGCGATGAAGCGCAATAACCGGATGGGTGAACGACAGATACTGTCATGGCGCCCCTCAATCCCCTTCATCACCCTTATCGGCTTAATGGCGGCCGTGACCGCCTGCTCTGAACCCGTGTCTCCAACGAATCAGGAAACTGACAGCTCGCCTTCGGCTGAGCCGGTGTTCACGACACCAACCGTCGAGCTTCCATTAGCAACTGGCGAGCCCGTTCTTTTCGGAATCAAATCCTGCAAGGTGTACAAATCTGCGCCGTCCGCCGGCGCACCGGAAGCCTGGACGCTCCTGTTCGAGCCCGCACCCTACCCCTTACCGCAACAATGCGTCAGAGAACGCCTCGAATTTGACGGGGAGTATATCCAGATCGAAATTGGCACCCAGGCATTGGGCGCAGGCGGATGCTGCACGACCTATGCGGCTTACCGCAGCCGCGATGGTGAGAACTGGGAGATCCGCCCGGCGACTTCGATCACCGAGTGGCAGGTATTGGAATAACGAGGCGGACAATGTCTGATAAAATAAATGTCGTGCATGAGGGGCGGGGTGGCTATGTCGAATACCAAAACGTTCGGTACACAATCGATCATGTGGGTGAAGGCTGTTTCTGCATTCATTTTCCGGATGGGAAGAAGCACAAAGATCTGAAGATCCACCAGCGCGCATTGACCGCTTATGCCGAAAGTCATGACCCGAAATGGTATGTGGGCAGCTGAAAGTTACGGTGTCTACTCTCAAGAAATCTGGATCGATTCTCATCTCTGAACGTGATGATGAAGCCTCACCGAACAAAGGTCACCCTCAAATGATAACAGGTAGCAGCGACATAGCGCGTCTTTTCTCACTCTTTCACGACGGCGGAATTAAGCAATACGAACTGAAGCAGGACAAGCTCATTCTTGAAGTTGGCATCCTGTATCTGGCTCAAAGGATTTCTCCGGAATTAAAGGGATTTCATGTCGAACTCGAAATTTCCGGCCCGATCAAATTCGTGACCTGGCCAGACCATGAGACAAAGGAGTCGAGAACGCTGACGGATCTGGAATTTATTATGTCCACTGATCTGCAAATCCTCGAAGCAAAAGATGATGATGGCACTGTGAAAGTCACATGTGCTCAACATGCCTTTCCGTCAGACTTTATCGGAGGCGATCTCATTCTCCGGACACAGAGCGCAAAAGTCTGGGATGCGAACCACACCGACTATTCGATCGAATTTTTGGAAAATCTTTGCAAGTCGTACTGGGAAGAATGGAGCCGTCGATAAAATACTTTGAGGTCAACATTCAAACTTCGTCATGCCCCGGCCTGTTCTGCCATGCCCGCAGAAGTTTTTCCCGCTCAGGCACGTCAAACAGTTCCGGCGCGCCGAGCCCCCAGACTGTTTCAAGCATGGCACTGCCGGCAGCAGCCCACGGCCCGATCAGCCAGCGCTCGTCCTCATCTTCCTCAAACGCCGCATCACCGTCAATTCGCTCGGCCGCATCCCAGACAGCACGATGAACGAGAGACAGTCCGTGGCCGACAGGTGATTTTTGATTATTCGCCGCTGTCACGACCCCGCGCATGTCCCGGTCCGGCCTATTGTCTTTTCCCGCCACCAATGCTTGCCAGCGATGCCAGCCCTGAGAGGTGAGTTCTGCTGCGTCCGGGTGACGATGACTCGCGAGCCTTTCAGCACCTCCGCGATCAAGGCCGCCTGCGAAGCGCAGGGCTTTCTCCACCTGCTGTCCACACGGACCAAACAGATTATGCGTCGGCATCTCCCTGACGATCTTTACCGAAACGCATCGCGTATAGTTTCCACGATGATCCTGCGGCTCCAGCCTGTCCAGAACCTGCGCCAGCCAAAGCCGGCCTGGCCAGCGAGCGACCGTCACATCCCGCAAGCTGTAATCCACAATTATCCATGGCGGTTCGCGGGATGGGTTGGACACCACCGCCCCCTCTTTGGCATCCGCAAACCGGCCAAGCTTGTCATCGGAAAGATAGATGAAACCTGTCTCGACTGCTTTCATACGGTAGGCGCGCCAAGCAACGTCTTTGCCGGGAAAGTATTCGGCCACCCCCGGCATGCACCGATCAAGGTGGTCGATATCCAGAATCCTGCCATCCGGAAGGCCGATCTCCACAATCCCTGCGAACTCACCGCTCCAATTGGACACTTCAATCGTCCAGCCATTGCTGGCGCGGTATAGAATATCGCCCTTGATGCGCTCTTGCGGATCGCAATCGGGCACAAGCGTTATATCGCCTGTCTCGATCTGTTTCAGAACACCTAGAACATCATCTTCCGATATACTCATTCATCCGTACTTTTATTATCCGGACATTGAAAAAGTTCGAACTCGTCGATCAGAATCGTCGATCCATCAACTGTTTCATACGACTCACCGATCAGGTTGCCCTGACCACCTGACTTGATCCGCAAAAAGCCGGTATCCCAACCAGATGGCGTAATTTCAACGACCCCGTCGTAACCCAGTAGAATCTCTGCTGGAGGCATTTGGCTCGGATCGGCAGGAAAGCCGCCTTCCGGCGCCGTATCTGCAAAGACACCGTTGCTACTGACAAAAAAATGGAAAACGAAACCGCTGGAAGAACAGCTCTCATACCAGGCGCCGTGCAGCCAGCTGAGATCATCGTCCGTCACAGTGTCCGCCGTTACGTCATAAAGCGACTGCAATTGCGCGGTCCGCGCCGCGGTCAGCTCTGTAAGGCAGTTCAACTCATCCTCATGGCGGGAGGTGCCGCCACTCATCAAGCGATAAACAGCCGCGCAATGCGTATCTCGATAGTTCGACCAGGCCGCCTGCCCCAGCTCCAGGCTTTCACTGATGTCAGCGGGCTCGACCATGAAATCCTCGAACTCGTTGTTCTCGACCTTGGTCTCGATAGCTTCAAGCGTTTGTTCCATTTGCGCGTCGGCCGCTTCAAACGCTTCCTGCGCCACGCACATGTCTTCCGGTAAGTCGCAAGCGGTTTCCGCGTAACTGCTCAGCGCGAACATGGACAATGCCGCAAGCAATACAAATCTCATAAAAATAGTCCCCTGATAAAATGCTCGATAAGCTAGATCCGGTCTATCACAACGTAAAACAATGGCTTTTCCTAGGTCGGATTTGGTTCGTCTTGCAACGGACACCACCGCTCAGCATCGAACCAGCCAGCCCCCACATGATCATCGGTAAACCGCGCAATGGCATGCGAGCCTATCTCGGGACCATTCCACTCCCGTAAAGCCAACCCTTGCACTGCGATCAGGCGTTCCTGTTCTTCTGTGTCGGCAATGTCGCGTTTTATCTTCCGGATTTGCGGCGCTTGGGTTTCGAACCATTCGCGCTTTTCTTGAAACCAGGCCAGGCATTCCGCGACCTGCTCCGGCGTAAGTGCGAAAAGCTCATAGGTCCGGCTCTCTTCCCCAGCATCGCTCTTGAGGCGGAACCAGACATCACTGCCTTCCCATTGCGCGAGCCCGGACACCGGACCATCATACCACTCCCGCCAGCAGATCAGGCTGATCTCATTCCCGTCGACCAATTTCACTGCGGTGTCCATTTCACGCCAGTCTCTTTCTCAAACGCTTCACGACCGTCTCCCGCGCCTGTCTTGTCAGAAAGACGTGAGGAATTTTCATCAGGAACGGCCAATAGATAAAATCATCCGGTCTCCGTTGCGACGCGCAGATATAGTCTATCAGCTCCGCGGTGCTTGCGCGATCGAATGCCCACAAAATCTGATTCCGATATTCAATTTGAAAATAGGCTTCCCTTGGCCAGTCCAGGGTGTGCTTGCTGCGTTTGCCACAAGACTCGCAGACGAGTGTGCCCCGCCAGTCGCTCAAGGGACGGAACTTGTGTTCGGAATGTGCCCAATCCTCGATTTTGTAGCCGCGCGGAAGATCGCTTATCAACGGGAGGGTGTTGCCCATAAGCCCATGATAATAGATTGCTGAATGATAATACTGCCCGTTCGTATCTGCCTGTTTCAGGCAGTCGAAGTGTTGCGACTTTTCAAACCAATGAAGGTCATCGTTCGTCTTGATCGTGACGCGTTCCGCGAATTTGAAAACAGCTTCCCTTGCACATTCGGAACACGTGACAGCCACACGGTGCGGCATAACGCTATGGTAGGAATATGAACTCACCCGAACTTTCCCCGGTTCCCATCCTGCTGATCAGGAATAATTAAGCACGAATTGAGTAAGACGTGCTAATACAGCCCTAGGATGAAAAACTGACGGGCTGGTTTACAAATCGAATTTACAGTAAAAACCATAATATCTTGAAATATCGGAATGGTTACTGGGGTGGCGTCAGACTGACCCGAACCAGTCTCCGTTTTTATCTGATGAGCAGACCTCAGGGTGCTGTCAGACGAATGCGAACCCGTCTCCGATATTCGCGGACGAGCAGGTCTCAGGCCGCAATCAACTCGCGCCATTCGAGAAGAGCGGCGTCGCGTAGCGATTTGAACCTGGGCCTGCTCTCGATATTCCCTTGGTGATTGAAGTGATTGTACACAGACGAATGGATTGAAGCGAATTTCTGGAGATTTCGCATGCCCCGGAAACGGGATATGGCGCGTTCTCTTCGTCGGAATGGCAAGTGTGATGGGCCTGCTCTCGATATTCCCTTGGTGATTGAAGTGATTGTACACAGACGAATGGA
>NZ_AWFF01000060.1 GCF_000682755.1 Hyphomonas beringensis
CTTGCGGGTATAGATGGCGCAGCGGATTGTCCGACGTTCGGGCTTCATCATGCCGCCCCCTTCAGACCGAAGAACCGCGGGCCGGACCTTTTGGCGCCGGTTATCTCCTTTGCGATGGCAGAGAGCGATCTGTAGGTCTTGCCGCGATAGGAGAAGCCATTCCCCACGCGATCGACAACATGTGATACGCCGTTCCATTCACGGACGAGTCGGGCATCGGATTTAAGATGGACGGTAGGACTAATTGTTCCGTCTTCATCGGCGATCGACCGAAGCTGCATCCTGAGACGAAGGCCCAGGCCGCCGCGTTCTGCGGCCTGGGTTTCAAACGCGACGATCCGACAGAGCAGGGGTCTGCTCAGGCCCTTGGGAGGCGGTGCATCGAGTAGTTGCTCGTAACGACCGAACAGATCGGTGCGAGAGAGAGCCTGAAGCTCGGCCATGAGCATCATTTCTTCGCTCCGGGCATCCGGTAGCGGGATTGGCGCGAGCCTTCTGCAGGGGCGAGCTTTTCCACCTCAATCCCGGCCTACTTCAGGCGGGTGAGGGCGGCGCGAGTTGTGTGGGTCTGCCAGCCGAGCTTCGTCGAGAGGGCTTCAGCGGTCATGCCGTCAGGTTTGGCGAGAAGGCTTTTGAGCTGATCTGACTTCGAAGGCTTGTTCTTGGGTTTAGGTTTGGCGCGGTTCGATTTGCGTTTGGTCATCGGGTTTCCTTTCAGGTCTGAGGAAGCAATCAGTGCTTCCACGACCCGAAGGCCCGATGATTTGCCGGGCGTTCGAGATGTCGTCCGCGACAGGAATAGCAATGCTCGGAATAAGGCGGCAGTCCAGTCTATTCGCTCTGTGAGCGGATATATTCCCGCATGGCGGACTCGGCTTTGTCGCAGTGTGATTTTGCCTTGTCGAGAAGGCTGCCGAGGGATTGGATTTTCTGTAGGCGTTGGTCGTCCGGAAGATCAGGCAACTGAGCCTCTACGGCCTGCCCGCAGGCATCTTCAGCAGCCTCCAGAACTTTTATGATCCTGCGGCGGATTTGGTCGATTGCGTCCATGTTGGAGACGTGCGCTCAGGTCGACGCAGAAGTCCACGTTGCTGAGCTCGGAGCAGTGGAAAAAGCCTGCGTGCGGGGCCCATTCAGAGTCGATGTGTTCAGTGTGACGGAGAAGATATTCTGACAAGACATTGAATATAATGGATAACGTTGCTCAAATTTGAAGTTGTGTTTCAATGTGCAATTGTGTGAGAGGTTGGTGAAACCAATAGCCAACGAAAACTCACATGTCCTGCAACTCCTTTCGATATGCTCTGATTGTCTGCCTGACTATTGCCAATGCGTATTTGGGGCCTTCGGCCAGTTATGCACAAAGCCCGGAAGTAAAGGACGTTCAGACCTTCCTTATTGAGGAGGGATACCTGTCCGATACTGCAGATGGATTCATTGGGCCCAAAACAATGACCGCCCTTGAGGCATTTCAAGAGGATCAGAAAATTGTCGCAACAGGTGAGATAGATGCGGCCACGTTGTCAGCCATCGAGCAGGTCAGGCATCCACCTCCCCCAATAGAAGTAGAGGTCATTCCACAGCCCGTTGAGGGCGAAGGAACTAAATGGCCGGTTTGGACGCTCGCCGTTGCTGCAGGGCTTTTTCTCTTTTTTCTGTTCGGAAGAAGGAAAGGCCAACTTTCCAGGCAGCCGCAGCACAAGACCGACAATGCACGACCTTCTGAAGGCGCCTCGGGGGCTAGGCCATTAGTGGTGCAGCCTCTCCAAAGCGGCATCGATCAGGGCAGCCCGCCCAGCCCTAAGACGCCCCGTGCACCTGGCAAATCCAAGAGCCAGGCTTGGGTGGCAAGTGTTGAGGCGGCCACTGTTGGTAAGCGCAATATTGGCGGGATGGTGTATGTCGGCGCGGCGCCAAAGGTTGGCCGCTATGGCGAACCTTGTCGCGCTTATATCGACCCTTCACTTGCCGTTGGAAATAGCGGGGGTGATTTTGAGGGTAGCGGCTTACCCTACTGGCCAGGCTATTCCTCGATCACGGCTCGATCACGCGCCACCTACCTGGATTGGCTCGCTACAGGGCGCTCGGATCCGCGCTATAATGTCGGATACATGTTTTTGTACTTCTATGGTTTGGAGCGTCGCTTTTTCGTTGACGCGGCCCCCCTGGAAGAAAAACAGGAAATTCTGACCGAAGTCATCCGCCTCAAGAATGCATATGCCGAAAATTATTCTGCCAGAAATTATCTGAATCGATTTATCGATGCTGTCAGAGTGTCCTTGTCTGAAGTCACCGTATCTGGGCCCATCTTTGAAAATGATGGTTATGATTTGCCTCTGTCCCTGCGTTCGTCGTTGGGGACAAAAATTGTGCGCGATGAACCCATAAATGCAGAGTGGCTGCTCAGCTGGTTCATGTGTCACCCTGAGCGGCACCTTCGAACACCCGCCACTCGCTGTTGGGAGGAATTCAAAACTCTGTTCCGGATAAAGTTCGATCTTGCATATCCGAATGGTATGAAAATCCGGAAACCTAAACGGGTGCTAAAATCATCGTACCGCGCTGCTTCGGGCGAGTTTGAAATTGAAGTGCCGATTTTGGTAGATGGCCGATCAGTGCCAGATGTCTCCAGTCTTCGCCAACCAGTGACTGAAGCGCAAAAGCTCGCTTCGGCTTCGATGGATGAGCTTGATAAGTTCAGCCGATACCTCGGTCGGAATCCAGAAGGTCGTGGCTCCCTCGAAGCTCAGGCTCTGTTACCTCCGATGCTATGGTCACACTTCCCGTCTGCTGAACTGGACGGCCTCAAAGACTGGGCGGAAAATGCGATCGGGTCGGGCGGACTTGTCCCTGCGCTTGATCTTGTCGAGCGGCTTGAGGGTGAAAGGCCGGAGAAACTTGCGAAAAAGCACTTTACCGGATCGGCGGATGCGATGGCTCGTCTTGGGTTTGGTATCGCACCAGACCCCAGGTACGCAATAAGAAGTCCGAAGACGGAAGACTCGGTCGTTGTATTCAGGTTGCCCGAAAATATTTCTGCGCTCGAGGAAGTTTCCAGCGAGTATCGGTCGGCGCTGGCAGAAATCGCACTGGGAACATATGTTGCTCAGGCAGATGGTGAAGTTGTGCCCGCTGAACAGGCTGCACTTGAAGCGGCGGTGCAAAACGCACCTGATCTAAGTCAGTCCGAAAAAATACGCTTATCTGCAAATCTGAAATGGCTTCTGGCAGTTCCTCCCGATATGGTTTTTCTCCGCCAGCGGATGAAAGAAAGCACAGAGGCTGAGCGGCTAGCATTCCGTCGAATGGCTCTTTTCATGGCAAGTGCAGATTCAGTTATTCAGCCGGAAGAAGTTGGTGGCATCGAGAAAATCTACAAAGCTCTCGGGCTCGATGTCGATAGTGTATACGCTGATCTTAATGATGCTTCCATGTCCAACGGGCTTGTGAGAGTTCGAGAAGCTCAGGGAATCCCCTCTGGTGAGGCAATTCCGGAACAATCTCCAACCAAGGGCTCTCGCGGTGTTCAGCTCGATGTTGAGCGCATTAATGAAACGCAGCGACAAACGGCTGATGTATCCCGCCTTCTGGGGGCAATCTTTGCTGGTGACGAACCGGGACAAGACGCAACTGAAGCAGCCGAACCGCCCAGCGGCGGCCTTTTGAGTGGCCTGGACCCCAAGCTTTCAGTTTTCGTTCGCATTCTTCTGGATCGAAATCAATGGACCGAGGCCGACTACAGTGAACTTTGTCAACGTCATGAATTAATGTCGTCTGGTGCACTTGAGACAATAAATGAGTGGGCCATTGAACGCTTTGATGACTTCCTGATCGAGGAATACGAAGGTTACGAGTTGAATCCAGACGTTGCCGAACAAATACGAGAACAAATTCAGGGAGCCTGAGAATGAGTACGATCAAAAGGCGTGAGCGCGATACAATAGTCCAAGCTCTCAGGGCGGGAGTGGTGCCGAAGCTCGGTCTTCAGCACATACAGGTAGGGCGCGTCAGGGAAATTGAAGAACTTGTCAAGGACATGGAGCGCTTGGCTGACGGGGGAGCCGCTATCCGCTTTATCATTGGCGAGTATGGATCGGGTAAGACCTTCTTTCTCAACCTGATACGACTAGTGGCATTGGAGAAGGGCCTTGTCGTTATGTCGGCTGACCTTGCGCCGGATCGCCGAATTTACGCCACAGGTGGTCAAGCGAGAGGTCTCTACGCGGAAATGGCGCGAAACCTCTCAACTCGAACGAAGCCCGACGGTGGGGCGATGGCGAACATCGTTGAAAGGTTCGTAAGTCAGGCCCATCGGGATGCAGAGTTGGAGGAAAAGCAGACCGGCGAAGTCATTCGACGACGGCTTGCCCATTTTGAAGAAATGACGGGCGGGTTTGAGTTTGCGACTGTTATCAGGCGTTATTGGGAAGGACACGAGACGGGAGATGAAGACGTAAAGTCGTCTGCGCTAAGATGGCTTCGCGGCGAGTTTGCGACCCGAACTGATGCGAGAGCCGCGCTTGGTGTCCGCACTATTATCGACGACCAGAATGTCTATGATCAGTTGAAGCTAATGTCCGCCTTTGTATGTTCTGCCGGCTACAAAGGACTGTTGATTTCACTCGATGAAATGGTGAACCTGTTTAAGCTCACCTCTTCGAAAGCTAGGAATGCGAACTACGAGCAAATCCTTCGCATTTTAAATGACGTACTACAGGGAAGCGCGGAAAACTTGGGCTTCCTCTTTGGTGGCACCCCCGAATTCCTCATGAATACGCGCCGTGGCCTTTATAGCTACGAAGCGCTGCAATCTCGATTGAGTGAGAACAGCTTTGCAAGAGACGGGCTCGTTGACCTTTCTGGGCCGGTTATTCGCCTTGCCAATTTAACTCCGGAAGATTTGTTCGTCCTGCTCAGTAACATTCGTGCCGTTGTGCAAGATGCTAACAATATGTTGCCGGATGAGGCGCTGCACGCCTTCATGACGCACTGCTCGCAGCGAATTGGTGAAGCCTACTTCCGCACTCCTCGGAACACTGTGACCGCATTTGTGAACATGCTGTCGGTGCTCGAACAAAACCCTGGGACCAATTGGTTTGACTTGATTGAAGAATTGGAAGTTCAGCCGGACGGAGGTGACGATCTCAGCGACATCTCCGATGATCCAGTCGGCAGCGCAGAAACGCCCAAGGCGGATGGGGATGAGCTTTCCAGCTTCAAACTTTGATGACTGCCTTTGACAAACTAGCAAGACCTGTCCAGAAATGGATTAGAAATAAGGGCTGGCGAGAACTGCGCGATATTCAGGCTCGCTCAACCGAAATCGTTCTGGGATCGAACAAAGACCTTATTGTCTCTGCATCTACGGCAGGCGGAAAAACGGAAGCGGCATTTCTGCCACTCATTTCGCAGGTGCTCGATGGAGATATGGGGGCTTCCCAAGGTTTTAGTATCGTCTACATCGGTCCATTGAAGGCTCTGATCAATGACCAGACCCGGCGCCTTCAAGACATCTGCACAGAAACTGAAATTCAGATAACGCCTTGGCATGGGGACATATCGTCTTCCATCAAGGCCAAAGCGGAAAAGAGCCCCAGCGGCATTCTACTAGTAACTCCGGAATCTCTTGAGGCTCTCTTCATACACAAAGGAGCCTCAATTCCGCATCTTTTCGGAGGTGCGAAGGCAATCGTCATAGATGAATTGCACACGTTCCTGGACACAGAACGTGGCGTCCATTTGAGGTCTCTAATGGCGCGTTTGGAATTAGCCATTTCTAGACCAATCCGGAGAATTGGCCTTTCAGCGACATTGGGCAATATCAATCTCGCTCGCGGCTATCTACGACCGAATGCGCCAGCAGATGTTGAAACTGTTGTCGCTGAAGGCGGTGATTCTGAACTATTATTGCAGTTGCGCGGCTACCTTGCTTCGGGGGACAATGAGGAAGATGCGGCGGACGCTTCGATAGCATCGCATTTGTTTGAGAGTCTTCGTGGTTCTAACAACCTGATCTTTGCTGGCTCGCGTGGGCGAGTAGAAGAGTTTGCAGATCGTTTGCGAACTTTATGCGAGGAGTCTCATCTTCCGCAGGAGTTCTATCCTCACCACGCAAGCCTGTCCAAAGAGCATCGTGAATTCGTGGAGCATAGGCTCAAAGACGAAACGTTGCCTACCAGCGCTGTTTGCACATCAACCTTGGAACTCGGCATAGATATTGGCGATGTGGTGTGTGTGGCCCAAATCGGCCCGCCGTTTACCGTTGCGGCGCTGCGACAACGTCTGGGCCGATCAGGACGCCGTGAAGGGCAGCCAGCCACTCTCCGGCAGTATGCAATAGAAGCAGCAGTAGATGCTGATTCCCATTTTTCAGACCGCTTGAGATTAGGTCTGGTACGCAGCATAGCGATGATTGAATTGCTGCTTCAGGGGTGGTGCGAAGCTCCGCGTCCAGAGGCTCTTCAGCTCTCCACATTGGTTCACCAGATACTGTCGATCATTGCTGAGAGAGGTGGTGCCAGCGCTAAACGTCTATACATGACCCTCTGCGAAAAAGGTCCGTTTTCGGCTGTTGATCCCAAGACATTTGTTGCGGTGCTTCGCCAACTCGGAAGTCCGGAAACTGCAATAATCGAACAAATCGATGATGGTTTTTTGCTGCTTGGTCGTACCGGGGAAAAGCTTGTTCAGCATTATAGCTTCTACGCCGTTTTCAACACGCCTGAAGAATACCGCATTATTCATGATGGCAAGCAGCTTGGAACACTTCCGGTAAATCAGATTCTGGCCCCAAAGCTGACGCTAATTTTCTCGGGTCGAAGATGGGAAATCATCGAGGTTGATGACCTGGACAAAGCGATCATGGTCAAACCGGCTCGGGCCGGACGGCCCCCAATCTTCGGTGGGGATGCAGGTAATATTGATGACCAGGTGATCGAAGAGATGCGACAGGTCTATGAGTGCGACACTGTTCCGAGATATCTCGATCAAAGAGCTATCCAACTACTGTCCGAGGCGCGATCTAGCTTCAGAAATCTTGGATTTCAGACCAAGCAGATTGTCCCGCTTGGCGAAAGTCGCACAGCATTGGCGGTTTGGTGCGGCAGTGTGAAAGCCGGGACGTTGGCACTCGCATTGAGGTCCGAGGGCTTCAAGGTTGAGCAATACGACGGTTTTCTTGAGGTGGATGGCAAAGACGTAGACTTCTCTGTATCTGATTCCTTGAGCCGAATATCTAATGGAGATGTTCGTGATCTTTTTTCTGACACAACGAATTTGATGTTTGAGAAGTTTCACCCGTATCTGAGCGCTGAATTGCTTCAGCTCGATGCTTTGTCTTCGCGTCTCGACTGCGATGCGCTGCCTGAAATTGCAGACACACTGAACAGTGGGAGTGAGTCTGAATCCGGGTTATGAGGACGCGTCAGTTGGGCTGACCCAGCGCCTTGGTTCGTTCTATGACGGCTTGGGACGCAGGTGTCGTGCTTGCATTCTCATCCGATCGCTTGCAATTAGCGTCGTTTAATGTCCCTGCGGCGTGACATCTGCTGCCGCCCGGTCCGTGGATCCCGGGCATTGAGGTTTCGCCCACGCGGGCTGCTCATGAACTTCAATGCCTGTGTGAGGGCATCGACGACGTCATCATTCCTGGCGTTCGGAAACCCAAGAAGCTCCTGACGGAAGGAGGCCAGCCAGTGTGCTTCGGCCGGCACCTTGATAAGTCCTTCCGACAATCGCTGTGTCTGCGCACGCAACCGCTCTTCCTTTGTGTCTTTCGGTGTCGACAATGCAAATATTTCCCTCATTTTCGACTGGTTGCGGAGTTCCTGAAAGAGAGGCTTCCCTGAGGCGGCGTTCTCGATCAGCACGCGGTCAGGTACCCATCTGGAGATCAGGTGCCGCGCATCGCTGACGAGATCCGGAAAGTCCCTTTGCCGACGGTACATGTCGAGCAGATACCAGTTGTCGTTGAGATAGCCGAATGTCAGGCAGACGCTGAAATCGCTGTTCGAAGCTGCAGAGAACCCCGTATCCCAGCTCTGAACTATGTACTGGAAGCGGTTTCGCTCCGGAGCCACATCGTACTGCCCGAGCCATTCCCATCTGACGGCGTTTGCGCCTGGAAGGACCGGATCCTGCAGGTATTGGGCGTTGAAGGCGGCCGGACCCATTTCGGACCTGATGTTTTCCAGTGTCTCCCTGGGCTCCCGTTGCGGCATGAGCAGATCGCCAACAGAACGGTGATGCACCTCTCCGAACCCGAGGTCGAAGGTGCCAGCTTCCCGCGCGATTGCTGGCAGATCTATATGCCGGTATCCACCCTGATTAATCAGAATGCCGGGAATGTCGTCTTCATGCACGCGTTGCTGCAGAACAATGATGGCACCTGTCTCCTTGTCATTCAGACGTGAGACGAGCGTTTCCCGGAAGAATGTGCTGGCGGTTTCACGGTCGGTTGCTGATACTGTATCACTTGCCCGATTGAGATCATCGACAATGAGGATATCGGCCCCTCGGCCTGTGGCCGAACTGCCGCGGGAGACTGCGACCCGGGTTCCACCTCTTGTGGTTGCGACTTCATCACTGCGGTCTACGCGGGGATTGATACGCATCTGTGAATACAGTCTGCGGTACCAATGGGCTTCGATAATCTGACGAAAGTGCCTCGAATGTTCATTGGTCAGGGCCTGACTGTGGCTGGCAACCATGATCCTGGTCTCCGGTGCACGAGCGAGAACCCAGGCCGGGAATGCGATCGTTCCGCAGATGGATTTCAAGTGGCGAGGAGGAACTGTAATCAGCAATCTCTTTGTGCGGCCAGAATATACATCCTCAAGTGCAATGCTGATTGCCCGGACATGCCAGTTTGGTATGAACTCGCCTCCGGGGTTAAGTTCCAGAAAGACCCTGTGTACGAAATGGAAAAGCGACTGGCGCTGTAACGCGCAGATCAGGTCTGCGTCAGTCATGCGGGATCTCCGGAAGGGAGGATTCCAAGTGTTCTGGCTGTCTCAAGGATCGCGCGATCATGTGCATCGATTTCATCAACCGTCGGCAATTGTGCGCCGGAGCTTTCTTTTTCAGCCGAAACGTCCGCTTTCAGCTGAAGCAACTTGTTGACGGCGTTCGGCTTGCCAATCATGGCATCGTTTATAAGGCGTTCACTAAACACTTCCCGACGGGTGGCTGTTTTGCGCTGCCCATTCTGCGTGTAGGCCACGCGTTCATTGAGCTTGTCCGTGATGATGGTCGCATGCTGTGTGAACCTTTTGGGCGTCCCTTTGGGTTGCCGCTCTGACCTTTCCTGAACTGATGCTCTTTGGGTGGCTTGCCATATCCGACCTCAAAGGTTTTTCCGGGCCGGGGTGATCGTTCGCGTTGCCTAACACTCATCTGCGCCTCCATCGTTCATGAGGCGTGCCGCGCGCGGACGGAAGCGGACAGGAGACGCTGGCTCCGCGTCTTCCCGTTCGGCGCGCACTTCTTCAAATGTCTGGCCCGTGGCAGCGAGATGTATGTCGAGACCGGTGTTTTCACGAACCCGCTCGATTGTGGCATCCACATAAAGCGGGTCGAGCTCGATCAGGCGGGCGATGCGGTTGGTGCGCTCGGCGGCGAGCAGAGTCGATCCGACCCCGCCAAACATGTCGAGCACGATGTCGCCGTGATGCGTCACATCGAGGATGGCATCTGCAATAAGGGCGACCGGTTTTACGGTCGGGTGGAGGGCGAGATCGCGATGGCTGTCACTGCCCGGCGTATTGGCACCGGCATAGTCCCAGACATTGGTCCGGTTGCGACCATGTTTTCCGAGCTGGACATTATTGGTGTGCCCTGCACCCGGAACCCGGAATACCCACACGAGTTCATGTTTGGAGCGATAGAGCGATCCCATCGCGCCGTTGGTTTTGTTCCAGACGCAGAGATTGAGGGTTTCAAGTCCGGCGGCGTCTGCTGCACGTTTGAGGACGTCGATTGATCGCCAGTCCATGCAGGCAAACAGAACCGCGCCTTTGGCGGCATGTGTGGCTGCATTTTCCAGCGAGCTTCGCAACAGGGCGCTGAACAGTTCAGGAGACATTTCTCCCGAAGCCATCACGAATTCACGATGCTTGTGGCGGCCAAGGCCACCCATGTGGCCGGCAACGGGCACATTGTAAGGAGATCCGTGAAGACCGCTTTGACCTGATCCTCGCTGAGAAGGGCGGTATAGGCCAGGGCATCCCGCGCATCTCCGCAGTGGAGACGGTGCAGCCCGATCACCCAGGTGTCTCCGGCGCGGGTGACCGGCTCCCGGTCCGGGCTTAGAGCCTGGATGTCATCGGCCGGATCGGTTTCTGTGCCGGGAGGCACAAGGACCATATCGATTTGGGGTGTCTCAAAGCCCGTGATCGTAATGTCCAGCTCAAGGGCAATCAGATCCCCGAACTCCTGTTGCAGGTCCGGGAGGTTCCATTCTGCCTCTTCGGCAAGCCGGTTGTCCGCAATGCGGTAGAGGCGGATTTCCTCATCGCTGAGGTGCTCGACGCGGAGCACCAGGGCTGTGATCAGGCCAAGCTCTTTTGCTGCCTGTATCCGGGCAACGCCGGCAATGACGTTGTTGTGCTGGTCGATCAGGATCGGGCTGACAAATCCGAATGTGTCGAGGCTTCTGGCAATCTTCCGGATCTGTGATTTTGCGTGCCTTCGGAGCTGACGCCTCGGAATGTTCAGGTCACCAATTGGCACATGTGTCAGAGACGACGTGTTCGGTCTCAATTGTTCTGCGGAATGGAATTCCGACATGGGACTCTCCTGGGTGGAGGTTCCCGGAGTTCGGATGGGTACAGACAGGCGTTCGCCCACAGCCATCGTCCACTCTCATGGAGCCTCTGGAGCTGTGGGTGCCGCGACTTGTAGCGAATCCCATGTATGAATTTGCGTCCGGCTTCTGATCAGCCATGCAGGGCTCACATAGCCATTCTGCAGGATTTGTCCAGATCAGGAGTGAAATCCCTGTGACACGTATCCATGGATTACGGTTGGCAGGCCTGTGCTTCGCTATTTGTTGCAAAGTTCAAGCGCCATCTGGATGAAGAGCGCGCTGTTGCCTGCATAGGCGCCGAACTGGTCCCGTCCCATCAGCTCTCTGCTATCCCGATAGCCAGCAGCACCTATTGCCGTACCATTTAGTCCATACGTCGTGCCGCCGAGTTTAATCAGAACGATCGGGCGCCGCACATTTTTGAAAGTGCGATTGTAGCAGCGCAGTCGCCCGCTTTCGTACGCTGGCCATGGCCATGCGTCCGGATAGTCCTTTGCGAAGACGGTCCCTTTTGGAACTTTCTTGGTCGAGGCCGTGCGGGCATCTGTATCGGTTGACTGCGAATTTTCGTTCTGAGGTGCGGCTTCGGCTGCGGGCGCCAGAATCGGGTCGATCAGGCTAAATGCCACGAGCAGAGCAGCGGCGAGGGATCTATGAATTCGCATGGAAACTCCTTTTGCATTCGATGAGTCTCATTACTGCTCAGGTTCCCGCAGAGTTTAAGTCAAAAAGAGACTCATAGACTGTAGATCAATCGGCAGCATCGGCGTCGCTTGGGCACCATCAATGTCGGCAAGCGATTTGGTAAAAGGCTGAAGGCTCTCAGGGCAGAGCGGGGCTGGTCTCAGGAAGAGTTTGCAGACCGCGCAGGGCTACACAGAACCTATGTGTCGGCTGTGGAACGTGCTGTCCGGAATCCGACGCTGCCCATTCTTGCAAAAATGGCAAAGGGGTTCGGGATGTCTTTAGTGGAGTTGATGGAGTCCGTCTGAGTCAGGTGGTTGGTGCCGGGCAGAATGAGCAAGGCTCACGTTTTGACCAGATCCAGAAAATCGCCCACACCCAGAAGCCATTCCTGTTGTGATGCCTGGAACGTGCAATGCAATGGCGTTGGCAGAACCAGTTGCAAGTTCTGCGCCCGCATCTCATTCGTCTGCGCGGCCGAGATCGCCGGCTGAAGCGTCAGCAGGTGCTTCGGACTGATCCGGTCCGCTTCGGCCAACACCTGGCGCCAGCGATCTTTCAGGGTCGTCTTGACCGCTAGCATATGAAGCTGCGCTGCCGGAAAATCCGCCTTCTGATACTCTGCCTCTCCCGGGAACAGAAAATCCGCCGCATTCCGCTTCTCAGTCGTCGCTTCCCGCGTATAGCGGATCTTATGAGCTTTCAGAATGGCTTCGACATGATGCCCGAACGCAAACCCGGCCCGTGATTTCCGCCGGTTCTGCACGCTGAGTGAAAAAGACAGAAACCCATCCACGTCTGCGCCGTCATCATTGACGAAGCCGGACTTCAGGCGCTTCGCCACAATTTCCCGTTCCAGCCTCCGGAACAGGGCTTCTTCATGCTCCATCCAGGCAAGCAGCGTATCATCCGGCGCGCCGACCGGATCGCACCCCTGCAGGGAGGCGCGTGCAAAATCTGAGAACACCGCAGTCGTCGGAAACTTCAGCCCGAACGTCTCGACCAGTCGGTCGAACGCATCGGGTTCCGGTTCCTCCGGCTCAATCCCGAGTTCATCCAGAATGAACCGGGCCGCCAGTGACAGAGATGTCGCCGTGCCCGCGTCAAGCAGCTTTGTGTCCGAGGAGCGGACCTGCAGGTCGAGGCCGAACAACCAGAGCAGCTGCTGTGCGATGGTCGAGCCGGCCGGGGAGAGCAGGACGAGAAGCGAGCCGTCTTTCTTCTGCGCGATGACGAGCAGGTCGCCGGCTTTCGCCCGGTGAACAACCGGCTCGCTGTCGGTCGCATAATAGAGATGATACTCCGGGCTACGGTCCGGATTATCCCGCCGCACATCGCTCCAGGTACAGAAGGCGTCGATGCGGGGAGCTTCCGTACCTTCGGTGTCATCAAGCCAGATGAAAGTCGCCGGGAAGGTCTTCTTGTCGGCGGGGGTTCCGAGAAAGGACCGGAAGCTTCCTACCCCCTGAAACTCGTGCTGGTTTGAGATGAGCTTATTGACCTCAACCTCGGTGAGGTGTTTGGCGCCGGCACCATGGAAGAGGTCGGCAAGGGATCCGAACTTCACGTCTTAGTATCCTGTCAGCTGCCACGAAGGGTCAGCATCTTTTCACCTGATACGATCCAGTCCGCAACCCTTGTGAGAAGTTCGCCCGGTTCCATTCGGCCCGGGCCCTTCAGGGCGCACTCCCAGATGACGACACGTCGCCAGCCAGCTTCATCGATGGCCGCATAGTTACGTCTGTCCCGCGCCACATTAGCGCCGATCTTCTCTTTCCAGAATTCCTGCCTTGTGCCTGGCCACTTGAAGAGGTTGCAGTCATGGCCGTGCCAGAAGCAACCATTGACGAAAATCACGGCGTGGTATTTCGGCAGGACCAGATCAGGCCGCCCGGGGAGCTTGCGATCGTGCAGACGGTAGCGGAACCCGCGCGCATGCAGACCTTTGCGAATGATCAGCTCAGGCTTTGTGTCCTTACCCTTAATCGCCGCCATATTTCGGCTGCGGGTCGCCCGATCATGGACATCAGGCATAGCGCAGGAGCGGGATGTCTTCTGTCGGGGCGAGATGCTGCAGGATGTGCGGACGCATGATGCGGGCAACTTCCCGGAACACCGGCACGGCAACAGAGTTGCCGAACTGCTTATAGGCCTGGGTGTCGGAGACCGGGATGCGGAACGTGTCCGGATACCCCATCAGGCGGGCGCATTCTCTGGGTGTCAGGCGTCGCGGGTTCTTGCGTGCGCCGCGGCTGATAAGGATTTCCGAACCATCCTTATAATAACGGGCTGACAGGGTCCGGCAGGTGTCGTCCGGACCAACAAGCCCGTAGCCGAACCCGTTTCCGGCGGCTTTGTGTTTGGCGGCATAGTCGCGGAGATATTTCCAGAGGTGAGAGGTCAGCGTGTATTTGTCGCTGACCGTCGCCATTGGTCCGTCTGTATAGTGTGGTTCTGCCGCTTCAGAGCCATCCTCGGGGTGCAGGATGCTGTTCATCTTCACTTCGCCCAATGGCGGCAGGTTGAGATCATCCCAGCGGAAGCCGGTCTCTTTCCGGAAGCCCACCATCACAATCCGCTCCCGGTGCTGGGGAAGGAAGTGTTTGGCATTGATGATGCGGGTGTGGAGCTGGTAGCCGAGTTCGTCTTCCAGTGTCCGGCGGATCACTTCGAAGGTGCGGCCCTTGTCGTGGCTCTTCAGATTCTTGACGTTCTCGAGCAGGAAGGCGGCTGGCTGATGAGCCTTAATGATCCGGGCGACATCGAAGAAGAGCGTGCCTTGGGTTTCATCAAGGAAGCCGTGGGAGCGGCCAAGGGCATTCTTTTTGGAAACACCGGCAATTGAGAAAGGCTGGCACGGAAAGCCTGCCAGCAGGACGTCGTGTGAGGGAATGTCCTTCACATCTATCTTTGTGATGTCGCCCTCGATCGGCCGGTTGTCCCGGTAATTAGCCTGGTAGGTCAGCTGAGCGTACTTGTCCCACTCACTGGTGAACACGCAGCGGCCACCGATTTCGTCGAAGGCGGTACGCAGGCCGCCTATGCCGGCGAAGAGGTCAATGAAGGTGAAGGTCTCCGGGGCAGGGGAAGCCTGCACCTCCCGGGCCCGGGCTTCTATCCATTTCAGAACAAAAGCCTTTGGCTTCACCTCACCGGATTCCCAGCGGAATACCGTCCTCTCCGAATAGCCAAGCTCCCTTGCCAGCTGTTCGACCGTCAGACCGGCCTGACATCGGAGAATGGTGAATTCGCTGGCCATGGGAATCTCGCTTTATGAGGGAATATGTATGACAGCTTGTCAGCATTTATCCCGCCGGTCAACGGTATGTTCTGGTTTTGTTTGCGTAAAGCTGGGGAATTCAGGAAAAGGATGCTTTTTGATCTTCATGTTTGCCAAATGGCATAAAGGGTACTATATTTCGCCATAAGGAGAATGAAATGCTGCAGGAAATTCCACGTACAATGGCCTCTCCGGAGGATCCTCAGATTACTGCGCCAGAAGCTGAAGCAATGGCACGGGCCGTTATACGACTTTTCAGTAAGTGGAGGATATCCGATTCTGAGGCCCGGGAAATCCTGGGTGGGCTCGCCGCCCGGACCTATGCCCGCTGGAAAGCAGGTGAGCTGGGGCGCATTGACCGGGATCTGGCTACCCGGTTGTCTTTGCTCATGGGTATACACAAAGGGCTCCGATATCTGTTTTCTGAGCCCGAGCGGGGATATGTCTGGATCAGAAAACCCAATCGTGCTTTTGGAGGCCATACGCCTTTGGAGATAATGTCTGAGGGAGGGGTATTCTCTCTTGCAAGGGTACGATCCTATCTGGATGCGGCCCGGAGCGGATGGTGAGTGATCGGATCAGTGCGGTTCGGGTAAACTGGCCACATGCCTACCGGATCATCCGTTCTGTACACCCTCCTATCGATCTGTTCGAAGACATTGCTGATCCTCAGGACTGGGAAGCGCTGGCATCGGCAGAGTCAAAAACCAATCCTCGGATACAGGAACAGATCGGCAGACTGGATCTTGTGCCACCGGAGCGACGGGTTGGTGGTCCGGGGGCAAGTTACCTGATGGCGCCGTTTGTCCATGTCAGTACCGACCGTCCGGGACGGTTCACTGACGGTAATTACGGAATATACAGCGCCGGAGACTGCGAGGAGGTCGCAATCCGGGAGGTTGCGTATCACCATGGTACAGTTATGATGGACAGCGGAGAGCAGGCAGGCTGGACCTCTCAGTTCCGTGTTCTGATTAACAGCATGGATCTTGATCTGTGCGATGTCCGGCCATTCACAGAGTATCATCACGCTGATAACTACGATCCGTCACAGAAACTGGGCAGGCAGTTAAGGGAAGCAGGCAGGAATGGCATTTTGTACCAGAGTGTAAGATGCCCGGAAGGGGAATGTGTGGGGATCTTCTGGCCCGACCTCCTGACGGTGCCTGTTCAGGGTGATCATTTTGACTACCACTGGGACGGAAGCCGGGTCGATAAGGTGCGAAACTGTAGGACCGGTGACATTTTTGGCCTGTAGATGAAGCGGCTGGCGTTTCGCAGATGGAACCGGTGTAAGCAGGACCATAATTTCAGATTATGCTCCCGATGTTACTTCCTAATCCGGGAACTGTGGGGCATTCGCCGCTGCTGACGATATCACTTGCAATCCGATGAGTGTACCGACGGTTCGAATGTGGCTTTC
>NZ_AWFF01000061.1 GCF_000682755.1 Hyphomonas beringensis
CCGATGCGGTCGGCGCGTTGTGCCGGCACACGAGCGGCGACTTTCCTCTGTTCTTCTCGACGGAGCTCGCCCGCGCGGTGAGCGGCGAAAGCACTCATTACGGTCTGATCAATGCGCGCTTCAACGGAGAGGTGCTGGCAATGGCTCAAATGAAAGAACAGCACACCAACAAGGCGGATGTGTGGGATTCCTTTACAGTTCCCTGGAAAGGCAGGTTTCATGACGTGCTTAGGGAAGAGCATGAGACGGAGCGATTAGCTTAATTGCTGTCGGAGCGTCGGGCCCGCCACCCTCTCCATGCCAAACAAGTTTCGAAAGCTGGGGTTTCCTCGGATGCTCCGGACAGTCATTTCTAATGACAGGCCTTATTCCTCCCAAATATCTGACCAAGGTCATTATTCCTGATCGAGCAAGAACCTGACGTTGATATTTGGATTGCCAGCTTCTGACAGGGGGATTTCCTCTTCGCGGCCATCGATCAAAAACCGTCTAATCCTGACGCGAATTTCCGCCCCGGGAGGAAGCTCATCTCGTTGAACGAGGAAGTCTTTGCTGAAGATGCCCTTCTTCTGGCAAGTGTCACACTCACTTGCTTCGTCAGGCTGAAAGATTCGAGTCGAGCGTATGGTCTCGCCATTGACGTTCAGATCAATCGCGAAACTTCCAATAATTTTCAATCGGTTGATGTTCTTGACACGTACGGACACCGTTTCAAGCGAAGAAATTTTGAATGCTTCCGCACCTAAAGCTCGACCGCTAGCCATTACGAATGTCCGATCATCGGTTCGCTCGCCGCGGGATGGCGCCTCGTAGCCGACATTCCATGATGCGGAATCGATCATATCTAATGATCGAACGTTGAACGGTTTCAGAATATTTGAGGGCTTATTATCCAGCCAACCGTCTGCCTCTTCGAGTTTGGATTTAAAGAGGGCGATTGATGTCGCCCGGTGTTCCGTTTGCCATTTCCACCACAGCCGGTCCCAATTGCAGTGGAAAAACCAAAAATGGGGGTCGAATGCAGCTGTTGAAGGCCGCGATATCGTCGGCCCGCAGGCTCCGTGACCATTGTCATGCGCTTCAATGATCGCATTGTGCAAAGATGTGCTACCGCTCCAGCCATTGAACCTTTCCCAAGTTGGAGCGGCTAGAGCGGTGCTAATGCTGCTCGGAACGGGTGACAGGCGGGCGAAAATGTTCTGTTTGATAATTGCGGCAGAAAACCTTTGAATCGGCGTCCCAGCATCTATTGCAACTTCATCTCCGGTAAAATCCAACAAGTCATGCGGATACGAGTAGGGAAAAAAGGGCTCTTCAAACACCCAATTAGGTAGTTCGTCGCCCAGGATATCCCAATATGGCAATGTAACCGTTTCGCATCCTTCGATTGATCGAAGGGCGTTCTCAAAAACGATTAGATATGCGCGATGCCACGGATTATATTCATTGTCGTGGTGGCGACAGTGTATGTATCGACGGGGGCCGGGATACCAATGAATACCCGCGAGATTGAAGAAGCTGAACTTATCTGAAATGTCGCTATCTCGATCACGTAATCCTTGGAACGCTTTCTGCAGCAACGCAATTTCTTCGCCCGTTAAGTTAAGCAGATCCTTTCGGACGACTTGTTTATTTGAAGGCCGCACAAGATAGGCCCGAACGCGCTGAAACCCATTTTTGACCCAGTTTTCAAAGGTCTCAACCTGCTCCGCACTCCACCTGCGATTCTCATCAGGCGGCGGCATTGTACCGGCTTTTACGCGGCTCAAGATTTGGTTCGCCTTCTCCATGACCCCGTCATAGGTTGAGAGGTCCAAGGCAAATCTCATGCAGCCTTTATCTGCTTGCGTGAACAAGTCTTTGATGTGTTCTTCATAGGTCGGAAATTCGATCGGATGCTCCATTGTTTCCCCACAACACTGGTTCGCGATCACAAAAACTATATTTTCGTTTGGTTGTTACCATAAATCATATATCCTATCTTCACTAGCCAAAATGCAATTTTGGGTGAAATAGCTTGAGCAGCCACTCCGTTTGAAACTTGAACATTCGTCGCTTGTCCAATTTGAATTCGGGATGGGTCAGATATGGAAATTTAACTGGGCCAGTTCAGGGAACATGTTCGCCGGAATAGAATGTCCACATGTTGTGCCCAACACAGACGTGTTGGGGCAGATCTCTGCTTGATCGTCCAGCCGACCTGCATCCGATCCACGCGTCCAAACGCCGGAAAATCTTGTCTATTCCGTACCCTAATGAAAATCCCGGCTGTAAAACAGCTTCTTCGCCTGTTCGCGGGGATGGCGCGCGCCGCCGTAGCGGCGTTGCTGCGCCCGTTGCAGCTCGGCCGTAATCTCGTCCGAGAGCGGCTTGCGCTCGGGCCGCCTCGGCCCGTATTCGCCTGCGGGCGCCGGGCGCTTGACGTCGTCGGCATTGTCATGGGTCGGATCGATCGCCATGCCGGCGCTGTCGGAGTCGCCCAGCGTATCGAGGAGATATGAGAGATCGTCGATGCGCGAGGAGACGATATGCGTGACGATGCCTTCGCGCTGCAGGCGGCCCGTAATCCGGACGAGACGCCCCGCCATCACCTGCTTGCGGAATTTCTCGAAGGTGTTCGGCCAGACGATAATGTTGGAGACGCCGGTGTCGTCTTCGAGGGTGAGGAAGATGACGCCGCTCGCGGTGCCGGGGCGCTGGCGGGTGATGACGAGACCGGCGACCGTGACCCATTGCCGGTCCGGCGCATTGCGCAGGGTGGCGGCGCTGGCGAAGCGGCCGAGTTCGGAACGGAGCAGCTTCACCGGATGATCGCGGAGCGTCAGGCGCGTCGCGACGTAGTCCTCGAAGACTTCTTCGCGCTCGGACATGAGCGGCAGGTTTGAGGCAAACACGGGCAGGCCCTCGCCGTCCGCTTCAAAGAGCGGTAGGGGCCTGTCGCCGCCGAGGCCTTTAACGGCCCAGAGCGCATCGCGCCGGCTGAGGCCGTATTCGGCGAACGCGTCGGCCCCGGCGAGCCGGGCGAGCACGCTGCGTCCGACGCCGGCGCGCCGCCAGACCGCATCGATCGAGCGATAACCATTGCCGCGGGACGCGGCGAGCCAGTGACCGTCCTCTTCGGCGACTCCTTTGATCTGCCGGAAGCCAAGCCGCACGGCGAGCGATCCGTCACCTGCGGGTTCGAGCACATTGTCCCAATAGGACCGCTCGATGCAGACCGGCAGAACCTTGACGCCATGGGCGCGCGCATCGCGGATGATCTGGGCGGGCGCATAGAAGCCCATGGGCTGGGCGTTGAGGAGGGCGCAGCAGAAGACGTCCGGGTGATGGCGCTTGATCCAGGACGAGGCATAGACGAGCAGCGCGAAACTCGCGGCGTGGCTTTCCGGGAAACCGTAGCCGGAAAAACCTTCGAGCTGCTTGAAACAGCGCTCCGCGAAGCTGGCGTCATAGCCGTTCTGAAGACACCCGGCCACGAAGCGTTCGCGAAAGGCTTCAACGGAGCCCGGCCCGCGAAAGCTGCCGAGCGCCCGGCGTAGCTGGTCGGCTTCGCCTGCGGTAAAGCCCGCCGCGACGATGGCGATCTGCATGGCCTGTTCCTGGAAGAGCGGCACGCCGAGGGTTTTTGCGAGCACGGATTCCAGCGCTTTCGATGGAAAGGTCACCGCCTCCTGCTTGTGGCGGCGGCGGATATAGGGATGGACCATGTCGCCCTGGATGGGGCCCGGCCGGATGATCGCGACTTCGATGACGAGATCGTAGAAGCAGCGCGGTCGCATCCGCGGCAGGAAGTTCATTTGGGCGCGGCTCTCGACCTGGAAGACGCCGACGGTGTCGGCGACGCAGAGCATGTCGTAGACGGCCGGGTCTTCGGGCGGCAGCGTCGAGAGGGCGTAGGTCCGGCCTTTCCATGTGCGAAGAAGATCGAAGGCCTTGCGGATGCAGGTGAGCATGCCGAGGGCGAGGACGTCCATTTTGAGCATGCCGATGACGTCGATGTCGTCCTTGTCCCATTCGATGATGGTGCGGTCTTCCATGGCGGCGTTCTCGACGGGGCAGAGTTCGTCGAGGCGTCCGCGGGTGATGACGAAGCCGCCGACATGCTGGGAGAGATGCCGGGGAAAGCCGATGATCTCTTTGGTCAGCGCCAGCGTCTGTTGCAGGCGCCGGTCGGCGAGATCGAGCCTGGCGGCCTTTGCCCGTTCATTGGCGATGCCGCTGCTGCTTGTGCCCCATACCTGGCTTGCAAGGGCGGCGACGGCGTCTTCGGAGAGCCCCATGGCCTTGCCGACTTCGCGGATCGCGGCGCGCGAGCGGAAGTGGATGACGGTCGAACAGATGCCGGCGCGATGGCGGCCGTATTTTTCGTAGATGTGCTGGATGACCTCCTCGCGCCGCTCATGTTCGAAATCGACATCGATGTCGGGCGGCTCGTTACGGGCGGCGGAGATGAAGCGTTCGAAGACCATGGAGATGGTTTCGGGCGAGGCTTCGGTGACGCCGAGAGCGTAGCAGACGACGGAATTGGCGGCCGAGCCGCGGCCCTGGCAGAGGATGTTTTTCGAGCGGGCGAAGGCGACGACATCGTGGACGGTGAGGAAGTAGCGCGCGTAATTGAGTTCCGCGATGAGGGCGAGCTCCTTTTCGACAAGCGCGCGCACGGCCGGGGTTTCGCCGTCGGGATAGCGGCGTTTGAGCCCTTCCTCTGTCAAGAGGCGCAGCCGGTCATTGGGCGCCATGCCGTCGGCGATTTCATCGGGATATTCGTATTTCAGTTCGTCGAGGGAGAAGACGCAGCGTTCGGCGATCAGGCCTGCGTTCTGCACGGCGGCCGGATAGTCGCGGAAGAGGCGCCGGATCTCGAATTCGGATTTGAGCCGGCGCTCGGCATTCGGGAGCGCGCGGCGGCCGAGCCTGTCGATGGTCGTCTTTTCGCGGATGCAGGAGAGGATGTCGGCCAGCATGCGCCGCTTGCCGGCATGCATGATGACGTCACCCAGGGCGACGGGCGGCGCGCCGGTTGTTTCAGAAAGCCGCGCCCTCGCCGCGAAATGCGTGTCGTCGCGGCCGTCATAGCGCGGGGCGATGCCGATGAAGACGTCGCCGTCGAACGCCGCGATGAGCCGGCGGGCCGCAGCGGCGACGTTGTTGCCGTAGTCGTGGGCGTCGTTGCGGTCGGGGCCATCGTCATCATGATCGCCAACGGCGGCGTCATCATCATCATCAGCAGCAGCAGCAGCAGCAGCAGGAACATCACCATCATGATGATGACGATCGTCCTGATCGCCGCCCATGATGATGAAGATGCAGTCGGCGCCCCATTCGACGACATCGTCGAGGCGTAAGTCGCATTTGCCCTTTTCGGTGCGGCGTTTGCCGATGGTGAGGAGCCGGCAGAGATTGCCGTAGCCGGTACGGGATTTCGGATAGGCGAGCAGGTCCGGCCCGTCGGCGAGGACGAGGCGCACGCCGACGATATAGCGCAGTCCCAGCTCCTTTGCAGCCGCATGCCCGCGCACGATGCCTGCAAAAGTGTTCCTGTCGGTGATCGCAATGGCGGCGAGGCCGAGTTCTTTCGCGCGCGCGATCAGTTCCTCAGCATGAGACGCGCCGGTGAGGAAGGTGAAATTGCTGGTGACGCAAAGCTCGGCGTAGCTCATGGGAACCGCCCAGCCACGAACCAGTCCGGTGTGGCCGCGCCGGGCCAGGTGAGAAGCCAGAGCCGCGGGCCTTCGCGGGTTTCGACACGCCAGTAATCGCGCAGCCGGGCGTCGCCGTCCCGCCACCATTCGCCGGCGAGACGTTCGGGGCCGGTTGCGCAGGCGGTTTCGTAAAGCCGGCGGCGCCATTCGAATCTCAGCGGAGGGCGTCCCGGCGTTTCGACGCGCAGATATTCCGGGGGATTGTAGAGCCGCAGGGGACGCGCCCGCGGCGACGGCGTCCATACAGGCGCATCGGGCCGGTCCATGGCTTCAAGCGTCGTGAATTCCAGTTCCGGCAGATGACTGTCGACGGCTGCGTAAATTCGTACACGGTCGAAACCGAGCCGGTTGCCGAGTGTCGAGATGAGATCGGTGCGATCGTCCTGGCGTTCGTCCCGTCTGTCGAAGCCGGTCTGGCGCGGATGCAGGGGCTCGACGCTTTCGGCGACAAGGCGGAAGAAGTCGGCGCCGAATTCGAGCCGGAGCTTGTCGAGGGGCGTGCGGAACTGCTGCAGGACGGCGGCAGGCGCTGCACCCGGGCGGGCAAAGCCGATAGTCATGATTGCGTCCGGACCGTCGACGGGGCGTACGGTGAGCCGGTAGCGGCGCGCGCCGCAGCCAGCCGTCTGAAGGCGGGTGCAAACCGAATCCGCGAGCCGCAGAATGATGCGTTCGAGATCGTCCTGAAGTCCGATGGGGTCGGGCAAGGTCGCGCGGGCGGCGTAAACCGGATCGGCGCTTTTGGGCGTTACGGGATCGGGCGTCCGGCCGAGACTGCGTTCGAGCGCCGAAGTGAGGCCAAGCCCGAAGCGGCGGGCGAGTTCGGAGGATTTGACGGCGTAGAGCTGTCCGATGGTCTGGAGGCCGGTGCGGCGCAGATCGGTAACGAGCGCGGGATCGAGGCCGAGCGCGGCGAGCGGCAGGGCTTCGAGGGCGCTTGCGGAATTGCCGGGCGCGGCGATGGTCGCAAGCTCCGGTCCAAAGCGCGCGAGCGCTGCTGCGGCGCCCTTGGTGTCGGCGATGCCGACACGCGCCATGATCCGGAGGTCGGCGGCGCGCTCGTGGATCGTCGCCGCCATCTCCGGCTCTCCGCCAAAGAGGTGAGCGCAGCCGGCGATGTCCAAAAGCAGTCCGTCTGGCGGGTCGAGGGAGACGCGCGGCGAGAACTGATCGGCCCACCGCCAGAGCGCGCGCAGGAGGATCTCTTCGCGGACGGGATCGGCGGGCTCGGTCAGGAGCGACGGACAGATAGCCCGGGCGTCGGCAAGGGAAAGGCCTGCCGACAGACCGGCCTCGCGTGCGGCGTCCGAGAGATGAGTCAGCCGCCAGGCGTTGCGGATCTCGGCGACGATGGCGAACGCGCCTTCCGTGCGCGCATCGCCAAGACGGATGCGCCGGTCAAGCGGTAGCTGAGGCAGCCAGAGGGACAAGGTCCGGCGCATGATGTTTCCCCAATGCCGAAACGCGCCATGCGCCGGGCGTTCCGCGCTTGGCTTTCGTACAGATCCATACCCATCCCCCTCCGGCGGCGGCCTCGCAGCTCCACCGCGTTTCCGCCGCCGATGTTCTTGCGCGGCCGTGCAGGATGACGAGGCCGATCGCCCCACTCTCCTCCGCCGCGATCTGGAGCCGCCGGCTCTCTCTGAGGTCCGGCCCGTCCTGCAATTCGATGATGACGCAAGGCGCGGCGCGCGAGCGGAGCGCCTGTTCGCCGGCCCAGAGCGTCTCGGCCCGCGTGAGACCGGCCGTCAGCACGAGCCGGGCCGGATCGACAAAACCCTGCAGGCCGGTCGGCGCGAGTGTGTTCATTTCGCGGGCCGCGCCGATCCAGAAGAGGGGCCCCGTCGCCGCCGCGGCCGCTGCGAGGACGAAGATGTCGGCCCCATCGCCCCTCACCTCATGCACCCGGCCGCGGGCCAGCCGGACAGGCCTGGCGACGCGGATTTCGCCATGGCTGGTCGTTCCCGCCAGCTGGGCGGCGGCGACGGTTTGCAGGCGCGTTAGGTCGGCTTTGGTTCTCATGTTCTTATTTTGTTCTTCACAATCGGAGAGAGTCAAGGCAGCTTATCCGGCCCTTTTTCATGGAAACTGCGGATTCCGGGGGCGGTGAGATCGCGCCTGCGGGGAATAAATACCCGGTTCTATCAACCCCTTGCGTCCCGGCCCGGCCGTGAGAAGGACCCGATCCTTGAATTTTGTCAGAAAATGGCCTAAGTTTCTGACAGTTGGAGATGCGAGATGAACACGACTGAAGCCATCCTTCGATACGCCGAAGGCCTGCCGGAAGGCGCGCCTGTCGCGGCCAAGGCGCTGCTGCATCTTGGCGAGCGCGCGAGCATCGATCAGGCGCTGTCGCGGCTGGTGAAGCGCGGCGCGTTGATCCGCGCCGGTCGCGGCGTCTATACGCGCCCGGTTGTTTCGCGTTTCGGCAAGCGCGCGCCGTCGCCCGAGAAGTTCGTGGAACAACTTTCCGCGCATACGGGAGAAGCGGTGGCGCCGAGCGGCGCTGCGGCGGCCAACATGCTGGGGCTCACGACGCAGAACCCGGCGGTGACGGTGTATCTCACATCGGGCCGCAGCCGTTCGCTGTCGCTTGGCCGGCAGAAAATCGAGCTTCGCCATGCACCGGCCTGGCTGCTTCAGCGGCCCCTGGAACGGTCGGGCCAGGCCGTGCGCGCGCTTGCCTGGATGGGCCGGGAGCATGCGCCGGAAACGGCGCGCCGGCTCGGCGCCGCGCTGAACGCGAAAGAGAAGCAGGAACTCCTGTCCATGCGCTCACGGGTGCCCGGATGGATGGCGAAGGAGATCAGCGTCCTTGCCGTCTGACGAACAGCTCCAGGCATTTCTGTCATTGGCGGACGCGGAGCGCGCCGAAGCGCTTGCGGTCGCGGCTGACGTCACCGGGCGGCCCGCGCATCTTCTCGAAAAGGATGTGTGGGTCGTCTGGACACTGAGCAAGTTGTTTTCAGCGCCGTTCGGCGGCGACCTGGTCTTCAAGGGCGGGACGTCTCTCTCGAAAGCGTATGATGTCATCAACCGATTTTCCGAAGACATCGATCTGACGTACGACATCACCGCCTTTATTCCGGATCTGGCGACTAAAGCATCTGGCGGCATCCCGCCCAGCCGCTCCCAGGCCGCCAAATGGACGAATAAAGTTCGCGAAGAGCTTCCGGCATGGGTGAGCGGAACAGCCATGCCGGCGATTGAGGTTGCACTCAAGGCTGATGGATTGACGGCCAAACTGACCGCTGAAGGTGAAAAGCTGACCATTGCATTTGCGCCTGCGGCCACAGGCAGCGGCTATGTCAAACCTGAAGTCGTTGCCGAGTTCGGAGCGCGCTCGACGGGAGAACCGGCGTCGGTGGTCGAGATATCCTGTGACGCTGCGCCAGCCCTCCCGACGTTGACATTTCCAACAGCGTCTGTCCGCGCCATGGCCCCTGAACGGACCTTCTGGGAAAAGGCCACAGCTGTGCACGTCTTCTGCGAAGGCGGCCGGCATCGCGGACGCCCGGCTTTCGCCCGTCACTGGCACGACCTGGCGCGGCTGCACCGAAAAGGCGTTGCCGAGAAGGCGATCGCGGATAGAGGGCTGGCTTCTGCTGTCGCGACGCACAAATCGCTGTTCTTTCGCGAGAAGAAAGCGGACGACACCGAGATCGACTATACGGCGGCCGTGCAGGGCAAACTGAACCTTGTGCCGACCGGCGAGCGCCTCGACGAGTTGCGCAAGGACTATGAGGCGATGATCAGCGACGGATTGCTTTTTGATGACGTCGATGATTTCGGGGCGCTCCTGATGCAGATCGAGGCGATTCAGAACCTTGCAAACGATGCAAGCGGTGACCGAGGCAAATCGTAGATCGCCGGTTCGCAATTTCAATGAATCCCGACGGTGACACAAGCGGACAGATTTAGAGATCGAGCGAATGAGCAAGCGTCCCAAAAAGAAAAACGGTCCGGCCGCTGGCTCTAACGCCGGGCGCGGTTTTCGGTACCAGGACCGGGTCGGCGCCTTGTTCCTCGCTCGTATGTTTGTCGAAAGGGCTGACTTCGATGCAGTGGTGCCGGAAGGCAGCGATGATTTTGAGCTTCGAAGAGCCGACCACGTTACGTTAGTCGACACGAAGGCCAATCGCCCTGGTGCACGTACTCGCACCGCTGATGAAGATCGTTCCGCCTTGGTAAAATTATGGAAGAGGGCTCTTCGCCCGAACGTCCGCGCATCCGATTACTGGTTGGTAGTGGAACGAACCTTCGAAGAAAACGTGGATCGCATTTCTGGAAATGAGTTGTTTTCGGCATCGCCAAGCGAGAACGCAGGAAAATCAACGATATTGATCGAACGGGATCCCGCGAGATCAGCAAATGAATTGCTCACCTCCCATAAAGGGCTGACGCCGCTAGCTGCCGATTTGGTTACGCTGGCCTTCGCGAGAGAAGTAGGGAAGCTGGCTGACGTGAATGGGCCGCTTACGCTTTCGGATCGCAAATCGATCACTTTGACGGAGGTGGAAGGCATTGCCAGTCGTGTTCTGAGAGCTGTCGATGCTGAACGCCTGAACAAAATTATTAGTATGGGCGTATTGTCGCCCGTCGACTTTTTGACGCCGGTTTTGGACGACGGATTCTACCTCGGAGTAGATGTTCAGCCGGGTCATTTCGCGGCAGGCCTCGCATTGGATAGGCCGGAAGCGACGGCCAGCGTGCGTCAAGCATTTGGGAGAACGCGGGTTGTTGTCGTAACCGGACCTTCGGGCGCAGGCAAATCCGGGTTGATGTGGAACGCCGTCATATCGGAACGCGCAGGCCGCCGCTGGTTTAGCGTGAACTCATCCGCGCTTCCCAATCCGGAGGTGCTTTCCGCGTTCTTTGCAGCATATGCCGGGACTCCAGTAGGTTTGGTCGTTGATGATATTGGACGGGGAAAGCTTCAGATATGGGATGCTCTTCGTTCTTTCTGCGCAACAGAACCGGATGTGCTGATGATTGGTTCGATGCGTACCGAAGACACCGCGCTACTAGTGGAGCGTCATAAAATTTCTGAAGTGAAAGCCGCTGGAGACAAGAATCTGGCGCGATCGCTATGGTCTGAGCTGCGTAGCCGAGAACAGACGCAATGGCCTGGATGGGAGGAGCCTTGGGATCGATCAGAAGGTCTGCTCCTGGAATATGGCCACATCCTGACTCAGGGAGATCGCCTGGAGGCTGTAATTCTTGATCAGATTCGCAGGCGTCTAAGTGAAAAGCGCGACCCTGAACTTGCGATTTTGAACATTGCGGCTCCAATCGCGGCGCACCGGGGGTCAGTATCGCTCAATGTTCTGAGGGAGAGATTGGGACTTAACCGAGCGGAGATGTCGCGCGCGCTTGAGCGACTGATTTGTGAGCATCTCATACGGCTCAACGAGGCTGGAACAGAAATTTCAGGGTTGCATGCGCTACGGGCCGGCGCAATCTGCCACGCGCTGGAAGAGATCGGTTATTCGACCGGATCAGAGCAAGCGGTCGCCGCCATATCATGCGCCAGCTCCCAAACACTTGAGCCTGTTGTTTACGGATTGATTTCGACCCACGTAACGGAGCGTGACGCTGCGACCTCAGCGTTAACTGCACGAGTATCCGGAAACCATTCACTTGCGGACGCCGCCAGCGCGATCCGAGGACTGAGAAGCGCTGACAACACACTCGCGGCCCGCGATTGGCTTCAAACTCTTGCCCATGCTGGCCTTCCTAAGAAAGCTGCAACGATATGCGCAATGTTAGGCACCTTGCCTGGTAATGACATGCCCGACATTCGAGAAATGCAAAAGCTGGCGGAGTACGGGCGGGGCTTATACCACGCCGTCGACAACTGCCGTACGCCAGTGGAGCTAGTGGATGCGGCGATATCGACAATAGAAGCGACGGCATCGGAGGCTGCGGAGGACTATACCGTCGTACTGAGCGCATTGATTCGCGCGCCGCTCGATGAGAATGAAATCGCGCGTCTCGTCGCCGCGCGCCCTCCGTTGGAACTGATGTCCATAGAGGACGTGGTATCTCTATTTGACGCCGCAGAGAGCGTAGACGCTCGCATCACGGCAGGCTGGGCTACGAGAGGGGCTGGCGCGAATGATCAAGACCTGATCGCCCGCCTCGAATCAGAAACGCCTTTCGCATTGCCGATTACGACAGAGCAAACAGCGGATGGAAAAATTGTGCATGGGGACATCTTCGAAGCAGCGCTGCTTGACGGAGAGAATCCAAACGATCGGCTTGTTCAACATTGCGACGCTATCTTGCGTCTCGTGCCCGACGCCAAATTCGCTCATGTTCGTCTCGTAGCTCCGGATGGAGCGAAATCGCTCCATCTTGACGCCGAAAAGCGAATACCTCGGGAGAATGCTCCCCCGCACGCGTTCGCATCGGCGAACCGGCGCGTGATCGATGCCGTGGCCCGCGAAGTCGGGGCTCCGAGTTGGTCGGACTATCTTTCGCGCGGTGAAGAACTTGCCAAGCGCGGGTATAGCGCTTTCAGCAAGTTGCTCGACGACAATTATGCGCGTCGCTTTGACCAGTCGACGCTGGACGAGCTGAACGACGTCGTCGGGGCTTGTGATGATCTCATCGCGCCTGCCGAGCCGCCGAAGATCAACGATGGAGCCGACGCTTCGAATTCCGGGAGACACCTGACGCCGCTTCAGAATCTGATTTTTGAGCTGAATGGTCGGTTTCGTGCCGACATTGCTAATCTACCAAAAGACGCTGCACGTATTGCAGTGCGAGCGCGTGATCTAATCGAGCGTTGTGAGAACGCAAGTGGGGAACCATGGCAGCTTGTTCGGAGCGACCCGCCAGAAGTCTTGACAGCGATTGAACGTCTGCTCCGCAACATTGAGATCGTCGCCCTGGAAGCCGTGGCTTCCAAGAAAGATCCGCGACTTCGTTGGCCAAAAGCGAACAACAAGCCGAAAGGTGCATTTGAACTCGCGGCGCGCGGATCGCGCGCTTCATTTCGGACCCGGTTGGATGAGCAGAGACGGGCTCTGGAGCTGCTTGTTGCTCACGAATTGCCGGGCGCAGCGGTGATTGCACCCACATCGGATGACGGTGTTCTTTGGCGAACGCGCTTCATTGCAACGTTTCCGCTTATGAATTTTGACGCGCTTCAGACCTGGACCACTAACGCTCGAGACATTGGAGAGCGCATTCGGTCGAAACTAAGTGCTGAAGACGATGTGTGTCTTGTGCCGGTCCTAAATGGATCGGCTATCCCTGATTTCGCCTATCAGATCAGTCGCGCGACGCCGGGGTCAATGGTGGGTAAGACTCTAGAAGCCGCTGGAATTACCAACTTGCTCGCACCCCCGGATTCCAATCTCTTGGCGCGACTGCCAGTTAATTCAGTGTTCATACCGTCGGAATTGGCGGTTGTTTTCCGCGCACTGCGAGATATCGAGGGAGTGTTGAAATTCGGTCTGGGCGTGGATGACCGCCCGGCCCCAGAGCGGCGACGCGTTGAGGAAGCCTTGGAGCAAATCGAGGGCCATGGAACGCGCCTTCTTGAATTGTCCGCGAACATTAGCCACCCGGTCGTCGAGGCCCTTCGATCTGTCGTCGACCACATTAGGTCCGACTCACAGGAAGAACTTGTGCTCGAAGGGGAACTCTCATCGAGCGGACTACACCACCTAACTCAGCTTTTAATATTCCATCTAACCGAAGTTAGCAGATGAACCGGTGGTGCTCTATTGTGCCGCTTGACCTTGTAGCCGAGGGTCGCCTCCGGTTGCGGCAAATCCCCGCCGCGCACGGCCGCAAATGAGATATCGGCAACTCGATTGAGTGAGCGCAGTCCGTCGGTCAGGGTATTCTGGCGCGGACCTCCCGCAAAGCTTTCGCTGTTACAACTGCTTTACGCAGAGCACAATCATTCACGCGCGTATAAAGCTCTGTGGTGGCGATAGACGAATGACCAAGCTGTCTTTGTACGAAGCGAATATCGGCTCCTCCTTCAAGTAGCAATGTTGCCGCTGTATGTCGTAACATGTGAGGAGTGATGTTTTTCTCTAACTCCGCTGACTCGCGCATGTCGCTAATTCGCCGGCGCACGATTTGAGGTTGCAATTGGCCCCCGCGAGCATTCACCAGCAGTGATGCGGATGGACCAGCCGCTTTCAGGCGCTTCTGACGCCGGACCTTAAGTTCGGCTATGAGTTCCGGATCGCCGAGATAGACGACACGGTCTTTGGAGCCCTTACCCAGTACGTGGATTCCATCACCGCTTGAGAAGACGTCGCGGACCGTGATCGAGCAGAGTTCGGAAACGCGCACGCCAGTCGCACTCATAAGCAAGATCGCAAATACCGTTTCGCTGTCGGTCGGAGAACTGGAGTTCGCCGCTTTTAGGAGCTCGACGAGTTCACTGCTGCTGATTGCTCTAGGCAGACGTTTCGGACGCTTCAGGCTTGGCGACCAGGAGAGAAACGGGTCGTTAGAGATTTCTTCGCCCGCGAGATAACGAAACATCGCCCGAAGACAGGCGATCCGACGTCGGATTGTTGCCGAAGACAATGAGGCCTCCGAAGACATGGAAGCGAGATACGCTTTTAATGTATCGACCTGTGCAGCTTGATGGATATCCACGGGCTTAGCGTTAGCCTCAAAGTGCCGTAGATCGGATCGGTAAGCTGTGACGGTGTTGGCGGCGAATCCGCCTTCGTACTTACAATGGAATAAGAAGGCTTCGACGGCATCGTTGTACTGCAAAACTGCCCCCAATCTCCGAAGCACGAATCAAAGACAGAATTGTAGCAAATGACATGCCAAACATCCCGACGTCAGGCGAGATCCGATTGCGATAGCGTGTCCAAAGCAATGCTAATCGCCCTGGCCTGACTCATCCGCATGGCTGAACCCGTTTCCTCGCTCCCGAAAGGATCGATTCCTCTATTGCCGAAATCACGGCGACAACCTGAGCTCCAAACCTCGCGGTCACTCGTGGTTTCGCCTCGCCCGAGATGACGCTAGCGAAATGTTCCAGTTGCCGCGTCAATGGGTCTGCAGGCAACACAGCGATGCGATGTCTCTCATATGGCTTAGTCCAACACGGTGCGCCCGCGACCGGCTCGATTAATTCCAAGGTCGGAATTTTTAGCGACGCTCTGGTTCCGGAAATTTCATAACACGCTTCATTCGGGTGGTGGGGAAAGGTAGAATTTTCGCCGGCGGTCGTTTCCCAACTTTCGGCGGAAGCAGAGCAATCAGAGATCATGAATGATCCAAGCACGCCGCTCTCGAATTGAAGGATAACCGCCGCCGTATCTTCGACGGGCGTCCTGCGGATAGTCGATGAAGCGATAGCTTGAACCGCTTCGATAGGTCCCAGCAAGTACATCACGCTCGCGACGTCATGGACAAAGTTGATTTTCAGAGGGCCGCCCCCTGGCTCGCTGCGCCACGGCCCGTCAACAAAATAGGCAGGCGGCTTCAAGTATTTCGCGGAGCCTCGAACGTTCACTAGCTGGCCGAGCCTTTCGGAAGAGAGCAGGCGCTGCGCGCATTCGATTATCGGATTGTAGAGGCGGTGGTGGCCGACGAGAGCTGGAATGCCGGCCGACTCTATTGCTTTGAGGCTTGAGATTGCATCCGCAAGATTCTCGGTCATGGGTTTTTCGACGAGAACTGGCAATCCACGCCGAGCGCATTCAACGATATATTCTGCGTGGCAACGATTTGGCGTTGAAATGATGACCCCATCGATTGGCGTCTGCCGCAATAGGCTTTCGATCGATGGTTCCCATGGGACGCTTTCCAGCCCGGCTGGCGAGGTTCGCTGACCATTAGGGTGCACGAAGCCAGCCAACTCGACCCCGCTGATCAGGCTGATCCGGCGAGCATGCTCCTGACCCATGAAGCCCGGGCCGACAATTGCGAATTTCACTGGTTACATCCCGCGCCCAATATAGTAAATACTGCCCATCTGGATTGAAAAACGTGTCCTCTCAGCAATCGAGAGACAAATAACTCAAGGTTAT
>NZ_AWFF01000062.1 GCF_000682755.1 Hyphomonas beringensis
AGACTTCGTCCAGGTGCCACTGCCATTGCGGTGACTGCCTCATTCTTTCCAAACGGCGCCTGCGGATCTTGTGCGCGCCATGCTGGGGGCTTCCCTGGAGCCGGACGCCGAAGAATGGGCGATCCACAATTATAAAGGGTTCGCAAGCGCACGCCTATTAGAGTCGCTCCCCTAAGGTAATTTGCGATGTTGAGCTTCGAGAAGGTGACCTTAGCTGTCGCCAACCTTTTCTTCGGAACCAGCGCCCTGCTTGATAAGCAGCATGACATTCGCGTGCGTTTCTGCCGTAAGCGGATGTCCACGAATGATGAATGCCACGCCCAAACCGAGAACCGCAGGCACGAATATGTAGAGTGCCTGGAGCGCACCAAGTGCCGAATCTGAGCTTTGCTCGGTCGTGGAAAAATTGAATAGGCCCAGGATGAGAAATGTGAGTCCCGGCGCGAGGGCGAGCCCAATCTTGTTTGTACCTGAAAAGAGCGCGGAAAGAACACCCGTCTGATCCTGCCCGGACCTCAACAGCTCCTCGTCCCCAGCATCTGCCATCATTGAACGCAGAAGGAGGGGCCCAGCAGAGAGTGTCAACCCGGCTAAAAACAGCATGAAGCACATCAATGACATAGTGGCAGGCGTGAACTGGATGAGGATAAGCGAAAGGGCATAGAAGAAGAATGCATAGGACGCCGCGAAATGCTTACCGATCTTGTCAGTCAGAAAGGTCCATATCGGCGTACCACATAGTGATCCGCACAAATTGAGAAACAGAAGCACGACTATATCGAGCTGGGCAAACCCCTTGAAGAATCCAAAGTAGAAGAAGAACAGGGCGCTGTTCATTCCCATTGCGAGACCGATCAAGAGATCCGTGATCAGCAATCGCGCAATTGTCGGTCGCACCATGAGCCGCAGGTAGTCTGATATCCGTGCAGTCTTTTTATCGCTAGCCGCAGGCGGCTCGCCCATTGAAATAACTGCCGTGACAACCGAAACAAGCAACAGTCCAGCTATCAGAAATCCCATCGCGGCAATGCCTGCTGCGTGGGAATGCTTGAGCCACCCCTCGACGATGATCGGTGTGCCCAAGACACTGATCGAGCCGAGTAGGGCGGCGCCTTGCCAGAAAGCAAATATACGCGACCGCTCGTTATAGTCTGTTGAAAGGGACATGCCCCACGAAAGATGCGAGAGATAGCAGACCGAATAGGCCCCGTAGGCCACAGCCAGCCACAGGGTGAGATACATATTAGACGGGGTTCCCAGCGGTGAAAAAAGCATCACGGCCGCAACCGCCATTGGCGGCGCACCGGCGACGAGCCACGGACGAAATCGGCCCCAACGGGTACGGTTTCGATCCATGGCCGCACCAATCAGAGGGTCAAGACCAATATCGGCCAATCGTACAATGAGGAAAATGGTACCGACAACGCTGAGTGAGAGCCCTGCCTCGGTTGCATAATATGCTGGCAGATATGCGACGAGCGGGATCCCGATGGCCGAAATCGGGACGGCAGGAAATGCATAGGCGGCGAGACGCCATGACGGATAAATTCGCCCTTTGGTCCTCATCATTATTCTTCCGTCATCCGGCATTTGGGTCATCTCCAATTGAAGGGGGTGTGGTGCTTTCCAGCTCGGCTGGTCCCACGAAGCGGTCCTTAAGCCCTATGCCCGTCAGGCGCCCACCGCGTGCGGCTTCTGCTAGCCAGGCGATGTTGGCTGCGCCGATCTGCGGGTGAAGTCCCCCAGGATGGCGTATATTAGAAACGCAATTGCGCTCGCTGTCCGAGCGCCCCACGAGCGGCGCCCATGTCAGGTAGGCACCGACGCTGTCTGCGGCGCTGAGGCCGGGCCTTTCACCGATCAGGACAATGACGAGATCCGCCCCAAAGCGGGAGCCTATGTCGTCGCCAATTGCGACGCGCGCCTGCTCCGCAATGACGATGGGTGCTATTTTCCAGTCGCTCATGTGCGCGCGAAGCGCGTGAACGATTTCCGGAGCGTGCCGCTGAACTGCGGTTGCAGATAGTCCATCTGCAACAACAATAACTGCCTCGAACGCGTCGCCCGCAATGACGGCATCGCTGGCCAATCGGCGCCCCAATCCGGGGTCCATCAGATAAGCTATGCGGTCAGGCGCTGCGCTGTGCGTCACGATGGTATCGCTGCCGAGGGCATTTGCCAGGGCGGCCGTATCGAGACGCGAATGCACCGCGTCGCGGGCCTGGGCGAATGCAATCTGGAATTCCAGCATTACGCGCGTGGAAATCCCTTGACCCGAGCGCATCAAGCCGATGCGGGCGGATGTAATGCTGCGCCATCTCTCGAAAATATCCTGAGCTGGCGTTTTGTTATCGTCCATCCGGCAGCCTCCCGATCAGCTCGTTAACGAGGTTCTGGTTGGAATGCCGGGCGATGCGGCCATCCGGTCCCATCAATGCGCGGTCAAAGAGCCATGTCTCAAATTCAGGCGCGGGCTTCAAAGATAGGACGTCGCGCACATACAGCGCGTCATGAAAACTTGTGCTCTGATAGTTGAGCATAATATCGTCAGCACCTGGCACACCCATGACGAAGTGAACGCCAGCAACGGCGAGAACCGTCAGGAGCGTATCCATGTCATCCTGATCGGCGGAGGCATGGTTTGTGTAGCAAACATCCACGCCCATCGGCAGGCCAAGCAGCTTACCGCAGAAATGATCTTCAAGTGCGGCGCGCGTTATCTGCTTGCCGTCAAAGAGATATTCGGGGCCGATGAAACCAACAACCGTGTTCACAAGAAAAGGATTGAAGCGGCGTGCCACGGCATAGGCACGCGCTTCCAGTGTTTGCTGGTCGACGCCATGATGCGCATCCGCCGACAGCGCCGACCCCTGCCCCGTTTCGAAATACATCACGGTGTCAGACGAAGGATTGCGCCTAAGCGAGAGAGTCGCCTCTTGCGCCTCTGCGAGGATGTTCAGATCAATGCCAAAGCCGCGGTTGGCAGCTTGGGTCCCAGCGATTGACTGGAATGTCAGGTCAACGGGCGCCCCCGATTCAACAAGCTCCATCGTGTTGGTGACGTGCGTCAGCACGCAGCTCTGAGTCGGTATCTCCAGCGCAACGCGGAACTCATCAATCAGCCTCAGAAGCTCGCCTGCGCGCGCCGTGCTGTCGGAGGCTGGGTTAACCCCAATGACCGCGTCGCCGCTCCCCAGCAGAAGCCCGTCCAACATCGAGGCTGCAATCCCTTCCGGACTGTCGGTGGGGTGATTTGGCTGCAACCGGGTGGACAGCCTGCCGGGTAAACCGACTGTCGTCCTGAAGGTCTTCACGACCTCTATCTTGCGGGCAACGGCGATCAGGTCCTGATTCCGCATGAGCTTGCTGACGGCCGCAGCCATTTCGGGCATCAATGCCGAGCAGGTTGAGGTGATAAGCTCGCCTGACGTGCCATTATCTAGCAGCCAGTTACGAAATTCGCCGACTGTCAGATGGGAAATCGGGGCGAACGCCTGCGCATCGAACCCGTCCACGATGAGCCGCGTAACTTCATCATCCTCATAAGGAATGACCATGTCTTCGCGGAAAACCTGCAAGGGCATGTCCGCGAGCACAAGGCGCGCCGCCACGCGTTCGATATCGCTGGTAGCAGCAAGCCCCGCCAGGCGGTCTCCCGACCGGTCAGGGCTTGCTGCCGAAAGGACAGCGCGCACATTCGCAAAGCGATATCTGGTTCCGCTGATATCCGTCGAGTATGCGGGCATGTCGATAGGCCTCCGTTGCGATCAGTAGTTCCAGCTTACTTCCACGCCGTAGGTGCGAGGATCACCATATTTTCCGAAGAGGGTCGTAAACGCGTCAGGAGACGTTCCAAGGTCGTACTCTTCGTCAAATAGGTTCTTGGCGTAGAGCGACACATCCCAGTCACCGGACGGTGACGTCCAACCGATCTTGCCGTTCACGAGTGTATAGGCGTCCTGATGGAACTGTTCCTCATTCGAGGAATCTGAATATTGATCGCCGTGATATGCCACGTTCATCCGTACGAATGCCTCAGCACCATTTGAAAGCGGTTTTGTGTAATCCACCGTTGCCGCCGCTGTCAGCTCAGGCGCGAACTCAAGTTGGTTGCCGGAATAGTCGACGCCGATTCCGCCACCATCCTTGAATTCGCTATACTCGGCGTGGAGCCATGCACCGCTGAGCCCGATAACCAGATTGTCGACCGGTGCCCAGGACAGCTCCAGCTCCGGCCCGTATGTTTCGACCTGGCCGGCATTGTTCAACACAAGTTCGATGCTAGGTGGGCTGACGTTTTCCGCAATCCGGAACTGGCTGACCTGGTAGTCTGAATACTTGGCGTAGAAGACATCGGCGCTAAGCGTCAGTCGTCCGTCGAGCCGGGCCAGTTTTGAGCCAATCTCGAAACTGTCCACCGTCTCCTTGGCAAGACTCAGATCGCCCTCAAGCTGGGATGTATTGAGATAGTCGGCGTTGAACCCGCCGGACTTCACGCCGCGCGAATATTTCGTATACACGGTCGTATCTGGTGTCGGCTGCCACGTGAGGCCGATACTTGGTGAGAACGAGGTCTCATTGAAGTCACGCACATAGTCGGACACGACGGCAATATTCGTGATCGGAGGACCGAGGTCCGACGACTGGTTGAACGTCAGTTCCTTGGTCTCGTAATTGACCCGCCCCCCGAGATTGAGTGTGAGTTCATCGGTCAGCGCGTAGTCGAGAGCTGTGAATATGGCGAAGCTCGAGTTGTCGACGGACGGGTTGGTATTAATCACCGAATAGGCCGGAATGCCTAGCAGCGGGGCTTGGGCAGCATATGTGATTGACCGGTCATTCTCACCCTTGGTGTTCATGTAATAGAGACCGGCAACATAAGTGAGGCGACCGACGTCGCCGTTAAGCCGGAATTCCTGGCTTAGCGTCTCATAGTTGTCGACATAGTTGAGGAAGCCAAACCCGGCGCTGCCATGGTCGACATCGACATCCCATTTGCGCGCGGCGTTGCGATAGCCTGTCGTCGAAGTCAGCGTCGCACCCGACATCTCGTAGCCCACGGTGAGCGCCAGGCCCCAGTTCTCGTTGACGTCCTTTTCCGGATAGTCGTCATCGACAATAAATGGCTTGTCTGCAGGCGGGTTCGGAGTGCCGCCCGTATTGAAGGTGTCGCTACGCGCCTCGCCGTTCACCTTATGCGAAAGTTGCTTGGCATAGTCGGCCGAGAAATCAATTATCAGGTCTGACGTCGGCATATAGCGCAGCTGGGCGCGACCGGCAAAATCTTCCTGGTCGTCAGGATTAGTCCCCAGCGTGACGTTTTCCATAAATCCGTCTCGCGTGTGGTATGAGCCACCCACGCGAAGGAGAAGCTTTTCATCCACGATCGGGACATTGAGCATGCTGACAAGCTTGGTCTCGTTCTCGTTACCATAGGAGCCGATAACTTTGGCTTCCAGCTCGTTCGACGGTGCCTTGGTCACCAGGTTCACTGCGCCTGACACGGTGTTCTGGCCGTAGAGATAGCCCTGAGGGCCTCGCAGCACTTCAACGCGTTCCAGATTCACGAGGACTGCGTCGGCGGCCATCGGTTGGCCGATATAGACGCCATCGAGATAGATGCCTGTTCGCGTATCAAAGGCCACCGTACGACCACCGCCGCCTACGCCGCGCACATATACTGTTCGCACTGAGACGTTGTCGCTCACCTGGAAATTGGGAACCAGGTTCTGCAGGTCGCCGAGGTCGCCTACGCCATTTTCTTCGAGGGCGTCCCCCGTGAACGCGGTGATTGAAATGGGAACGTCGAGAAGGTTCTGTTCCCGCTTCTGGGCGGTGATGACAATATTGTTCAGTACATACTGGTCATCTTCTTCAGCGCCGTCCGATTGGGCAAAGGCGCCAGATGAAATCGCGAGCACACTGGCGGCGACCAGCAGTAGCGATTTCATGACCATATGGCGCGATCCGCCAGGGGCAGATCTTGAGTACATGCGTTTCTTCATAGCGTTCTCCAGAAAAGTTCGATTTGATACGTCGAGCTCCCAGAGCGCTTCCATCCCGATTTTTCTTATGCGTTCAGTATTCGTAGTATTTTTGGCAGCAATGCTTCGTCTCCCACGGCGAGGATGCGTCCGTCACCCGTCTCTTGAGGCGTATTGCCAGCCCAGTCGACGACAGCGCCGCCTGCGCCCTCGACAATCGGCTGTATGGCCGCCCAGTCCCATACCTTGAGGTCGCCTTCTGCGACGATATCGACTTGCCCGAGTGATAGCAGTCCGTAGGCGTAGCAATCACCACCCCATGATACGCGCCGCACCGAATCAGAGAGATTCTGCCAATTGGAAAAGTCGGCCGATGCGATCATGTCCGGCGCGGTGCAGGACATTTCTGCTTGCGACAGCAGGGCGACCTTGCGGGTGCCGACCTCGCCGCCGAGGGAACCCGTATATTGCGTCGGCCGCCCCTTGAGACCGATCCAACGCTCGCCCGTGATCGGCTGATCGATTATGCCGAGCACCGGAACGCCTTCGTCCATGAGGGCAATCAGCGTTCCGAAAATAGGACGTCCGGTGATGAATGAACGGGTCCCGTCTATTGGATCGAGTACCCACCGCAGGGAGGCACCCGGCCTGTCCAGGCCATATTCCTCGCCGAGAATACCGAAGTCGGGATAAAGGGAGGCCAGCACTGTTCGCATTTCAAGTTCGGCGCGCTTGTCAGCGATCGTGACGGGACTTCCGTCTGTTTTTGCGGATGCGACCAGCTTTGAACGGAAGAGCGGCTTGATGATGGCACGCGCGGCATCCGCCGCCTGCTCAGCTGCGTGAACGAGTTCGCTGGCATAGGAATCCGTGAGCCAGGCGCGCTGGGTGTCGCTTAGTACCGGCATAGCGCTGCCTCCCATTCCTCACTCTGTATGAGGGAGCGCGCCACTCCAAACAATTGGCCCGAATAGGCAAGGTAATCAAATTCGATTCGGGAATACTGGGTCTGAAGCAAGGCCCACATACCCCATGAAACGGCGAGCGCGCCACCATACATGACTAGCTTGGCCCGTTCGGTTTCCGGAACATCACCGAAATATTCCTCAAGAATATCGACCTCTCCAGGCGGCAGCATGCTGGACAGCGCGATCATCGCAAGGTCCCAGGTCCGGTCATTGTTGGAGGCATATTCCCAATCGACGATTCGGACGTTCTTGTTCGCATCAATCATGAAGTTCGGCGCATAACTGTCATTGTGGCAGACAGAGAGAGAGATGCCCGCGCGCAGCGCGGCGTCTTCGGCCTTTTGGCAAGCCTCAAGCAGATCGTGAATGTCTTCAGGAAGGGCAATGCCTTCGGCATCAACCAGCGCCTTGCGCTGCCTGAGTTGATCGAAACCTGTACGTGTCAGCGGCAGAGGCGCAAGAGCATGCATCTTACGATAGGCCGACAGCACGTTCTTACGGACCAGTGGGTCGACGAGATCTTCCGCCGCGCAATTGCGAAAGCCCTCGAGAAATTCATATACCTCGGCGCCGGGATCGGAAAAACTCGCGATGAGCCGTGGACCGACACCGATCTGGCCGGCGCGCTCTGACGCGATCAGCGCCGACTCGCGGTCGATCATTCGACTCGTGTTCTCGCCATACACCTTGACGAAATACTTGCTGTCGCTCGTCTCGACCAGCCAGTTCACATTCGTGATGCCGATTGCGATCTTGCTGTATCGGGGGGCCAGGCCCGCAATAGGTTCGAACAATTGCATGACACGCTCGATACGCTGCTCAGCAAATGTTTCAGCTTCGCCCAAAGTCCTGAAATCTACATTCGTGCCCGTCAAACGTTTACCCGCCTCGTGCTTGATCCATCTGCCTCGACCTGCCGTCAATCCGTCATCAAACGACCTGTCAGATGGAAGTTATGCACGCAACAACCATCAAGTCCACACGAATCTTCAAAAAACCACATATTTACAACTTTGCGGTTTGCGTATTTATGTGGATGCTGAAATCAGGAGACCATAATGACGTATTCGCTTCACACATTGAGCGCCACCGAGCTTCTCGCCGGTTACAAAACCAAGGCTTTCTCCCCGGTCGAAGTCATGCAGGACCTCCTTGAACGCGCGAGTAAGGTAAACCCTGCGCTCAATGCGCTTGTTTTCATAAACGAAGAAGACGCACGTAAATCTGCGGCGCAATCTGAAGCGCGATGGCTGCGCGGCGAGCCCATGGGCAAGCTCGACGGCGTTCCGGTCACGATCAAGGACAGCATTGCAGTCAATGGCATGCCGATGCTTCGGGGCAATAAGGCCAATGCCGGCAATCCTCCGAGCCAGTATGATTCGCCACCGGCCATGCGTGTGCGCGAAGCAGGCGGCATCATGTATGCCAAGACCACAATGCCTGATTTCGGTCTTCTGGTTTCAGGCGTCAGCAGCGCCTACGGCATAACTCGCAACCCCTGGAACACCGCATTAAACCCCGGCGGATCGACTGCAGGTGGCGCCGCTGCCGCTGCCGCGCTTTGCGGCCCTCTTGCAGTCGGTTCGGACATAGGCGGATCCGTGCGGTTCCCGGCTGCCATGTGCGGCCTTGTCGGCCTCAAGCCTACCCAGGGCCGCATTCCCCACCTGCCGCCCAGCCCAGTCCGCTCCGCAGGGCCGCTCGCGCGCACGGCGGAAGACGCCGGCCTCCTGCTTGACGTCCTCTCAGGATATGATGGGCGCGACTATGACGCCCTGCCACCCACGAACGAAGTGTTTTCCGGCTTGTCTGCGAAACCCATGAAGGGCGTTCGTATCCTTCTCGTCCTGGAGGGCGACACCGGACACCTACCGGAGCCTGCTGTGGCCGCGGCGGTTCGCAAGGCCGCCAAGACATTCGAGGCGGCCGGCGCCATTGTCGATGAAGCACCGTCTGTGGTTGGTGGCGATTTCATGGAGATCGTGAGCATACCGCTTTTGCTCCGTGGGCTCGCCGAATTCCTCAAGCTTTCAGACTCAGCGCTTGAAAAGACCCCGTCCTATTTTGTTGAAAGCTTCACGAAGGCCAAGGAGCTCGGTGCCGACAAGATCGCCCTTGCCTTCGACTCGATCGAAGCTGTAAAAACCCGGGTCCTCAATCAGATGGTTGGCTACGACTTCCTGATCTCGCCCGTTTCCGGCATGAGCGGATTCCCAGCCGAGGCCACGCGGCCATCCGTTTCCGAGTCCACACCCATCTACACACCTGTCTGGAACCAGACCGGAAATCCCGCGACATCCATATGCTGTGGTTTTGACAGTTCCAACGGAATGCCAATCGGCCTGCAAATCGTCGGCCACAGATTTGATGACCTCGGTGTGTTGCAGCTTTCGCGCGCCTATGAGGACATTCGCGGCTTCGAGATGAACTGGCCAACGCCTGTCTGAGAAGCAACGCCCAGCTATGCGTTCGTACGTATCACGCGCTTCAGACCGGCCTGTGTGAAAGCCGCCGTATCGACTGCATCAGTGACGAGGATATCGATGCTGGCGCATTCGCGCACGATTGCCCGGCTGACAATTCCACATTTGCTGGCATCGGCGATAACCACTGAGACCTGCGCCTGTTCGAGCATCTGTCCTGCGAGTTCCGCCTCGCCGAGATCGTAGTAGCTCACGCCTATATCGGCATCGATGCCCACCGGCGAAATGAAGGCAATGTCGGCATGGAAATTCCGCAATTGCCGCAGCGCGATCTCGCCGAACGTTGCGGGCACTTCGGAAACCATGACTCCACCAAGAAGTACAATGTCCACTGAAGAACTGGCATTTCGCAAAGACAGCGCAAGATCAATGGAATTGGTGATAATCGAGACATTCCCTAGATCGGCAATATACTCAGCCATGAGGGAGGTCGTTGATCCGGCGTCCACGAAATAGCTGCCGCCCGCCTGCATGAGCGAAGCTGCCGCCTGCGCCAGCCCTCGCTTTTCCGCAACGCGCGACATCTTACGTTCCTGGAATGGCGATTCTGCGGATGGTTCCTTAAACAGCGCGCCGCCATGCGTTCGCTTGATAAGCCCTTGGTTCTCCAGGATTTTCAGGTCGCGCCTTATCGTTTCGCGCGACACGGAAAATTTGCGCGTCAATTCTTCGGATTCAACCCGCTGTCGCTCCTTCAGCAGGGTCATAATCTTGGTGTGACGCTCTTCAGCCCACATGTTCGGGATACTCCGCAAAATCGGCTATATACCTCATATGAAACACAAAGTTATGTATTTTTGTGTAATAAAGTGGCATTAACAGCCTTCAATGCCCTGTTGAATGTGGTGTCAGCCTCAAACGAAACCGCCTCCAATATTCGTGGACGAACGGCCGCCCTGCTCTTTGCCGGCAACTTTAGTAGAGAAGCTTCAGATCAGTGGCCCATAAGATGGAGGCTGGACAACGCGACGCCCCCGAAATCACCTCCTCAACCCGGGTTCCGCTGACAATGCATCTGACATTGTGCGTACAGGGGGCACCATTCTGGGCCGATTTTACAGCTCGGGGCGCCAAAATGGCGCCAACAAAATCATCGTTATTACAAGGCGCAAGGCGCGAAGTTCGCTTTATCCTGCCTAACAGGCACTCTCTACCCGCTACCTCAGAGTGGCTTCTTGATAATCTAGAATGCTCAGCTCGAATGCATTTTGAAGCACACTTTCAACTTCGTCATATTTGTCCTTATGCACGCTCAAACTGATCAATCCGTCGATGCCAGTTCCTTCTATGCTACACCCCATACGATTCAGCGTCTTTCGCAAGGAATCCTCAGCATCGCGGTCAAAAAAGATGATCCTAATAGTGCAGTTTTCTGATGGCTCGACAACTGACTCGAACGTTAATACGCCTTCGGTCTCAATGGCTTTTACGGCATCTCCGTCACTGACACCCATTGCAAAAAATGGAATATTATCAATCCGATAACGACCGCATCCAAGTGGGACTGCCCAAATAGCTTCTTGTTCTTCTGGAGGGAACCCATCTTCGTCTTGGGTAAGCTTGAAGACGACCTTAACGTGGGATGCAGGGGATCTGTTCAATCTCGTTTCCGTTTCAATACTCTAGTTTGGTAGCTTTTCGCTCTTTTCGATATTGCAAGCACGGCAGAGCACTTGGCCATTCTCTGGCGGGTGGTGTCAGAGAAACTCGAAACAGTCTCCGTTATTCGCGGACCAGCAGGTCCTAAACTACGAGAAGGTCACGCCATGCGCGAAGCGCGGTGTCCCCTATCTGTTTGAATCGAATTCTGGTGTTGATGCGCCTTCGAAATCAAAGTGATTGTACACTGACGAATGGATCGAAGCAAATTTCTGCAAACTTCGCATGCACCGAAAACGGGACATAGCGCGTTCTCTTCGTCGGAATGGCAAGTGTGAGTTTTCGGCGCGATTGTTCAGGTGTTGGCCAGTCTCCTGGCAAATGTCGATCCCTCGCTCGTGAAGCAGGTCTTCGACGTTGCGTAGTGACAGCGGGGAACGGACATACAGCATCACCGCAAGTTGGATAATCTCGGGTCATGTTTTGAAATAGCGAAACGGGTTCTGGCTCATTTACCAAGGCTAAACGCCCCTGCCCTACGCCTCAAGGTCGTTTGCCCTGACAATGCCCTCATGATTCTACACGTCTTCCTGGCGGCTCAGGCGTACTTTCGGACCAGTTCCAGCCAGTGGCGTCAGCGATCAACTCCTCAAAGTCGCACGCCGCAGTAACAATGCGCCCATTGTCTCGGAGACTCCTGACAAACACCGCGACTCCAGACTGGAAGTCAGGTAGTTCAGCTGCCCGCTCCAAAGTTCCCAACTCAACGTAATAGCGGGAGCATTGGATGAAATCGTACGGCATCCTCGCCCGCGAACTTGGGTCGAAGTCGTCGTTAGGATACACTGGGTACTCCACTCTGACATCTGCAAAAGCGCTGGCGGCCGCGTCGGCTAAAGCCAATTCGAGATCTCCCTCATCCTCGTCGGTATCGATATATAGTTTGCAATAATATGGGTCAGACATGGCGGCTCCTAAAATACAAATGCGAGCGGCGTTTGAGGGCCGTTGTCAAATGGGTGGTGTCAGACGAATTCGAACCAGTCTCCGTTTTTCGGAGACGAATGGATCGAAGCGAATTTCTGAAGACTTCGCGTTCGCCGGAAACGGGACATGGCGCGTCCTCTTCGTCGGAATGGCAAGTGTGAGTTTTCGGCGCGATTTTCAGGTGCCGGCCGGTCTCCTGACGCCTCTCGCTCCCGATCACTTTCATGGCTGCCCGATATGATGGGCATCTATCCGTCACCACGACATGCGGAATGCCGTAGCGTTTCATAGCTTTTCTTATAAATTTCAATGTGGAAGCCTTGTCCCGAGTTTTCGTGACGAAGGACTCCAGAACCTCACCGACGTGATCGACCGCTCACCACAGATAGTGAGTCTTCCCACGGATCTTTACGAACACCTCGTCCAAGTGCCACTGCCATTGCGGCGATTGTCTCATTCGTTCTGAACGGCGCTTGCGGATCTTATGCGCAAAGTAAGTCCCGAAACGATCAACCCAGTGCCGGTCCATTTCGTGGCAGATGCCGATGCCGCGTTCATGGAGCAGGTCTTCAACATTCCTCAATGACAGCGGAAATCGGGCATACATCATGACCGCAAGCTGGATGACCTCGGGCGAGGTTTTGAAGTAGCGGAACGGGTTGTTGGCCATTTTCCAAGGCTAAACGCCCCTGCCCTACGCCTCAAGCCCGTTTGCTCTGACAATGCCCCCGCAAGGAACTCGGATACACCTGATAGTGTAATGTCAGCAGAAATTCGCTTTGAGAGCGGATAGCCGTTCCTTGGGGAAGAAATCCATTGTTTCTGAAGTTTGAATCGTCTTTCTACAGTCTGATTTCAGCGGCCCTGCCCGTTTTTGCTGCGTGTGCGATAGCCTCGTTGATCTGATCCAGATCAAAAATCTGCGTCTTGTCCCCTCCAAGGGAAAGAAGGCCAGACCGGATCAGCTTGACCAGCATTGGGGGGGCTTCGGCCGAGTACATCCATGCTCCATGAATGGTCACGCAATTGCGCATGATCCAGGCGTAGGACAACTCAAGCCCAGGCCCGCCCTGCATATTGATTCCGCCCATAAGGATCACACGGCCGTAGGGACGCACAGTCATGATGGCGGCGCGAGCCTGTTCGGCTTTCGCCATGGGTGGCAAAATATCAAAAACACAGTCGACCGGGCCCGGCGCTGCAGCCATCATGTTGGCGCGGTCGATCTCTTCTTCGCCGCTAACTGTGACGGTGCGCACGCGTTGCCCGAAGCGTTCGCGCAACTTGTCAAGCTTGGCGCGATTGCGGCCGGTGGCGATAACGCAACCGGCACCCATAGCTAAGGCGACCGCAACAGCCGCGTTTCCAAATCCCCCCGTCGCCCCGCTGATCAAAACCGTTTCACCTGGTTGCAGGTTTCCGGATAGGAAACCTCCATAAGGCACCAGATAGGCGCCGAGCCCGCACCAAGCGCCGGCGTCGACCTCATCAATCGCGCCGATGGGGATAGCATTTTCGGTAGGTATACGGATTTGTTCAGCCCATGCCCCGTCATGGAAATACCTCTGCAGGCGAAGCCCGCCCTCTCCACGGGCGCTCAGACCCTGGAGAGTGATGTCAGGAACAAGTGAATCATCGCGGGATCGTACAGTTGAATCGCAATAGACCCAGTCACCTATCTTCAAGCGGGTCGCGTCCGCCCCGCAAGCACGGACGCGGCCTACCGCGCCCGGGCCGGGTACAATCGGTGTTTCCAGAAGATAGTTCCGCGTTCCGTCCAGAACTTCGTGCATATAGTTGAGCACGCGGGTAGCCACGACATCCACGATAACCTCGCCTGTACCCCCATTATGTACTGGGTCCGGGACAGTCTCGACGGTGATTGGTTCTCCAAATTCTTTCAGGATAGCGGCTCGCATTTACAGTCCTCCAGGCTAGTGCGCACCAGCCTTGCACAATGAGCGAGAGCGAAATAGACATAGTATTATCCTAGGATAAAACGATGCCACTTGCGGAGTTTGCGATGACGGATATGCCAAACCCTGAAATGCAAAGCAGGGAGCTGGGCCACTTTCTGAGATCGCGTCGGCAAAAACTGACACCTGAGGTGGTTGGGCTAACGGGCGGACAACGGCGCCGGACCAAGGGACTTCGCCGCGAGGAGGTTGCTGAACTCGCCGGAATAAGCACCGATTGGTATATACGTCTCGAACAGGGGCGGAATGTTCGGCCATCCGAGGCAACAATTGACGCATTGGCGAAAGCATTGCGCCTCAGCAAGGCGGAGCAAGCCCATATTAGGACATTAACACGCTCTGCCGCGTCCGGCATATTCGTTCGCGAAACGGTGCCGGATTCGTTGAAGCGAATAGTGGAAAGCCTAAATCAGCCGGCCTACATCACCGGGCGAAGATGGGACGTCCTGGTGTGGAATGACGCAGCTGCCGAGATCTTCAACTTTGATCGCGTGGCGGAGGAAGATCGCAACATTCTTCTATTGATGTTGACGAGCCGAGAAAGCCGTAAGCTCTTTGGTTCAGGGTGGGCAGGTGAGGCAAAGCGTATGGTGGCGCTGTTCCGTCTCACTTATGATCTTTGGTCCGGCGATCCGGCATTCTGTGATCTGCTGGATAAAATTCGCGAGGGATGTCCGGAGTTCTCTACGTGGTGGAAAGCTCACGACATTCACGAACTAGCAGCTGGCCAGAAACATCTTCAGCACCCCAAAAGAGGCACTTTGCAATTTGAGTATGCAACCTTTCAAGCCAATGATGATCCTGCGCTTAAGCTGACGGTATATTCGGCAGCAAATTAGAAGGGCAATGATTGTCTCAAGAGTGTGGCATGAGGCGCCGGATCCAGTTGAAAGGTGCTGTCAGACGAAGTCGAACCCGTCTCCATTATTCGCTTAAGACC
>NZ_AWFF01000063.1 GCF_000682755.1 Hyphomonas beringensis
CGTTCATGGAGCAGGTCTTCAACATTCCTCACTGACAGCGGAAATCGAACATACATCATGACCGCAAGCTGGATGATCTCGGGCGAGATTTTGAAGCAGCGTAACGGGTTCTTGGTCATTTTCCAAGGCTAAAGGCCCCTGCCCCACGCCTCAAGGCCGTTTGCCCTGACAATACAAGGACGACAATTACTTTACCAATTTCACAGATTCTACCTTATTCCGCCCCCCAAAGGCACAATCTCCTGTATCATGGATTGTAACGATCACATTAGCACCGGTAGAGAAGGCCGTTAAAATCATACTAGAAATCAGGTAAAAGTCTTCTCTACTCGCCTCTAAGGAAAATTCATCATCACTAGTAGGACACCCCGCCACGCCGGACTGTGGTTCAACCTTAAACGCCAGCCCTTCCTCAAACCAGCCATTCTCTACCCATACAATTTTGGCTGGCGCAGAAAACACCTCTGCTACCCCGGCAGGAGTTACAGCACACCAAACTAATGCTGGAATGAACACCCCTAAAAATATCTTGGTCATATCTTACAATAGCTCCTTACACCCCGTGAAACCTGAAACTCGCTGCGTGAAGTCCAGTAATCGGGCCGCTTAAAAAGAGGACTATAATCCCATTACGATAGAAAAAGCTAGTTGCGTGAGCAAGGAATTCACTATCATTGATGAGAGACACGAAAACTTCGAAAACAGTCTAGCCGACCACTTTAGGGGTGCATTTCCTTGCGCATACAGGCTCACCTTGAAACTCTTTACGGAAACTTAGAGGAAGCACATCATGCTCCAACTAAACAATATAGTCTGGCCACGTACTTTATTCGTTGGGGTGCTGCTCGACATATTTTATCTCACAGGGATTTGATCCGGACACAATACGCATCCAGACTTTTGTGTCCGTGTGCATCGCCGTAAAAAGGACAGAAGCGATCATATCACGACCACTTTGTGACGACAGGACGTAAGCTGTGCCATGTTCCCCTAAGGTGCAATCAAGTTCTGTCGGAGCAGGATCAGAAAAATAAATTGTCAGATGACCCGACGCAGAAAAAAGGACCCGCTCAGGAACTTCCTTACAGCCATAAGTAGTGCAATTGGGATTGTCTGCATGAGCCCCCGCTGCCAAAATCGCTGCTGCAGACGCATAAATTAAAGGCCGCATTGCGCCCCCTCCTTACATAGGATTTCACTATATAAACAGCTCGCAAATCTATTCCGCCACCTAGGGTTAGCAAGCTTCCTCAGTATCACCAACAATGAATTAAGCTGATATCCCCGGATTTTTCTCTGTACTCCGCCAGGCCAGAAGAAATCTTCCTCAGCCTCATATTCGGCAACTTCTACAGGGCACTCAACTAGACAATAGTTCGAACCCTAGCGGCAGCCCCCCCCTAGGGTTCGACGCCCCCTTATCTGGGGAAACCAAGTGACATCCTGTTTTGTTTGGTACAGTTATAGTTGTACTATTGTTCCAATGTAGGGTGGCATTATGAAGAAGAGACGTAGCGTAAAAGCAGCATGTTTTGCCTTGCTGTCTCTTTCTGCATGCCACTCATTGCGGGAATCTGATACTCCCTCCTCCATCGCAGCCGCCCCCCCCAAACATGGTCAACCCAAGTCTTTGACAGACACACCCGCTTTATCTGCTAATGCAGACTCTGAAGAAAATACCACTTCTGCCCCCTCTGGCGCTGAGACAGAGATTGTCTACGGCAGCAGCCGATTTTTCAACCAAAGCGCCCCCCCAGATTCCTTGGAAGCTTCAGGAAACACCCCCGCAAAGCGTGGACTTAATTTTATATTTAAAGACGCACCGATCGAGGCGGTTCTAAATGAGGTTCTCGGAGAAGCCTTCGGCCAGACATACACGCTGCAACCAGGTATCACAGGGACCATCAGCATCCGCCTTGATGGCATAAATTCTGCCCAGGAAGCTATAAATAGTTTAAATACGGCCCTGTCCCTGCAGGGCTATGAGATCGTCGAACTGGAATCAGGCTTGATTATTGCAAGGGCAGGTCAATTCCAAGCTGGAACACAGCGCCCTGTCTTACTTCCAGAAAATGCTGACCTGCCCGCAGGTGCTTCTTTGGCAGTTATTCAGTTGAAGCATGGGAATATCGAAAAAATAACCGACGTCGCAGGCGCTATTCTTGGAAATGGCGTCCTTCGTTTTAGTGATGATGCAAGTGGCATTGTCGTTCTCGGTGGAGAGGCTGAACAAGTCGCATCCGCAGTAGATCTGTTAAAATCGCTCGATGTCGACTGGTTATCAGCCATGTCAACCGCTTTCATCCCCGTTCAAAATACCACTCCTACCGAACTTGCCTCAGACCTTGAACCTGTTTTTTCACGCATGGGCGGTGTCTCAGTTGTACCAATTGATCGCCTGCAACGTCTCATGCTGTTCGCGCGAAGCGCGCAAGCCTTAGACCAAGCTCGTGCATGGATTGCTCGCCTGGATGAGGATGCACGTCCTCAAGTGATGAGAGATGTTCTTGTTTATGAGGCGCGCTACGTCAATGCAGAAGATCTTATTCAGCTTACGGACAGCACAAGCACTTCTAATTACCCTACATTGCAAGACAGTCCCTCAAATGCGACAGAAGCGAATAGACCTCCAGCGGGATACGAGAGGTCACAAGGCTCGTCCTTTTCCACCCCCTTTGGGGGATACCCCTACAAACCAGAAACCAAATCCCTATACGAAAACCTGTCTATAAGGGTGGACACTGGGCGTAATGCAATTGTCGCGCGTGGCGCCACGGATGAGTTACAATCCCTCAGTGATCTTCTGACGCTCCTAGATAAACCTAAGAGGCAGGTTCTGATCAAGGCAACGATTGTAGAAGTTTCATTGTCAGATGGATCTTCGTTAGGTGTGCAGTGGGATTTGGTGGAGGATCGGCTTGCGGCGACATTCTCAGATTCCACAAGCGGAAACCTCACGTCACGCTTTCCGGGAATTTCTATCTCCTATCTCAACACCGATATTGGCGCTGTCGTAAATGCGCTCGCCTCCACCAGCGATGTTGAAATTGTCTCATCCCCTCGTATGCAGGTGCTCAATAATGAGACAGCTCGTCTGCAAGTCGGCGACCAAGTGCCAATCATTACCCAATCCGCCGTTAGTGTGACAGACCCCGGGGCCCCTGTTGTCAATTCCACAACCTATCGTGATACGGGCGTCATTCTGACTGTTACACCCCGCATTCGAGCGGGGGGTATGGTTGAGGTTGATATTTCTCAAGAAGTAAGCGGCGTTTCGGAAACGACAACATCTTCCATAGACTCTCCAACAATCTCACAGCGGAGTATCGAAAGTGTTTTGTCCGTCCCCGACGGTGCCACGGCCGTACTGGGGGGACTCATGAGTTCGACGCGATCCTATACGCAATCCGGCGTGCCTGTTTTGAAAGACACTCCAATCCTTGGTCCAGCCTTTCGGTCTACAACAAAATCAGACCGAAGAACCGAACTCGTCATTCTCATCGAGCCGACTGTCGTGTTTTCTGAAGCCCCTGAGGTCGATATACCTAAGCAGCTCCGCCTAGCGCTCGAAAGGGCTCGGCGTGGTCCAGCATCATGAGACAACAAGGTGGATACGCAACTGTTCTCGTAACAGCACTGCTGGGTGGTCTAGCACTCATCGCAGTTGCCTGGATGAACCTGGCAACTGTTTCGGCGAAACAAGCTCTGAGACAAAGCGATCAGCTAGCGGAGGACCTTGCTCTTGAGAATAGTTTATATGAATCGTTGGCATACATATTAAATAACCGCACGAAGCTATCTGCTTCTGGAGCGCCACAAGAAATGGACCCAGAAGCACCACATAGGGTGAGTGTAAATCATCTACGAGACCTGATTGATGTCAATCGAGATGATTTATCCCTCATACAGGCAAAACTCGAAGAAACCCTGCCCACTCGAAATCTGGCGGATGATATATCAGATAAAATAAAACGCCGAAGACAGGGCACATCTGGCGACATCATTCAGAGCCTATCTGAAGTTGTCCCTGCGAGCGCAAAGCCAGACGTCATGGAATGTCTGGGACAAATTCTGACCGTATTCCACGACCCGTCCCCTCCGCCGCGACGCGGCTCAGAAGATTCGATAACCGATGGCAGCATGATAAAAATCCGGATTGAGAGTAATGCGCATTCAATTGCCCGTAGCCTTGAAGCTGTTATACTTTTGACCGGACAACGGGATGCACCATTCTGGATTATGGATTGGTCATACCCCTCAAACACTGAAGCAGGCTGTGATGGAAAAAGGTAGGAATTCACGAAACGGAGATGCAGGCTTCACTCTGACCGAGCTTCTGGTCGTAATGGTCATTCTGGGGCTCATCGCAGCAGCGATCACTCCCCAGCTCATGGGCAGACTCGACAAGTCCAAAGTCCGAGCAGCGAAGCTCCAGACAGAGACGCTCGCCGCATCTCTGGACTTGTTCAAGATCGATATGGGATATTACCCATCGGAACAGGAAGGCCTGCACGCTCTTGTAATTCCGCCCGCAAATGCATCCTCTTGGGATGGACCTTATGTTCGTTCGGGCAACACATTGGTTGATCCATGGGGCCGCGAGTTTCTCTATTTTCCGGCTCCCGATACAGGGAAGTTCAGACTCGTCTCTTATGGCGCCGACGGCGTCGAGGGTGGAGAGAAATATAATGCAGATATCGTTTTTCCCGATTTCAGCAGATTAGAAAACTAGCGTGGCGGCATGGCTTCGATCGAGGCAGAGTATGAACAGTTTGAGGCCTCCGAGGCGGCGGCTCTCGATTACCTGCTTCAGGCTGATATTCTCCAGACCAAGGATATCGAGCAAGCTGAAAGCCTGCGTGATTCCACCCGAAAATCAGTCCTCATCACGCTCAACCAGATTGGCGTTCTGAAAGACCACGATCTCGCAAAAGCCTATTCCAAAGTCACCGGACTACCGGTCATGACTGCGGATGCGCCCATCCCCGACGCGCTTCCTGAAGAACTCAATCCCGAATTCCTCAGAGATACTCAAAGCGTTCTACTTAGTACTTCCGGTCCTCTCGCAGCGGTCAATCCGCTCGACAAGCGGATGCTCGCGGGCATCGAATTTGCCATCGGCCATGTGCCTTCGATTATTATTGCTGAGGCGGGAGACTGGTCGCGCTTATTTAGCCGCATCTATCCTGGAAACGCGCTGGATATATCTTCAGGAGAAGAAGATACCGCTCTTGCCATAGAAATTGCTGACCATGATCGCGATGCTCCAATTGTTAGGCAGGTCGCCTCATGGCTAAGTGAAGCAGCAGATACGGGGGCCTCGGATGTTCACTTTGAAACGCGCCGTTCCGAATTTGAAGTCTTCTATAGGGTTGACGGCGTTCTCAGGTCTGTCTCGCGATCTCCCAAGAGTGGCGCAGCGGCCGTAATCGCACGGATAAAAGTCATTGCGGATCTTGACCTTGGAGAGCGTAACCGCGCTCAAGATGGGAGGGCGACGATCGTCGTACGCGGGCGGCGTTTGGACATCCGTGTTTCGATTATTCCAACAATTGACGGAGAAAGCGCTGTCATTCGCTTGCTCGACCGCCCCAACAAATTGCTGACCCTTGAAGGGCTTGGTTTTACCGGTGACATTGCCGAAGCTTTGGAAAGCATTTGTGAGAAACGACATGGGATGTTTGTCGTCGCAGGCCCGACAGGAAGCGGCAAGACAACGACCCTCTATTCCTGCTTGGAACAGCTCAAACATCGCGGCTTGAAGATATTATCTGTTGAAGACCCGGTCGAATATCATTTCGAACATGTCAGTCAGGTGCAGATTTCCGACAAATCCGGCCGCACCTTCGCTGGAGCCCTAAGATCCTTTCTTCGACACGATCCCGATGTTATCATGGTGGGAGAAATCCGTGATCCAGAAACAGCGCAAGTCGCCGTACAGGCGGCCCTCTCCGGCCACCTCGTATTTGCGACACTGCATGCCATTGATGCCTCCCGTATTAGAACCAGGCTTGAAGACATGGGCGTTGAACCGTTCAAGCTCGAAGCCTGCCTTGTTGGATCCATGGCTCAACGCCTCGTCCGAATTTTGTGTCCGAACTGCCGGCAACCAAGCCCCTTAACCGAGCAAGAGCGGAGTCTATTCGAACGGCATAATGTACCTCTCCCGGAGCATACTTATTCTGCAGAAGGCTGCGCTGAGTGCCGACATGAGGGTTACCTGGGCAGGACTGCACTCGCAGAGTTCGCATACGGCGCTACCGCCCCTGAGGCGTCAAGAACACTCATTAGACAAGCCCTTCAATTGACAGCTTCCGGACAGACCAGTTCGGCAGAAGTAGCTAGTCTGATCGAGCCATGACCATTTACCAGTATCACTCTATCTCAAGAAATGGCCAGAAGCGTTCGGGGCGCATTGAAGCCCCCAGCGAGCAAGACGCAAGACGCCTCGTAACGTCATCAGGTGACATGCTGATCAGCCTTCGGGAAGCCGCAAGCCGGCGGTGGTGGGCGCTTGAGCAAAAGAAGCTTATCAACCTTCGCACGGCATCAGACTTTGCTCTAGAACTCGCTGGTCTTTTGCGAGCTGGCGCATCTCTACGTCAGTCCCTTGAAATACAGGAAGAGGGAAACACGCCCTCCGCTAAACTTGCCCAATCGCTTAGTCTTCAGATTGATCATGGACATTCCCTATCAAGCGCACTCAAGAGTGGAGGCGGCGCAGCTATTCTTCTCGGTGAGTTTGCTGCTGCAGGAGAGGCTGGAGCTGGTCTGGACAGGCTTCTCGAGAGTGGTGGACATTTTCTCAATGCACGACATGAGGCGATCTCACGTATCCGAAATGCGCTGGCATATCCGGCATTCATCATGCTTCTCGGAATCATGGCTTTAGTTACTATCACCCTTGTCGTCGCACCGGCTCTTGCCCCTGTACTGGAGGACAGCGGCGAAGGGGGCTTCATCCTTTGGCTTGCAAATATTGGCCTCTGGGCACAAAAACGGGCAGAGTTAATTTATCTTTCCGCCGCACTCATGCTCTCCACAGGCTTCCTCCTCTTACGTACTAAGTCGGTACGAGTTGGTCTGGAAAAGCTGATCTGGCGAATACCGGGCATTGGGTCTACAGCGCGGGATATTGAAACAGGGCAATCCTGCGAAATCCTTTCTGCATTGCTGGACGCAGGTCGTCCCTTGGAAAGCTCTCTACGTTTCGCGGCGCATATATCTAGTCCGGGCGTGGCGAGGGCTTATAATAGTATTTCAAGAAAAATCCGGGATGGCACACCCGCAAGCACCGCCTTTCTTTCGGAACCTTCTCTCCCGACTGAGGTCAGGAGACTTGCGCTACTGGGTGAGAAAGCAAGCGGCCTTCCAGACGCGCTTCGTCAGGCTGGGCAGATCTGCCATACCCGTGCTATGAGACGCATCGAGCGCTTTGCCGCCCTTATCGGTCCAATTCTTGTTATCGGTATGGGCGGTGCAGTTGCCCTCCTGATGCTAAATATTCTCGGAACGATATCCGGCATAGGGGACACCCCGTTATGAAACCGGATAAAGGCTTTGTCATGGCGGACGCACTCTTGGCCTTGATGGTCGCATCCCTTTTGCTGACCGGCCTCTTCGGCGTGACTCAGAATACTCTCAGAATGACTAGAAATGCTGAGAAAAGGCTGACAGCGACGCTTATTGCCAGATCTCTTCTTTCTAATGATCAGTCCCATAACGCGACAGGCACAGTTTCAGTTTCAGGTATACGATACGCATGGAAGATCACAAAGCGAGACCGACCGCCCAATCCAGATGACCGTGTTATTCTGACCGACACTCAGATTGTTATCACCTGGCCAGGGCGTGTGGATCAAGGTGAATTGTCTCTGAGTTCTGCGTCTCTAAGGAGTCTTGATTGATGCGGCAGGAGGGCTTTACGGTAACTGAAATGTTGGCAGCTTTGGTTATCCTATCTTTAGCGATGATACCACTTGGTGAAGCGATACGCCATGTAACCTCAATATGGCAGCAAACAGAGCAGAGCATAGACCGAGTAAATCACCTTACGGAATTGGCTACTGAGTTTGAGGTATCACAATCCTTACATTTGGATGACAAAACAAGTGCCAAGGCGCCTGCACTTGAGACCGACAGTGGTAGCGACCTAAGTCTTATAGATCCGAAAATTGACCAAAGCGCTGACTGCATCTTTGATCTTGTTGGCAGGAGGTGCCGTTGAAATCAGTACAAATCTCCTGGCCGGTCCGCGGGAGGCTGGATAATTTTCTCTCCATTATGGGAGAAAGACTGAAGGCTGCTTCATTGCAGAGGCCAACAGCCCCAAGCATCTATGATCTGGAGGCATTTGAATCCCTGGTTCAGCTCTCTGCGCCGGATGTCTGCGTGACACTTCCGCCCTCCTCGGCCTTTCTGCAATCCTTCAATGGCAGAAGCCGATCCTATTCTGAATTACGTCAAATCACACATAATGAATTGGGACGTCTCAGCCCTCTCCAACCAGAGAGCTGTATCTGCATCGCGAATGCTCCAAAGTCCAATTCGGTTAGCATTGATCTCTTACATGTGAGACGGCAAACGATGGAGAGATTACGCGAAAAAGCAGACACTCTTGGTATTCACCATCTTTTTCTTGCGTCAGACACAGCTCCAGGAAGGCTGTTTGAAGCACCAGAAACGAGCCGACTGAAAAGCCGCGACCGGCTTCTATTTGCCTGCGCGTCCATGGCTTTGCTTCTTTCGTCTGTATTCGTCCTGTCTAATATGGAGAGCCATCTTGAATCTGTCCTGATGAAAAATCAGGCAAGGGAAGCAAGCTTACGCCAGGATCTATTAGAGCGCCGATCTGCCGAAAGAGAAACAGGTACGCTTGGGGAACTGGCTCAACGCACCCCAGAGAAGTTGACGGCCGGTGCGCGCCTATCACAACTCTCAAATTATGCGGCAGCCACACCGCCTACTGCTATATGGACAAGTATGAAGCTTGATGGCCGACAAGCGCGTATAAGCGGTGTCGGACCAGAGGCAGCGAGTATCTTGTCGGCTCTGGCGGAGAGGTTTCCAGATAGCCAGATCCGTTTTGCAGAATCTGTCTCGGATATGTCTGATGGCAGACAATCTTTCGTTATCGAAATTTCGGGACCAGACGAATGATATCCCGAATACTTACTCATCGTGACAGGATCGAAGGATGGATTTTGCTGCTATCACTGCTGACCGCCAGCTTGTTCGTGCTGGCGCCACGCACCTATCAGGTGTTTTCACATTGGCAATCCATACAGCATAACGAAGCATTAATCAGGTCACATTCTAAAGACTTGTCTCGCCCGATCCCGGTTAATCCATACAATCATATGCGCTCCTATATTAGTGATGTTAAAACTCCGGAGGCATATTCCAATCTCAGCAGCCAGATACAGGCCGCTCTCCTTGATCTTGTTCGGTCGAAACAGGCGAGATTGACCGATTTGAGAGAGAGCCCAAGCGATAGAAGTATAGGCGGGCTCGAAGCCCTGCAATTCAAATTGGAGGCAGAAGGAGATATCCAATCCTTACTCGAAGTTATTGATGGCATAGGCGGGATCGAAATCCCGATACTTGTCAAAACCCTGGAACTTCGGCCGCTTGGATCAGCAGATCGGCCCGATCAAAGAATGCGCCTAGTCATTACGCTCTCAGCCTGGACTGGAAACACGTGATGAGGTCAGCCCTCCCTGCTCCCCCTCTTCTTGGTTTTTTAGCATCGGCTTGCCTGCTCGGCTTCGGCGTATACATTGCTGTTCTGCAGCCGGTTCGCGCGGCGGACATCAGGATCACTCCGTCTCCCCCCACTCTCCCAGATCCATCAGAAGCCCTTCCCGATTCCAGCACGTACCACCAGAGCCATGCTTCACGGCCTCAAGCGAGAATGGCACTTTTGCAACAATCTCCTTTTGTTGAAAATCACACCGCATTCAACCGCTACACACCTATAGCGCCAAAACCAGCTCAACCTTCATTCGATCCGGAATTTATGGGTGTTCTTGGCCGCAAGGAGAAACTTCGCATCATGATACGGTGGAGACCGAATGACGAAGTCAAAATATATAGTCTTGGCGAAGAAACTCCGTGGGGAGAGCTCAAGGAGATTAATGGGACAGATGCAGTCTTCTCAAGCCCTGAGGGCGAGAAACGTCTCAAACTATTCTAAGCTGACCAACCATCTCTATTGGTTTATCCGCATCATAAGATCGCAGGATAATCTGCCTCACAGGCATTGCACTAAAACGGCACAAGAGCCAGAGATATCTTAAGGCTTTGCTATAGGTAAAACAGTCAAACCAGAGAGTGGAACAACAATGAATTGTACCTTGGAAGCAGATGAACCATCACTTTCAACTTCAGTACGGTTCCCTGCCGCATCATATTTGTAGATGACTTTCTCATTATCAGGATAGCAAACCTCAACCAGCCGACCGAGAGCATCATAGGCATAATTGACCTGTTGACTACCAGACGGCGGGGCTTCACAGGCAGGATCTGCCTGCGCCGTCAATCCTACACCCCCAAGTAAAATAGCCGAAAGAAGGCTGCAGGCTAACGCACGAAAGTTGAGACATATCATTTTCATAACTTTGAGCATCCCTCCTCTTGATTCACAGGGTTTATATTATGCTTGCCGATCGTGATTACCAAACAGAAAAATCCATTCAGCAACACCAGATAAAACTAAAGCCCATATCTCAAGCTGCAGCTGGCTCAAATAAATGACCACTTTCCGAGAAGCAGACCACACGCTGGTGTCAGACAAACTCGAGCCAGTCTCCGTTTTTCCCAGACGAGCAGGTCTCAGGCCGCGATCAATTCGCGCCATTCGAGAAGAGCAGCGTCGCGTA
>NZ_AWFF01000064.1 GCF_000682755.1 Hyphomonas beringensis
ATAACCTTGAGTTATCGATATTTCTTGCCCGCAATTTCGCTCAAACCACCCGTTGGATTAGATGCGATTGCCTGTCAAAACGCGCCGAGAGCATTCCGACCGACCGTCAGACGCCCGCCACGGTCGGCTCCGCGCCGAGGAGCTCTTTCTGGTACCCGCCGTCGCGCAGCGCTTCCGCCTTCCTGACGAGGTAACGGATGGCGTGCTTGAGGGATGGCCCATCCCAGTCCTGCTCGACGCGCGCGCGCCCGTGCAGCACGCAGGCTATTTCCCGGCGGCTCATGCCATGCTCAATACAATCGAGCGCGATCAGACCGTCGCGCAATACCTGCGTTGTCTTCGTCCAGTCCGGCCATTCGCGGCGCGTATGATCGCCGTAGATTTCGAACGCTGCCTTCTGCAGTTTGACCTGGCGTTCGTAATCGCCGACGCCGGAGATGGCGAGCGTCATGCGGACGGGTTCCAGTCCGAGCAGGGATAATCCGGTGCAGCAGAGCTGGACGACAAAGTCGTTCCGCCGGACGAGGAGATACTCGCGGCCAACCTGGTCTGTGATGTGGGTGATGTTACAGATCGGAATAGAGCGGTCCCAGAGTTCACAGCTCTCATCGAGCGCGCGCGGCGTACAATGCACTTCGACCTGATCGGGAAAGGCGCTCCGGTTCCAGACGACATCTGCGTCGAAGCCGTTGCGATCCGGATTTGGCATGAAGACGAGGCCCCAGCGCTCGGCGAGCGTCTGCGGCGCCCGCGAGCGCAACAGGCGGATCGGCACGCAAGGCGCCATCCTTTCGGAAAGATCATCATCGGTGCGGGCGGCGGCGTCGCTGCGGAAGGCCGGATTTCGCCGCAGGAATTCCCACGCCGAGCGGTCCGGCGACAGATGCTGGAGGTAATCATAGGCGCTGAGATCGGCTTCGGAATTCGGGACTGGATAGGACATGGCCCGCCTCCCTTCGCCTCGTATCATGGCAAGAAAGGCGCCAAACAGAAACCCAATAATGCGCCGGTCTCCGGCCTGTGATCTGCCCGGAATTATCTGCCTCTTGAGGGTGAATTCCGGAACTGTACTTCACCTGCACTGATCCGTTTACCACGACCCGAAATCCCCCGCGTGCGGCGAAGTGCGGGCCGTTGCCGACATTGGCCCGCGCTCCAACTCCCTGATCGGCGTTCAATCCCCGACACTCCTTCCTGAGACGATTGAAAGGGAGCGGCCCCATGCCGGCGAAGGCGCAGAAACAGGAAACGGACGAACGCCACATCACAATGTTGCGTACAGCGTTCTCGTCCGTCATCCGCGATGCGCTTTCAGAGCCCGACACGATCGAGATCATGGCCAATCCCGACGGATCGGTCTGGATCGAAAAGGCCGGGCGTGGCGTCGTCGCATCCGATCATCGTCTCGAGCCCTCCGACCGGGAGCGTGTTATCCGCCTTGTCGCCTCCGGGGCGGGAGAGGCCCTCAACCGCAAATCCCCGATCGTCTCCGCAGAACTCCCCGGCGGCGGCGAGCGGTTCGAAGGGCTTCTCCCGCCCATTTCTTCGGCGCCGTGCTTTTCTATCCGGAAGCCCGCGACGATGCTGTTTACTCTCGACGATTACGTGGGGCAGGGCGCCCTGACGCCCGCCCTCGCCGTTTCGCTGCGCGCGGCGCTGCAGGCGCGGCGCAACATCCTGATCGCCGGCGGCACGTCGTCGGGCAAGACCACTTTCACGAACGCGCTGCTCGCAGAGCCGGCTTTCGCAAACGACCGCATCGTGATCCTCGAAGACACGCGCGAACTGACTTGCGCCGCGCGCAATGTCGTTCAGTTGCGCACGCACAGGGAGCACGTCTTGCTGCAGCAGCTTGTGCGCTCGACCTTGAGATTGCGTCCCGATCGGATCGTCGTCGGCGAGGTGCGCGGCCCCGAGGCGCTCGACCTCCTGAAGGCGTGGAACACCGGCCATCCGGGCGGCGTCACGACCTTGCACGCGAACTCGGCGCGCGGCGCGCTCGCCCGCCTTGAGCAACTGACCCTCGAAGCCGCACGCCAGGCGCCGGTCGCGCTGATCGCGGACGCCATCGACGTCGTCGTCTTCATGAACCGGTCCGGCGGCAAGCGCCGCATCGAGGAAGCGCTGCGCGTCACCGGTTACAGCGCGGAGGGCTACCTGACCGAACCGCTGTTTTCTCCCGCCCTTTCTGTCGTCAGCCAAGGAGATGCGTCATGACGCTCTATTCGCAATTGAAGGCCGTGAACCGGACCGTTCAGGCCGCCGCCCTGATCGGCATCGTCGCGGCGATCGCCGGTCCCGCGCACGCCGCCGGCACCGGCATGCCCTGGGAAGGCCCGCTCGATCAGATCCTTCAGTCGATCGAAGGCCCGGTCGCGCGGATCGTTGCGGTGATCATCATCACCCTCACCGGCCTGACGCTCGCTTTCGGCGAAACCTCCGGCGGCTTCCGCAAGCTCATCCAGATCGTGTTCGGTCTCTCCATCGCTTTTGCGGCGACGAGCTTCTTCCTCACCTTCTTCTCCTTCGGCGGCGGCGCGCTCGTCTGATGACCGAGGGTTACGAAATCCCTCTGCATCGCTCGCTCGCCGAGCCGATCCTGATGGCGGGCGCGCCAAGGGGCGCCGCCATCGCTATCGGGACGCTCGCCGCGGCGCTGGCGCTGGGCCTGCGGCTCTGGATCCCGGGCCTTGCACTTTGGGCGCTCGGCCATTCGGCGGCGGTCTTCGTTGCGAAGAGTGACCCTGACTTCATGGCGGTGGCGGTGCGCTCGACCCGGCACCGGGAGCATCTCACATGCTGAACCTCAAAGAATATTCCGAGACCCCGCGTCTCCTCGCCGACTATCTGCCCTGGGCGTGCCTCCCAGCGCCGGGCGTCGTCCTTAACAAAGACGGTTCGTTCCAGACGACCTTCCGCTATCGCGGGCCCGATCTTGAAAGCTCGACCGAAGCCGAACTTGTCGCCGTCATGGCGCGCGTCAACAATGTGCTGCGCCGCTTCGGCTCCGGCTGGGCGCTGTTCTTCGAAGCGCAGCGCGAGGAAGCAGGCGACTATCCGCATGGCGCGTTCCCGGACGCGGCGTCCTGGCTCGTCGACATGGAGCGCGCATTGCAGGCCGATGAGGCCGGCGCGCGGTTCGAAAGCCGGTATTACCTGACGCTGCTCTGGCTGCCGCCGGCGGATGCGGCTGGCAATGCGGAGCGCGCGCTGATCCAGCGCCCGCAGGCAAAGAGTTCGGCGAGCTGGCACGAAAGGCTGGAGACGTTCCAGCAGCAGGCTGCGCGGGTTTTCGATCTTCTCTCGACCGCCTTCGCCGAAATTGAGCAGCTCAATGACGGCGCGACGCTGACCTATCTGCATTCGACGATTTCGACGAAACGCCATCCCGTGACGGCGCCGGACCTGCCGGTCTTTCTCGACGCGATCCTCGCCGACGAGCCGTTTTCAGGCGGACTCGAACCGATGATCGGCGAGGCGCATCTGCGCACGCTGACCATCCTCGGCTTCCCGGAGTCGACCCTGCCGGGCATCCTCGACGAGTTGAACCGTCAGGGCTTTTCCTATCGCTGGGCGACGCGGTTCATCGCCATGGACAAGGCCGAGGCCGAGAAAGTCCTCGGGCGCAAACGCCGGCACTGGTTCGCCAAGCGCAAATCCATCGGCGCGGTGCTGCGCGAGACGCTGTTCAACGAACAGGCTGCGCTGCTCGACAGCGACGCTGACAACAAGGCGGCCGATGCGGACGCCGCGCTGCAGGAACTCGGCAGCGACCTTGTTTCCTATGGCTATGTCACCACCACGATCACCATCGCCGATGAAGACGCCAAGGCGGTTGAAGAGCACATCCGCATCGCCGAACGCATCGTCAACGGCCGCGGCTTTACCGCGATCCGGGAAACCTTGAATGCCGTCGAAGCCTGGCTTGGGTCCTTGCCGGGGCATGTTTACGCCAATGTGCGCCAGCCGATCCTGCACACGCTGAACCTTGCGCATATGGCGCCGGTATCGGCGGTCTGGGCCGGCGAAACAATGAACCGCCATCTTGGCGGGCCGGCGCTGATCGAGGCGCAGACCGACGGAACGACGCCGTTCCGGCTTAATCTCCATGTCGGCGATGTCGGTCACACGCTTGTGGTCGGCCCGACGGGCGCCGGCAAATCGGTGCTGCTCTCCATGCTGGCGCTGCAATGGCGCCGCTACCGGCAGGCGCAGATCTTCATCTTCGACAAAGGCCGCTCGGCGCGGGCGGCGACGCTCGCCATGGGCGGCGCGCATGTCGACCTTGGCGGCGCCGACCGGCCGCGGCTCCAGCCGCTGAAAGACATAGACACGGAGACTGGCGCGCGCTTTGCGGCGGACTGGCTTGGCGGCCTCTGCACTGAAGAAGGCGTCGTCATGACGCCGGACCTCAAGGGCCGCCTCTGGGAAGCGATCACTGCGCTTGCGAGCGCGCCGGCAGGGGAGCGCACGTTGACCGGGCTTTCGCTCATGCTGCAGGAGGAGACGCTCAAGGCGACGCTTCGGCCTTATAAGCTCGAAGGCCCGCATGGCGGCCTGATCGATGCGGACACGGACAGTCTCCTCCTCGCCGACACGGTCTGCTTCGAGATGGAAGAGCTGATGCATGCGGGCGGTGCGGCGCTTGCGGTGCTGACCTATCTCTTCCACCGGCTCGAAGCGCGTTTTGACGGACGGCCGACGCTGCTCGTCCTCGATGAAGCCTGGCTCTTTCTCGACAATCCGGCCTTCGCCGCGCGCATCCGCGAATGGCTGAAGACGCTGCGCAAAAGACAAGTCGCCGTCGTGTTCGCCACGCAATCCCTGGCGGACATTTCGAATTCGTCGATCGCCCCGGCGCTGATCGAATCCTGTCCGACGCGGATATTCCTGCCGAATGAACGCGCGGCCGAACCGCAATCGCGGGAAGCCTATCGGCGCTTCGGTCTCAATGACCGCCAGATCGAGCTGATCGCCCGGGCGACGCCGAAGCGGGATTATTACTACCAGTCGCCGCTTGGCGCGCGCGTGTTCGATCTGGGGCTCGGCCCCATCGCGCGCGCCATTTGCGGCGCGGCCGATCCGGTGAACCAGAAGCGCATCGACAAGGCCTTCGCCGAAGCGGGACCGCAAGGTTTCGCCGTCGCCTTCCTGCGCGCCAGGGGCCTCGACTGGGCGGCGGACCTGCTCGGCCGCTGGCCCGGCGCCAACAGCAACGACGCCCAGCCTGTTTCCCCCGTCCGCTCCTACCTCGCCGAACCGGAGATGATGACATGAGCAAGCGCAATCTCATGAGAGGCGCGCTCTGCGCGGCCGCCCTCTCCTTCTTCATGACCCCGGCGGCCCGGGCGCAATGGACGGTCTATGACCCGGCAAATCACATCCAGAACATCCTGCAGGCCGTGCGCACGCTCGAAGAGGTCGAGAACCAGATCCAGCAGCTCGCTCATGAAATCGAGATGCTGGAGAACATGGCGCGCAATCTCGAAACGCTGCCCGTTAATGTCGCCGAGGCGATCATCCTCGACCGCATCAACAGCATCGCCGAACTGATGCGCGAGGCGGAGGGCATCGGCTACAACGTCGAAACCGTCGAGCACGATTACGACGTTGCCTATCCCGAAACCTATGGCGCGACGCCGCCGTCCGATGCGGCGCTGGTGGAGGACGCACGGCAGCGCTGGCGGCAATCGCGGCGCGCCTATCGCGACACGCTCGTCACGATCTCTGCCGCGCTTGCGGACAATGAAACCGACGCCGGCGCCATCGCAGGGCTCGTCGAGCGCAGTCAGGACGCAGCGGGCGCGCTGCAGGCGGCCCAGGCGGGCAATCAGATCGAAGCCATGCAGACCGAACAGCTCATGCAGATGGAGGCGATGATGGCGGCGCAGTACCGCGCCGACGCCCTCGATCATGCGCGCGAGCTTGCGGAAGAAGAACGCGCCCGCGCCCGCTTCCAGCGGTTCATGGAGGACTGAGCGGCGATGGACGTGATCGACACCTTTCTCGCGACCTTCATCGCTTACATCGACTCGGGCTTCGGGCTCCTCGCGGACGATGTCGCTTACCTGTCGACGACGCTGATCGTGATTGATGTGACGCTTGCCGGTCTCTTCTGGGCGCTGTCGCAGAACGCCGACGTCATCGCGGGCCTCCTGAAGAAGATTCTCTATGTCGGCTTTTTCGCCTTCGTCATCGGCAATTTCTCGCTGCTCGCCGGCGTGATTTTCGACAGCTTCGCAAGGCTCGGGCTCACCGCGACGGGCGGCGCCATGACGGCGGAAGATTTGCTGCGTCCGGGATTCATTGCCGGCGTCGGTCTCGATGCGGCGAAACCGCTGCTCGAAAAGATCGCGGGCATGTCGGGGCCGGTCGCCTTCTTCAACAATTTCGTCATGATCGCGGTGATGTTCATCGCCTGGGCGGTGATCATCATCGCCTTCTTCGTGCTGGCGGTGCAGCTCTTCATCACCATTCTCGAATTCAAGCTGACGACGCTGGCGGGGTTCGTGCTCGTGCCCTTCGCGCTGTGGAACAAGACCTCGTTCCTGGCCGAACGCGTGCTCGGCAATGTCATCACCTCGGGCGTCAAGCTGATGGTGATCGCCATCGTCATCGGCATCGGCTCGACGCTGTTCGCCGCCGTGACGGAGGCTTTCCATACGGGCGACGACCTGACGCTCGCCGACGTGATGGGCAGCGTCCTCGCCGCGCTTGTCTTCTTCTGGATGGGGATCTTCGCGCCGGGCATCGCCTCGGGCCTCATCACCGGCGCGCCGCAGCTCGGCGCCGGTTCGGCCGCGGGTGCAACAGCCGGCGTGCTTGCCGGCGCCTACGCCGCCGGTCTTGGCGGCAAGGCGCTGATCGGCGCGGGCGCGAAGGGCGTCTCCGGCACGGTCAAGGCGGGCGCTTCCATGGCCGGCGGCGCGCGGACCTCCTATGCGATGGGCTCGGTCGCTTCCGGCGCATCCGGCGCGGGCGCGGTTGCTGCGGGTCTTGCGGGCGTCGCCCGCGCCGGCGGCGACGTAGTCCGCCGCAGCCTGTCGCGTCCCGGCGACGGCATTCGCGAAGCCTACCAGAGTGGCGCGTGCGGCGCATGGGCAGCGACGGGCGGATCACCGGTCGGTGGACCGCCGCCTTCGCCGCCTGCATCGACCGCAAGCCCTGCCTGGGCGCGGCGCATGCAGACGCAACAGCACATGACGCATGCGAGTCAGGCGGCCGCCCACACATTGCGCGATGGCGATCAGGGATCTTCCGGCGCTGCGCCAAGCCTCACAGACAAGGACGACTGACCCATGCTCTTCAAACGCTCATCGACCAGCTACGGCCAGAGCCCTTATCCGGAAACGCCCTATCAGAAGGCGGGGCAGGTCTGGGACGAGCGAATCGGCTCGGCGCGCGTGCAGGCGAAGAACTGGCGTCTGATGGCGCTCGGTTGCCTCGCGCTCGCCTTCGCAACGTCCGGCGCGCTTTTCTGGCGCAGTCTGCAATCGACGGTCACGCCCTATGTGGTGGAGATCGACGAGACCGGCGCAGCGCGCGCCGTTGCGCCGGCGACGGAGCGTTACAATCCGAGCGATGCGCAGATCGCGCATCACCTCGCGAATTTCATCAGCCATGTGCGCGGGCTGTCCGTCGATCCGGTCGTGGTGCGCGAGAACTGGCTCTCGGCCTACGATTTCGTGACGGATCGGGGAGCGATCGCGCTCAACGAATACGCGCAAGCGAACGACCCTTTTGCCGAAATCGGCCGCAAATCGCGGACCGTCGAGATCGTGAGCGTGGTCCGCGTCTCCGATGACAGCTTCCAGGCGCGCTGGATCGAGAAGAGTTTCGAGAATGGCGCGCTGATGAGATTGGAACGCTTCACCGGGCTCTTCACCGTCGTCACGCAGCCGCCGCGCGATGCGGCGACGCTGCGCGCCAATCCACTCGGTTTGTATGTCCACGAGCTCCATTGGGGCCAGGACCTTGTCACAGGAGACTGACCCATGCGCTTGTTTCTGACCTCATCCATGCTCGCCCTGACGGCGGCCTGCGCGTCGGCGCCCGCCGATGACGGGTTCGACCGTGTCGGCTTTGTCGGCGCCGTTCCGTTCGAGGAGACGGAAGACCACCCGGTAGAAATCGTCGAGACCGCCGTGCCGCTTCCTCTGCCGGGCCAATTGAAGAAAATCGAGACGGCGCCGGCGAAGCCGCCGGTTCCGCCGGAACAGGCGATCGAGGAAGGCCGCGAGCATGCGCTGATCGAGCCGACGCCGGACGGCTATGTAAATGCGATCCAGGTGTATCCTTATGCAGAGGGCGCGCTCTACCGGCTTTATTCGAGCCCCGGACAGGTCAGCGACATCGCCTTGCAGCCGGGCGAGGACCTCGTGTCCGTTTCAGCGGGCGACACGGTGCGCTGGGTGGTGGGCGACACGGTCTCCGGCTCGGGCGGTGAAGCGCGCGCGCATGTGCTCGTAAAGCCGATCAATGCCGGTATCCGCACCAATCTGATGATCGCGACGGATCGCCGGACCTATCATCTGGAGCTCGAAAGCGTCGAGACCGGTTACATGGCCGCCCTCTCCTGGCGCTATCCCGCCGATGAGCTGACGCGGCTCGCCGCGCGCAATCGCGATGCCTTTGCCCGCGAAGAGGGATCGGTCGAGCGCGGCGTCGCCATTGAAGGGCTCAATTTCGATTACCGGCTCACCGGCGACGATCCGGACTGGAAGCCGGTGCGGGTGTTCGATGACGGGCGGCAGCTCTTCATCCAGATGCCGGTGTCCATCGCGACCACGGACATGCCGCCGCTATTCGTGCTGAACGACGAGAACGATGCGGAACTCGTGAACTACCGCGTGCGCGGCAACTATTATGTCGTCGACCGGCTGTTCCGCGCGGCGGAGCTGCGTCTCGGCGAGAAGCGCCAGACGGTCGTGCGCATCGTCCGCGTCGAACGCGCCGCGTCGCTCGGCGCCGGATCGAAGGGCTGAGCGCGATGGCCGATCCGGTTCCCTTTGACGAACATGCCGAGCGTCTTAAAATACGGTCCTCGCCCCGGCCGGTCGCGAAGATCAATCGCAAAGCGCTGATGGCGGGCGCAGCGGCCGGCGCGCTGCTGCTGTTCGCCGCCGCCAGCATCGCGCTCAAACCGCCGCGGGCGGCCGATCCCGCCGATCGCCAGGAACTTTACAATACCGCGAACACGCGCAAGCCTGAAGGGCTCTCCTCGCTGCCGGCAAGCTATAGCGATGTGAAGCGCGACGTTCCACGTCTCGGACCGCCGCTTGCAGGCGATCTCGGCGCAACCGTCCTGCAGGCCGAGCGCGATCTTGGCGTCGAGCCGGAATATGCTGAACGTTTCGACGACGACTTTCGTCCCAATCCGGAAGACGAGGCCGAGCGCGCCCGGCGCATGCGGCTTGCCGCGCTTGAAGACGAAGCGGCGCGGGCTCCGGCTGGAATCGGAAACCGGAGACCTGCCAAGCGGCGGGCGCTCTGCCGAACGCGATGCCCTCGACGGGATCGGCGCGGAGTTGATGGCGCTTGCGGGCCTGCAACAGCGCTCGATGAGCGGCGGCAGTGCGTCGGACGATCCGAACTTGCAGGGTCGCAAGGAGGCTTTCGCTGGCGAGCGCGCCGATGCGGCGATCTACAATCCGCACAGCGTTGAAGATCCTGTGTCACCCTTTCAGGTGATGGCGGGCACGCTCATTCCGGCGTCTCTCATCACAGGCATCAACAGCGACCTGCCGGGGACGATCATCGCCCAGGTGTCGCAGCCCGTCTACGACACGGTCACGGGCGGCTATCTCCTGATCCCGCAAGGCACGCGGCTCATCGGGCGCTATCAGTCGGAAGTCTCGTTCGGCCAGGATCGCGCGCTCATCGTCTGGGAGCGGATGATATTCCCGGACGGAACGTCCGTGGTGATTTCGGAGCCTGGCGCGGACGCGAGAGGCTATGCCGGCGTCACCGACCGCACCGATCATCATTGGGGAAGGGTCTTCGCCGCGGCGGGGCTCGCCACCATTCTCGGGATCGCCGCGGAACTCGGCTCCGGAGACGACAGCGACATCGAACGCGCGATCCGACGCGGCATGAGCGACACGGTGAACCAGGCCGGTCAGCGCGTCGTCGAACGCAATCTTGGCGTTCAGCCGACAATCCGCGTACGGCCCGGCTGGCCGGTGCGCGTCATCGTCACGCGCGATCTCGTGCTTCGGCCGCAATGAGGAGGCGCCCATGAGTTTGCGCATCGACAAACTGCCTGATCGGACGCCGGTCAAACTGACCATCAGCGTCGATCCCGATCTCGCCGCGGCGCTTGCCGACTATGCGGCGATCTACCGGCAGACCTATGGCGAGGAGGAAAAGCCCGAAACGCTGATCCCCGCCATGCTCGAAAACTTCCTCGGCGCCGACGCCGGGTTCAAGCGGGCCCGCAAGGCCCTTC
>NZ_AWFF01000065.1 GCF_000682755.1 Hyphomonas beringensis
TCATCCGTAAAGAGACGGGTCAGGTGTCTGGCGGTGGCAGCATACATCCCGCAACATTCGCGCTCATCCCGGCGACAGCCGGGATCCAGAATTGCGCGTCCAGAGCCTGCCGTCCTGGGCCCCGGCTTTCCCCGGGGTGAGCGGACATGAGGGAGCTGCCATCAAGCGCCGCTGCGAAGGCCTGGCTTGGTTCCCACGCAAACGGATCTTGATGTTTCTGTTTGGCGAGGGCCGCTTCGCGTTCAGCTGCCGTATCGCCAATATAAACAAGCCTGACATCACCATGGCGGTTCATTGTGAACATGAACGGCACGCCGGGCCCCTTGATCGAGCGGATATACATCCGCACGACAATCAGCTGCAGCCAGATCCAGAAGCGGTATGGCTCCAGTTCCGGTGTCAGATCACGGGGAGGGGCGAAGAGCTGATCCATGGGGCGTAGTATATCCCGGCACGCAGGGGTGTCGGAAAACTAATTTCATCTCCCAATGATCCGGGTAGATCCCGGCCCACAAAATGTGGGATAAGCCGGCGTGCGCAGGTTTACACGGCCCCGCGGCCCGCTAACCTGTGATTGCAGGGGCAAGACGGGGCAGGCAGATGGCAATTTCCCAGGAATGGTGGGACCGGTGGTGGGATAAGGATTATTCCTGGGACGGTCTGGCGAAGAAAGACTGGAGAGGCTGGATCGTGCCCGAGGATGGCGTGCCCGTCCCTGCAGCAGATGGTGTGGAGGGCCGTCAGGCGACGCTGCAGGATTACTGGCGTCGGGCGGGGGTGGCTGGGGATGTTGAGCGGCCTGAATTCCAGTGCCCGAAGACAGGGCGACGCTTCACGCGCGTTCACTTGCCGCTGACATTCCGGGATGGCAGCCAGACGCTGAAGGGCGCGGAGGATGATGCGTTCGGTAGGGATGTAAACGCTACGCTTAGCGCTGTACTATCTGACGAAGTTATTGAAACAAAATTCGATGATGTTGCTCGCATTGAAGGCGCTGATCATCGTCTTCAATGGCAAGGCGCTATAATTGGCGATTTCGATCTTAATAAGCTCTCGACGCTGTCTAGACTGGACTGTGAGCGAATTCCCATCTCTATAAATGCCCACCTAGCTGCTTTCTTCGGAGAGACGCAATTCCGGCAGGCCGACTTTTTAGGCGATGCGGATTTCAGCTATGCCGCTTTCGGGATGTACGTGACTTTTGAGAAAGCATCCTTTCACACGAATGCCAGATTTCATTATGCGATCTTCTCAGGGGAGAGCCATTTTACTGATAGCATTTTTTCAGAATGGGCTATTTTCAATAACTCAATTTTCTTAGGACATGCACTCTTCAACCGAGTTGCTTTCGCTAAATTTTGTAGTTTTCATTCAGCCGTTTTCTGGAGGCAGGCTATTTTTGGGGCAGCCGCCTTTTCTGAAGGTGTTAGTTTTCAAAGTACTGCTTTTCTAGAGATTGCTAATTTCTCTAAAGCTGTATTTTTTGGGGACGCTAATTTCAGCGGAGAAGGGCGCAGCCTGACTAGCGAGCGTGTGGACCAGTCCATCGCGTTGTCGTCGCAAGCCGGGGATACGGGGGTGGCTTTGGAGGGGCGTTTGACAGGCGAGCCTGCGGCGCTGTCCATCGCGCGGCGGTCTGTCAAGCGTTTCAACGCAAAAGGGGCTATGTTTCTTGGCCCGGCTGACTTTTCCAACCGGGACATTTTGAATGGGCCCAGCACGAATGAATCCGATTTCCATGGCGCGCACTTTTTCCATATATTCAAACTACATGGCAGCGTGCTGCATCGTGGCATCAATTTTGGGAGCACAAATGTCAAGCTTGCTGTGGAACGGGGAAAGACAAAGGCACGCTTCCTGCCAGTGCCTGATGCCCTGAAAGCAGGACTGGAAAATCTGAAACGCGCTATTCCGGAAAAGCCGCAACAACCTGCGGGAGATGCGCCTGAGTGGCAGAAAGAGCAATATGTGCGAGAGGCTGCAAAATGGTCGGCTGTCTATGAGGGAGACATTGAAGCATTTCAGAAATGGCGGCAGGCCGAGGCGCTGGCCTTCAAGAGAGGCCCGCGTGGAGATCGGATCGAATATTTCCGGGCTCTGGAAGACTGTTATCGGACGCTCAAGCTGTTTAATGAAGACAGGCGGGACAGGGTGGAAGAGGGCCGGTTCCACCGGCTGGAACTGATCGCCCGGCGCAGGCGTGGCCGCCCGAAATATACGACACTTCAACAGTTGGCCTTCTGGCAAGAGAAAGAGGGCATCTCGCTCCGAGAACGGATTATGTCTCGCATTTATGGCGGGGCGTCCAATTACGGAAACTCGGTCGCGCGGCCGCTTGTCTGTTTGATCATCGGGATGTTTCTGTTTGCGCTTGCCTATATGATGATGGGGGACTGGTTTATCTATGCCCCCAATTGGAAACATTTCGGCGAAGCGATGGCATTCTCCCTTGGGCAGGTTCTGCCATTCGGGCCGTGGGATGCGCCTGATCCGTGCACGGCGATTGGCCAGATGCTGGACCCGCTGACCGGCCCGGCACAGGCAGCCTGCAAGCAGCATCTGGGCGATGGCTTTGAACACCGCCTCTATATTAACGGCACGCCCATTGGCCTGCGCCTGCTCGCCAGCCTTCAGTCGCTGAGCGCGATTATTCTGGTGTTCCTGTCGGGCCTTGCGATCCGGCGGCGGTTCCAGATCAATTAGTAGCTCTTCGGCAGGCCCAGAACGCGTTCGGCGATGAAGTTGAGGATCATCTCGCGGCTGACAGGGGCGATGCGGGCGAGCATGGCTTCGCGCATCATGCGCTCGACATGGTATTCCTTGGCATAGCCCATGCCGCCATGGGTCAACACGGCGGTTTCGCAGGCGCGGAAGCCGGCCTCTGTGCCGAGATATTTCGCGGCGTTCGCCTCCGCCCCGCAATCGAGGCCCTCATCATAAAGCCCGGCCGCCTTGTAGGCGAGCAGTTCGGCGGCGGACAGCTCCGCCCAGGCCTTGGCGAGCGGGTGCTGAATGCCCTGGTTCTGGCCGATGGGGCGGCCGAACACGACGCGATCCTTGGCATATTGAGCCGCGCGCTCCAGCGCCGAAAAGCCGAGGCCGATGCTTTCCACCGCGAACAGAACGCGTTCCGGGTTCAGGCCCTGGATCAGATATTTGAAGCCCGCGCCTTCCTCGCCGATCAGGTGTTCCTTCGGCACTTCCAGACCGTCAATGAACAGTGTGTTGCACTCCACCGCCTTGCGGCCCATTTTCGGGATCGGGTTCGCCTCGATCTTGCCGCGGTCAAGATCTGTGTAGAACAGGGAGAGGCCCATATAGGGCTTGGCGCATTGGTCTTTCGGCGTGGTGCGCGCGATGATCAGGATCTTGTCGGCGCGCTGGGCCCCGGTTGTCCAGATCTTGCGGCCATTGATGGTGTAGCCGGAATTGGTGCGCTCTGCCTTGGTCTCCAGGCTGGACGTGTCGAGGCCGGAATTCGGCTCTGTCACGGCAAAGCACATCTTCTCCTGGCCGGCGATGATCTTGGGCAGGTTTTCCTGCTTCTGCTCGGCATTGCCGAACTTCTCCAGAGGCTTCGGCCCGAAAATGTTGAGGTGGATGGCGGAGGCGGCGGAAAAGCCCGCGCCGGTGCGCGTCACCGTCTGCATCATCAGCGCGGCTTCCTTCAGGCCAAGGCCCGCGCCGCCATATTCTTCCGGGAAGGCAATGCCCAGCCAGCCGCCCGCAGCCATGGCGTCGCAGAACTCTTCCGGCCAGTCGCCGGTTTCGTCTGTCTTGGCCCAGTATTCATCATTGAAGGGCTCGAGCGTTTTCTCGACAGCGGCCTTGATGGCGGCCTGGTCTTCACTCATCGGGGCGATCTGATGCATGCGGCGTGGTCCTCCTGAGGCAAAGACTTAAGGCGCAGGGGGCGGCGCGTCCAGCAATCGCGCTGCGTCAGGGGAGCGCAATATCATCTTCAACGCCAATGGCGCGGAGGAAGGCCGGGTCGTGGCTGATCGTGATCAGGGCGCCGTCATAGGCGGTGAGGGCGGCTTCGAGGGCTTCGATCGTGTCCATGTCGAGATGGTTGGTCGGCTCGTCCAGCAGCAGCAGTTCCGGCGGCTCTGGCGCAGCAAAGATGGCGGAGAGCCCGGCGCGCAGACGCTCCCCGCCGCTCAGCGTCGTGACAGGCTGATGCGCGGCCGTGTTGCGGAAGGCAAAGCGGGCGAGGGCAGCGTGCGCCTCATTCAAGGTAAGGTGCGGCTGGACAGCGAGGATGGCGTCCAGAATGGAGCCTTCGCGCGGCAGCAGGCTGACATGCTGGTCCAGTCTGGCGATGCGGTGCGTGTGGCGCTGCAGCGTGCCGGACGCGGGGGCGATCTCTCCCAGGATCATGCGCATCAGCGTGCTCTTGCCGGAGCCGTTCGGACCGGAAATGGCGAGGCGGCGAGGGCCGCGCAGGGTGAAGCTGAGTGGGCCGAACAGGCGGCGCCCGTTAAAGGCAGCGGTGATGTCTGTGGCGGTCAGAATATCCTTGCTGGCAGGCAGCTGGACGGGTGGCAGCTCCATCGTTATGGGCGCTGTGATCTCGACACGGGCGCGGGCCGCCTCGACAGAGGCATTGGCCTCTCCGGTCAGGCGACCGGCGAACTGGTTGCCACGGGCGGCAGTGTGCTCGGCGCGTTCGGCGCGGGCATCCAGCAGCAGTTTCGGCTCTGACCCTTTGGCGCGGGCGCTGCGGCCAGCCTTGTCGCGGCGGTCCTGTTTTTCCTTTGCGCGCTGGGCGTCTGCCTCGGCCCGTTTCAGGGCGTTCACGGAGCGTGTCAGGTCTGCCTCGGCCTGGGCACGGGCGGCGTCGCGGGCCTCTCGAAACTCGCTCCAGCCTCCGCCGAAAATGGTGACGCCGATGGGGGAAAGCTCCACAATCCGGTCCATCTGTTCCAGCAGGTTCCGGTCATGGCTGGCGATGATTGCGCCGCCGTGCCAGTCTTTCAGAAGGGAGGCGATGGCGGCGCGCCCTTCCGTATCGAGATTATTGGTCGGCTCATCCAGTAGCAGGATGTCCGGCTGTTCCAGCAACAGGCGGGCGACCATGACCCGGGTGCGCTCGCCGCCGCTCAATTGGGCGAGGGGTGTGTCCAGCGGCATCTCTCGCAGGCCGGTGGCGGAGAGGGCGGCCTCCAGACGCGGCTCCAGCGTCCAGTCTGCGGCGTCTGCATCTTCCAGCGTGCCGTCGCCCGCCATCATGCGGGCGAGGATGGCAAGGCCCTCTGCCGCGCCAAGGGCTTCGGACACGGTGAGGGTCTCGTCGGCGATCTGGGTGAGGCGGCCAATGCGGCCGTGTACGGAGAGGCTGCCGCGGGCGGGCTCGATCTCGCCGGCGATGGCGCGCAGCAGGGTGGACTTGCCACAGCCATTGCGGCCGACAAGGCCAATGCGTTCGCGGCCAAGCGAGAGAGTCAGCCCATCAAAAAGCGGCGTGCCGTCAGGCGCTGTGAGGAAAAGAGAGTCGAGCGTGAGAGAAGAAGACATGGGGAAGCCGAATGTACATGGAAGGGGTCAGCGAAGCGGTGGGCTTTGCGATATCCATGTGTCTGGCCTCCAAAAAATCTCTGCGGTCGAGATGTCTAGATACGCACTTTCAGGCTGCGATCAAGGCTAATCGGAAGATTTCCAGATCAGGCGGGCAGAAGTCGCGCTGGTGAGAAGGCGTTGGCAAGCTCGCTGGTCTGATGACCGAGCATCTGGTCCGCCAGAATACGGGCGGTCAGCGGGGCGAGCAGGATGCCATTGCGATAATGGCCTGCGGCGACGAACATGTTTGCCTGCCGTGTACGCCCCAGGAAGGGCGCAAGATCCGGTGTGCCTGGTCGCACGCCGGACCAGGTGTCGGTGATACGGGCCCCTGCAACAGACGGCACGATGCGGGCGGCATTCTCCAGCAGGGTGGCAATGCTTTCCGTATCCGGCATACCTTCAGTGCGGCCAGGTTCCATCGTTGCGCCAATGACCAAAAGGTCTCCACGCGGCACCATATAGATGACGCCCGCGCGCAGCGTGGTGGACGGATGATCTTCCCGGCGCTCTACTGACAGCATCTGGCCGCCATAGGAGTCGATCTCTTCGAGCGTGGTGTCCCAATTGACGAGGCTGAATTGCTGGCCGTGCTCTTCCACTTTAAGCACGGCGCTTTGCCAGCCGGCCGTGACGAGCAGCAGGTCATGGCCTTCAATGGCAAGGTCGCTGCCGCGCGCGTGCAGCGGCGCCGGGGCGCGCTGAACCGTGATGTTCGGATGGCGCTCGCAAAGGGTCAACAGGGCGGTAACGACGGCGCGGTTGTTCACATAGCCATCGGTTTCGAGCTTCAGGGCACGGATCAGGTTCGGCGACAGGGCCGGTTCGATCTGGCGCGCTTCCTCAAGGCTGAGCTGCTGGCCAGGCAGGCCCTTGGCTTTCAGGTTTTCGAGAATGCCGGAGAGATGCTGCGCGGTGGCGTCATCGGCAGCCACGGCGAGGGACGGCCCGGCGGAATAGCCGAGATGCACGCCGCTGTCGCGCTGAAGGCGTTCTGCAAAGCCAGGCCAGAGGTCTGCGCTCTCCAGGCAAAGTTCGAACAGGCGCGGATGCACGCCGGGCTCGCAGGCGGCCTCATAGGCCGGGGCGATCATGCCTGCGGCGGCCCAGCTGGCGCCGCGTCCGGGCGGGTTCGGATCATAGAGGGTAACAGGCGCGCCGCGGGCGGCGAGTTCCAGCGCGCAGCTGAGGCCGATAATGCCTGCGCCAGCTATGGCAATGCGGGGCAGGGAATCGGAAGGGCCATCAGCGCGGGTCATGCGCGCTGTTTAGGCCATTTTCTCAGGGAATTGAATGTTCAGGCCGCACTTGTCTGCAATTTCTGGACTTCCCAGAAATTCTGGAAGGCTTCGGCCCATTTCTGGCTCTGGAAGATGATTTCCTTGTGCATGTTGCCCATCGGGCAGACAGCCGTGCGGACCATCATTTGCGGATAGTCATCGCAGGCCGGGTTGCGGGTGATGTGCTCGCTGAGGAAAGCATCCAGTGCCGCCGCCAGTATTGCGTCTTCTTCCGGAGACCCGAGGGCCAGATCGACAATAATATCACTCATCTACTTCCCCACATCCTGTGCCGTGTAGCCTTTATTTATGAGAGCCTTTCTAGACCCCTCTTAATTAATGCAAAATTTGCACTGCCATAGAAGTTTCACACTCCGGATCATTTCTTTTGGCGGAATGTGCAAGAAACGGGCAAAAGGTCGCTACCTTGCTTTGTTGCGATTCATTCTCAACTGTGTTTGAACGATGTTCTAACGCTGAGAAGAGAAAGATTGTTCCATGAAATGGTATGCGCCCCTTGCGACAGCCGCCCTGTTTCTGGCCGCCTGTAGTGGCCCGGCAAACGAGCCTGCTGAAAGTGATGCGCCTGTAACGCCTGCTGCGGAATCCGCGGGCGTGTTGAACGTCTATTCCGCGCGTCACTATGATTCCGACAAGAAAATGTACAAGCAGTTCGAAGCCGAAACCGGCATCAAGGTGCGTTTCCGGGAGTCGGGGGCGGCCGAATTGCTGGAGGCGATGAAGGCCGAGGGCGAAAACAGCCCCGCCGATGTGATTATTTCCTCCGATGCGGGCACGCTGTACAGATTTGAGGCAGCAGGTCTGACACAGCCCGCCAATTCAGAGATTCTGGACGAGGTGGTGCCAGAGCATTTCCGCGATCCGGACGGCAACTGGTACGGCCTGACCAAGCGTTTCCGCGTGATCGTCTATGATCCCGAGCGCGTCACCCCGGAGCAGGTGGATGAATATGCCGATCTTGCCAGCGCCGATTTCGATGGCGAAGTCTGCATGCGCTCGTCCACGAATATCTACAATCTGTCCCTGATGGGCGAACTGATCGACCGGATGGGCGCGGACACGGCCGCCGCCTGGGCGCGCAGCGTGGTGGAGAATTTCGCCCGCCCGCCGCAAGGGGGTGACACGACCCAGATCGAGGCGATTGCCGCCGGTGAATGCTCGGTCGCGCTGACCAATCACTATTACTGGGTGCGCATGATGCAGGGCTCTCCCACGCAACGCGCCGCGGCCAGCAAGACGAAACTCTCCTTCCCGCAACAGGATAGCTGGGGCACGCATGTGAACGTGACCGGCGCAGCTGTGGCCGCAAACTCTCCCAATCGCGAGAATGCGCTGCGCTTCATCGAATGGCTGACCACGCCGGAAGGCCAGGCCCTGCTGACGACCGAGACCAAGGAAGTGCCGCTGATCGAGGGTGCCAAGATGCCTGAGGGGCTGGAATTGCTGCCGGCCGAGTTCAAGGAAAGCGTCTTCCCGCTCAACAAGCTGGGCGAGAATCAGGGCGAGGCGCAGGCCATTTATGACCGGGCGGGATGGAACTAAGCCGTTTTGACAAGTCTGACATACCTTCGCAGCTTCAGAGTCAGAAGCGTTGACGGGCCCGCCTTACTGGCGGGCCTGATCATTGCTGTGCCGGTCATTGCCACGCTGATTGCGGGGCTGGTGTTCGGCGGCGGAGATGTGTGGGTGCACATTCGCGACACGCTGCTGACCGGCTATACGCTGGGCACGTTGGGAACGCTGGCATTAACCGCCATCATGACCCTGGCGATTGCGGTTCCGGCTGCATGGCTGGTGACGATGTACCGCTTTCCGGGGCGGGGCCTGTTCGAATGGCTGCTGATCCTGCCGCTGGCCGCGCCCGGCTATGTGCTGGCCTATGCCTATGCGGATCTGATGGGCCTGATGGGGCCGTTCCAGATGGCGATCCGTGAGGCGACGGGCCTGTCTGCGCGGGACTATTGGTTCCCGGACATGCGCAGCCTGCCGGGCCTGGCCTTCGTGCTGACCTGCGCGCTGTATCCTTATGTCTATCTGACGGCCCGTTCGGCCTTCGTGTCGCAATCTGTCTGCGCCCTGGAAGCCGCGCGCAGCCTGGGCGCCAGCAGTGCCCGCCGGTTCTGGCAAGTGGCGCTGCCTGCCGCGCGGCCCGCGATTGCCGCAGGCCTGGCGCTGACGTTGATGGAGGCGGCAGCAGATTATGGCGCGGCGGAATTTCTCGGGGTGCCAACGCTGACCTTTGGCATCGTTCGCGCCTGGCAGAGCTTTGGCGATCCGTCTGCGGCGTCCCGTCTGGCGCTGATCCTGGTGGTGATCGTGATCGCGCTGATCCTGACAGAGCGTCACACGCGCGGACGGGCAGGCAGCCAACAAAGCTCAACACGCTGGCGCACGGTGTCTCGCACCAAATTGCCAATTGGCGCAGGTTTGGTGGCCAGCGCCTTCTGCGGCATCGTCTTCCTGGTCGCCTTCTTCATGCCTGTGTCGCGGCTGATCTGGCTGAGCCTTGAGAGTCATGACCAGATTGCGCCAATCGGGCAGGCGCTGATCAATACGCTGATCCTGGCGGGCTCTGGCGCGGCGCTGGCCTTTGTACTGGCGCTGACGATTGCGCTGAGTGCGCGCCAGAGCGGGCTGGTTGCAGGCTTTGCGCGCATCATGGCGTCGAGCGGCTATGCCATTCCGGGCGCTGTGCTGGCGCTGGGCGCGCTGCTCGTGATGGGGCAGCTGGGCATCACGCTGACCGGGGCATGGGCGATTGTCGCGCTGGCCTGGGTCTATGCCAGCCGGTTCACGACCTCTGGCGCCGAGCCGATGGTGGCCGCGCTTGGCAGGGCCCCGGCCTCCATGGGCTATGCCGCCGAAAGCCTTGGCGCCTCGCCACTGCGGCGGGCGGTTTCCGTGGACCTGCCGGTCGCGCTATCAGGCGCCATGGCTGGTGCACTGATCCTGTTTGTTGAATCGCTGAAAGAGCTGCCCGCGACGCTGATGCTGCGCCCGTTCAATTGGGACACGCTGTCTGTGCGAGCGAATGCCTATGCCAGTGATGAGCGGCTGGCGGCGGCGGCGCTGCCGTCTCTGCTGATCACGCTGGCGGGCCTGTTGCCGGTGATCCTGCTGTCCTGGCGGCTCAGCCATTCCCGGCCTGGAGATACGCAATGAGTGAGACGCTGACCGCCACGGGCATTTCCCGGCGCTATGGCACCTCCACGGTGGTGAAGGATGTCAGCCTGACCCTGCAGCCGGGCCATATCACGGCCCTGCTGGGCGGATCGGGCGCGGGCAAGTCCACGCTGCTGCGCCTGTTTGCCGGGCTGGAGCCGGTCGATACGGGCGAAATCCGGCTGGGCGACCAGCTTTTGTCTTCGCCTGACAAGACCGTGCCGGCGGAAAAGCGCCGAATTGGCCTCATTTTTCAGGATTTTGCGCTGTTTCCACACCTGACAGCGGCGCAAAATGTGGCCTTTGGCCTGAAATCCATGGGCAAGGAGGCCGCGCGGGCGCTGGCGGCGGAATGGCTGGAGCGGCTGGGCCTGACAGGCCGCGCAGAGGCCTATCCGCATGAAATCTCCGGCGGGGAGCAGCAGCGGGTGGCGATTGCCCGCGCGCTGGCACCGAGCCCGGCAGCCATCCTGATGGACGAGCCCTTCTCTGGCCTCGACCCGGCGCTGCGCGGCAGTGTGCGCGATACGGCTCTGGCCGCAATCCGGGAGGCTGGCATTCCGGCTCTCCTGGTGACGCATGACCCGACAGAAGCGCTGGAAAGCGCTGATTGTATTGCAATTTTGCAGGGCGGAACGCTGTTGCAACAGGGCGAGGCCGCCGAGATCTACATGAATCCGGCGAGCGCCGCCGTAGCTGCATCGCTGGGGCCGGTCAGCCGCCTGAAGGCCGAGCATTTGCCGGAAGGACTTGCCGGGCAGGCGGTTCCGGCAGGAACGGAACTGATCGTACGCCCTGAAGGGGTGCTGCATGACGAGAACTCTCCGGCGCGGGCGAAAGTGCTGGCCAGCCAGCTGACCGGTCCGCTCTGCCGCCTGCTGTTGCAATGCAATGGCCAGGCGCTGACGGCGCTGGTTCCGCGTACCACGGCGCCCAAGGCGGGCACGGAGATCGGCATCCGCCTGGATCCGGCGCTGACATTCATGTTCCAGTCAGCCGACACCTGACAATTCTGTCATCAGTGTTGATCGCCCCTCGCCTTTAGGCGGCGAGCCCCGTAAATTCAGGGGCGTAACTGATGAACGGGAGGCGCTAAACATGGCGCGAAATTTCCTGAAGCTTGCTGCGACAGCCGCCATGGCCGCCCTGATGGCTGCCAGTGCGTCGGCCCAGAGCCTGATCCGCGATACCGAGATCGAGGAGACGCTGCGCGAATGGACAAACCCCATTCTGGATGTTGCGGGCCTGAACCCCGACGATGTTGGCCTCTATATCATCAATGACCCGTCGCTGAACGCCTTCGTGGCGAACGGCCAGAACATTCACATTCACACCGGCCTGATCATCGCGGCGGAATCGCCGCTCCAGATCAAGGGCGTGATCGGGCACGAAACCTGTCACATTGCGTGCGGCCACTCGGTCAGCCGCCAGCGCGCCGCCGGTGTTGCGATGCGCCCGGCGCTGCTCTCTATCGGGCTCGGCATCCTGGCCATGGCGGCCGGAGAAGGCGGGGCCGGCGCGGCGCTGATCGGCTCGTCCCAGCAATTTGCGGCGCTCAATTTCTTCGTCCACACCCGCGCGGAAGAGGCGACCGCCGATGCCGCCGCCGTGGAATATCTGACGCAGCTGGGCGAATCTCCGCGCGGCCTGGTCGAGTTCTTCGAGAAGTTCCGCTATCAGGAAGTGCTGTCAGACGCCCGCCGCTATCCGTATTTCCGGGCCCACCCGCTGGCCTCTGACCGTATCCGCACGGTGCGCCAGCTGGCCGAGGATTCCGGCATGATGGATGTGCAGCCGACAGACCGGGAAGTCTATCAATACCAGATGATGCGCGCGAAGCTGATCGGCTTCCTCGACACGCCGAACAAGGTGGCGCGCGAATATCCGGCGAGCGACCAGAGCGAGCCGGCCCGCTATGCCCGGGCCATCGCGGCAATGCAGGCCTCTGACATCGAAACCTCGTTGACACTGATCGACTCGCTTCTGGAAGACGAACCGGACAATCCGTATTTCTGGGAGCTGAAAGGCCAGGTCCTGTTTGAAAGTGGCCGCACGGCAGAATCGGTTGAACCGCACAAGCGCTCACTGGAGTTGAAGCCCGGCGCGCCGCTGCTGCTGATCAATTATGCGCGGTCTCTCAATGCTCGTAGAGAGCCGGGCGATATCGAAGCCGCCGAGGATGCGCTGCAAAAAGCGCTGATCGCGGAGCCGGACAATGCCTTTGCCTGGGCACAGCTGGCCATCACCTATGAGGAGCAGGGCCGCCGCGCCGAAGCACAGCTGGCAACCGCCGAGTCCGCATATTCGGTCGGCGATATTGTACGGGCGAACCGCTTTGCGCACTTCGCTGTGCAGGATCTTGAGGTCGGCACGCCGGACTATCGCCGCGCCGATGACATCCTGATGGTGACAGACCCCAACAATCCGGACAATCGCGATATGTATCGCCGCAGGGGCCCGCGCTTTTCGCTCACGACCCAATAAGTTGCGATCAACTTTGTGTCAGGCCTGATGGACGCGGGCCGTGCAGCCTGTATATCTGCGAAACGTAATATTAGACCTGATGACAGGAAGGCCCGTATGACCTTTAAACTTGCCACCATGACTGCCGCGATGGCGGTTGTCGCCCTGACCCCCGCCTGCGCAGAGAGCAAGGCTGCTCCCGCTGCTGACCGTGAGGCCATGGAAGAGGTCGTGCGCGACTACATTCTGGAAAATCCCGAGATCATCGAGGAAGCCCTGATCAAGCTGGCCGACCGCCAGCGCGTCGAGGCGGCGAAGGCCAGCCAGGACGCGATCATGCAGAATTACGACAATCTGTATAATCATGCCGATGACCATTTCATCGGTCCGGAAGATGCCGAGGTCACGCTGGTCGAGTTCTTCGATTATCGCTGTGGCTATTGCAAACGCTCTGTCGATTGGGTGCAGAACCTGCCCGAGGAATATGACGGCAAGGTCCGCGTCGTGTTCAAGGAACTGCCGATCTTTGGCGGCATCAGCGAGACCGCTGCGCTGGCAGCCCTCGCGGCTGGCAAGCAGGGCAAGTACAACGAGTATCACGTTGCGCTGATGAAGTTGAAGAAAAATGACGATCTCACCGAAGCGAAGCTGGACGAGATTGCCAAGGAACATGGCATCGACGTGAAGAAGATGCGCGCCGACATGCGCTCCATGGAAATCCAGAAGCAGCTGGCAGAGATGAAGCAGCTGGGCCGGACGCTGGGCGTCGACGGCACGCCGGGCTTCTTCATAGGCGATAATTACATTGAAGGGGCGAACACGCCGCGCATCATCGAGCTGATCGAGGGTCAACTAGACAGCTAAAAGGCCAGGCCTCAAGAGGGCCAAGCCTCAAGAAGGGACGGACGTTTCGTACGGGCTGTCCAGCGAGAAGACAGGGATGGTGGCGATCAGCGTGGCGCCATCATCGCTTTCCAGATCATAGGTGCCACTCATGATGCCCGACGGGGCAGACAGTGGCGCGCCGGATGTATAGCTGAACCGCTCTCCCGGCCCGAGCGTCGGCGTCTGGCCGATTACGCCGTCCCCATCGACAATCTGGCGCCGGCCAGCGGCATCCACGATGCGCCAGTGACGGCGCACAATGGTCCAGGTCTGCTGGCTCTCATTCTCTACTTCGACTGTATAGGACCACATGAAGCGAGCCTTTGCCGGCTCTGATTCATCATGCATGAATTTCGGGCGAACCCGGATGCGGACACCATCCGTGATCTGTTCATATAGTGGAGGTGGAACCCGTCTGCCCATTCCTGTAAAATTCAATCCTATTGGTTCACACTCTGTTAAGGGCGTTGGTCAAATCCATTACAAGATCGTCAGAATCCTCCAATCCGACGGACATCCGGATCCAGCTACGGTCAAGCCCCATTGAGGCCTGCTCTTCATCGCTGAGCGCACGGTGCGTGGTGGAGGAGGGGTGACAGGCGAGGGATTTGGTGTCGCCAAGATTGTTGCAGATATCGACCAGCTCCAGCGCATTCAGGAATTTGAACGCGGCGTCCTGTCCGCCTTTGAGCGAGAGCGCGATCATTGTGCCACCAGCGCTCATCTGGCGCTTGTGCACTTCGTAATGCGGGTGGTCTTCCCGGTGGGGATAGCGCACCGCCGCGATGGCCGGGTGATCGGCGATGACATCTGCCAGGCGCGCGGCATTCTGTGTCTGTTGGTCCACGCGCAGCTTCAACGTCTCCAATCCTTTCAGCACGACCCAGGCGTTAAAGGGAGAGGCCGCAGGGCCCATATGGCGCAGCCACGGATCTATCATCTCTTCGATATATGCCGATTTGCCGAGGATTGCACCGCCCATGACGCGGCCCTGACCGTCCATATGCTTCGTTGTGGAGTAAACGACGAGATCAGCGCCAAGCTCCAGTGGCTTTTGCAGGATCGGCGTGGCGAACACATTGTCGACCACCAGCACGGCGCCTGCCTTCTTGCACAGCTTTGACACCGCTTCGATGTCCACACCGTCCAGCAGCGGATTGGCCGGGCTTTCGATCAGCACGAGCTGGCAGCCCTTGGCGATCTCGCGTTCCCAGGCCTCAAGGTCCGAGCCGTCCACGAAGACGGTTTCGATGCCAAATTTCGGCATCTGGTTGGCGATGATCCAGCGGCACGAGCCGAACAGGGCCGTGGCCGCCACAACGCGGTCACCCGCCTTCAGCGGCGCAAGTATCGCGCTGGAGATGGCGCCCATGCCGGAGGCCGCGACGCGGCAGGTCTCTGCGCCTTCGATCAGGGCGAGGCGCTGTTGCAGCATTTCGCAGGTCGGGCTGCCATAGCGGGAATAGACAAAGCCATCCTCTTCGCCCGCCATGCGGCGCATCGCCTGTTCGGCGCTGTCATATGAGTAGCCGGAGGTGAGATATAGCGCTTCGGAGATCTCGCCATGGGGCGAGCGCATCAGGCCGCCGCGCACCGCACGGGTCGCAGGCTTCCAGCCCTTTTTGCTATCGCTACCTTGTCCATCTGCCATGACACTATAGTCCTTGTGTTTCGTGTAATGGGTCTTATGCCTGAGACGGCAAGGGGTGCAAGAGATGGCCGAAGATTCGGGTGTATTGCCAGACCATGAGATCATCGCGCTGGCAGAGGCCGGGGCGATCCGGACAGACCTGCCGCTGGACGATGGACAGGTGCAGCCGGCCAGCCTGGATCTGAGGCTGGCAGAGGATGCCTATCGCCTGCGGGCCAGCTTTCTGCCCGGCAAGGAGCGCACGGTTGCCGAGATGCTGCAGGAGCCGGGCATCCACATGCACCGGATCGACCTGACCAAGGAAGGCGCGGTGCTGGAGACGGGCTGTGTGTATCTGGTGCCGCTGCAGGAACATCTGCGTCTGCCGCCCGGCATTGCGGCGCGGGCGAACCCGAAAAGCTCCACCGGACGGATCGACGTGTTCACGCGCCTGGTGACGAACCGCTCACGCGCCTTTGATGAAGTGCCGATGGGCTATTCCGGGCCGCTTTACCTGGAGGTGAGCCCGCGGACCTTCCCGATCATGGTGCGGCCGGGGGACCGGCTGGCGCAGATCCGGTTCAAGCGCAAACGGCCCGAGACGCTGAAAGAGAAAGTCGTCTCCATCGACCTGGAAGTGAAGGGCGACCAGCCCGTTGGCTGGCGCGCCAAGCACCATTCCGGCATCGTGGACCTTCGCGGAATTGGCGCGCATGAGGCCAGCCAGTTCTGGGAACCGGTCTGGCCACGTGATGGCCGGATTGTTCTGAACCCGGAGGAGTTTTATATTCTGGTCAGCCGGGAGACGGTAAAGGTTGCGCCAAGTGAGGCCGCAGAGATGGCCCCGATCGCGCCGGAGCTGGGCGAGTTCCGTGCGCATTATGCGGGGTTCTTCGATCCGGGCTTTGGCATGAATTCCGGCGGCAGCCGCGCCGTGCTGGAAGTACGCTCACGCGATGTGCCGTTTATTCTGGAACACGGCCAACCGGTCGCCAAGCTGATCTATGAAAGCATGGCATCCAAACCGCAGGGCCTTTATGGTGGAAAAGGCTCCAATTATCAGGGGCAAGGACTGAAACTGTCGAAGCATTTTGCCTGAAGAGGGGCTGGCCCATGAAACTTCATTATTCTCTCACCTCGCCCTATGCGCGAAAAGTTCGTGTCGTGATTATCGAGCATGATATGGAAGATGAGGTGGAACTGGTGAAGGCCAATTCCATGGCAGAGGGCGCGCCAGAGATCATCCACAATCCGCTCAGCAAGATCCCCTCGCTGATCCTGGGGGATGGCTATGCCCTCTATGACAGCCCGGTGATCTGCGAGTATCTGGACCATGAAGCAGGCGGCAAGCGCCTGCTACCCAAGGAAGGTTCGCGCCGCTGGACCGTGCTGCGCGCGCAAGCCCTGGGAGATGGCATTCTGGACGCGGCCCTTGGCCTGGTCATGGAAAGCCGACGGCCCGAAGAAGAGCGCTCTGCGATGTGGCAGGAGCGCTGGACGGGGGCCATCCATCGCGGCGTGGACCAGATTGCCGAGGAGATTGCGGAAGACGCCAAGGCGTTCGATCTTGGCCGGATCACCTATGTCTGCGCGCTCGGCTATCTCGATTTCAGGTTGCCGGACCTCGACTGGCGGGCCCCGCATCCGGAGCTGGCAGACTGGTATGACGAGATTTCCGCACGTGAAAGCTTCGCCCGCACGCGCCCGCCGGAAGAGTAGGGCTGTAGTGTAATGCGTATTGCACATGGCATGCGCGCTGATAGTTCGAGATTCTTTTTATAATTGTAACTTGTTCAACCATTGATTCTGGGCTTGTCTGCAACCAGGACGAGTATGGGGTGAGTTGGTGATTACAATTGATAATGGCTTCTTTCTGAGTGGCCATCGCACGGCAGCCGAGAAGCTTTTCAAGGCCATCTTTCATAAGCCACGTGCGTATATGAACCAGGGGCAGGCCGAGTTGGGCATGCTCAAGAAGTACATTCCGGCGGGCTCAACGACGATTGATGTCGGCGCGAATGTCGGGGAGTTTTCCAGGCGCCTGTCGCAACTTTCCGAAGGCGGACTGGTCGTGGCGTTCGAGCCGCAATCCATGCCGCGCTCAGTCATGACAGTGGCGGGCTTCATGCGCGGGAAGAGCCAGATCATGGTGCTGCCTCTGGCGCTGGGCGATGATGAGGGCATGGTGACGCTGAGTGTGCCGATCAAGAAATCCCGTAATATTGGTGTCGGCCTGGCGCATATTGGCAGTGATCAGGATTTCCAGGGCCGCTTTGAGGTGAAGAAGGAATTGGTGCCGCTGACCCGGTTGGACACCGTGATCAAGCGTATCGAGACCGGCCCGATTTCTTTCATCAAGATTGATGTTGAAGGCGGGGAACTGAACGTGCTGCGCGGCGCAGTCGAGACGATTGAACTGCACCGGCCCACAGTCTTGTGCGAGGTGGAAGCCCATCAGAGCCGGTTCGACTCGACGGTTGAGGAACTGGCAGATTTCTTCCGCCAACGCGGCTATGTCGCGCGCAGCATCACGACGGGCGAGGTGCTGCCGTTTGATGCCATGGAGCATAATACGGTCTTCACCCCGGCAGACTGAGCTGCCGGGGCGAGACCTAGGGGAACCCAGACGGATCAGGCTGGTTCGGTTGCCATGATGTACGAGGCTGGCCAGTCGATGTTTGCAAAATAGCGCGCGGTCATTCGGTCGATATAGGCCACCAGATTGTCGTGCTTGCGGACAAGACCGCTCAGCGGCGTGTCGAAATACTCGGTCGCGCAGGCGATCAGGACAGCGGCAACAGCGGCATCCGCGCAGCTTGGTTCGTCCCCGAACATATAGTCCTGATCCCCAAGGTGCATGGCGATGGCTCCGATGTCCCAGTCGGCCAGCTGCATCCGTTCCTCATCCGTGAAACGGCCCGTGCCTTCGCCGGTGTGCATGGCGGCAAGACCATTGCGCACCTCTTGCCGTACGCCCGCGCGGGCAGGTTCCGGCACGTCCAAGAAGAACTGGGCCGGACCTTTGTTGAAGTTCTCATCCTTCATCCAGCGCTCATACGCCATGATCTTGGCGAGCTGTCCTTCCGCCATGCGCTCCAGGGCCCAGCTTGCGGCGATCTCCTTGCCACTCATGCCGTCATAGAGGCCGCGGCCGAGCTTGGTTTCCAGATGGCGGCGGATGAAATTGCTGTCCTCGACCAGATGGCCATCATCGATGATGTATGGCGCCTTGTGCTTCGGAACGCTTTCGAGATCCGCCATGGCGCGGGTGAAGCTGACGCCCAGCATTTGCAGCTGAATGTCTGACTTCATGACAAAGGGGCTGGGCGAAGGGCAGTCGAACATGGGGCCCCATCCATAAAACGTGATCATCACTTTTCTCCTGTTGGCTCGTGATGAGGGCTTGATAGCGGAGGGCTGCTGACAGCATGGTGTCAGCAGTGTGGCAGTAGGGATCATTTCATGAGACGCACCGAACGGCTTTTCCAGATCATCCAGATTCTGCGCCGCAAGTCCCGGCCCGTTACCGGACAGGAACTGGCCGAGGAGTTGGAGATCAGCCTGCGCACGCTCTACCGCGATATGGCGGAGCTGATTGCACAGCGCGTGCCGATCCGGGGGGAGGCGGGCACCGGCTATGTGCTGGAGTCTGGATATGACATGCCGCCCCTGATGCTGACGACGGATGAGTTGGAGGCCGCTGTTCTGGGCGCGCGCTGGGTGGCGGCGCGTGGGGATGCGCGATTGGTGCGCGGCGCGGAGGATCTTATCGCGAAATTATCCACGGCTGTACCGCTGGAACTGCAGCCCGTGATTGTGGATTCCGGGCTTCTTCCAGTCAGCTTTCGCAAGCGCCCGGAGGATTCCTTTGATGTGGCGCTGGTGCGCGAAGCGATCCGCACCCAGAGAAAGATGGATCTTGGCTATGCCGACGAGGCAGGCAATGTGACCCGCCGCACGGTGTGGCCATTCCTGATCGTGTATGCAGATGACATACGGATGATGTGTGCCTGGTGTGAATTGCGGCAAGGCTTCCGCCATTTCCGGACAGACCGGGTAAAACAGATCGAGATGCTGGAGGGCCGATTCCCCGAGCGCGTCGCGCGCCTGCGCAAGGATTGGGAAGCGGAGCGTGCCGAGCAGCGCCGCAAGGCGGCTAGTCCTCCAGATTCAGACGCATCTCGGTGATGTAGGGTTTGAAGCCTGTCTTCTCATAAGCGCGGATCGCGGGCGTGTTGTTGCTGTAGACCTCAAGACGCACTTCGGGCAGGCCGCGTGAGCGGGCCCAGGCGAAGAGGTGATCCATCAGCAGGCGGTTCAATCCCTTGCCGCGATGGTCAGGGTGCACGAACATGAAGCCGAGAAAGGCATGATAGTCGGATTCGACATAAGGCTTTGAGGGCTGTTTGTGCGCATAGCCGGTGGCAATGATCTCCCCCTCCAGCTCGATGACCGCCACTTCGGCATCGTCTGACATGACCAGCTCGCCGACATCATAATAGCTGATCGGGTCTGGCCGCAGAGTGTGATCATAGGGCCGCTCAGCCGAAATGATGCCCTGTTCGCACTGCTTCAGCACGGGCACGTCATCCGGGATGGCGGAGCGGATGCGGATACGTGTGGTAAAGTCGTCTGAAGTCATGGAATTGCTTTTGCCTGTAAGGGCAGCCTGCATCAAGGGTGCGGCGCGGGGATGCCGTGACGGCGGGACAGCGCATGCAGAATGGCGTTGCGGTCATTAATGAAATAGTGGCCGTCATGCTGCTGCACGCCGTCCAGGCCTTCGCCTGTGTCAGACAGGATCAGAACAGGAGAGCCTTGATTGTCTTCACCCAGAAGGCTGACAATCTCCATGCGCGGGCGGGCCCAGTTGATGCGGTGGATCTCCAGCTTTTCGGAGAGCTCCGGATAGCTGACCAATAGGCCTTCCATGATGATGCAGTCCGGGCAGTAATAGGCCGCGTCAGGGTAGGCCGGATCGCTATTGTGCGGGTCCAGAAGGTAGAGCGTGTCTTTTTGCATGATCTAATGCTTTGTCTGCTGAAGGTCTCGGTAGCTGACCAGCTGGCCACTGCGGGTCTCTTCCGGGCTGACCATTTTAACCAGTTCGGCAGCGACCTCTTCCGGGGTTGGAAGGGTCATCGGGTCTTCGCCCGGCATGGCCTCGGCGCGCATGCCGGTGCGGGTGCCGCCCGGATTGTAGAGATTGGCGCGCAGTTTCAGGTTTTCATTCTCATCCGCCCAGCCGAGCACCAGCGCTTCAAGGCCTGCCTTGGAGGCCTGATAGGGGCCCCAGAAGGCGCGTGGGGTACGCGCGACGCCAGAGCTGACGAATACTGCGCGCGGCGCCTCCGACTGGTGCATCCAGGGCGACAGCGCGCGGATCAGGTGGAAGTTTGATGTGAGGTTCACCGCAATGGTTTCCTCAAAGCTGCGCGGGCCGCAGGTTTCGACCGGGCCCAGCGTGCCGAGAATGCCGGCATTGGCAACCAGGCCATCAAGACGGCCAAAGCGCTCTCCGATCACCTTGCCAAGTGTTTCGATGCTCTTGGTATCTTTCAAATCCATCGGCACGAGGACGGCTTCGCTGCCATTGGCGCGGATCTCGTCGTCTAGCTTTTCCAGCGCAGCCTTGGAGCGGGCGACGGCAATGACAAGGTCGCCCCGTTCGGCCAGTTGAAGCGCGGCGGCGCGGCCAATGCCACGCGAAGCGCCGGTCACGAGGGTGATGCGGGGAGTGTCAGTCATGGGCCCTGTTATCCTGTTATGTCATCCCGGAAAATGCGCGGCACGTCTCCGGGATGACCTGATGTCCTGATCTGCCTTCAAGCCAAAGACTTAGGCATCGTCCAGCAGGGAAAGTTGGCGTTCCTTGTCGGCCTCGGCATGTTCATTGTCTACCAGAGGGGTCGGATAGACGCCCGTGAAGCAATGGTCCGCAAATTGCGGCTGCATCGGATTGCGTTGCGGCTCTCCGATCGCCTTGTAGAGGCCGTCCACGGAAAGGAAGCCGAGCGAGTCGACGTTCAGTTCCTTCACCATCTCCTCATGCGTATGGATCGCAGCGAAGAGTTCGGATTTGGCGGCCATGTCGATGCCGTAAAAATCCGGGTTCACGATAGGGGGGCTGGCCGAGCGGAAATGGATTTCCTTGGCGCCGGCCTCACGCACCATCTGGACAATCTTCTTGGACGTGTTGCCCCGCACGATGGAGTCATCGACCAGAATCACGCGCTTGCCATCCAGCACGGCGCGGTTCGGGCTGTGCTTCTTGGAGACAGCGCTCTGGCGTCCGGTCTGGGTCGGCTGGATGAAGGTCCGCCCGACATAGTGGTTCCGGATGATGCCCATCTGGAAGGGGATACCGGTCTGTTCGGAGAAGCCGAGCGCGGCCGGCACGCCGGAATCCGGCACCGGTACGATCACATCGGCGTCTGCCGGGGTTTCAAGGCCCAGCTGATGGCCCATGCGGCGGCGCACTTGATAGATGGAGCGGCCCTGAACGATTGAGTCCGGACGGGAGAAATAGACATATTCGAACACGCACGGGCTGGACGGGCGCGGCGCGGCGAAGCGATGGGATTCGACGCCCTTTTCGCTGATGACGACGATCTCGCCATTCTCGACCTCACGCACGAATTCCGCGCCGATAATGTCCAGCGCGCAGGTTTCTGACGCCAGGACATAGGCTTCGCCCAGCTTGCCCAGGATCAGCGGGCGCAGGCCCACAGGGTCACGCGCGCCGATCAGTTTCTTGCCGGTCAGGCCGACCAGGGCATAGCCGCCCTCGATCTTCTGCAGCGCATCAACCAGCCGGTCCAGGAAGCGCGGGCGCGTGGACCGGGCAACCAGGTGCAGGATGACTTCGGTGTCCATGGTGGACTGGAAGATCGCCCCGTCTTTCACCAGTTCTGTGCGCAGCTTGCGCGAATTGGTCAGATTGCCGTTGTGGGCAACCGCGAAGCCGCCCCCGGCAAGGTCTGCAAAAATGGGCTGCACATTGCGAAGCATGGTGCGCCCTTGTGTGGAATAACGGTTGTGACCGATGGCAGCGTGGCCCGGGAGGCGTTGGCGCAGGTCTCCACCGAAATGCTCACCCACCATGCCGAGATGGCGTTCCGAAGGGAAACGCTTTCCGTCAAAGGTGATGATGCCACACGCTTCCTGTCCGCGGTGCTGAAGGGCATGAAGGCCCAGCGCCGTCAAAAGACTGGCTTCGTGGTTTCCGTAGATTCCGAAGACGCCGCACTCCTCGCGTGGCTTGTCATCATCATGATCGAAATAGACCATCTGAGACGCACCTCCTGAGTGACAGTATTGCGACACGGGCCTATTGCCCTGTTTTGGCCTCTGAGGGAAGGGCGGCTTGCACATCTTTTCCGACTTTCGAGGCTTCATCATTCACATAGGAAGCCATGTTGCTTAGCGCCGGGTAGGTGGCGGAGTTTTCTATCCAGTCCGGGATCCGGCTATCATCCAAGGCCAGATTTAGGAGCACAGCGAAGAAAACCAAGGCAATGAAACCACGTGCGATGCCGAAGAACAGGCCCGCAATGTGATCAAACATGCCGATTCCATCGGCACCCTGGATGTTTTTCGACAGGCGCTGGCCCAGCCAGGCCACGATCACATAGACAATAATGAAGGCGACAATCACCAGGAACAGGTCTGCCGTCCACGGCTCCATACCATCCGGCACAAGCGCGGCCAGATCATCACGGAAGAATTTGCGGGCATAATAGGCGGCGGCGAGGGCGCCGATGAACGCGCCGAGTGTGGCAACTTCCCGCAAGAACCCCCGGGCAAAGGCCATGATCGCGGAGATCACGATGACAGCGACGGCGATAGCGTCGAAAGCTGTAATGGACTCAAGCATTCTGTGCGTCCGGAGCGAGGGTTTGGGCCAGATCGATAAGTCTTTTAATTGGCGTGATCGTCAAGCCATCCACTGTGGTTGGACTGCCTTCTGGAACATAGGCGTGAGTAAACCCTAAACGTACGGCTTCTTTAAGGCGCTGCTCCATACGCGCAACAGGCCGGACAGCACCGGACAGGGCCACTTCGCCGAAGAACACGCTGCGGCCCGGAACCGCCGTATCAGACAGGGAGGTTAACAGCGCCGCCGCCGCGCCAAGATCGCCCGCAGGCTCGCTGATCCGGTAGCCGCCCGCGACGGAGAGATACACATCCATCCCCGACAGGCTGATGCCACAGCGCGCTTCCAGCACGGCCAGCAACATGGCGAGCCGTCCGCCATCCCAGCCGACGACGCTGCGCCGCGGCGTGCCATAGGCGCTTTTCGCGACCAGGGCCTGCACTTCGGCCAGTACGGGGCGGGAGCCTTCCATGGCCGCAAACACAGCCGCGCCGCCTTCGCCCTCTCCCTCCGCACTGAGGAACAGGGCAGAGGGCTCCTTCGCCGGGGCGAGGCCGTATTGATGCATTTCGAAGATACCGATCTCGTCCGTTGGGCCGAAACGGTTTTTGACCGCGCGCAGGATGCGGAACTGGTGGCCGCGCTCGCCCTCGAAATAGAAGACGGCGTCGACCATGTGTTCCACCACGCGGGGGCCGGCAATATTGCCTTCCTTGGTGACATGGCCGACCAGGACCAGCGCCGCGCCGGATTTCTTGGCCCAGCGGACCAGTTCCTGCGCGCAGGCGCGAACCTGGCTGACCGAGCCGGGCGCGGCCTCAAGACTGTCTGACCACATGGTCTGGATGGAATCGATGACAACGAAATCGGGTTTCGCGGTTTTCAGCGCGGAGAGGATCTTGCGGAGGTCTGTTTCTGTCGCGAGGTCTACCGGGCTGTTCGCCACTTTGAGGCGCTGGGCACGCTCCTGAATCTGGGCGGCGGCTTCCTCGCCGGAGACATAGACCGTCTTCACGCCGTTGCGGGCCAGCCGCGCGGCGACCTGCAGCAGCAGCGTGGACTTGCCGATGCCGGGATCCCCGCCGATCAGCGTGGCAGATGATGGCACGATGCCGCCGCCGAAGACGCGGTCCAGCTCCTCGACGCCCATCACGACGCGGGCGGGCGTTTCCGTCTCTGAATTCAGGGCGACGAATTCGGCCTTTGAGCTGCGCTTGGTGCCGGTCTTGGGCGCGGCAAGCCCGCCGGGCGCGCTGCTGACGGCTTCCTCAACCAGCGTGTTCCACTCTCCGCAGCCATTGCACTTGCCGCTCCATTTGGAGTGAACTTCCCCGCAGGACTGGCAGACATAGGCAATATTGGAGGCTTTAGGCATGGTTAAGGGGATATGTCGCTTTGGCGCGCGGGGAAAGGGGAATTGACGGCAGGAAACTCAACGAAATGGCCCGGCAAACACAAACCATGCGCCCAGACCGATCAGGCCAAAGCCGATGGCATGGTTCCAGGTGAAGGCCTCTTTCAGGTAGAGCACCGAGAATACGGCAAACACGATGAGGGTGATGACTTCCTGCATCGTCTTCAGCTGTGCGGCTGAATAGACGGTATGGCCGATCCGGTTGGCGGGCACGGCAAAGCAATACTCAAAGAAGGCGAGGCCCCAGCTGGCCAGCACGACCAGCCAGATCGCCTTGCCGGGAAATTTCAGATGCCCATACCAGGCAAAGGTCATCACGATATTGGAAACGATCAACAGGAAGATCGGCGCGATCGCCGGAACAGAAAGCACAGGCATGGCATCACCTCAGGAATGATGCGCCTGCATGTACGCCTGCTAGCGGAAAAAGCGAGTGGCAGATTCATCAAACCGAAGTGAAGGGCCGGCTGCCCCCAGCGGCCCTTAGATTGCAGGCTGGATCGGGCCGTCGGCTCGTCCGTGGACGAATTGGTCGACATAGTCGTTACCGCTATTGTCGATGATGTCGGCCGGGCCGTGCCAGATGATCTTGCCTTCATAGAGCATGGCGATGTTATCCGCGATCTTGCGGGCCGAGGCCATGTCATGCGTGATCGAGACGGCGGCCGCGCCCAGGCTGCGCACCTGTTCGATGATCAGATCATTGATCGCATCGGCCGTGATCGGATCAAGGCCCGTGGTCGGCTCGTCAAAGAAGATCAGGTCCGGTTTCGAGATGATCGAGCGGGCGAGGGAGACGCGCTTCTGCATGCCGCCGGAGATTTCCGCTGGATAGAGGTCTGCCACGTCCGCGCCAAGGCGCACTTGCTTCAGCGTTTCGATGGCGCGCTCCTTGGCATCCTTGCGACGCATGCGGTCGGCCTGCAGCAGGCGGAAGGAGACATTTTCCCAGACGGTGAGACTGTCGAACAGCGCGCCGGACTGGAACAGCATGCCGATCCGCTCGCGCATCTTGGCGCGGGTCTTGCCGGTGGATTTGGTAACATCCTCTCCGTCGAAGAGGATCTTGCCGTCATTCGGTGTCATCAGGCCGAGCGCGTTCTTTAGCATCACGGATTTGCCGGAGCCGGAGCCGCCAAGCACGACAAGGCTTTCGCCGCGCTGGACTTCCAGATCAACACCCGTGAGGACGTGCTTTTTGCCGAAGGACTTCTTGACGTTTTCCAGTCTGAGGATGGGCGTGCTCACAGGCCAATCTCCACGAACAGGGTGGACATGATATAGTTCGTCGCCAGCACGAGCACCGCCGCGCCAACCATGGCAAGCGTCGCTGCGCGGCCAACGCCTGTTGCGCCAGCTTCTGATCGGTCGCCCTGATAGCAGCCCATCGTGGCGATGACGGCGCCGAACACGACAGCCTTGATCAGCCCGACGATCACATCATTGTTCGTCAGGAAGTCCATCGTGTTGCGGATATAGGTGGTGGAGTCGAAATCCAGCGCATAGACGCTGACCAGCCAGCCGCCCATGATGCCGATAATGTCTGCGACCAGCACCAGCAGAGGCAGCGCAATGATCGCGGCCAGAAAGCGCGGGGCATAGAGATAGCGAAAGGGAGAGGCCGACAGGGTCTCCAGCGCGTCGATCTGCTCTGTCACGCGCATGGCGCCGATCTCTGCCGAGATGCCTGCCGAAACACGGCCCGCCAGCATCAGGCCGGTAATCGTTGCGCCCAGTTCCCGCGTGATGCCCAGCACGACGATGCTGGGAACAAACTGTTCCGCGCCATAGCGGCTGCCGCCTTCATAGATGTTCAGCGCCAGCGCCGCGCCGATAAAGACGGCCGACAGGCCAACCACGGGAAGGGAGTAGAAGCCGATATTGACCATCTGCTTCCAGACCTGCGCCAGATACCAGCGCGGGGTGAAGGCCGTGGCCATCACCTTCAGGAAGAAGATGAACAGCCGCCCGACTTCACTGAACAGGCCGAGCGAGGCGGCGCCGATCCATTGCAGGGGATTAGGGAATCCCTGCTTACCGGTAGTTGCGTTTGACACGATATCCGAGCCCCGTGAGTAGTTCATAACCGAGCGTACCTGCACGGGCCGCTTGCTCTTCCAATTTGGCATTGTAGCCGAGGAATTCAACGCGCGCGCCGGGTTTTGCCGCTTTCTGTGCTTTTGAGACATCAATGGTGATGAGGTCCATGGAAATGCGTCCAAGCACAGGGCAGGGCGTTCCATCAAGGTAGCTCATCAGCGCATTGCCGCCCGAGCGCGGGATTCCGTCTGCATAGCCGAGCGCCACTGTGGCCAGCAGCGTATCCTGTTTCAGCATATGGGTCGCGCCATAGCCGACGCTTTGGCCCGCCTTGCCTTCAAATACGGAAAGGACCAGCGCCTCCAGAGTAATCGCAGGCTGCAGTGTGATGCCAAGGGGCGGTTGCGAGCCGCCATAGAGCGCAATGCCCGGACGGGTCAGATCAAACGCATACTCATGCCCGAGAAAGCAGCCCGCTGAATTGGCGAGGCTGGCAGGCACGTCCGGGAAGGCGGCCGCGATCTGTGCGAAGGCTTTCAGCTGCTGCGCATTCAGCGGATTGTCCGGCTCATCGGCGCAGGCTAGGTGACTCATCACCAGCAAGGGCTGCAGCTTGCGCATGGTCTCTGCCTGGCTCGATAAGCGATCCGGCGACAGGCCCAGCCGGTTCATGCCGGTGTCGAAATGCAGGGCGCAGCCGATGCGCGGGGCCTGGGCCCAGAGGGCGACGTGCTGGTCTGTCGAGAGGACCGGCGTCAGGTCTTTATCGATAAATATCCGGGCCTGGCGCAGCGTCACTCCGTTCAGCACAAAAATGCGTGCGCCCGCGCCCAGCAGCCGGCGTATGTTTACGGCTTCCTCAATGTGCGCGACAAAGAATGTGGTGCAGCCCATCTTCATCAGTGTCTGGGCGATCATATGGTCGCCAAGACCATAGCCGTTCGCCTTGATTACGGCCGCAGTTGTGGATCCCGGATTCAGCCGGTCCAGCGCCTGCCAGTTGGCGGCGATGTTTGCGAGATGGATTGTGGCTTGCGGGCGGGAGATCATGGCACTGATGGTTAGAAGTGTTCGGCCTGTCTGTCATCCAGACAAAGCCATCATTCCTTTTCGTGATGCTCCACCCAGGCCGAGCCCTTCATGTTCCAGACCGGGGTGAAAAAGACCATCCAGAGGATCAGGATGGTCATGCCACCTGCGGGCACGATGGCGATACGATAGGGGCCGAACAGGTCTACCAGCGCGCCCATGACGGCTGCGCCGAACGGGGCCCCGGCCATGAAACCCAATTGGTAGATGGACAAGACGCGGGCGAGTTTTTCCTTCGGCGCGGCGTCCTGAACAATAGAGCGGCTCATCGCGATGGAGATGCCGGCGGCCAGGCCCCAGATGAAGACGATGCACAGGAACGCAAAATGCGGGATGTGCCACATCATGGCGAGTATGCTGGTGGAGCCCAGGAATTGCGCGATCAGCAACAGGCGGCCCTGACGCTTGATGCGCTTGAAGATCGACAGCACGACGGAAGACACGAACGCGCCCATCCAGAAGGTGACGAACATGTCCCGGATGCCGTCGGAGCCAAAGCCGTAAATGTCCCGGTTCACAATGGGCAGCACCACGAGGAAGGCGCCGATCACGAAGATGCCTACGCCGAACATCAGCGCGGTCATCGCCCACAGCTTTCCGTCAGAGCGCACGGCGTGGAAGCCTTCGGCAATGTCGCTGAGCGCAGACTTGATGCCCTTGCCGCTGGAGCGGACCTGACGCCCCTTGGCCAGCCAGAGCGCAAAGCCCGCGCCGCAGGCCAGCGTCAGCCCCTGCATCATCAGCAGATCTTCTGCCGGGATCGGGCCAATACCGAAGCCGCCCATCCAGTCTGGCATCTGTGTACGCTTGTCGGCGTAGCCGCCAAGGATCAGCCCGCCGATCTGGGCCAGGAATTGCGCCATCGTGGCCAGTGTCACGCCGAGCTGCAGCGTCACGCCAGAGCCGACGCGCATGCGCCGCTCGACCACTTCATTCACGATGGAATCCCGCGCAGGCATCATGAAGGCGCCGACCGTGCCGATAGTGATGCCGTAGATGATCATGGCGGGGTAGGAGAGTTGCCCGCGGGAAACGGCCAGCGCCAGCAAAAGGGCAGGGGCGGCGGCCAGGAAGTGTAGGATAATCAGGAGGCGCTTGCCATCTGCGCGTTCTGCTACCACGCCGCCGATCAGCAGGAAGATGACAGACGGGGCCGAAAGCGCCATGTTCGCCAGGCCGAGGGCCAGGCCGTCCATGTGTAAATGCTGCTGTCCGGTGATCAGATACGGGAAAAGTACCATCTGCAGGCCGAACGCCATGAACCAGCTGAGCTGGACCATCAGATAGGCCGGCAGTTCAACCTTTACGCCCCGGCGCAAACGGCGCGCGCGCCAGTGATTGGCCGTGGCCAGAAAGGATGCACCTGCGCCGATCGCTTCATTGACGCCGCTGACCGGAGACGAGATGTCTTCAGCCGCATCTTCGGCCATCTCGTCTATCAGATCGTCAATTCTGTCATTCATATGTGAGGCCTGTTCCCAGCAGAATTGGCGGACTTTATGGAGCAAGCTTCGCGATGGAAAGCCCTTCCCATGAGAGACGTGCAGTCTCTAAAGCCTGAAGCTTGGGCGGGATATGGGAAAACACCATACGTAGACGTGCTGAAGCGGTTTTTATCATGCTTCGGCCATAAAGGCGCGGGAAAGTGCCAGACCGGGTCCGCAAGCCTGTCAGTTGCCAGACGGGCAGGGGCTCGCTAGCTTCCGGTTAACCACCGGATTGGTGCAGACCATATGGGTCAGGGGAAGAGTAGAATGCGCATGTTCAGGCATCTTGTGAGTTGGGCGCTGGCCCTGTTCCTTATTGCAATGTTTGTTCAGGCGACGATCTATCCCTTGCCCAATCCGCCGGAAGGCTCAGTAAAGTTCTTTGACCCGCCGGGCGAGAATATCGTGTTCCAGACCATCGCCGTGAATTCCGGGGTCAGCCTGTTTGAGCCGACTGGCCGTGTGGTTGTCGGCATTGTGGAATTGCTTGCCGCGCTGTTCCTGTTGCTGCCAATGACGCGCCGGTTCGGGGCGTTCCTGTCTGCGCTTGTGCTGGGCGGGGCGGTGGCGATGCATCTGTCGCCCTGGCTGGGGCGGGAGATTCCGGTGTCACTTGATCCGCAGAATACCGCGACCGATGGCGGCATGCTGTTCATGCTGGCGATCGTGATGCTGGTGGCCAGTCTTCTGTTAATGGTCGTGCATCCGGGAAAGCAGAAATACGAGTGATTGCGGCGGGCCCGCGGCGGCCTCCACTCTCCACATACCGTTAACTGTTTACTGCAAAACTTGGCTGAGAAAACGAGCCAGGCGACTGCATGGAAGACCCAATAGAGCCGCTGACCCCCCCTGAGACTGGCCGCGCGAGGAACGCTTTGTTCCGTCGCCTGCTGGATCTTATTGCCATGCCGGCCTCGCGCCTCGCCCATCAGGACCGCCATATGGTGGGCGATATCCTGCTCGACATGCTGTTCCATGCTGAAGAGGCCGAGCGCGAAATGTGCGCGCGCCGTCTGGCCATGCACCGCGAGGCCCCCAAGCGCCTGCTGCGCTATCTGGGCCAGTGTTCGTTCCAGGTCGCCCGCCATGTGCTGGAAGCCAATGAAGGCTATGATGCCTGCGATCTGCGAGAGATCTGCATGACGGGCACGGTGGATCACCGCCTGATGATTGCGCGCCGCAAGCTGATCCCGGAATCCGTGTGCGAGTATATTGCCGAATTTGCCGAGCTGACTGTCGTAAAGGACATGCTGACCAATAATGGCGCGATCATGCCGGAACAGGCGATCGACAAGCTGGTCGCCCGATCCCGAGATGACAAGTCTATCTGCCCCCTGCTGGTGGAGAGGCTGGAGATGAAGCCCTCCCACGCCATGGCCATGTTCTGGTGGAGTGATGCCGCCACCCGCCGCAAGATCCTGCAGCGCCATGTGGCAGACCGGCTGGAAGTGATCGATACCTGCAAGGATGTCTTCGAACTGGCTGCCGAGGAGAACTGGGCCGATCCGGTTGCCCGAAAGGCGCTGCAGCTGATTGAACGGCGCCAGCGTAACCGCGCCGCCATTGAGAAGAGCCCGTATGACAGCCTGGAAGATGCCATCAACGCCTCGGCGCTCAATGGCATGGATTCAGAGCTGGCACAGGAAATCGGCTATCTGGCAGGCCTGAAACCTGTGACTGCCGCCAAGATCCTCAGCGACAAGGGCGGAGAGGGCATCGCCGTTCTCTGCAAGGGGACAGGTGTGAAGCGGGATTTCCTGCCTGTATTCTGGGCAGGCCTGCGCAGGCCGCTGGAAACCGAAGACGGCGAGATCGATCCGGTGTTTGCCATGGTCGCCGAAACTTATGAGATCCTGACCGTGGCAAAGGCTCAAACCGTGCTGCGATACTGGAACTGGTCGCTGTCATCGGCCTTCAAGCCGGCCATGATGAAGAGCGGTTATGCCGACGCGCCCGCCAATGAAGAGGCCGAGTTCTCGACTGCCCAGCGCACCGCGCGTCTGGTTTTTGGCAGATAGCGGCGAAAAACCGCCCCAAAGGCACTTTCCAAGTGACGCGCAGGCCTTTAGGTCAGGTCCTCATACTTGGGTCTATTATGGAATGGAAAGGGGTGCCCCTGTGGCGTACTTTCTGGGGTTGCTGGTAGCACTTGTGGGCTTCTGGTTGGGCATGTCCGGCCATTTTTCGCCCCTATTGCTATCATTAGGCGCGTTATCCGTGGCAGTTTGCCTGATCCTGGCTTACCGGCTGGACATCATTGACCGTGAGGGAGCGCCCTATGTGCGTATCCTGGGCTATGCGATGTATTTCCCATGGCTGATGAAGGAAATTGTGAAAGCTAACATCACGGTGATCCGCGCCTGCGTGAAGGCCGATCTCGATATCGCTCCGGCCTTGGTGAAGGTTAAGACCACTTGCCGGACAGATCTGGCCAAGGTGACGTTTGCCAACTCCATCACACTGACGCCAGGCACCGTGACGGTGGAAGTGGAGGGTGACAAAATGCTGGTGCACGCACTCTATGAGCAGGAAGCCCAGCCTGAAGCCTTTGAGGATATGGACCGCCGCAGCCGCATCGCGGCGGACGGGAAAGGGGCGGGCGCATGACCGCTGCTGCGCTGATTGCCCTGCTGATCGGTATGCTGTTGCTGCTGATCCGCGCCATTGCTGGGCCGACTCTGTATGACCGTGTTCTGGCGGTAAACTCCTTCGGCACGAAAACCGTTCTCGCGCTGGGCCTGTTGGGCTTTGTCATGGGCCGTCCGGAATTCCTGGACATCGCCATCCTGTATGCGCTGATCAACTTCGTTGCGACGATCGCGATCCTGAAATTCTTCCGTTACCGGTCTTTCCAGGTGCCACTTGTGCGTCGCGGCGGACCCGGAGGTGGCAACAATGGGTGACCTTATCGCAAACATCGCAGACTTCTGGGGCATGGCGCGCTTCCCGCTGGGCGCTGCGCTGTGCCTTGGTGGCGGCATTCTCTGCCTGATCGGCTCCGTCGGGGTTCTGCGCTTTCCGGATTTCTACACCCGCCTGCACGCCGCCAGTATCACGGATACGGCAGGCGCGATCCTGATCCTGCTGGGCATGGGGCTGATGGCGCCGGGCTGGCTGGTCGTCAGCAAGCTGGTGGCCATCTTTGTTTTCCTGTTCCTGACGGGCCCGGCCTCGTCCCACGCGGCTGCCAATGCAGCGCACACGGCAGGCCTGCAACCGATGATCGGGCCGATTGGCCAGCGCTCCGACGATGATGAGGAGGCCGCCTGATGGATGAAGTGATGGACGTAAACATCGGCATGGAGATGGTGAACATCGTGCTGCTCGGCATGTTGTTCATTGTCGGCATCGCCATCGCCCGCATGCGCAGCCTGTTTGGCATTGTGATGCTGTCGGGCATCTACTCCCTCGTCTCTGCGGCTTGGTATGTTGCTGTGGACGCCGTGGACGTGGCCTTTACCGAGGCGGCCGTTGGCGCGGGTATGTCTACCGCTGTGCTGCTGGGCGCCATGTTGCTGACATCCCGCACGGCCAAACCGGAAAAGCCGCTGAAGCATCTCGGGCCGTTCCTGGTCTGTATCGTGACCGGCATCCTGCTGATCTATGCAACCGTAGATCTGCCGGGCTTTGGTGATCCGAACTCACCAGTAAATACCGGCGTCGGCCTGACCTATCTGCAGATCAACTGGCACGATACGGGCATTCCGAACGTCGTGACCCCGGTGCTCGGCAGCTATCGTGGTTTCGATACGCTGGGCGAGACGACCGTTGTGTTCGTGGCCGGCCTGGCCGTGGCTTTGCTGCTTGGCTTTGGCGAGCGCTCTCTGGCGGAAACGATCCGCAAGGAAGACAAGGCCCCGCCGCCACTGCCCAAAGATGATGCCACCTCTAATGAGAAGGAGGGCAAAGAGTGAAAAGCGACCATCACGTCATCCTCCGCGTCGTTACAAAGACGCTGATCCCAATTATTTTCCTGTTTGCGCTGTATGTGCAGTTCCATGGCGATTTCGGCCCGGGCGGCGGCTTTCAGGCCGGCGTGATCGTGGCGGTGGCCGTGATCCTGTACGCCCTGATCTTCGGGGTTCCCGCCGCGATGCGCGCCATTCCGCCGGTCTTCACCCGCTCGCTGGCTGCGGTTGGTGTGATGCTCTATGCGGGCGTCGGCTTCTGGGCACTGCTGCAGGGCGGCCAGTATCTTGAGTATCAGGCCCTGTTCCATGAAGAGCCCGGTGGCCATCACGGCCAGCATGTCGGCATCCTGCTGATCGAACTGGGCGTTCTGTTTGGCGTGTCCGGCGCGATGCTGACCATCTTCTATGCCTTTGCTGGCCGTGTGGCCGAAATTCGCGACGAGGACTGGTAGACCATGCTGGAATTCATTCTCGACCGCGCAAACTATTGGGCGATCATCGGCCTGATGATGATCGGCCTGTATATCAGTTTTGCATCCGGCAACCTGATCAAGCGCCTTGTCGGCGTCTCCATCTTCCAGACCTCGATCTGTCTGTTCTATGTCACGCTGGGCAAGGTGACCGGTGGGACTGCGCCGATCCTGTACGGCCCGGATATCGAAGGCGGGCATGGCGGTGGCCATGGCGCAGAAGAGACGCACGCGGCCGTGGACGCCGTGCTGACCGCTGCCAATTCGGGTGAGCGCTACGCAGACCTTGTAAATACCTATTCCAACCCGCTTCCCCACGTTCTTATGCTGACCGCCATCGTGGTCGGTGTGGCGACCCTGTCGGTCGGCCTCGCCCTGATCGTTCGCATCCGGGAAGCCTATGGCACCATTGAGAGCGACGAAGTGCGAGCCATCGATATGGAGACCGCTATCGCGCAGGAAGCGGAACAGGAAAAAGCCGAGAGAGAGGCGCGGGCATGATGGATATCCTGCTGAATGCTGCGCCGCGCTGGGCGCTGTTGCACGCGCCTGTGCTGCTGGTCATGGTGCCGCTGTTCCTGGCGCCGGTTCTGGCCCTGGTGCCGAGTGGCCGTATCGCTTGGCTGGTCAGCGTTTTTGCGACCGCGGCATCCCTGTTCTTTGCGTTGATCCTGCTGGGTCAGGTGCAGGCGTCTCCGATTGGCGTCGTCAGCTATGACATCGGCAACTGGCCAATGCCCATCGGCATCGTGTTCCGGGTCGATGCGCTGAACGCGATGATCCTGCTGCTGGTGTCGGCAATTGGTGTGCTGGCCACGATCTTCTCCTGGCCAACTGTTGTGGCCGAGATCAACAAGCAGAAGCACCCGCTATTCTATTCCGCCTTCCTGGTCTGCTTTGCAGGCCTGTGCGGCGTGGCGATCACGGGCGACGCGTTCAACCTGTTCGTCTTCCTGGAGATCTCTTCCATCTCGACCTATGTGCTGGTCGCGCTGGGGGCAGGGCGTGACCGCCGTGCGCTGCCGGCCGCGTTCAATTATCTGATCATGGGTACAATTGGCGCCAGCTTCTATATCATCGGCATAGGCTTCCTGTATGCTGCGACCGGTACGCTGAACATTGCGGACATCGCGTCCCAGCTGCCATCACTGGCCGGCAATCGCAGCGTCGAGGCGGGCTTTGCCTTCATCGTCATCGGCCTGGGCCTGAAAGCCGCGATGTGGCCGCTGCACTCCTGGTTGCCGAATGCCTATTCGTACTCGCCATCCTTCGTGACGATGTTCCTGTCGGCCACGGCGACCAAGGTTGCGCTCTATGCGTTGATCCGCTTCCTCTTCACGGTCTTCCGTCCGGAATTCGCGTTCGAGCAGGCGAGCTTTACCTTCATTCTGATGCCGCTTGGCATTGCGGCGATGATCTCCTGTAGCTTCCAGGCCGTCTTCCAGACAGATGTCCGCCGGACATTGGCCTATTCCTCTGTCGCACAGGTTGGCTACATGATCCTCGGCGTGTCCATCGGCTCGATTGACGGGCTCAGCGCAGGCCTGTTCCATCTGCTGAACCACGCCATGATCAAGGGCGCACTCTTCATGGCCGTCGCCGGTGTGGTGCTGACCTATCAGGGCACGACCATTCGGGACTTTGCAGGCCTTGGCCGCTCAGCCCCATGGACGATGACCGGCTTTGCCATCGCGGCGCTGTCGCTGATCGGTGTGCCGTTGACGGCAGGCTTCCAGTCCAAGCTGCAGCTTGGGTATGCGCTGTTCGAGCAGGGCATGTGGTGGGCCGTGGCGCTGGTCGTCTTCTCCAGCTTCCTGGCGGTGATCTATATGGGCCGCATTCTGGAGGCGATCTTCTTCCAGGCGCCGATAAACCCCCGAAAATCTCGCAAGGAGGCGCCGATCCTGTTGCTGGTGCCGCTTTGGGTTCTGGCACTGGCGAACATCTATTTCGGTATCAACACGGAATTCCCGCTCGGCCTGGCGCGTGATGCGGCCGCGGCCGCCTTCGGACTGGAGGCCTTCCGATGAGCCCTGACATGCTGATCTGGGCAGCGCTCTGCCTGCCTCTCATCATCGCTGCCGGTATCGCGATTACCGGTTCTGTCTCGAACATCCGCGAAAGCGTGACGCTGGTCGGCGCGAGCGTGCTGTTCTGTGTCGTGATTGCGATCGCCTCTGTCGTGGCTGGGGGCGAGCAGCCATCTCTCTATGTTGGCCAGGCGGCACCCGGGCTGGATTTCGCCTTCAAGGTTGAGCCGCTGGGCGCATTGTTTGCGCTGGTGGCGAGTGGCCTGTGGATCGTGAACTCCTTCTATTCCATCGGCTACATGCGCGGGAACCGGGAGCGTAATCAGACGCGCTTCTATATCTGCTTCGCCATTGCCATTTTCGGCGCACTGGGCGTCGCCATGGCCGCGAACCTGTTCACATTGTTCGTGTTCTATGAAGTGTTGACACTGTCGACCTATCCGCTGGTGGCCCATAAGGGCGACGCTGCGGCCAAGCGCGGCGCACGCATCTATCTGCTGACGCTGTTGGGCACGTCCATTGGCCTGTTCCTGATGGCCATCATGTGGACCTGGGTGCTGGCTGGCCAGAATCTGGACTTCGTGCCCGGCGGTCTGCTGGCCGATAAGAACATTCAGCCGGCCGTTGCCAGTGCCTTGTTGATCCTGTTTGCCTTCGGCATCGGGAAGGCGGCACTGATGCCGTTCCATTTCTGGCTTCCCAACGCCATGGTTGCGCCGACGCCGGTCTCCGCGCTGTTGCACGCTGTGGCGGTTGTGAAGGCGGGTGTGTTCACCGTGATGAAGGTGTCCATCTACATCTTCGGCGAGGACATGTTGTCGACCGTGCCGGGGCGGGAGTTTGTGCTCTATGTCGCCTGCTTTACCATCATTGTGGCGTCACTGATTGCGATGACGAAAGACAATCTGAAGGCACGGCTTGCCTATTCGACCGTCGCGCAGCTGGCCTATGTCACGCTTGGTGCCATGATCGCCACGCAGGCGGGCTGGCTTGGCGGCTCCATGCAGATTGCGGCGCACGCAGCCGGCAAGATGACGCTGTTCATGTGCGCGGGCGCGATTTATGTCGCCACTGGCCTGACGAACATTTCCGACATGAAGGGCCTCGGCCGCAAGATGCCACTGGTCTTCATCGCCTTCTTCATCGCGTCTCTCTCCATCATTGGTATTCCACCGATGGTCGGCGGCTGGGCGAAGTATGAGCTGATGCAGGGCGCGGTTGATGCGGGCATTCCGTATGTCATTCCGGTGCTCATCGTGTCGTCTCTGCTGAACATTGCCTATCTGCTGCCGATCCCGATCCTGGCGCTGATGCCGCCGCCGGGCACGCCGGAGCCGAAGCCGTTCAAGCGGCCGGATGGTGCGCCGCTGCCGACGGTTGTCGCACCGATGATCACGGCGGGCTTGTGTATCATTCTCTTCTTCCTGGCCGGACCAATGGCTGATTTTCTGGCCCCGGCCTTTGAAGCCCCGACATCCACCAGCATCGTTACGGGAGGTCAGCCATGAGCGATGAAACGCCTAACGATACCCGTGACTCCAATGGCCGCTTTGTGAAGCGCGCCGCCGAGACAGCGCACCGTCTGCACACACCTTCGGAAGAGGGCGTGCACCCGGTGGCAAAAATCCTGTTCGGCTGGACCGAGAACAAGCGCAGCGGCACGTTCATCTTCTGGGGCGTTGCCGTGCTCAGTATGGTGCTGATCGTTGCGGATCTGGGTGTCCCGCGCCACGAATATGTCGAGATCGCCCATGCGACCGGCTTTTACGCGCTGTGGGGATTTTGCTCTTTTGCGTTCGTCGTTCTGATGGGCTGGCCGCTGGCCCGCCTGTTGCGCCGCAAGGAAGATTATTACGGGGATCCGGGCGGACCGCCGGTGGACATTGACCCCGACATGCCTGTCGAACCCTCCGCCGAGGGCACCTATCATTACGAAGGAGATGAGGACTGATGACTGGCCCGCTCTCCATGCTGAACCCTGGCTGGCTGCTGATTGCTGTCGGCATCGTAGCCCTGTTCCTGCCGATGCGCCGTGTGCGCCAAGGGCTGACCATTGCTGCGCCAATCATCGCCATTGTGCTGTTGTCGCTGGCGGATCAGAACATCAATCATCTCAGCGCGCAGGCGATGGGCATTGATTTCATCTTTTATCGTGTTGACAGTCTCAGCTTCATCTTTGGCTTGGCGTTCCTGTTGGCGGCGCTGCTGAATGCAATCTATGCCTGGCACACCGATGACCGGCTGCAAGACGGCATGGCCATTGCCTATGCTGGCGCAGCTGTTGCGGCGACCTTCTCCGGCGACATGATGAGCCTGTTCGTGTTCTGGGAACTGACGGCCGTCACGTCTGTCTTCCTGATCCTGCGGGCAGGGACACGCGCGGCGTATTTCGCCTCCATGCGCTATCTGGCCATTCAGGTTCTGTCCGGTGTGCTACTGCTGGCAGGCATTGCCTATGTCTATCATTCGCGCGGTGACCTTTCGATCCAGGCCTTCACCAGCCTGAAAGAGCCGGGCGCGATCCTTGTGTTCATTGCACTGGGCATCAAGGCGGCGTTCCCGTTCCTTCACAACTGGCTGCAGGATTCCTATCCGAAGGCCACGGTTGTGGGCGCAGTCGTGCTGTCTGCCTTCACGACCAAGCTGGCTGTTTATGCCTTTGCCCGCATGTTCCCCGGCCATGACGCGCTGATCTGGATCGGCGCGGTGATGACGGTCTTCCCGGTCTTCTTCGCTGTGATCGAGAATGATCTGCGCAAGGTTCTGGCCTACTCCCTGAACAACCAGGTCGGCTTCATGATCTGTGCGATCGGTCTTGGCGCTACAGGTGTTGGCGATGCGCTGGCCCTGAATGGCGCAAGCGCGCACGCCTTCTGTCACATCATCTATAAGGGCCTGCTGTTCATGAGCATGGGCGCCGTACTGTACCGCACGGGCACGACCAAGGCGTCGGAACTGGGCGGTCTTTACAAATCCATGCCGTGGACAACCGTGTTCTGTATCATCGGGGCCATGTCCATCTCGGCCTTTCCGCTCTTCTCAGGCTTTGCGGCCAAGTCGTTGACCATGAGCGCCGTCGGCCATGAAGGCTATACGGTTGTCTGGTTGATGCTGCTGTTCGCGTCTGCAGGTGTGCTGGAGCACTCCGGCATCAAGATCCCGTACTTTGCCTTCTTCGGCCATGACAGCGGCAAGCGTGTGAAGGAAGCGCCCTTCAACATGCTGCTGGCGATGGGGCTCGCCTCCTTCATCTGTATTGCGGTTGGCATTCCGGCCATTGTTCCGGGGCTTGGCTATGAGTGGCTGTACAATCTGCTGCCGTATCGTGAAGAGGCGATGGCGTATAATCCGTTCACGCTGGGCCACGTGCTGACGCAGATGCAGCTGCTGGTTCTGGCCATCTTCGCCTTTGTCATGCTGAAGCGTCTTGGCTGGTATCCGGCAGAGAAGCCTGGCGTCGTGCTGGACACGGACTGGGTGTATCGCAAGGCAGGCTATGGCCTGTTCACCTGGGCTGGCACGATTTGGCAGAAGGCAGGGCCGGCCATGACAGCGGTCTTCTTCAAGCTGACCGGCCGGGCCTATGACCGGATCGAGGACACGTTCAGCCCGCGCGGGGAACTGGCCCGGGGCAGGCTGGGCAGTGCCATGGCCATCTGGACGGCCATCCTGCTGGGTCTTGTGCTGCTTCTCGCCTTTATCACCTCCAGCTGAGACGGATCTTAACCAGCTCATCATGAGTGGAGTGTACCTTTACAAACGTTTGGGATAGGCAGAACCGCCTGTCCCTGCTCCCCCTTATCGAGGCAAATATGACTGACCAGAATGGTAGCGTTGAGAATGTTCAACTGATTGAACTGGCGACGGAAATCGTCGCGGCGTATGTCGGCAACAACACTGTACAATCCGACGAATTGCCTGGCCTGATCCGGAATGTGCATGCCTCTCTGGCATCCCTGAACGGAGAGCCGGAGCCGGAAAAGGAAGCGCCCAAGCCCGCCGTGCCTGTACGCAAATCCATCGGCGAGGATTTCCTGATCTGTCTCGAAGACGGCAAGAAGTTCAAATCCCTGAAGCGTCACCTGCGTTCCAAATATGACATGACGCCAGAGGAATACCGCGAGAAATGGGGCCTGTCGGCCGATTATCCGATGGTGGCACCGGGCTATTCCAAGCAGAGATCAAAGCTTGCCAAGCAAATGGGCCTGGGCAAGGCAGAGCGCGAGTAATATTCAGACCGAATACTTTTCGTTTCACCCCCGAAATGAAATAATTTGGTAGGAATGGTTAATAAAATTACACCATGACTCTTGATCCGTGAGTCCACTCGCGCGATAGGTGATTCTATCGAATCACCTGGGGGTGCTCGCAATGAACAAAAAGAATCTCTTTAGAGGCGTGACGGATTCCCAGCGGAAGCTGGTGGATTACTGGTGCAGTCTGTGCGATTCGGAAGGCCTCGCTCACCGCGAATCACTGGACCCGGGGCGCTTCCGCGCCATGCTGGCCAGTATCTCCATTGTTGAATTTAACCGGGCTGGTGAAGGCCGCTTCCGCATTGCCGGGTCTCGCCTGCGGGACATTTTCGGTATGGAGGCGCGTGGCCGCCGGATTGATGACGTGCTGGGCGAGAATGGCGAAGCCTATAGCCTCGGCCTGTCTGCCGCGCTGGACCGGGGCACGCCGGTTGGCGGAGTCATCGATCAGGGCAATGGCCGTCTCCACGCCTGGCTGCGCCTGCCGCTGGCCGGGCCGGACGGACAGCTGACGCAAGTGCTCTGCCATGACGAATTGGTACGCGCCCGCCCAAAGCGGGGAAGGCCGGATAGCGCCGGCCCCGGGGATCTGGCCGCCGCCTGAGGCTCGGGCTGATCGCTCCGCTGAAAACCGAAGACTTTTGAAGCGCGTTGCCTCTGCCGGGCAGCGCGCTTTGCATTTGGATCATCCCGAACACCGCTCCCAATCCCACAAACTCGGCACGTCTGATCCGCGTAATCCCCAGGGATTATAGGGCTTCAACTTGTGGGGATAGGAAAGTTATCCTGCACCTGCGGAAGTCGGGTAGTCTTGTGCCTGTCGGAAACAGGAGAGAGACGTGTCGGAATTTGATCCACAGAAAGACGAGGACCGGGCCTATCTGGCCGCCGCGCTAACGGCCTATGCGCTGGGCCTGAAGACAGAGGGCATCCTCAGCCACAAGCGCCGGTCGCCCGCCGAGGCGCGTGGCCGCCATATCGCGATGTACTTGCTGCGCACCGCATTGGGGATGAGCCTCAGCCGTGTGGCGCGGGCTTTCAACCGGGACCGTACGACGGTCGCCTATGCGTGCAATCTGATCGAGGATGCGCGCGACGATTCAGACTTTGACCTTTGGATCGAGCAATTGTCTGTCGGGCTGTCCAGCGTCGTTGTGCTCGATGGCGCAAGCGTGGAGGCGTAGATGACCCGGCTGAGAGACATGACGGAACGCCGCCTGATAAATGTGCTGCGGCATGGCGGCCTGATCGTGCCGATGCAGGGCGGGCAGGCGGTCTATCGCGGGCGGGATACGCGCACGCAGAGGATCGGATGGGTGTCGCCGCATATTGTGACGCGCCTGAAACAGCAGGGCTGTCTGACAGCGCATCTGGATTTTCCGGAGCGTTTGATGGGAGCAGGGCTGGATCTTCCGGGGCTTGAGGGCGCGCATGTCCGCCGGCCTCGGCAGGGGCGTGCGACGGCGCTGCATCGCCGGGAGAGCCTGTTCGCTGAGGTGACGAAGACGCTGCCGGGCAGTGCCTTGCCGGTCAGGTTACGGGCGGCAGCAGGCCGGTTCCGGGATGATTTCGCAAGGGCTGCGCGGCCGGGTGCCCGTCAGCTGAAGGCTGGGCCAGCCCGTGCAGTGACCGGTCCTGCCGCACAGATGGCCTTGCTGGAAAGCGAGATTGGCACGCCTGCGATGCGGGATCTTGAAGACATGCTGATCGATCGGGTGAGCCGCTGCGTGGCAGCTGAGCACTGGCAGATCAGCCAGCAGGCCACAGGCCCGCGCGCGCTGTCAGCGCTGAAGAATTTGGCCGAGGCTTATGATCTGTCACCCATTCAGGAGAGCGCGGCTGCGGCATCCGAGCGGATACGCTCCAGCATCGAAGCGAGACCGTTCGAGCGCTGAGCGGTCAAGGCGCCGCTGACGCCGATCTCGTCCAGCAGGGACTTGGCGTCAAAGGCGGTGATCTCCTCCAGCCCTGCGCCGGAATAGATGCGGATCAGCAGGGCGATAAGACCGGAGACGATCATGGCGTCGGATTCGGCCCGCACAGTCATCTTGCCATCGGCGATGTCCGTGACCATCCAGACCTGAGAGGCACAGCCGCGCACGCGGGTTTCCTCAGTGCGTTCATGGGGCTCCAGGGGCGGGTTCGCCTTGCCCAGATCAATAATGTGCGCATAGCGCGCTTCCCAGTCTTCCAGCCAGGAAAACTCTTCGCGGATTTCATCGGCAGCAGCAGTAATACTCATGACCGCCAGATGGGGCATCTGAAGACAAAAAGAAACCCCCGGAGCCGAAGCGCCGGGGGCCAAGAGAGAGATGAGTTACTACTGGTACACGCCGCCGATACATTGGCCGACATCGGCCAGGGCGTGCTCCCCGATACAGAAGGGGACTTCATATTGCTGGTTTGCGGCGGCAACGCATTGCTGCAGGTTGAGGTTCGCCATGTTCAGGCAGCCGCGCGTTTCACGCTCTGCCATCGCGGAATGAACCTGGCTGCTGGAAGCGGCCGTCGTGCCAAGCACGCGATAGGCGGCCAGCGTGGCGATCTGGTCTGCCACAGGCTCCTTGCCGAATTTTACGCGCTTCTTGCTGTTCAGGTTGAGGCCGGACGTTACAGCCGCCGGGAAGCGGATGGCTTCAGCTGCGCCTGAGACATTGTCCCACAGGGATGGGGCGCCGCTGCGGCCCGCCTGGGCCAGGATGGAGTCGATGTCGGTTGCCTTGAAGGCATTGACCAGTTGGGTATTGGCCGGGGTGCCGATGGTTTGCCGGCTGTTCAGCTTGGTGGCAAGGCCGCCGGAATTGCCGATCTTGGCCTTGGCCCAGCCAGAGCCCTGAAGGCTGTAGGCCTGCTCTTTCACATAGGCAGCTGCACTGCTGATACGTTGGCTGTCGGCCTCTGTCGCAGAGAGGGCGGAGCTGACAGCATTGTCGCCGCCGCTTAGCTGACGTGCATAGCGCACATCGTTTTGCATGCCGGTCAGCAGGGCATCACGCCCGTAGAAACTTTCAATGTCGCGAACAGCGGCGCGGTATTCCGGATCCTGAGAGGCGATCAGCGCGGAATACGCGATCCAGCCTTTCGAGAGCTGGTCCGGGTTGTGCCCACCCAGAGATGTGAGTGCATTGTCGATGTCACCTGCAGAACTGAAGGGTTTTTCCTTCACTTCCGTGACTTCACTCTGGTAAGTGCCATAGATGGCTGCGGAATCCGAAATCGGGTCCGCCTCCTGCGCAGACGCGCCGGTGGCCAAGCCCAAAGCGATCATCGCAGTACCGATCATTCTGATGGATTTCATGTCTCACTTCTCCCTCACGCGACACGCGACACTCTTGCATGAACTTCCCCACCGGGGGAACCTCGCCTTGCTAGTCGTGCACATTACAAATACAGCAAAGTATGAGTGACCAAGGCAGAATGCCTAATAAATCTCTCCGGGATGTTAACGGATTAGCCATGATGGCGAGAAAGAGATTACAGTTTGTCCACATGGTCTGGTTGGCCCTGGTGGTGATTCTGGGCCTTTCCACGCTGTTGCGGGCGGATATTGATTCGCTGATGCTGGCGGGCTTTGCGCTGGCCGCAATCCCCGGTGTGACGGGCGTTGTCGTGCTGAACCAGACAGACCGGTGGGTGGACCTGACCGGGCCGTTTCTTGTCATCAGCTGGTGTCTGCTGGCGGTGATGGGCGTTGCCGCAACCGGCGCAGCGCTGTCACCTTTAACCATTCTGTTTACCATCGCCCCTCTGGTCGCCCTTAACCTTGGCGATGCCCGGATGGCGGCCGAATCGGCGGTGTTCGGTGCGGTGGCCTATGTTGCCGCCACATTGATGGTGCGCGTCGGCTGGCTGCCGCCTGTGGTGACGGAAGGCGGCTATCAACTGATCGCCATGCTGATGGCGTTTGCGGGCCTTGTCGTGACCGGTCTTCTGGCCTGGGTCTATCTGAAGAAACACGAAGCCATGGCCGCCCAGCCTGCGGATGCCGAGCAACCACCCGCCGTCAGCGACATGCGGGTGCCCGAAGAGTCCGGTCTGATGCTGCTGGACGTTTCCCAATATGGCCGCATCCGCACAATCAGCGGGGACATGCTGGGCCTGAGCGGCATCCGCGCCGGTGGTCTGCTCTCCTCACTGCTGCAGGATGACAGCGAGCAGAGCCTGCTGCAGCCGGCCAATGGGCGCACGCATGGCGATGTCACCCTGAAGAATGGCCGGGAGGCGACTTTCGTGGCCGAGGCGCATGACAATGGTACCTTCCTGGTGCTGCGCGACCTGACCGAATCCCACGCCAAGGCGACCGAGACCAAAGCCGCGCTGCAGGAGGCCGAAGAGCGCCTGCGCGGGCGCACGGCCTTCTTCGCCTCGCTGGGCCATGATCTGAAAACGCCGCTCAATGCCATTCTCGGCTATGCGGACATGATGCGCGCCGGCATTCGCGGGCCGATGCCGGATGCCTACAAGGACTATCCCGAAATCATCCATGAAAGCGGGCAGGACCTTTTGCTGCTCGTGGAGGACATTCTGGATCTCGCCAAGGCCGAGGCTGACCGCCAGCGGCTGGAGCCGGAACCTGTGGACCTGACCGCCTCTGCCATGTCCATTATGCGCCAGCTGGAAAACCAGGCTGACCGCATGGGCGTGAAGATGAAGCTGAAGGCGAGCGATGAAGTGTGGGCCGAGGCAGACCCGCGTGCCGTGCGCCAGATCTGGCAGAACCTTGTCTCCAATGCGCTCAAATATTCAGAGCGGGACGGCACCGTCACACTGGATGCGCGCGATGAGGGCAATGCTGTCGTGCTGAGCGTGGCTGACAAGGGCGCGGGCATGAGCGCGGAAGATGTCCGCCGCGTGATGGAGCCTTTCGCGCAGGGCAGCAATTCCAAAGGCAAGCAGGGAACAGGACTCGGCCTGGCCGTGGTGCATTCCTTTGCCCAGCTGCATGGCGGTCTCGTCACCATCGACTCCAAGCCCGGCAAGGGCACGAAAGTGGAAGTCAGCCTGCCACGCGCCAACCCCGCCGACATCCAGCCGCTGGAGGATGCAGCGGAATAGGTGTTCTGTTTGTGGCAGGCGGCGCGTATGCTCGTCACCGCAATATACAGGACTGCTGCCATGATGATGGAAAGATTGCCCACAAAGCTATGGGTCGATGCGCTGATCCGGCGGGTCGAGGTTGGCGGTGCGTCGGCCTTTGTCGTGCAGGCGGGGGATGAGCATCGCGGCGATGTGCTGGTCAAGGTGGCCCGGCTGGACGGCACAGCCGCAGTCTATGCGCCCAGCATGAACATGGAAGGCGAGCGTGTCTTTCTGGACCTTATCGTGCAGGGCATCGGCCCGGAAGAGCGGGACGTGGATGCCTATGTAAAGAAAGCCCGTGAGCGCGACCGGGATCTCTGGGTCGTCGAGATCGAGGACCGGCAGGGCCGGCACTTCCTGACAGAGGATGTGGAAGGCCCGCAGTCGCAGTAATTTCACAGAACTCTTTAACCGGCGGTAAGCCGTTGTTAACCGTGAGACGGCAGCTTCCAGCCTGTAGAAAACCAAAGCTGGGGCGCGCCAATCATGCTGTTTCTGATGAATGATCAGATCACCGAGATCGACATACCCGAAATGCACCTTGCCAAATGTTGGAAAACGCTTGGCTGCGGTGATCCCTATGGCATGCGGGCGCGCGAGGCGCTGGCCTTTGCAACCCGTGTCGTGGCCGAGCATGTGAAGGAAGGCATCCGGCTGGAAGATAGCCTGCTGCAGGATCTGGGCTCGCTCATCATTTCCAAGACCGGCGCGAATGCGGCCCTGTTTCCGGCCTTTGACGGCAAGGTTTCCGAACCACGCCTGACCATTTTGCCTGAAACCATCCTGGCCTCGCTGCGAGAACGCCACCACCGGGAAGGCAAGGCCCCGGATATGGGTGAGATCTGGCCAGCGGCTGCCTGAGCGACAGCCCTTCAATCACCAGCCCAAATGGGCTAGGGGCTCTGCCGAATACGAAAGAGCCTGAATTTCCATGTCCCATGAACAGGAAGCCGCCCGGCGGCGCACCTTTGCCATCATTTCCCACCCGGACGCCGGTAAGACGACGCTGACGGAAAACCTGCTATTGGCTGGCGGTGCCATCCGCGCCGCAGGTGAGGTCGCCGCGCGCGGCGAAGCCCGCCGCACAACGTCTGACTGGATGAAGATCGAGCGGGATCGCGGCATCTCGGTGTCCGCCTCTGTCATGACGTTCGAGTATGACGGCCTTGTCTTCAACTTGCTCGACACACCAGGCCACGAAGACTTTTCCGAGGACACTTACCGCACGCTGACCGCAGCTGACTGCGCCGTCATGGTGCTGGACGCCGCAAAAGGTATCGAGCCGCAGACCCTGAAACTGTTCGAAGTCTGCCGTCTACGCGACATCCCGATCGTCACCTTCATCAACAAGATGGACCGTGAGGCACAGGATCCGATCGCTCTGCTGGACGAGATCCAGGACAAGCTGCAGCTGGATACCGCGCCGCTTTACTGGCCTGCCGCGAGCGGCCAGCGCTTTGCCGGCATGATGGATTTGAAGAAACAGGAATTCTGCCAGTTTGAGCGCAAGCCTGGCGAAGCCCCGCGCATTGGCCCGGCCACGCGTATTCCGGGGGATGATGATACGTTGACCGCCACTCTGGACGAAAGCGTCTATGAGGAACTCAGCGAAGGCGCCGAGATGGCGACCACCCTGTTGCCGGATTTTGATGAAGAGGCCTTTCTGGGCGGCCACATGACGCCGGTCGTGTTTGGCTCGGCGCTGCGCCATTTCGGGGTGTCTGAATTGCTCCGCACGCTGCATGAGTATGCGCCTGCGCCACGAGATCAGAAGGCCGAGAAGAAGGGCGAACCGGTAACGATTCACGCCTCTGACAAGCCGGTGGCAGGCTTTGTTTTCAAGATCCAGGCAAACATGGACCCGAACCATCGCGACCGCGTTGCTTTCCTGCGGCTCTGCTCGGGTGAGTTCAAGCGCGGCATGCGTCTGAAGACGACGGCGGGCAAGCAGCTGAACATCCACAATCCGATGATGTTTCTGGCTCAGGATCGCGGGATTGCGGAAACCGCCTATGCAGGCGATGTGATTGGCGTGCCGAACCATGGGCAGTTGCGTGTAGGTGACAGCCTGTCCGAGAGCGGAGATATTCAGTTTGGCGGGATCCCGAACTTCGCACCGGAACTGTTGCGCCGTGCACGGGTGAAAGATCCGATGAAAGCCAAGCATTTGCGCAAGGCGCTGGAAAGCCTGGCAGAAGAGGGCGTGACCCAGTTGTTCAAGCCGACAATCGGATCTGACATGATTGTCGGGGCGGTCGGCCAGCTGCAGTTCGAAGTGATGATCGAGCGCGTTGCGGCAGAGTACAATCTGGAAGTCGTGTTCGAGCCCGCGCCCTATAATGTGGCGCGCTGGATGAGCAGTGATGATCCGAAGCTCCTGGAAGCGTTCCTCGACAAAAACAAATCCTATAGCGGAACGGATCTTGATGGTGCGCCGGTCTATCTGGCGAAGAATGCCTGGGATGTCGGCTACGCGCAGGAAAAGAACCCGGACATCCGCTTCACGGCCACGAAAGAACGTATGCTGTAGACTTTCCCGTGATGGGGAAAAGCCGGAAGCCATTTTCAGGTGGCTTCCGGAGGATGTTATCAGACGGATGCGGACAGTTTGACGTCAATATTCCCGCGTGTCGCGTTGGAATAGGGGCAAATCTGGTGCGCCTTGCTCACCAGTTCGTCCGCTGCGGCCTGTTCAAGGCCGGGCAGTGAGACATCCAACGCCACTTCCAGGCCGAAGCCGCCTTCTGCGAGCGGCCCGATGCCGACCGTCGCGGTCGTCTTCACATCTGCGGGCACTTTCAGATGTTTGTTCTGGCTTGCGGCAGCTTTCAGCGCGCCGATGAAGCAGGCGGCATAGCCTGCGGCGAAGAGTTGTTCCGGGTTGTTGCCGTCGCCACCGGCACCGCCGAGTTCTTTCGGGGTGGAGAGGTTCAGTTTCAGATTACCATCCGGCGTTTCGGCTGACCCGTCACGGCCACCTGTTGCGACGACTTTGGTTTCGTAGAGGACTTTGACTGGCATGATAGACTCCTGTGTCAATAAATATCGTGCACGATTAAATCGTGAGTGATATTTATGTGCGCGTGCTCGCCTTTGCAAGGCTTGCGATAAGATCGCGTGCGACTTATTTTGTCAGGAGAGGCAAATCCATTGCCGCGACAGGAGGAACAGATGGCAGATCAGACAGATAGCAGTGACGACATCGTGCTGAATGATTTCCTGTGCTTCGGCCTGTATGCTGGCAATCACGCCATGAACCGCGTCTACCAGCCCTTGCTGAAAGCGCTGGGTCTCACCTATCCGCAATATCTTGTGATGGTGATGCTGTGGGCGCATGACGACCAGTCAGTCGGCGAGTTGGGCCGCAAGCTCTACCTGGAATCCAATACGCTGACACCGATGCTGAAACGCTTGGAAGCCCTCGGCTATGTCTCGCGCGGCCGCGATCCGCAGGATGAGCGGCAAGTGCGCATTCGCCTGACGAAGCAGGGGAAGGCGATGCAGACCGAAGCGGCCTGTATTCCGCCCGAGATCATTGAGGCGACCGGCATGTCGATCGAGGAACTGAAAGGTCTGGTCACAAAGATCGACTCCCTGCGATCAAACCTTTCGGACTGGGCGCAGGAGCGCAGTGCCAGCTGACAAGCCTAGTCTTGCTGGCTTTCGGTTTCGTCTGCCGGACAGCGGGTCCACTGTTTGGCATTGTCCCAGTCGGACATGATGCCAGTGCGATCCTTTCCGGCCAGCAGAAACGCATCTTCGCCTTTCCATTCGGAGACCAGGGACTGGCCATCCTCGCGCCACCACGGAAAGCGGCCATCGAAGCTGCGGACATCCCAATTTCCCATATCGCCGCCGGGCGTCGCAACGTGGATCGTCTCTTCGTCGATGCGCTCTATCACGGCCGGGGCGTCACAGGTCGCGTCCGGCACATTGACGATCACGCCGGACTCATCCGGCCAGGCGATGGACCAAGTGCCGATAAAGGCGGTGGTTTCTTCCGGTGAGGCCGGCTCTGCCGAGGCGTTGAGGGGAAGGGCGAAGCTCAGCCCAAGCAAGGCTGACAGGAGGATGCGCGTTTTCATGCGGTGAAAGTAGCCCGCCCTCAAGGATGCCACATCCCCCGCAAGGGGGAGGGCATCTATTATTCTGTTCCCGGGTTTATGGCCGACACGACCCAGGCCTTGGCGCGCCAGACCGTAGCGGTCCCGTCTTCCCAGATCGGTGTCAGGAAATCTCTGACAGCCGCGCGGGCCTCTTCTGCCTCGATCAGGCCACTGCCGACCATACGCGCCACACCGCCCATACTGGTCATGAAGCCCACAATGTCTTCCAGGGTCTTCATGCTCTGGAATTCCAAATGCCCGACCCAGGGTGAGATCTTAATGTCCGTCCAGCCCGAACTGGTCAGAACATGCTCAATCCGGTTGCGGTCTGCCAGACCGAATGGACCAGGTGTGTTGGGTGCCGGCACGGGCAGCGGGCCAGGGCTGGTTTCGTTCAGATAGGCTTTCACGGCGTTCAGAGGGGCAGAGACCCATTCATTTTCCTCCATGCTGGCCCATGCGGCAAACGCCATGCGCCCGCCAGGTTTCAGCATGTTGCGGATATTCTCAAAAGCGGCTTCTGGTTGTTCGAAGAACATCACGCCAAACCGGGACACAACCCCATCGACAGAGGCGTTTGGCTGCCAGGTGGAGGCGTCTCCCAGACTGAAGGAGAGATTGGGCAGCGGCGCATCCTTATTCCGGTTCCGGGCCGTTTCCAGCAGCGGCGCAGAGATATCCAGCCCGACGATCTGGCCACCAGGTGTCAAACGCGCCAGATCTGTCGAGAGGTCACCGGTGCCGCATCCAATATCCAGAATGTTGTCGGTCGGTGCGGGGGCGATATGGCCGATAATTTCGGCTGAGAACGGAGAAAGGGCCTGCTCCAGATGGTGGGCATTGCGCTGCCAACGCTCTGCCCCGCTCTTGTTCCAGTATTCGCCCTGCATGTTTTGCTGAGTATCGGTCATGTCATCCTGTGGTGCCCTGATCTGGCAGGCCGCCCTTATCCCTCTCTGTGCGTGCGCGAGCCTTATGGCTTTGCACGAGATTTTTTATCCTGCCCGTTAAATATGATGCACCAGCTCAAATTGCAAATGAAAATCATTATCATGTTATAACAAGCCAGACACCGCCGGGTAGGGGGTGGGGAGGCGCGCGCGTGGCGCAATAAAAAGCCCGCCGGATGGCAAGTCCGGCGGGTTGGAGGAGAGCGAAGTTACTCTACAGAACGTCCAGCATATCCTGGACAAGGGGGTGGCGGACGACGTCCTTGCCTTCGAGCTTGACGACAGCGGCGCCGCCAAGTTTCTCAAGACGCTCCGCCGCATTGGCGAGGCCTGAAAACTCCGGCAGCAGATCGCTTTGCGCCGGATCTCCGGTGATGACCATTGTGGAGTGCCAGCCAAGGCGTGTCAGCAGCATCTTTAACTGCGTGTAGGTGCAGTTCTGCGCTTCATCAATAACGATGAAGGCATTGTTCAGTGTACGTCCCCGCATGAAACCAATCGGGGCAATCTCGATGACGCCCTCGGCCAGCATGTGCTTCAGCTGTCCTGGAGACAGCCTGTCCGACAGGGCATCATATAGTGGGCGCAGATAGGGGGCGAGCTTGTCTTCCATGGCGCCGGGCAGGAAGCCGATCTGCTCGCCAGCCTCCACCGCAGGGCGCGAGAGAATGATCCGCGCGACCTTGCCTTTCTGCAGGGCCTCAACCGCCTTGCAGATAGCGAGATAAGTCTTGCCGGTGCCAGCGGGCCCAAGCGCGGCGACCAGAGCGTGATCATCAATGGCCTTCATCAGCTGTGCCTGGTTTTCAGACCGCGGCTTCACCGTCTTCTGGTAACGCTGTGTGCGCCCATTTTCCGATCGCTGATGAGTTTGTTTGCCATCGGCATCATCCGGGTGCCAGCCCCGGCCACCTTCAATGGCGTGCAATTGTGGGCTCTTGCCGCGGGAGCCTTCCTCGAACCAACCATTCAGGTTGACCTCAGACCCTTGCTTCATTCGCTTCGCTGCATTGCGTTTACCCATGGGTGGACTCCTTGGTTGCGGGCAAGAAAAAAGCCACTGGCAAGAACGCACAGTGGCTTGGTGGAAACTGGGAGGAAGAAGAGGCCTGACGCCCCGAGGGCGGTGAAGCCAGTTCCTGGGCTGGACGCCCGGGCGGCGGGGTGTGACAAGGTCTGCTGATGACCGTCTCCAACTCCGAATCTGTTGATGATTAGAGTGTAGCAAGGTTATCAGAAGATTAAACAATAATTCCGTTTGCGAAATAAGGAGGCCCCAGACCCATGGCGATCTACGAAATTGACGGAACCCGCCCCATCCTGCCGGAAAGCGGGAATTACTGGGTTGCGGAGAATGCCCAGGTGATGGGCAATGTCATTCTCAAGGAGAATGCCTCAGTCTGGTATGGCGCAACCTTGCGTGGGGATAATGACCCGATCACGATTGGCGAGAATTCCAACATTCAGGATGGCAGCGTGCTGCATACCGATGTCGGCTGTCCGCTCACCATTGGGGCAAATGTCACGGTTGGTCATATGGTGATGCTGCATGGTTGCACGATTGGCGAGGAAACGCTGATCGGCATCGGCTCCACGATTCTGAACAATGCCAAGATCGGCAAGAATTGCATCATCGGCGCCCACGCGCTCCTTCCGGAAGGAAAAGAAATCCCGGACAACTCCCTTGTAATGGGAGCGCCCGGGAAGGTTGTGAAGGAAATTTCCGACCACCAGATCCAGGTGATCAAGATGTCAGCGGTTCATTATGTCGAGAACTGGAAGCGGCATCGCGACAGCCTGAAACGGATCGACTGATCCGGTCTGGCATTAGTCTTCCCGTTCATCCTTGCGCAGGAAGTTGATGGCGAAATTGCCTTCGCCAACGCGCACGACGCGCCCCTGAAGATTGCCTGCCGTCACGATCTCGTCGATGGCTGGCAGGGGGCCGTGGGTTTCAAGGCTGGCACCTGTCAGGGAAATGTCGATGACATTGCAGGCCAGATGCTGGCCATTCTTGCGGATGACCTGGGCATGTCCGCTCGTCGGATAGCGCGGGGCTGTGCGCTCTTCCGGAAGTTCGCTCTCATCCTTGTTGGCCAGCCAGGACAGGCGATTGGCCAGTTTCTCGCGCTTGTGCGGCACGACGTTGAACTGCACAGCAAAACCGTCGTCAGACGTGCGCACGACGGTTGCAGCGACACGACCAAGGTCGTCGAAATAGCAGATTACGTTTGAGCCCTCGGAAGGGATGGTTGCGGCGCGCATCAAGGCGCCGGAGCAGGAAAGGTTTTCAGTGACCAGGCGATGGTCCTGACTTTCCTCATCAAGATAACAGCCGCCGATCTCAAGATCGATACGTTCGTGTTGACGACGGTCCCGCTCAGATTTCGCCAACGGGCTTGTGTGCGTCATAGACAGCTGGGGTGCAGACATAAACTTCACTCCTGTAGGCCTCCTGGCCTCGCATTCATCTTCCCCCACACAAGTCTTTACTTACTGGAGTTTCATTCACAAACTGTTGTGGGAAGGTGAAGGATTACCTGAATCCGTTAACCAGAGATGACAAACCGGAGGAAATAGAGGTGGAAACCTATGACTATATTATTGTGGGCGCGGGCAGCGCCGGATGCGCTCTAGCCAACCGATTATCTGCAGATCCCGCGATTAAGGTGTGTCTGATTGAGGCTGGCAAGAAAGATAACTCCCTCATGGTGCGCATGCCCGCAGGGGTTGGAAACCTGATCAAGGATGTAAACGATTATAACTGGGGTTTCTGGACCGAACCCCAGAAGCATATGAACGGTCGCAAGCTGTGGTGGCCGCGCGGAAAAGGCTGGGGCGGCTCCTCCTCGATCAACGGAATGGTCTATATTCGTGGCCATGCGGGGGACTATAATCAATGGGCCCAGATGGGCCTGAAGGGATGGGGCTATGGCGATGTGCTGCCGTATTTCCGGCGCTCTGAGGGCTATGAAGGCGGGGATAATGCCTTCCATGGCGGCGCGGGCCCGCTGAAGGTTTCCGAAAGCCCGATGAATTCTCCGATTTACCGGGCCTTCCTGCAGGCCGGGGAAGAGGCCGGCTACAAGACAACACAGGATTTCAACGGCGCGGACCAGGAAGGTGTCGGCCGGTATCAACGCACCATCCATAAGGGCGAGCGTTGGAGTGCGTCTTTCGGATATCTGCGCCCGATTGTCGGCGTGCGTCCGAATCTGACGGTCATCTCCACCGGGCTGGTGACACGCGTGCTGATCGAGAATGGCCGCGCCACCGGGGTTGAAGTGGTGGAAGGCAAGGGCCGTCTGGCCCAGGAGATCCACGCGTCCGGAGAGGTGCTGGTCTGTGCCGGGGCGGTGCAGTCGCCGCAATTGCTGCAACTGTCCGGCATCGGCAATCCGGAGCATCTGGGGCGGTTCGGCATCGAGACGAAAGCCAAGTCTGTCAAAGTGGGGCAGAACCTTCAGGACCATCTGGACCTGACCATCATTCACGAAATGACCCAGCCACTGTCTGCCTATTCCATGCAGAAAGGCATCAAGAAGCTGGGCGTGGGCATCCAGTATCTGATCAACCAGACGGGCGCAGGAGCCGACAACCATCTTCAGGCGGGGGCTTTCCTGAAATCCCGTGAAGGCCTGGAAATGCCGGACATCCAGCTTCACCTGGTCAATGCCATCATGATGGACCATGCCAAGCACGAGGCCGACAAGGATGGTTATACGGTACATGCATGCCAGCTGCGGCCGGAAAGCCGGGGCACAGTCTGCCTCGCCTCATCCGATCCATTTGATGCGCCGGCCATTGATCCAAACTATCTGGCAACCGAGGAAGACCGCAGGGCAATGCGCGAAGCGGTCAAAATGGTGCGGGATATCTGCTCTCAGAACGCGCTGAAAGCGCTGACCGGCGCGGAGATCATGCCCGGTGAGAGCGTGAAGAGCGATGAAGAGATCAACTCCTTCGTGCGCCGCATGGGCGAGACGATCTATCATCCGGTCGGCACAGTCGCGATGGGCGTCTCGGAAGACAGTCCGCTTGATGGAGAGCTACGCGTGAGAGGCGTTGAGGGTTTGCGGGTGATCGATGCGTCCGTCATGCCCACGCTGATCGGTGGCAACACCAATGCGCCGACCATCATGATCGCGGAAAAGGCGGCCGACATGATCCTGAAGAAGGCGCCGCTTGCGGCGGAAGAACCGCAGGTCGAACTCGCCTAAGCCTGGAAAGGCACCGCCCCGGACAGTCTAGTCGTTTGAAGAGACAACCTTCAGCGCAGGGCTTTCGGGGCGGGTATCCGGTGGCACCAGCATGGAAATCCGGTGACGCCATATCGGGCGCCCTCGAAGGGTCGGGACACCGCCCAGTGTCTGATAGAGCCCGAGGAAGCGGTTTTCGCGTGAGCCTGATTGAGACTCTGCGAGCGGCATGACCGTAATTTCGACTTCTGCGCGCTGTCCCGTCAGGGTCTCACCACGCCCGCGAATGACACCTGGTCCGCCGTCCATATGTACGGCTTCCAGGAAACCTGTCATCATCGCGCGGTCAGGGCCGGTCCAGAGAGTAAGAAAATCATGGTGGGCCAGCTCTCTGCCAAGCAGAGCGCGAAGGCCATCGCCGGCGGACCGAAACTCCCATGCGCCGTCCCCCGTTGCCTGGATCACGAACAGGTTCGTGAGAAGGTCAGGATGTTCATTCGCGCGCGGACCATGAAGGGAAAATTCCTCGGGGGCAGCGTTCATGCGACGCCAGGCATCCAGCAGGATCCTGGTATTAGGGTGAATAGATCGGTCTTCCATATTGAGCGGAGGCTCCATCAGATATGCGCGAGGCCCGTGCGGGCCAGTTCGGCTCTCTCTTCCGCAATATCTGTTCCAGTCTGCCGCATTCCCGCCGCGCGGGAATATCCTGTCAGGAGTTCAGGTCATTTTCCCCGCTGAGGTGTTTTAGGACCTGATTCTGTGGGATTCCGGCAGGGGAGGGGATGCGCCCCGCAAAAGATGCCGTGTGGAGGAGTCTCATGACGGTACACGCCTGCCCGTGATCAGGTCAGGCTGTGGTTATTGTGTCATCCTGTAATGGCTATGTCAGAGTTGACTTGCCGTTACATATTGCAAAGCGATCCGAACCGCTTAGACCCTAGGCAATAATAAATACAACCGAAGCGTAAAACCTCCTGAACAGAAATCTTGCTCAAAGGGAAACTAAGTGAAAATTGCCAAATTCCGCGCTGATCGCGCGTCCAGTTACAAGTCCGCGCTCTGCCTGGGCGCAGGCCTCGCTGCTATTGCCTCCATCTCCGCTCCGGCATTTGCCCAGGATGCAGACGAAGACACATCCCGCACGCTCCAGACGGTCACTATTACCGCGACCAAGCGCGAACAAACCCTGCAGGATGTGCCCGTGGCTGTGTCCGTTGTGGATGAGTCCGTGATTGAGAAGTCAGAGATTGTTGATCTCGGTGATCTGCAATCCATCGTGCCGTCCCTGCGCGTCAGCCAGCAGCAGTCTTCGGCCAATACGAACTTCATCATTCGCGGCTTTGGTAACGGGTCCAACAATGCCGGCATCGAGCCGTCCGTCGGTGTGTTCATTGATGGCGTGTATCGTTCGCGCTCTGCCTCGCAGATTTCTGACCTGCCGAATATTCAGCGTGTCGAAGTGCTGCGCGGGCCACAATCCACTCTTTTCGGCAAGAACGCCTCTGCCGGTGTGATTTCGATCATCACCAAGAAGCCTCAATATGAATGGGGCGGAAACGTCGAAGGCACGATCAGCAATTATGATGGCTATCGTCTTGGCGGCTATGTCACCGGTCCGATCAGCGAGAATCTCGCTTTCAGCCTGGGCGGCGGATACAATACCCGTGACGGCTATGCCGAGGATATCGGCTCTGGCGTCCCCTCCAACGAACGTGACCGGTGGAACATTCGCGGCGAGATGCTGTTTGAGCCGACCGACAACATGTCTTTCCGCCTGATCGCCGATTATGACGAGATTGATGAAGTTTGCTGTATCGCGGCAAACGTCGTGAATGGCCCGACCGGTGCAGCTGTCGTCGCGCTGGGTGGCCAGATTGTTGCAGAAGATCCGTTCGCCTACAAAGTGGCTTACAATTTCCCGTCCACCAACCAGATTTCCAATGGCGGTGTGTCTCTGCAGGGCGATTTCGACATGGGCGCGTTTACGCTGACGTCCATTACGGCCTATCGCAAATCCGAGCTGACCACCGATCAGGATTCTGACTTCACCAGTGCAGACCTGCTGAGCCGCAACTCGAACGACACCGAAATCAAGACGTTTACACAGGAAGTCCGCCTGACGTCCAACGGCACAGGCCCGGTCGACTGGATGGTTGGTGCCTTCTATTTCGACGAAAGTGTCGATATCGAGAACCAGCTGCTCTATGGCAGCCAGATCCGCGGTTATATAGACATCCTGTCTTCCGGCCTTCTGACGGGGCTGGAGCCGACCGTGTTCGGTGTGGCACCGGGCACATTCTTCCAGCCTGGACAGGGCATGACGGAGGCCTACGGCCAGGACAACACGGCGGCCTCTCTCTTCGGGACGGTTGATTACCACATCAATGATCGCCTGACCGCGACGTTCGGCCTGAACTATACCCAGGATAACAAGGACGCATTTGCGAACGTCGTGTCGACCGACGCGTTTGCTGCCGTGGATCTTGATCCCTTGGCTCCTGGCATCCAGCAGGTCACGCTTGGCGGTCAATTGATCCAGGCAGGTGTTGACCCGACCAATCCGGCAGCTGTCGGAGCCTTTGCGACGAACTTCCCTGATATCTTTGCCGCGATGCAGGCGACAGCCGCCGGTGCGACGGGCAGCCTCCAGCAATTGCAATTCTTCCCGCAATTCCTGGACTTCCCGAATGCGGTGGAAGGAGGCTCTACCAATGATGAGGATACGTCAGTCACATTGCGCCTCGCCTATGACCTGACAGACAATATCAATCTCTACGGATCATATGCGACCGGCTTCAAGGCAACCTCGTGGAACCTCTCCCGCGACAGCCGCCCGACAGCCGCCAGCTATGCCCTCCTGGCGCAGGGCGGGCTGCTGACGCCGAACCTGACGCAAGGCACGCGGTATGCCGGCCCGGAAGACTCCGAGGTTTATGAGCTTGGTATCAAAGGCGCCTACAGCAATTTCGCATTCAACGTGGCGATCTTTGACCAGACCATTGAAGGCTTCCAGTCCAACGCCTTCACCGGTACGGGCTTTGCGCTGACCAATGCCGGCAAGCAGTCGACCCAGGGCGTTGAGGCAGACATTCAATGGAATGTGACGGACCAGTTGCTCGTCTCTGCGGCAGGCACGTATCTGGATCCTGTCTATGACAGCTTCCCGAACTCTGCCTCCGGAGATCTGAGCGGCCGGAAGCCCTATGGCATTCCGGACCTGTCGACCTCTCTGGCAGCGACTTACAGCTTCACGGTCAATTCCCTGGATTCCTTCATCCGGGCGGACTGGCAGTATGAAAGCCCGTCAGATTATTTCGATGATCCGCAAGATCAGGCCCTGATCGACATGGAGAAGGAAGTGAGCACGGTGAATGCCTCTGCCGGCTTCACCACACAGGATGGGCTCAGCGTCACTCTGTGGGGCCGTAACATCTTTGATGATGAGTACATCACGGTTGCCTTCCCGGCAGTGGCACAGCAAGGCTCGCTATCGGGATATCCGAACCAGCCAGCTACCTATGGCGTGACTGTGCGCAAGAGCTTCTAGGCCTAAGCCTGGACCGAGACAAAGAAGGCCCCGTCCATTGGCGGGGCCTTTTCTTTTGCCGGTAATTCTCGGGGCAGGGGCTATTTTGGTTTGTATGCCTTGAGTGCGATGATCGCGAGGATCATGCAAACGACCTCGAATGCAGCGAACAGGATAAAATCAGTGGTCGGTTTATCGCCTGCGATAAGACCCGCAATTCGGGCAAACGTATAGCCACCCATATAAGCCGCGACAAACCAGAGTGCCGGGCGTATCATCCGCTCCCTGAATACTCCGGAGAGCAGCAGTAATGCCGCGCCCAAGCTGACGCCGCCATAAACGCCCCGGGCTTCATAGATGCCGTTTCCGCCGGCAAAGGTGACGCCAAGGGAGGCTCCCATCGCGGCGGGGTCGAGAATCGACCATGTCCCGAAGATGGCAAAGCAAAGGGCGAGGGCGGCAAGGAAGACACGTATCAGCATGTAAGGGGAACTAGGGCGCAATTTTCTGTCGGAAAGAGGCACCTTTTCTGAATGAGCTTCCCGCGTTTTGTGGCTTCAGGTGTGTTCGGGGTGGAAATTGGGCCCGGAACACCATCTATTAGGGCAGATTCTTACAAGGAGCAGGCCTTTATGCCAAAGTCCCGGCAAGCGCCCCCCATTATCAATGCCCCGCCGCTGGTGACAGCGCTGGCGCTCAGCCTTGTCGTGGCGCACGTGATCAGGCTGCTGGGCGGTCAGTCGCTTGATGGCTTCTTTGTGGATGTCGGGGCTGTTTTCCCTGAGCGATTCTGGGGCTGGGCAGGCGTGAATGTCGGTCCGCAGGCCTATCCACCCTATGGAAATGCGCTGGCCGCGCTGATTCCGCTGGTTGGAACGGCCTTCGTTCATGGAAGCTGGTCTCATCTTCTGATGAATGCCGTGATGCTGATTGCGCTCGGCAAGCCCGTCTATCTTGTGCTGCAGCGGGTTTCTCGCAGCACCATGGGAGGCAATGCCGCCTTCCTGATTCTCTTCCTGGTAAGCGTGGCAGGAGGCTCAATCGCTCATTTGCTCGCCCATTTTCCGTCTGGCCCGCCGGCAATTGGCGCGTCTGGCGGGGTGTCCGGCTATCTTGCTGCTGTGCTGTTGCTTCAGAATGGCCCGAATCTGCTCAGTCGCAAGTTTCTGACCGTTTCAGCAGTATTTGTGGTGGCCAATGCGGTGCTGGCATTCCTGGGGCCTTCCATGTTCGGCGCCGAGATTGCCTGGCAGGCCCATATTGGGGGCTATGCCGTAGGAGCGATTCTCTTCCGGTACATGCTGACACGCCGCCAGAGAGCGGGAATTTAGGTCAGCAATCGCCTCCAAGCGTCAAATATGCTATGATGTGGCAAAACAAGACGGTGTCGCAGGGGCACCGCGCATCATGGGAGGACGTGGATGACACTGGACCAGATCCTGAACGACAAGGGATTCGAGATTATTTCCGTTAAGGCGGATCAATCCTTATCAGAGGCGGCAATGACACTGGATAGTCGTCGAATCGGCGCTGTTGTGGCGCTGGACGATGACGGAGAGATTGTTGGCGTCCTGTCTGAGCGTGACATTGTACGCCATGTGGCGCGCCGCGGCGCCGAAGCGCTGGATCTGAAAGTCGGTGATGCGATGACCCGTCACGTCATTACCATCGAGTCGGTGACCCAGATTGAGGAAGCCCTGCAGTTGATGACGGATCGCCGTATCCGCCATTTGCCTGTTTTACGCGCCGAAAAGCTGATCGGCGTCATCTCCATCGGTGACCTGGTGAAGTGGAAGATCGCAGCCACTGAAGCAGAGGCAGAAGCGATGAAGTCTTACCTGTCAGCGCAGTACTAGGTCTCACTCCTTGTCTTCATTGGGTTTTTGATCCTGCAGTGCCTGCTGCAGGATCATGGCCGACACAAATCTGTGCGGTTTTGTGCAGAAATCCTGCATTATGGGGTTGCGGCAACCGGGGGCGGGGAGTACATCGCCACCTCCGCTGACGAGGCCTTCGGGTTTCAGACGCGGGCCCGGATTTCGGGCCTCTAAATGGATCGGACGTTTTCGTCTTTCCCACGCAGAGCCCTTAACTCGGTTCCCTTACACGCTCGGGATTTTGCGGGCCGATATAGCATCGGTTGGCGGGTTCTTTTGCGGTCTTAATCTGGCGGTTTTGATGATTTCATCATTTACTGCAGAAGCCGCGAAAAAGGGTGTTGACGGGAAGAAGGGCGGTCCATATAAGCCGCCACTCTGCAGACGGGGTCACGGCTTCGGAACGCAGAACCCGGTTCGGGAAAACAATTGAGATACAAGGTTTTATCCCTTGCTCAACTGCTTCCTGGCTCGGCTCCAAACGCCTGGATATAAAAGGCCGATTTAATATCGGCACGGATTATTCGTTTGCGGAACAACTGACGCGGTTTTGATGTTTTCATCACTGACTGCAGAAGCCGCAAAAAGGGTGTTGACGGAGAAAAGGGCGGCCCATATAAGCCGCCACTCTGCAGACGAGGCCACGGCTTCGGAACGCAGATTCCGGTTCGGGAAATCAATTGAGGTTACGAGGTTTTATCCCTTGCTCAACTGGTTCCTGGTTCGGCCCCAGCAGCCTGAACTTTCAGGCCGTTCTTTGGATCGGTCACAAGGTTCTTCTCTGGTCTTTATAATGCAGGTCTGGCGGTTCGCTGCCTCACTGCAAAGGCCGCAGAAAAGAGGTTGACGGGGGAAACGGCGGCCCATATAAGCCGCCACTTCCGCCTAAGAGCTCTTCGCTCTGAAGCGGGCCCGCTGAAAAGCTCAGCTGGTTGGTGAAAAAGTTCTTGAACTTTTCGTCGAACAGGGGCTATATATGCGGTTCCTCGAAACGCTCGAATTTGCGGGCCGGATCATTTCGGCAAGCAGCTTCTTTTGCGCTAAAATTCAGGCAGAGCGGTGGTCAAACACCTAACTGCAGAAAGCGCAAAAAAGAGTGTTGACGGGCAATTCGGTGGCTCATATAAGCCGCCACTTCCGGACGGGGCCACGGCCTTCTGATGGAGACCTTCGGAGCTTCGGTTCCACGCTGTTTGACATCGTAAGAGATTAGGAAGAGAAACGCAGGCGGCGTGATGGCTTGCGGATAAGGCTTCGGCCTTTCCAAACGATCACGACGGATGCGTTTCTTGAGAGAAAATTCTTTTTCCATCGACCAGGTCAAACTGGTCTTTGTGACTAAGGGTTTCTCGTCAATAGAACGCAATACTTAAATGCTTAACAGCTTAAGTAACCGTCCATATTCCAATGGATGGTTTCGTCAGATCAACACTCAACTTGAGAGTTTGATTCTGGCTCAGAACGAACGCTGGCGGCAGGCTTAACACATGCAAGTCGAACGACATAGTGGCAGACGGGTGAGTAACGCGTGGGAACGTACCTTTCACTACGGAATAGCTCTTGGAAACGAGTGGTAATACCGTATACGCCCTCCGGGGGAAAGATTTATCGGTGAAAGATCGGCCCGCGTTAGATTAGCTAGTTGGTAGGGTAATGGCCTACCAAGGCGACGATCTATAGCTGGTCTGAGAGGATGATCAGCCACACTGGGACTGAGACACGGCCCAGACTCCTACGGGAGGCAGCAGTGGGGAATCTTGCACAATGGGCGAAAGCCTGATGCAGCCATGCCGCGTGAATGATGAAGGCCTTAGGGTTGTAAAATTCTTTCGCTAGGGATGATAATGACAGTACCTAGTAAAGAAGCCCCGGCTAACTTCGTGCCAGCAGCCGCGGTAATACGAAGGGGGCTAGCGTTGTTCGGAATTACTGGGCGTAAAGCGCACGTAGGCGGACTTTTAAGTCAGATGTGAAATCCCAGGGCTCAACCCTGGAACTGCATTTGAAACTGGAAGTCTAGAGACCAGGAGAGGTTAGCGGAATACCGAGTGTAGAGGTGAAATTCGTAGATATTCGGTGGAACACCAGTGGCGAAGGCGGCTAACTGGACTGGTACTGACGCTGAGGTGCGAAAGTGTGGGGAGCAAACAGGATTAGATACCCTGGTAGTCCACACCGTAAACGATGAGAGCTAGTTGTTGGCAGGCATGCCTGTCGGTGACGCAGCTAACGCATTAAGCTCTCCGCCTGGGGAGTACGGCCGCAAGGTTAAAACTCAAAGAAATTGACGGGGGCCCGCACAAGCGGTGGAGCATGTGGTTTAATTCGAAGCAACGCGCAGAACCTTACCTACCCTTGACATCCCGATCGCGGTTTCCAGAGATGGATTCCTTCAGTTAGGCTGGATCGGTGACAGGTGCTGCATGGCTGTCGTCAGCTCGTGTCGTGAGATGTTGGGTTAAGTCCCGCAACGAGCGCAACCCTCATCCTTAGTTGCCATCACGTTTGGGTGGGCACTCTAAGGAAACTGCCGGTGGTAAGCCGGAGGAAGGTGGGGATGACGTCAAGTCCTCATGGCCCTTACGGGTAGGGCTACACACGTGCTACAATGGCAGTGACAATGGGTTAATCCCCAAAAACTGTCTCAGTTCGGATTGTCGTCTGCAACTCGACGGCATGAAGGTGGAATCGCTAGTAATCGTGGATCAGCATGCCACGGTGAATACGTTCCCGGGCCTTGTACACACCGCCCGTCACATCATGGGAATTGGTTCTACCCGAAGACGCTGTGCTAACTTCGGAGGCAGGCGGCCACGGTAGGATCAGTGACTGGGATGAAGTCGTAACAAGGTAGCCGTAGGGGAACCTGCGGCTGGATCACCTCCTTTCTAAGGATGTTCCGGATTGTCTTGCTCACGCGAGGCTCTGGAACTCTATAGACAGTCCACTTTGATGGACAAAACAAATGCGGCTATCGCGCCGTCTCCGTTTCTCTTCCTTCGTTCGTTGTTTGAGCTTGCATTCGGCAGGCTCGGGCACTAAGCGAGCCCCGCGGGCGCTATTACGCCTGTCTTCGACTAAGACCGCGATGGGCCTGGCCCTGAGTAGTCACGGGCCGGTAGCTCAGGTGGTTAGAGCGCACGCCTGATAAGCGTGAGGTCGGAAGTTCAACTCTTCCTCGGCCCACCATCGAAGCCTGCGGTTGCGCAGGGCAGGGTAGCGACCTGGCAGTTGCCAGTTATACGGGGCCATAGCTCAGTTGGGAGAGCGCCTGATTTGCATTCAGGAGGTCGTCGGTTCGACTCCGTCTGGCTCCACCATCGCCTTTAGCGAACGAAAGAAGTTTATCCGTTTCCGGAGCATTTGCTTCCGGGATATTTGTCATCGTAAGGGAAAGATTGATCCGGCTGGATCGCTGCTCAGAGCCAAGTGCTCATAGTGGTCCAGCTTCAGCCGAACAGTGCGCTGCCGCAAGGTAGTTGCATCAAAGGGTCAGTCTGCAAGAAACCAACATGTCTGATCGAGATCCAGTGTGTGGACCGCAAATGCGTTTTCCACTGCACATGGATTTCAAAAACGATCAAGCGTCAAAAGGGCATCCGGGGGATGTCTTGGCGGTAAGAGGCGATGAAAGACGTGGCACTCTGCGATAAGCACCGGGGAGGCGAGAGCATCCTTTGATCCGGTGATTTCTGAATGGGGAAACCCACCTCCGAGATGTTGGATAATTCGAGCGCTTCGGCGCTCGACGTGTCTAACATTTCAATAGTGAGGTATTTTAATCTGAATACATAGGGTTAAAAAGCGAACCCGGGGAATTGAAACATCTAAGTACCCGGAGGAAAGGACATCAATTGAGACTCCGTTAGTAGTGGCGAGCGAACGCGGACCAGGCCTGGTCTGAAATAAGGAGAAGTATCTGGGAAGGTACGCCATAGTGGGTGATAGCCCCGTATCCGTAAAATGAAGACCTTTTAGAGTAGGGCGGGACACGTGAAATCCTGTCTGAACATGGGGGGACCACCCTCCAAGCCTAAGTACTCCTTACCGACCGATAGTGAACAAGTACCGTGAGGGAATGATGAAAAGTACCCCGATGAGGGGAGTGAAACAGTACCTGAAACCGGATGCCTACAAGCTGATGGAGCTCTTCGGAGTGACATCGTACCTTTTGTATAATGGGTCAGCGACTTAGTGTTGCGTGCAAGCTTAAGCCGTTAGGTGTAGGCACAGCGAAAGCGAGTCTGAATAGGGCGACTGAGTACGTAGCATTAGACCCGAAGGCAAGTGATCTAGGTATGGGCAGGCTGAAGGTGCGGTAACACGCACTGGAGGGCCGAACCGTTGAGCGTTGAAAAGCTCTCGGATGACCTGTGCCTAGGGGTGAAAGGCCAATCAAACTTGCTGATAGCTGGTTCTCCGCGAAATCTATTTAGGTAGAGCGTCACGATTAGACTCTGGGGGGTAGAGCACTGAATGGGCTAGGGGTCCTCACCGGATTACCAAACCTTCTCAAACTCCGAATACCCAGAAGTTATGCGTGGCAGACACACGGCGGGTGCTAACGTCCGTCGTGAAAAGGGAAACAACCCAGACCGCCAATTAAGGCCCCCAAGTAATAGCTAAGTGCGAAACGATGTGGAGGTGCTGAGACAATCAGGAGGTTGGCTTAGAAGCAGCCATCCTTTAAAGAAAGCGTAACAGCTCACTGATCAAGCGCCTCTGCGCGGAAAATGTATCGGGACTAAAGTTATTCGCCGAAATTGCGGACTCAGTAATGAGTGGTAGCGGAGCGTTCCGTAAGCCTGTGAAGGTGAACCGTGAGGTTTGCTGGAGGTATCGGAAGTGAGAATGCTGACATGAGTAGCGACAAAGAGGGTGAGAGACCCTCTCGCCGAAAGACCAAGGGTTCCTGCGTAAAGCTAATCTGCGCAGGGTTAGCCGGCCCCTAAGGTAAGGCCGAAAGGCGTAGCCGATGGGAACCACGTTAATATTCGTGGGCCAAGGGATGAGTGACGGATTTCGAAAGTTGTAGACCCTTATTGGATTGGGTCTGCGGCCTGGAAGTTCCTGGAAATAGCCTCCCTATTAGACCGTACCCGAAACCGACACAGGTGGTCAGGTAGAGCATACCAAGGCGCTTGAGAGAACTATGTTGAAGGAACTCGGCAAATTACCTCCGTAACTTCGGGAGAAGGAGGCCTCAACTTGGGCAACCAGGATTGAGGGTCACAAAATTGGGGGTTGCGACTGTTTATCAAAAACACAGGGCTCTGCGAAGTCGCAAGACGACGTATAGGGTCTGACGCCTGCCCGGTGCCGGAAGGTTAAAAGGAGAGGTGCAAGCCTTGAATTGAAGCCCCGGTGAACGGCGGCCGTAACTATAACGGTCCTAAGGTAGCGAAATTCCTTGTCGGGTAAGTTCCGACCTGCACGAATGGCGTAACGACTTCCCCACTGTCTCCAACATAGACTCAGCGAAATTGAATTCCCCGTGAAGATGCGGGGTACCCGCGGTCAGACGGAAAGACCCCGTGAACCTTTACTACAGCTTCACAGTGGCATTAAAGAACTTATGTGTAGGATAGGTGGGAGGCTTTGAAGCAGTGTCGCCAGATGCTGTGGAGCCAACCTTGAAATACCACCCTTAATTTCTTTGATGTCTAACCGCGTCCCTGGATGGGACCGGGACCCTGTGTGGCGGGTAGTTTGACTGGGGCGGTCGCCTCCTAAAGAGTAACGGAGGCGCGCGATGGTAGGCTCAGAGCGGTCGGACATCGCTCGTTGAGTGCAATGGCATAAGCCTGCCTGACTGTGAGGGGGACACCCCGAGCAGAGACGAAAGTCGGTCATAGTGATCCGGTGGTCCCGAGTGGAAGGGCCATCGCTCAACGGATAAAAGGTACTCCGGGGATAACAGGCTGATGATGCCCAAGAGTCCATATCGACGGCATCGTTTGGCACCTCGATGTCGGCTCATCACATCCTGGGGCTGGAGCAGGTCCCAAGGGTTCGGCTGTTCGCCGATTAAAGTGGTACGTGAGCTGGGTTCAGAACGTCGCGAGACAGTTTGGTCCCTATCTGCCGTGGGTGTTGGATACTTGAGAGGATTTGTCCCTAGTACGAGAGGACCGGGATGAACACACCTCTGGTGGACCTGTTGTGGCGCCAGCCGCATTGCAGGGTAGCTATGTGTGGACTAGATAACCGCTGAAAGCATCTAAGCGGGAAACTAACCTCAAAACCAGGTATCCCTGAGAGCCGTGCAAGACCAGCACGTCGATAGGCCGGGTGTGGACGCGTGGCGACACGTGAAGCTAACCGGTACTAATTGCTCGATAGGCTTGATTGTTGAAATTCATGTGTAGTTGAAAGCGTATTTGCTTCTACACAAACTCGATTAAAGAACATGTTGGTTCATATTCCCTGACTGGTTTCCGCCGACCCGGTGGTTATGGCAGGGGGTCCCCACCCGATCCCATTCCGAACTCGGTCGTTAAGCCCCCTTGCGCCAATGGTACTACGTCTTAAGGCGTGGGAGAGTAGGTCGCTGCCGGGTCCGCAGAGCCCAGTCATCTGTCTTGCAGACATATCTTTCTACTTACGACGATTTTGGCCGTATACGGCCTGCCGCCGAGCTTGCTCTGGCGGATCTGTCCGGCCCTCGCGGCCGGATTTGCATTTCAGGGGCAGGTCTCCTAAGTGTAATACATACTGACGCGGGATGGAGCAGCCCGGTAGCTCGTCAGGCTCATAACCTGAAGGTCGTAGGTTCAAATCCTACTCCCGCACCCAAAAAGCCCCTGAAATCCTCGCGGATTTCGGGGGTTTTCCTGTTTCTGGAGCTAAATTTTCCGGAAAGTATCAGTAATGAGGTGCCTGGATCGGGGGAGAGGGGAGCAATCCGCCTGCGAGTTCCTCGCCAGACGTCTCTTCAATGTCCGAAATGGTCGGTACGGATCTGGTCACAAGCTCCTTTGCTTGCGCAGCTGACATGCCAGAGGAGGCAAATGGATTACGCTGGGCTGTGCCAGCCGCATCTTTCAGTTCGCAGCGGGAATTTCCGGCGCTGTTACTCTTCACGAAACTCCATGCGACGCAGGCTTCATCTGCTGTGCAGAGTGCCTGGCAGGCCTCGGCCGTGTCTGTGAAGCTGTAATCATACGTGCCGCCAAACCGGTAAACGCCTCTTTCGGGTTCTACGGGAGGCGCGGCAACGGCCGTTGCCGCAGGTAGCGCCAGGCAGGCCAAGGTTAGCATGACAGGGAAGGGGCGCATGGCATCCACTCGCTAGACGTGTCTGTGAAACTAGAAGCGGCGGCCTTAAGGAAAGGTTCCTTGCAGGGCAGATCAGCTGCCGGCAAGCGCCTCGCGTCTTTCCTCGATCTCCAGCCACTCCATTTCGATCATGTCGAGCTCTTCACGTGCCGCGCCCGTGCGGGCTGAGGCCTTTGCGAAGCCGTCAGGGTCACGTGTATAGAAATCCGGGTCGCCCAGCTTCTCTTCCAGTGTCTTGATCTCCGTCTGCAGCTTGGGGATCAGATCGTTGATCTCTTTCTGGCGGTGCTCGTCTTTGAAGGAAAGTTTCGTCTTGGGTTTCGGCCGTTGTGCATTGTCTGTTCTGGATTTTTCCGCCTTTTGGGCATTTGCCTCATCCTTGCGGAAATGCTTCAGCTGGTCTTGCGCGTCGCTCCAGCCCCCGGCTGTGACAACCCATTTTCCATCGCCCACAGGGCACAGGCAGCTGGTCACAGTCGAGTCCAGAAAGGCCCGGTCGTGGCTGACCAGGATCAGCGTGCCATCATAATTCAGCAGCATGTCTTCCAGAAGTTCCAGCGTCTGCATGTCCAGATCGTTGGTCGGTTCGTCCATCACCAGAAGATTTGAAGACTGGGCAAGCCCGATGGCGAGCGCCAGTCGGTTCCGCTCCCCGCCAGACAGCGCCCCAACAGGTTGGCGCAGCTGTTCCGGCTTGAACAGGAAGTCTTTTGCATAGGCGGCCACATGGCGCTGATTGCCCTGCACCATGATGGAATCTCCGCCCCCTGGGGCCAGTGCCTCCCATACCGTATCTGTCGGGGTCAGCGTGTCGCGGGTCTGGTCCTGATAGGTCACCTGCAGGGTCTTGGATTGCCGTACACTGCCGGAATCCGGTTCAATCTCTCCCAGCAGAAGGCGTACAAGCGTCGTCTTGCCCGCACCATTAGGGCCGATAATGCCGATACGGTCTCCGCGCAAAATGCGTAACGACAAATCCGCCGCGATCACCAAGGGGCCTTTGGGCGTATCGAAGGTCTTGGAAAGGTCCTTTGCCTCGATCACTTTCTTGCTCATGGAATCGCCGGTGCTGACGGAGAGGTCTGCCGTGCTCTTGCGATCCTGCAGCGCGCTGCGCATTTGCGCATGCTGAACGCGCATCTGTTTCAGGCGGGCAAGGCGGCCCTGGTTCCGCTTGCGCCGGCCGGTGACGCCGCGCGCCAACCAGTGCTGTTCATCTTTCAGCTGCGTCGTCATGCGGCGCATCTGGCGTTCTTCTTCCACCTCGATCTGCTCGGCCCATTCGTCGAACTTCACATAGCCTTCCGGGCTTTTCAGCACCTTGCCCTGGCGTAGCCACAGCGTGTTGGTGGAGACATTCTCCAGAAAGCGCCGGTCGTGGCTGACCAGCAGGACGACGCCGTTAAAGCCCTTGAGGCGCGTTTCCAGCGCTTCAATCATCGGCACATCCAGATGGTTTGTCGGCTCGTCCAGCAGCAGAACATCGGGGTCTTGCGCGAAGGCCTTGGCCAGCGCCGCACGGCGTTGCTGCCCGCCAGACAGGGTGGAGGGATCGGCGCTGGCCTCAACACCAAATTCCATCAGCTCCGCTTCGGCCATATAAGCCGCTTCCAGCCCATCCGAGGCATAGTCCAGCACCGTGTCAAAGCCGGAAAGATCCGGCTCCTGCGCGACGATGGCATAGGTGATGCCGGGTTGACGCCAGACCTCGCCGGAATCGGCCTCCACCTTTTCCGAGATGATCTTCATCAAGGTGGACTTGCCTGCGCCATTGCGGCCCACCAGCGCCACGCGTTCGCCCTTGGAGAGGGAGAAGCTGACGCCTGTGAACAGGGGTTGTCCGCCAAAGGACAGGCGAAGGTCATTCAGGGTGATCAAGGGAGGTTGTGCCATGTGCGCGATGTAGCGCGCCGAGGGGGGCGACGCTAGGGGGCGTGCTGTCCGAAGGGGTAGGCTCGGCGGCCAATTGTGTTGAAAACACAGAGGAAACGCCGTGTTTCAATCTGAAACTGGAACGCGAAGACTAGCCGAGCGCGGCGATTTCTTCCGCTGTCAGATGCCGCCAGTCGCCCACTGGCAGGTCGCCCAGTGTGAGCAGGCCAAAGTTGGCGCGGTGCAGGGCCTCGACATGGTTGCCGGCCGCGGCGAACATGCGGCGCACCTGATGATAGCGGCCTTCGGTCAGCGTCAGTCGCGCGGTGCGCTCGCCTGTAATCTCAAGTGTGGCGGGCAGCAGGGGCTTGTCCTCTCCGCGCAGCATCAACTCTCCACTGGCGAACAGGTCTGCCTCATGGCCTTCCAGCGGCCGGGCAAGGGTTGCATCATAGGTTTTCGGCATGTCGGATTTCGGCGAGATCAGCCTGTGCAACAGCTTGCCATCATCCGTAAACAGAAGAAGCCCGGTGGTGTCAGCGTCCAGCCGCCCGACAGTGGAAAGCGCGGGCGTGCGCTTCAGATAGCGCGGCGGCAGCAATTCATAGACAAGGCGGCCCTGGTCCTGGCGAGAGCAGGTAAGGCCCGCCGGCTTGTTCATCAGGATGACCATGCCGGGCGGCGGGTCGACCGGCGCTCCATCAAAGCGCAGCGCATCGCCTTCGCCTGTCACGCGGCCCTTGCGAATGGCGGCCTCTATTTCCTTGCGGCTGCCATAGCCGAGGTTCGCCAGATATTTCGCAAGCTGACGATCGGCCTTCATCAGCGTTTCCGCTTGGGCTTTTCGGCGCGGATGATCTTGTAGCCGCCTTCGTCTTCCAGCATCTCATGGCCCTTGAAGCATTCGCCCAGCACCTGCTCATAGGGCAGGTGGCGGTTGGCGACGAGCCAGAGCTGGCCGCCGGTCTTCAGGGCGCGAGAGGCGGCGCGGATGAAGTCTTGCCCCAGCGAGGCCGCATCGGCGCGGCCAACATGGAAGGGCGGGTTCATCACGATGAAGTCATACAGGCGCTCGCCTGCATCCTTCGTCGCATCGGCCCATTTGGCGTCCCAGTTCTCAAACTCTGCCAGGGTCTTGTCCATGCAGGCAAGGGCGCGGTGCTCTGCTTCCAGCAGGGTCATATGCTCCACCTTCGGACAATTGGAGAGCACTTCGCGCGAAAGGAAACCCTGGCCTGCGCCAAAGTCTGCGCCATGGCCCTTGATATATTCCGGAATGCTGTCGGCCAGGATTTCAGAGCCTGCATCCACGCGGTTCCAGCTGAACAGGCCGGGACGGCTCCACAGGCCGCTGTCCATCTCCTGCGGTGAGTCGATGGCGATCCACTGATCGATCAAGGCATGATTGATCTGTGTGCTGTCCTTGACGGTCCAGAAGGCGCGGCACTTGTTCTTGGACAGGCTGTCCGTCTCGCCCGCGATCTCGGCCAGAATTTTCTCATTCGTCTTCGCGCCCAGTGTATTGGGCAGGCAGGCCAGAATGATGCCGCCTTCGGGCGCATCGCGCAGGGCGCGAGCGAACAGGCCGCGGGCCTCGTCCTTCTGGCGCGGCGGCAGGATCAGCGTCAGCGCCGTGGCTGGGAAAGTCTCCGTTTCCGGCGGCAGCATGTCAAAGCCTGCTGCTTTCAGCGCGTCATGATCCGGCTTGAAACTGTTCTGGCAGACAAGCCGGTCTTTCGGCAGGCCGGAAAGATGCGGCGAGGCTTCGGCGCGCAGGAACAGAACCGGCCCTGTGTCCGGCATCTCGACAGACCCGTCTTCCAGGGCCAGCATCAGGGTTTCGTAGACAGCTGTATCAAACATGCGCGCTGTTTAGGGGTTTTGGGCGGCGCGGGGAAGAGGCTTACTGCCGGATCACCCGCACCTTCTTGCCATCCGGACTGCGCCCGCCAGAGGCGGTTTTGAATGCCTGGGCCAGGCCCCGATAGAAGGTAATGCGCTCTTCGGCCTCTTCGCTCATTTCCAGGCCTTCTTCTGCGCCCAGCAGGGGCTCAGGCTTCATGCCGCTATGGGCGATGGTCATCACATCAGACCACAGATCAGCCGGCAGGCCGCCGCCTGTCACATGGTTCATCGCGCTGTCATCATCATTGCCGACCCAGACGCCGCCAACATAGGCGCTGGTAAAGCCGATGAACCAGGCATCGCGCCAGTCCTGGCTGGTGCCGGTCTTGCCCGCCACGGTCCAGTTGGGGATCTTCGCCCTACCGCCCGTGCCGACACGGCTGTTCACCACGCGGGTCAGCATGGCGTTCATCTCCTTGGCGTATTCATAGTCATAGACGCGGTCGCGGTTATAATCAGGCCGCTCATACAGAATGTCGCCGCGGGAATTCTCGATACGGTCGATCAGCCACGGGTCCAGCCGTTCGCCACCAGACTGGAATGTGCCAAAGGCGCGCGTGATTTCCCACAGCGAGACTTCCTGGCTGCCCAGGGCGATGGAGGGGAAGGGCTTCAGCTCTGTCGTAATGCCAAAGCGGTGGGCCAACTGGATGACATTCTCTTCACTGACTTCCTGCCCAAGCTCCGCCGCGATCGTATTGATGGAGCGTGCAAGCCCTTCGCTGAGTGTCATTGGCCCCAGATAATTTCCGGTATAGTTGGACGGCTGCCACTTGCCGATGGACAGCGGCGCATCCTGGAACACGTCATAAGGCGTAAAGCCGTTCTCCAGCGCGGACGCATACACGAAGGGTTTGAACGCAGAGCCCGGCTGGCGGCGAGACTGGGTCACGCGGTTGAACTCTGACGCCTTGTAATCCACCCCGCCAATCAGGGCGACGACGCGGCCATTCTTGTCGATCACCAGCGCGGAGACCTGAGACGCCTTGGAGGCCTTGCCGTCTTTCTCGATGCGCTCTGCCAGTTTCGCCTGGATCGTTTGCTGCATCTGCGGATCGATGGAGACGGTGACCACCAGATCCCCCGGAATACGTGGCAGCATGGCCTTCAGGCGCTCTGCCGCTGTATCCAGCGCATAGCCGAATTGCGGGTCATAGGCCGGCGGATCAATAATGGTGATCGGCGCTTCGCCCGCTTCCAAGGCCTGTTCAGGCGTTATGAAGCCAAGGTCTGCCATTTCGGACAGCACATAGCGCTGGCGGGATTTTGCGCCTTCGAGGTTCTCTCGCAGGTTCAGCTTCGACGGCGCCTTGGGCAGGGCAGCCAGAATCGCGGCTTCGGAAATGGTCAGGTCTTCCGGCGGCTTGCCGAAATAATAGCGCGCGGCGGCGTCAATGCCGTACAGGCCTGCGCCGAAATAGACCCGGTTCAGATAGAGCGACAGGATCTGATCCTTCGTCATCTTCTTTTCCAGCGCGCGGGCCAGCTTCATTTCCTGCGCCTTGCGGGAAATCGTCTGCCGGCTATCCAGCACCAGATTCTTGATCAGTTGCTGCGTGATGGTGGAGGCACCGGAGACCGTTTCCCCGGCCCGCATATTGGACCAGGCCGCGCGGGCAATGGCCGCGTCGTCTGCGCCGTCATGCTCGTAAAAGCGTTTGTCTTCCGCGGCGATGAAGGCCTGCGGCACGTGTGGCGGCAGGCGGCTGATATCGGTGGCCCTGCCATAGCGGGGCCCGCGCACATCCAGCGTATTGCCATTCCGGTCCACGAATTCGATGGCCGGCTCGCGCTTGGCGTCCCACAGCTCTGACACTTCAGGCAGGCTGGGCATACCGGCATAGAGAGAGCGCCATTTCCACAGGCCCCAGCCCGCTGCGACCAGCAGGACGAACAGCAGGGAAAGCGCCAGATATTTGCCCGGTCCGCTACGCACGAACGCGAAGCGTTTTGAGGGCACCTTTATGGCGCGCGCGGATTTTCGGGGGGCTGTTTTGCCTGCCATATCTGCCGATTACCTGAATGCCATGCGTAAACAAGAGAATTGACTGAGGAATTAGGCAAGGAAAAGGCAAAGGCCACAGGGCTTTGCACCTGCCTGACGCGGGGTGATCCAAAAGTTTAAGGGCAAATCCCTAGTGAAATCCTTCCGAAAATCTGGTCTACTCTGACCAATAATGACCGCAGGCCGCCAAAGAGCCGCGCATGGGAGGAAAATATGGCATCATCGAGCAAGGCGACAGCCGCAGAGCATTTTGACGTACTGATTGTCGGTGCGGGCATATCCGGTATCGGCGCGGCCTGGCATATGAAGCATCAATGCCCGGATAAATCCTATCTGGTTCTGGAAGTGCAGGGAGATTTCGGCGGTACCTGGCGCACGCACACCTATCCCGGTATCCGATCCGACAGTGACCTCTACACCTTCGGCTATCGCTTCAAGCCATGGACCGGCACGCCCATCGCCACGGCGCAGGAAATCCTGACCTATATGGGCGAGGTGATCGAGGACAATGATCTGGCCCCGAACATCCGCTATCGTCACCGTATCGTGGCGGCTGACTGGTCCTCTGAAGACAAATTGTGGACGCTGACGGCAAAACGCGAAGACACAGGCGAGACCCTGTATTTCACCGCGAACTTCCTGTGGATGTGCCAGGGCTATTACAATCACGAGAAGGGCTACACGCCCGAATGGGAGGGGATGGACGACTATAAAGGTCAGATCATCCACCCGCAGACCTGGCCTGAAGATGTGGATCTCAAAGGCAAGAAGGTGATCTGCATCGGCTCCGGCGCGACGGCGGCGACGGTCGTGCCCGCGATTGCCGGGGAGTGCGAACATGTCACGCTGCTACAGCGTTCGCCGACCTATTTCATCCCGGGCCGCAATGAAAACGAACTGGCCGACGCCCTGCGCGAAGTGGGTATTGAGGAAGAGTGGATTCACGAGATCGTGCGCCGCCGCGTGCTGTTTGATCAGGCGCAATTTACCCATCTGGCGCAGACTGTGCCGGACGCCGTGAAGGAGCAATTGCTGAACGGTGTGCGCGAATTCCTGGGGCCTGATTACCCGATGGACCCGCACTTCACACCGCGCTATCGCCCCTGGCAGCAGCGCATTGCTTTCGTGCCGGATGGAGACCTGTTCCAGGGCATCGCCAGCGGCAAGGCGAGCGTCGTGACGGATCATATCGACCGCTTTACAGAGAAGGGCATCCTGCTCAAATCCGGCGAAGAGCTGGAGGCCGATATCATCATCACGGCGACAGGCTTCGACCTGTCCGTGCTCGGAGACATTCCGTTCTCCAAGGATGGCGCGCCGATCGATTTCAGCCAGACCATTACCTATCGCGGCATGATGTTTACCGGTGTGCCAAACATGGCCTGGGTGTTCGGCTATTTCCGCGCCAGCTGGACGCTGCGGGTGGACCTCATGGGAGATTTCATCTCCCGCCTGCTGAAACATATGGACGACAACGGCGCGGCCGAGGTGCATGTGGAACTGCGCGAGGAAGACAAGGATATGGAGATCAAGCCCTGGATCGATCCGGACAATTTCAATCCGGGCTATCTGATGCGCTCCATGCATTTGATGCCGAAACGGGGCACCGCCTATATCTGGCAGCATACACAGGATTATTGGCGAGAGCGGGATGAGCTGCCGGCGATTGATCTGGAAGGCGCGGAATTCGTTTATGAACGCAAACAGGCGAAAGTGCCGGAAGACGCCTGAGGCGTCACGTCAGCTGGTGGACTCCGATCATATCTGAGTCCGCCAACGCCAATTCGCAGTGACGATTGTTATGCTTCGGCTTTGCTCAAGGCATGAAGCTCAAGGACAACCGATCGCGTGGGACAGGATATTGCGGTGCACTTCGCTGGTGCCGGAATAGATGGTCGCGGCGCGTGTCGCAAAGTATTTCGCTTTCGCGAACTCGCTATCCGGTGCGGCAACCAGCCCGAACTCTGTAATTTCCTGATGCAGCTCAGTTGCGAGCAGCTTCAGCGCAGACGCGGCCGGGGCCTCTTCCAGTTCCATCAAGCCATGAGATGCGCGCGCCTCCATGGCCTCGAACATGTCGACCTTCATGGTCATCGCGCCGAGTTTCGCTTCCATGGCCGGATAGCGTCCTTCCAGATCATCCAGTCCGCGCCGCACAGCCCGCAGGGCCCGGCGCAGCAGGCCGGTTGTCGTATTGTTGCCGCGGGCAATCGCCATCAGCTGTTTCGCGGCTTTCCAGCCTTCGCCGATCTCGCCGATGCGATGGGCAATTGGCGTGCGCACATCATCGAAGAAGACTTCATTTGTCTCGCTCTCGCCGCTGATGAACTCAATCGGCCGTACACGGATGCCGGGGCGATGCATTTCTACCAGTAGGAAGACCAGGCCATCCCGGCCCTTGCTGCCGGGCTCACACCGCGCCAGCAGGAACATGTGCGTCGCATAATGTGCGAAGCTGGTCCAAACCTTGCTGCCATTCAGAATAAAATCATCGCCGTCCCGCGTTGCGCGGAAGGCCAGAGAGGAGAGGTCGGAGCCCGCTTGAGGCTCAGAGAAGCCCTGACACCATTCATGATCCCCCCGGAGGATAGCGGGAAGGTAATGCGCTTTCTGCTGCTCGGTGCCGGCGGCGATGATCAGGGGGCCGATGGTGCGCACGCCTGAATTCATCAGGATCGGCGCATCGCGCTCGGCGCATGCATTTTCGAAATAGAGGCGTTGCTGCGGGCTCCATCCGGCGCCGCCATATTCGACGGGCCAGGACGGCGCATACCAGCCGCGTTCTGCCAGGCGCTTGCGCCAGGCGTCACATGCCCAATGTGCAGATTTCAGGCCTGTCGTCGCGCGGCCTGCCATGCGCAATTCCTCGGTCAGTTCTTCATCGAGAAACGCATCGACATCCGCGCGGAAGGCTTCGTCTGCCTTGCCATGTGAATGATCCCAGAGCAGGGGCTCTGCGAGCGGAAAACTGCCGTCCATGTCACTCTCCCTTGTCCGGAGTGTCCATGGCAGTAAGCCGCGCGCCGCCTGGCTGCGCAATCAGGGGAAATACGGGGTGACGGCCCGCTACATGCGAATGCCCAGATCGGTGACATTGTCCCGCGGGCCCTTCGGCACGATCCGGTATGGATTGATGTGTTTGTGGGAATAGTAATAGTGCTGCTTGATGTGCTCGAAATTCACCGTCGGGTTCACTTCCGGCATTTCGTACAGACGCTGCATATAGTCATTCAGCGCGGGATAGGCGCGGATCTGCTTCATGTTGCATTTGAAATGCACATAATAGACGGGGTCAAAGCGGATCAGCGTCGTGAACAGGCGAATGTCCGCCTCGGTCAGCATGTTGCCCACCAGATATTTTCGGCTATTTGTCGACAGGCGGTGTTCCAGCCAGTCCAGTGTATCGAACAGGGGCGTGATGTTCTCATCATAGGCGTCCTGCGTTTCGGCAAAGCCGCATTTGTAGACGCCATTGTTCACCGTCTCGTAGATGCGATCATTTACCTGATCGATTTCATCGTGCAGGCTTTCCGGATAATAGTCTTCCGTGTTCCCCGTAATCCCGTTGAAGGCGGTGTTGAAAATGCGGATAATCTCCGCGCTTTCATTGTTCACGATGGCTTCTTCCTGTTTGTCCCACAGAACGGGCACGGTCACTTTGCCGGTATAGTGCGGCTGCGCCAGCGTGTAGATCTCGTGCAGATATTTCTTGCCATAGAGCGGGTCGCCCGTCGCGGCGGGGAAGTCGTCAGACAGTTCCCAGCCATTATCCAGCATGTGCGGGTGCACTACGCTGACGGGGATCAGATCCTGCAGCTCTTTCAGCTTGCGGAAAATGAGCGTGCGATGAGCCCACGGGCAGGCATATGAGACATAGAGATGATAGCGCCCCGGCTCTGCCTTGACGGCATTCTGTCCATCCGGTCCGGCGGAGCCATCCGGAGTGATCCAGTTGCGAAAAGAGGAATCCTGGCGTTTGAATTTTCCATCTTCTTCGGCGAACTCATCCTTTTGTTTCCATTCGCCATTCACCAGCAAGCCAGCCATATCCCAGTCCTTTGTTTTTTATCATTTCCTTTGTAACTCAATACGCGTGAGAGGGGTCACCGGTTTCGTAGGCATAACAGTTATACAGATGGCGGGATGTCTCAATATTAGATCGCGGGAACGCTTGCTCCTGTTACCGGCTTTGCTTATCCATACATGCAGCGAACCCTCAAGGAGACTCCCTCATGCCCCATCGCAAGACATCTGTTGCCGCCGCGGCCCTGCTTGGCCTTTCCCTTTTGGCAGCGTGTGGCTCGGGAGATGCGCCAGAGTCGGCCGCCGCCCCGGAGGCAGGCGCTGAAGAGGTCATCCTGGCCAATGGCATGACCCCGAAAGAGCAGATTGATGCCCGTCAGGCCCATCTGAAGAATTACGGCAAGGCCTTCAAGACGATCAGCGACCAGCTGAAATCCTCCGATCCGGACATGGCAGCCATTCAGACAGCCGCCGCGAATCTGGTCTCGGAATCCGAAGGTATGGACACCTGGTTCCCCGAAGGCTCCGGCCCGGACAGCGGCGTAAAGACGGATGCCCTGCCGGCCATCTGGGAAAACCCGGGAGACTTCAGTCAGCAGGTCGCCAACTTCCAGACCGAAGCCGCACAGCTGAGCGAAGCGACGAAGACCGATGATGTCGATGCGATCAAGGTTGCGTTCGGGGAAACCGGCAAAACCTGCAAGAGCTGTCACGAAACGTACCGCGCGGACGACTGATCCGGCATGACGCAAGACACGACGCGCGTCATTGTGTGGGACGGCGCAATGCGCCTGTTCCACTGGGCAATCGTGCTGCTCGTGGCCTCCATGTGGTGGACGGCAGAGCAGCACATCATGGACTGGCACAAAAGGCTGGGGCTCATCTTGGTGGGCCTTTTGGTGTTCCGCCTTGTCTGGGGGCTGATCGGAACGAAGACCGCCCGGTTTGCCACTATGCTGGCGGGGCCGGGCGCGCTGGTTGGCTATGTGAAGGATCTGCTGGCCGGCAGGCATCATCCGTATTTCGGGCACAACCCGGTTGGCTCGCTCAGCGTGTTTGCCATGCTGGCGTCGCTGGCGGTTCAGCTCGGCACAGGCCTGTTCTCGGTGGATACGGATGGTCTGGAATCCGGGCCACTGGCCAGCCTTGTCTCGTTTGATGTCGGCCGTCAGGCGGCTAAAATCCACGAGATCAGCTTCAATGTGCTGTTCACCCTGATCTGCCTGCATGTCATCGCGATTGCCGTCTATCTTGTGTTCTTCAAGGACAATCTGGTCCGCCCGATGGTAACAGGCCGCCGAGACGCAGCTGAGTTCGAAGAGGCTGACGTCCAGGACAACCGCCTGCCATGGGTGCGGTTCCTGATCGCTGCGGCCATCGCCGTGGCGGCGGTCTATGCCATTCTGACGATCGGCTGACGGGCCACAGGACACGTCAATTTGCGTGCAGTGCCTGCCCTTGAAGGGGTAGGCCTGCACAATTACGTGTCACGGCCCGCCCGCGCAGTATTTTCCACACAAGACGGCGGAACACGTCAGCGCCTGCATGCTTTACTGCAGGCACCGTTTACAGCCTCCACACCAGACCCTTCAGAGACAGCCATGTTCAGGTCAATTTCTTCAATTGGGTCTCTGCTCATTGCGGCGGCTATTCTTTATGCGGGCAATGGCCTGCAAAGCACGCTGCTGGCTGTGCGCGCCGATCTGGAAGGCTTTCCGACGGCGGTAATCGGCGGGCTGACGTCTGCCTATTATGCGGGCTTTATCCTTGGCTGCCGCTTCGTGCCGGGTATGATCAAGAATGTCGGCCACATCCGGGCCTTTGTGGCGCTCGCCTCGATTGCCTCGTCCAGCGCGCTGGCGCACGTCCTGTTCGTTGAGCCAATTCCGTGGGCGCTGCTCCGCTTTGTGACGGGCTTCAGCTTTGCGGGCCTCACCATGGTTCTGGAAAGCTGGATCAATGAGCGCGCAACGAATGCCAATCGCGGCAAGATCCTGTCCGTCTACAGAATGGTGGACCTTGGTTCCGTCACCATTGGTAACCTTCTTCTGGCGGTTTCGGCACCGTCCGGCTTCAAGCTGTTCATTCTGGTCTCGATCCTGATATCCATCGCACTGGTGCCGGTGGCCTTGACCAGAACCAGTTCTCCCGCGCCGCTGGAAACCGCAAAGCTGGACATTCGCGAACTCTACCGGGTTTCCCCTGTTGGGGCCGTCGGCGCGTTCTTGACTGGCCTTGCCAATGCCGCCTTCTGGGGCATGGCGCCGGTCTTTGTGCAAAAGGTCGGCTATGGCTCGGCCATGGTGGCGGTCTTCATGAGTACGGCGATTATCGGCGCGGGCCTGTTCCAGTTCCCGATGGGCACCCTGTCTGACAAGATTGACCGGCGCTATGTTATCATCGGTGGCTCTGTGGCTGGCGCGGTGGCGGCGATCCTGCTGGCCAGCTTTGCCGGCGTGTCGCAAAGCGCGCTGCTCATTTTCGGCTTCTTCTTTGGCGGGCTGATCATCCCCACCTTTGGCATCTGCGCGGCCCATGCGAATGACCATGCCGCTGTCGGCAAGGCGGTCGCGACCAGCGGCGGGCTGTTGCTGCTGCATGGGCTCGGCTCGGTCTTCGGCGGGCTCGCAGGCGCCGTCGCCATGAGTGTCCTCCATCCAGCGGCGCTGTTCTGGTATGTCGCGGCGATCTATCTGGTGCTTGCCGTCTTCAGCATCCTCCGCGTCGGTCTGAACCCGTCCACCATCACACGCAAGATGCCCTACATCCCCGTGCCGAAGAGCCCGTTCACGCGCGTCTACAGGAAGCTCGCGAAGCCCAAGGTTTAACCCATCCCGGGGCGCCAGGCGTCTCTGATGTGTTCGGGCCAGCGGGCAGGGGTGATGGCGATCAGATCATAGCGCCAGCCATGTTCGGAATAGTGCGGTCGGCGGGCCATCCAATAGTCGGCGGCGCGGGCGATGCGGCCCCAGGCATGGGGCGTCACCGCGTTCAGCGCGGCGAGCCGGCCCGTGCGGGCCTTCACCTCCACAAAGACAACTATGCCGGATTTCTCCGCAATCAGATCAATCTCGCCGACCGGCGTGCGCACGCGCTGCGCCAGGATACGATAGCCCTTGAGGCGGAGAGACCAGGCGGCGAGTGTCTCGCCCTTGCGGCCGCGCAGTTCGGCGGCCTTGCGTTTTGGGGAGGGGGCGCGTCCCTCAGGCATGGGCCCCTCAGTCACCGGCTTTCAGTTGCAGCGCCCGTTGATAAACGTCCCGCTTGGGAAGGCCGAGCGCGGCGGCGACCGCATTGGCGGCGGCCTTGGTCGGCTGGCCGTCCAGCGCGTCGCGCAAGGCGGCGTCCAGCTGTTCCGGGGTGATTTCTTCTTCCCCCGGCGGGCCGACCAGCAGCACGATCTCTCCGCGCGGCGGGCCTGCCTCGGCATAGTGCGCGGCCAGCTCTGCCAGTGTGCCCCGGCGGGTCTCCTCGAACATCTTGGTCAGTTCCCGCGTCACGGCGCCCTCACGCGGGCCCAGCGTTTCGGCCAGGTCTGCCAGCGCATCGGCCAGACGCGGACCGCTCTCATAGAAGATCAGCGTGCCCGGTACTGCCTTCAGCGCCTCGGCGGCAGATTTCCGCGCACCGGATTTTGGCGGCAGAAAGCCAGCAAACAGGAATTTGTCGCTCGGCAGGCCGCTGGCGACGAGACCCGCCAGCATGGCGGACGCCCCCGGAATGGGGAAGACGCGCACCCCGGCCTCCAGCGCATCATGCGCCAGCTTCCAGCCCGGATCAGACACCAGCGGCGTGCCCGCATCGGAGATCAGCGCAATCTTTGCACCCTCCTGCAGCGCCTTGATAAGGCCCGGCCGCCGTTCTGCCCCATTGTGGTCATGATAGGGGCTGAGGCGCACCTTAAGCCCATAGGCTGACATCAGCTTTCCGGCGACGCGTGTGTCTTCCGCCAGCACTTCATCTGCAGCGGCCAGCACGTCCAGCGCACGAAGCGTGATATCTCGAAGGTTGCCGATTGGCGTCGAAACGACATAAAGCCCGGGCGCAAGCGTTACGCGCGGTTGCCCCTGCGGATGAGCAGGAATAGAGTCGCCCGTGGCGGGAATCGCCCCGGAGTCAGAAGGATCAGGAGATGACATTGCTTCAACCATTGCTCAGGAAGTTCCCCGCGCCAAGCCTTCTACTCGCATCCCTGCTGCTGGCAACGGCCTGCGCCAGTGCTCCGGCGCGCCAACCTGTGCCCATCGGCACCGGCCAGCCGCGCGAAGAACCCGTCACCGGCGTACCGCGCGATCTGGGCGATAATCGCGGCGATGTCGATGTCGGCGAGATGGAAGAGCCGGAAGATACCGCCAAGGTTCGCGGCGATGGCGGCCTGACCCCGCCTTTCATGGACGGTCGCGACATCAAGCGCGCCGCCGTGATGCTGCCTTTCTCCCACCCGAACGCCAATGTGCGGGCAGAGGCGGAAAGCATGCTGGCCGGCATTGAGCTGGCGCTGTTTGAATATGCCGACAAGGATTTCCTGATCATCCCGATGGATACCGCCGGGAAAACCTCTGTTGCAGAGGCCCGCACCGATGAGGCCATCAAGGACAAGGCAGACGTCATTCTCGGGCCGCTGTTCGGCGCCAATGTGAAAACGGTTCGCCAGATTGCCCGCGACAAGGAAATCCCGGTCATCGCGTTCTCCAATGACCGCAGCGCAGCGGGCGGCGGGGCCTATCTCGCCTCTGTCTCGCCTGACGAAGAAGTGCGCCGCGTGATGGAATATGTTGCGGCGCGCGGCGTCGACACATTCGTTTTCCTCGGCCCCAGAAGCGATTATGGCCGCCAGGTTGAGGCTGCGATGCGCTATGAAGCGGGCCGTCTTGGCGCTGTTGTGGCGGCATCTGCCTTTTATGACCCGTCCAGCGGGGCAGGCGCCGAAGCGCGCCAGATCGCCAGCGTGCTGAAATCCGAACTGGCCAGCCGCCCTGGCCGCGTCGCCGTGATGATCCCGGAGCGCGGCGTGAAGCTGCTGTCTGTTGCGCCGCTGCTGCCTTATAATGGCGTGGACATGCGCAAGGTGAAGCTGCTCGGCACGTCTTACTGGGACGATTCCAGCATCTGGCGAGAGCCAACGCTGGCCGGCGGCCTGTTTGCGTCGCCAGACCCGGCCAATCAGGCGACATTCCGCGACACCTATCGACGGATCTATGGCCGCGCACCGACCGATCTGGCCGGTCAGGCCTATGATGCGGCGGCTCTCGCCGTGCGCCTCGCCGGGGAAGACAATCTCAGCTATGGCGGCGTGACTGATCCGGACGGCTTCTATGGTGTGAACGGCCTGTTCCGTTTCCGCATTGACGGCACATCCGAGCGGGGCCTGGCGGTAAAGCAGATCGAATCCGGCGGCCCGACTGTGGTTGAGGGCGGCGTAGAATCCTTCAGCTCCGGCGACAGTTGAGGCAGGCCCGGGTATAAAGGCAACAATTACAGCCTGCCGTTGAGGCAATCTGCAGGCCTCCCTTGCGTTGCGGGACTTATCCCCCCACATGACCGGCTGAGGTTTTAGCAGCACTGGAAGACGGCAGCCATTCCATGAGCAAGCGTGACTATTATGACGTGCTGGGTGTTGCGCGTGATGCGGACGAGAAACAGCTCAAGTCCGCCTACCGCAAACTGGCCATGAAATACCATCCGGACCAAAACGCCGGAAATCCCGAAGCCGAGGAAAAGTTCAAGGAAGTGGGCGAGGCGTACGCCGTGCTCAGTGACGGCCAGAAACGCGCCGCCTATGATCGCCTTGGCCATGCCGCCTTTGAAAATGGCGGCGGGGGCGGCGGCGGAAATCCGTTCGGCGCGGGCGTTAATCCCGAAGACATTTTCTCGGACCTGTTCAGCCAGGTGTTCGGCGCAGGCGGCTTTGGCGGCGGGCGTCGCCGTGGTGGCCCTCAGCGCGGCTCAGACCTGCGCTATGATCTGGAGATCACGCTGGCGGAAGCCTGGGCTGGCAAGGAAGAGACCATTCTCGTGCCCCAGGCTGTGCCCTGCACGGGCTGTGACGGCTCCGGCGCGGCCCCCGGCACCAGCCCCGAAATCTGCGATACATGCGACGGCCATGGCCGTGTGCGCGCGCAGCAGGGCTTTTTCACCATGGAACGCACCTGTGTGCGCTGTGGCGGCAAGGGCAAGATCATCAAGAAACCCTGCAAGGAATGCGGCGGCGCCGGTCAGGTGCGCGAAGAACGCAAGTTGCAGGTGAAGATTCCGGCAGGCGTCGAGAGCGGCATGCGCATCCGTCTGTCCGGCGAGGGCGAACCCGGCGAGCAGGGTGGCCCGCGCGGCGACCTCTACATCTTCGTCGATGTCGTCGAGCATGACATTTTCGAGCGCGACGGCCCGAACCTCTACTGCCGCGCACCCGTGCCCATGGCGACGGCTGCATTGGGCGGCGAGATCGAGATCCCGACCATTGATGGCGGCCGCGCGCGCGTCGTCGTGCCGGAAGGGGCCCAGACGGGCCGCAAGCTGCGCCTGCGCGGCAAGGGCATGCCGTCGGTTCGCCAGTCAGGCCATACAGGTGACCTGTTCGTGGAGATGTTCGTGGAAACTCCGCGTAACATGTCCGCCCGCCAGAAAGAGCTGATGCGCGAATTCTGTGAGTGCACAGGCGCCGATTGCCACCCGGAAAGCGAAGGCTTCCTTGGCCGTATCAAACGCTTCTGGAGCGGCGACCACGAAGAAAAGCGCCCGAACTAGGCGTCTGCCTTACCCATTTGCCCTGCATTAACGGTCTGGCGGTTGTCCGCCGGGCTGACTTCCGCAATACCTCATCGCAAGGCGATGAGAGCAGGGCAGCGGCATGAAGTCAGGACATGTTTTTCGAGGGCTGAATGGCGCCCTGAAGGGTTTTTCCCGGATTGAGAGATGGATATGGATTGGCGTGCTGGCTGTGCTGGTCATCAGCACACTCATACGCGCTGCGGCGGCGCTTAGCCCGTCACTTGGGGCGTGGGCACAGGAGGCAGGCCATACCAGCGCGCTCGTCTTCAACACGGTGGGGCTCGCCCAGGCCGTGACCCTCAGTATCGTCGTTGCCATGCCGCTGCTTCGCTACATGCTGACGCGCAACCCTGCGGGTGAGTTGGTGAAGGGCCTTCAGACAAACCGCCAGAGCTATCTTCTGGAAGACCTCCGTAGGCTGACCGAACATGGCGAGCTGCGCTTTCCGGCCGATGAGTTGCAAATTGTGTCCGACAATGACGCCCTGAAAGAATTCAGCCGCATGAATGCGGAATGCTTCGAGGAAAGTGCTAATTATTCAGGCGATTATGTGGACAAGTTGCTGCGCAATACCAGCATTCAGGACCGCTATCCCAAAAGCTTTGCCTATGTGCTGGATGAAGCCGGCCAGCGTATGGGCATCTCCATGGTCATTCCCCTGAATCCAACGGGCACCTTGCTGTACAAGAGAGGGGCCTTGTCTGATCATGATGTCATGGACATCGCCGTTGCCTCTGTCGGTGAGCCGTGCGGATGCATCCTGCTGTTTGCCATTGGTATGCTGACGGATTATCGCCCGGAGGGGGGCAAGTCGGGCGGAACGCAGGCAATCCGCACCCTTATCCGCAGCCATGTTCACCACATCTGGCGCGTCGCCTCGGACTTTGATCTTGAGACCGTGCCCTTCATCATGCAGGTGGAACGCCCCAGCATCGTCCGCATGGGCAAGATGTTCGGCTTCAGAAAACTGGACCAATCCGGCGCCGACGGAGACCCACTCTTCGAGATCACCTGGCCCGAACTCCGCGAAAAACTGAAAGCGGTAAGTGAGGCGGTTTAGAGACTGTTTCCCTATGGGTGAGAGTATCTGCGTCTCCCATGGGAACTCTTTTGCGACAGGGGTCGTTGATCCCGGCATTCCCGCGCAAGAGATACGCCAATGGCTTTCAGTGCAGATCCGGAAACGCTGTGCCGCGAGGGCATCACCGCTGAGGCGATTGGCCTTGTGCGGGCTGACCCGTCAATGCCGGGCTGGACGCGCCGCAAATGCGGCAAGGGCTTTACCTATCAGGACGAGAATGGACACACGCTGAAAGGCAAGCGCGCAGAGCGGTGCCGCGCCCTGGTGCTGCCGCCGGCCTGGAGCGACATATGGATATGCCCCGACCCGCGCGGCCATATTCAGGCAACTGGCCGCGACGATGCGGGCCGCCTGCAATACCGCTATCACTCGACCTGGTCTGCCACGCGCAGCTCTGCCAAGTTTGACGACCTGCTGGCATTCGGCCATGCCCTACCGGAACTGCGACGGCGCGTGCGGCATGATCTGACCTATTCCGATTGCCCGCGTGAGAGACGCCTCGCCGCGATTGTCCGCCTGCTGGACAGGGGCGCGCTGCGCATCGGCCAGTGCGGCCGCAAGACCTATGGCGCGGTCAGCCAGCGCAAATCTCATGTGACCCTTGAAGGCAACAAGGTGATCTGCGCCTACAAGGCAAAGGGCGGCGTGCCGCGCCGTGTGAGCGTGCGTGACAAATTGCTGGCAAAGACCATCCGATCCCTGATGGAAGAGAAGGGCGCATTCCTGTTCCGCTCCCGCCGTGTGCGGCCCTCTGCGCAGGATGTGAACGCCTATATTCAGGAGACTCTGGGCCTGTCTTTCACCGCGAAGGATTTCCGCACCTGGAAGGGCAGTGTCGCCGCCGCAGATGCGCTCTGCCAGGCTGAAAGCATCACCGTGAAAGCCGTTACGGAGGCTGCCGCCAAGGCGCTGGGCAACACGCCTGCCATTGCCAAATCCTCCTATATCCATCCCGTTCTGCTGGACATGGCACGCGATAAACAGCGTCCGAGTGACCTGAGGGAAGACATGTGTGAGCTGACCGGGGAGGACCTTCTCATCGCAGTGCTGGAGGCTGCGCCCCAGCTGCGCTAAGCGCCGCATGTTGTTCACTAAAACTTGTTTGAAAACCTCATCGTCAGAGATGTTCTCGCCCTGTATGCGTCTGCGCTCGAGGGAGAGATTTGTATGACCAAGCAAACAGGCGCGCTACGCCACCAGATCGATGCTGGCGCGAGCCTTGAGCCACCCTTGCTGTTGTTTTCCGTCTCGCGCCGTCTGGTGGCCGAGGCGCTCGGCACGGCGCTGCTGCTGGCGGTTGTGATCGGCAGTGGCATCATGGGACAGCGCCTGGCTGGCGGTAACGAGGCCATGGCGCTGATGGCCAATACCGTGGCGACCGGGGCGGGGCTCTATGTGCTGATCACCATGCTTGGCCCGGTCTCTGGCGCGCACTTCAATCCGGTGGTTACGCTGGCCTTCTTCTTGCGGCGGGAGATTACCTTGCCGCTGGCCCTGGCCTATCTCGCCATGCAGGTGGCAGGCGGCATTCTGGGCGTCTGGGCAGCGCATTTGATGTTTGACGAGGCCGTCCTTCAGGTCTCCACGCATGGGCGGGACGGCGCCGCGCAGGTGTTTTCCGAAGGCATCGCCACATTCGGTCTGGTTGCAGCCATCCTTGCGGGTGTGCGCCTCAGGCCAGAGGCTGTTCCGATGATGGTGGGGCTGTATATCAGCGCCGCTTATTGGTTTACGGCGTCCACCTCCTTCGCCAATCCGGCGGTCACAATCGCCCGCGGGTTGAGCGATACATTTGCCGGGATCGCGCCGCAGAGTATATTGCCCTTCATAGCCGCCCAGTTGATAGGCGCGGTATCAGCCACCGTGTTTTGCGGATGGCTGTTCAGGGAGAGGCCGGTATGAGACCCACAATTTATCACAATCCAGAGTGCGGTACGTCGCGCAATGTTCTCGGGATTCTACGCGAAAGCGGGGAAGACCCTGAAATCGTTCTATATCTTGAGCGTGGGTGGCAACGCGAACAGCTTGCCCGCCTATTGGATGATCTGACGCTGAAGCCAAGTGATGTGCTGCGTGTCGCCAAAAGCCCGGCAGAGGAACTCGGCCTGACCGATCCGGATATTACGGAGGGAGAGCTGTTCGAGGCGATGCTGCAGCATCCCATCCTTGTGAACCGGCCGATTGTGGTCACGAAAAAAGGGACGGCGCTGTGCCGTCCCTCTGAGAAGGTATTCGCCTTGCTGGACAATCCGCCTGCCAGTTTCACAAAGGAAGACGGCGACACGGTTACATCCGGCTAAAAGGCTGTTGCGCGTTTAGGCCAGTTCAGGCTCAGCGGCTGGCGCTGCCTGCTTTTCCAGCCACACGCGGGCATCGGCCTCATCGGCCAGGTCATAGACCTTCAATTCCGTATCGGGCAGGGCCACGGCCTGCATCTTGGCCGACTGGCGCACCCAAGGCTGGTCCGTCAGAACGGCCACCTTGTTGAAGCGCTTCTGGAGGGCGAAGAATTCAGCGGTCCGGGACCAACTGCTTGCAACATTATGGAGCGTGCCGAGATCCATATGCTGCAACCGCACCAGCAAACTTCCAGGGTCTTCCTCGCTCGTCTGCTCCATGATCTGGTCAACGGCTTCGGGAATGTTGTCTGGGTTCAGTTCACCTTGCGCGTCGATGGAAAAAAGGTCGGTGTTTTCAGCTTGGATCGTATAAGGCATGGGTCTCCTGTCAGGGTTGCTCAATCAAAAAAGCAACGCGCGACCGGGGCCCCGCGTTCCTTCTGAATTACATATAGGGGCTGTTGCCCCAAATTTCAAAAAAAAGCCCGGCCTTGTTGCAGGCCGGGCAGTCATGAATGGATCTGCATTGAAGTTTGTGGGAGGAAACCTTCAGATCCGTTCAATTAAATCCGTTCAATGATGATTGCCGGGGCCATGCCGCCAGCCGCACACATCGTGACCAGGCCATAGCGGCCGCCAGAGCGTTCCAGCTCGTCCAGCACAGTGCCGATCAGGATGGAGCCGGTGGCGCCGATCGGGTGGCCCAGCGCCATGGCGCCGCCATTGATGTTGACCTTTTCGCGGTCAAGATCCAGGTCGCGGATGAACTTCTCGGCAACGACCGAGAACGCCTCGTTGATTTCCCAGACATCGATGTCGTCCTTGGAAAGGCCAGCCTTTTCAAGGACTTTCTTCGCTGCCGGAACCGGCGCGTTCAGCATCAGTGTCGGGCAGTCGCCCATGTTTGCTGTTGCGACGATCCGTGCACGGGGTTTCAGGCCGTTCTTGTCGGCATAGTCTTTGGAGGTGACCAGGATGGCGGCTGCGCCGTCCACAACACCGGAGGAGTTCCCGGCATGGTGCACATGGGTCATCTTGCCTTCCAGCTCCGGATATTTCTTGGTGACCATCTTGCCATAGGTGTTGCCATTGTCGTCGACCGGAACATCCATGAACATGTTGAACACGGTTTTCAGGCCGGCTAGGCTTTCCATCGTGGTGCTTGGGCGCGGGAACTCGTCCTTGTCCAGCGCCAGCGTGCCATCGCGGTTGTAGACCGGCACGATGGACTTGTCGAAACGGCCTTCATCCATGGCGCGTTTTGCGCGCTGCTGGGAGGTGACAGCCAGTTGGTCAACGGCTTCGCGGTCAATGCCTTCCAGCGTGGCGATGGCATCGGCGCAAACGCCCTGCTGGGATTGCGGGTGCAGTTCACGCAGGTGAAGGTTGCCGGCGTCCATCATTGGCGGGTTTTTCGGGTCAGCCGTGGCTGCCGTGTAGCTCATCATCTCGCAGCCGCCTGCGATGACGCAGTCTTCCATGCCGGACATGATCTGCGCCGCGGCGAGGGAGACCGTCGTGATGCCGGAGCCGCAGAACCGGTCCAGCGTCACGCCGGAAGCCTTGATATCAAAGCCGGCATCGAGCGCGGCCATGCGGCCCATGTCGGCGCCTTGTGCGCCGCGCTGACTGGACGTTCCCCAGATCACATCATCCACGGTGGCCGTGTCCAGGTTGTTGCGATCGCGGATCGCGCTCAGCACGGTTGCGCCCAGATGCTGGGGGTGAAGGTGCGCAAGGGATCCCTTGCCGACCTTGCCAATGCCGCGCGGGGTGCGGACTGCGTCGATGATATAGGCCTCGGCCATGAACTTCTCTCCCTGATCGTTATCTTCTATAGTTTTCGCTGGTTTACGCGAACGTAAGCGTAAGGGCTAGTCGTGACGTCGGGGTAGGTTTTCCTGTCTTTACTACAGGCGCAGCATGACAGGAGCCGCCAAATTTGGCGGCGAGGGCGATTTGTGCCATATTATGAGAAATATAAGCGCATATCAGAAAGGCGCAATCGTGGGAGGAGTCGCCCCCTCAGGGGCCGGGCAAGCCCGCCGCTTATGGCGCGGGCTGGTCCTGGCCATATCCGTGACCATTGCCCTTCCGGCACTGGCAACGGAACGCCTCGTCATCCCTTTTGACCTGGATGAATATGATCGCCCGATTGTGGACCTGACGCTGGAAAACGGCGTTACAACCTCTGGCGTGCTGGATACTGCCGCGACCATGACGCTGATTGAGGGCAAGACGGCCCATGCCGTTGGTCTCGTTCCCGTGGAGATCAGCCCCGGACAACCTCAGCTGATCACCGTGCTCGGCCTGGGCGGCCCGGAAGACTTTCCCCTGTTGAAACTGAAAAGCCTGTCGGCCGGGAATGTCCATCTGGGTGCCCTCAATGCCGCGCTCGACACCAGCCCGGCCGTGGAGGGCGTGTACAACGTTTTCCCTGCGAGCATATTGGAAGCGGACGTCCTGGACTTCGATTTCGGGAAAGAGACGTTGACCCTGTATGATGGCCGTCCCAACGGTCGGCTCAGCGCGCGCGTCTGCAAGACAGACCTGCACGAGGTTTCGGGCCTTTTCTATGTCGATGTCGAGATCAACAATGTAAAAGGCCGGGCTCTGATCGATACCGGCTCATCCATCACCTATATCAATAGCCGCTTTGCCGAGCTTTCAGGTGTGGCCACCAACAGGGAAAAGACCAAGCAATTGCTCGGCCTGACAGGGGAGGAGTATGATGTGCGCATCGCGCGGGTCTCCAAACTCTCGCTGGGTCAGATGGATTTGACGCGGCTGGACCTGTTGGTGTCAGACCCGGCACTGTTCACGCATCTGGAAATCCAGGATCAGCCCGTCATGGTGCTTGGCATGGATTTCCTCTCGCATTTCCGCATGCAGCTGGACCGACGCGATGACAGCTTCATCCTGCGTCGTGCGCGGGTGGATTGCCTTATCTGCACGACCACACGGGTGTCGCGTATCGATTGAAGACATGCCAGATGAAGTAACACCGCCCCAGCGCCTAGCTGGAGCGGTGTCCTTTTCTACAGGTGCGACGGCTTAGTTGGACGTCCGGTTGGAATAGGAATCTGCTTCCTCCGTTGTGTACGGAAGATCTTCGATCTTGTAGCATTCGCGTTTGCGTTCCTTGGCAACCGTGGCGGCGCAGCGGTTCACCATATTCCGGCGTGCAGTCATCAGGCGCTTGCATTCAGAATATCCGAAAGAGGCTGTGCACCCCTTGGCGACGGCGCCGCCCAGTTCCATCACGCTCTGGAAGGAATCCGCCCCATAGTCGCTATTTGGCACTTTGTATTTCCCCTGAATGTACCATTTGTAGTGATCCAGGATCGCAGTTGGTGCATCTTCTGCCGTCCAGGGATTGGAGAACTCCGGCTCGCGGATCGGGTTATCCTTCACGGCTTTGGCCTTGTTCTTCAGGTTCGGCGTCTTGCTTTTAATTTCCGCGATCAGGTCGCCATTCTTGTCGAACAGTTTGAGCACGGTGGCCTTCATCTGGACCGTGCGGAAATAGTCATTGTTCATCTTGATCCAGCCTGCGGAGACAGGTGAGGTTGGCACCATCCACATTTCGGCGCTGATCTTGCCATTCACTTTGTTCAACAGTGCTTCGGCCTGATCCGGGGCCATGTCCAGGAACTTGATGTCATCCGTGTTCACGATGCGAACGGCATAGTCCAGGCCCTCTGAGCCTGCCTTGCCGGCATCATAGTGGAAATACATGGATCCGCTATAAATCCCGTTCAGCGGGAAGCGCTCATTGGTGAAGTCATAGTCGCCGAGGCGCACAGAGAATTTGGCATAATAGGCGGGTTGATCCAGCACATCCTTCGCCATCTTCTGGAAGGCGGGGAAGGCTTCCTTTGCAAAGCGGCGGCGTTCGAACTCGTTGTCGAACCGCATGTTCAGCGGCTTCGCCATCATGCTGGTCACCGGGGCCGGTTCACCAGACACCTGATGATACAATAGGGCGGCATTCACTGGGTTCAGCCTGGCTTCGGCAGGGGCATCTTTCGTCTCGGCCAGCGCGGGCGAGGCGGCCATGGCCAGAAAAAGACTGGCGGTGCCGAGACGGGCGAGGTGTTTGGTCAGATTCATGGGTAAGTCCTGTCACTCTTAGGGCACTTCAGATAAAAACCAGAAGAACAGGAGGCACACCTATGACCTGGCAGGCCTTGGTCTGTCGGTTTGAATTTAACGAGTGCTTGCGCCCGAGGCGTAGACATCCCTTTCCCCCTATCGTGCCATGCTGATCTGTTCTTGCATGGAGCCAGACCCTCACAGCCCGGCCAAAGTCCGGAAATCACGCATGATTCCCGGGCTTTACCTATGATAAGAAAAATGAACGCCAGATGAAGCCCTGACGTCGCGCCCGCTTAGCCGAACGCGCCATAGGCGTGGGCGATGGCCAGGCTGATGCCATGCAGGGTGCGGTCAATATCGTCCAGCGGCGTGATGATATCCTTGTGGATGCGATCATAGCCATAGCTGGCGACGCGCGCCTCGCTGCCCGGTTCGGTCAGCGCTTTCAGCGGCGTATCCTGGTCGCGAGAGCGCGGGAAGATCTCGCACAGCAATTCCACCGCCTCGCGAATGCGCAGTTCGGCCACCATCTCAACCAGGTCTCGCGTGCTGGCATCATGGCGTTCTGACAGGCGGGGCAGACCGCCGACAATCGTGAACGCCCTCATGATCAAGGCCTGACGCACCGCATGCAGAACATGAATGTCCAGTCGGCCTTCATGACGTTCCTCAATTGAGGGCGCATCATTCAGCTGTGCAATCAGGCGGTCGAACTTGCCCAGATCCACCGTCAGGTAGTTGGCAATCTGGTTCATGGAGTGCGCGGTTTCAGTATTGCGCAGCGTGTAATAGACGCCGCGATAGGCGCTCGCCTTGTCGTTTTCTGCCAGCTTGGCATGCGCGATCCAGACGCTGGGGTCATAGACGCCAGCATAGGCGCGCAGGGCCGGCAGACTGGTCAGCACACGCGCATTCAGCGCCAGCAGGATCAGCCCCCGCATCCGCGGGCTGGCATCAATCAGTTCCACCAGGCGCTCCATCTCGCGCTGCAGGGATGAGCCGATGCCCGCAGCCGTGTTCACCGGAATGCCCAGTTGTTGCAGCGTCGCATTGTGGGAAATCGCGCGCAGGCTGCGCGGGCCAACCGGGCCGGCTGCGCGGCGTTTAGGGCGAGAGCCCGCCTTCACGGTCAGCGCACTGGAGAACGCCCCCAGCAGGCGGCCATAATCGGCATTGTCGAACAAATTCTCATGCCAGCCGCGCAGGGATCGGTAGAAATCCCAGACAAGATCCGTGCGCGTATAGAACGGGTCCTGGCTCGTATCGCCGGGATCTGACAGCGTATGGCGGCACCAGGCCGACATGGTCGCTTCGGCCAGCGTCGGATTGGCGAAGTGCAGGAAACCGTCACCGCCCTGAAAGCTCACCTCATGGCGCAGCTGCAAACCGCGGGCGCGGGCCCCGGCGCGCGTCCATGGCGTCAGCAAATGGTCAAAGCGCTGTTCGAACGTGCCCGGCCAGGCGCCCCGCCCCATGCTCTCGCCATGCGTGTTGAAGATCAGCAAATCCACATCGGCGCCCTTGGCGGCCAGCGCCCGCGCGATCAGATTGTGGATGCGTTCGATCGCCATATCGGCGGCGACCTGTCCGATAAACCGTCCGGCATCGGAGAAACCGAGCTGGATGGAGAGGTAGCCGCGCTGCTTCACATAGTCCAGGAATTCAGGTTCTTCCAGAAGGCGCTCAATAAAGCGGCCGCCGGTCTCCAGCGCTTCCGGCGTTTCGAACAGCGGGGAAATGTCCAGCTTGTCGTCGACGCCATATTGCCGGGCCAGGTAAAGCGCGCCCATCACGGTGGCCGGGTTTTCACTTTCGGCAATCAGGAAGCGGATGACAGAGCCTGCATCAATATGTTTCAGGATCTGCGCGCACATCATGAACTGGCGGCGGGCCGTGGATTGTTCCAGGAACAGATCGGCAAAGTTCACCGGCACGGGTTTTGACTTGCGCGCCTTCTGCGCCAGTTCGGCCAGGGCAAGGCGGCCCAGCTCCCGGTCTTCTGTCTGCAACCCCAAATCGCGATTGATCACGGTACGGACCTGCGCAGCGTTGACGCGCAGATGGATGCGCGCCGTGCCCAGCTGCAGCGCCTGAACCTGCGCCCGCAGGGCCATCAGGTTGGCGGCCAGCTGGTCGTCGGCTTTCGGAAGCACACCGTCCAGAACAGAGATAATCTCATCCGCATCCAGCAGGGTGCGGCTGGAATGCGCTGTCAGGGCATTCGCCGCCGGTACCAGATTGTCCGGATCGGTCAGGTCCGCCGCGAACAGGTCCGCATGTTTCGCGGTCTCGTCAGCGGCCGCTTTCAGGCGCTGGGTCAGCTTGGCCAGCGGGCCGATCTTCTGGCTGCCGCTCATCGCTTCCAGCTGCTCGGCATAGCGGCCGAGCTGGCTCGCCTTTTCCGCCAGGCGGAAGGTCAGCGATTGCGACCAGTGAATGTCCGTCCGGCCGTCAAGGTCATAGCCTACCCAACTGGCCAGCGTCGGCAGATAGATGTTCAGGCTGCGCCACTCATCCGGGAACGCCTTGCGCGCGACAGTGATGACGGCTTCGGCATAGGCCAGCTGCGCGGTTGCGGCATGGGCGATGGCGGCCTGCACTTCGTCATGCTCGCCCTTCAGGCTGATCGCCTGGTTCCAGGCACGTGAATCGGTGCGGATCTGGCGCATCAGCGCGGTGCGGCTCGTCTTGGTGGGGCTGACCACATGATCGGCCAGCGCATTGCGCAGGGGGCGCGACAGGGCAAAGGTCGGGTGACCGGTGAACACGATGCCGCCGGTCGGCTGCTCCACAGCGCTGCGGAATGCGTCCAGCCCTTTTGCGGCCAGCGCGTCCAGATCGGCGATCAGGTCTTCCCGTGCGGATTTGGCCTTGCCGCCGGAATGCTGAGCACGGAACCGGTCGGCGCGCTCCTCGATCAGGTCCAGGTGCACCTCATCGGCCAGTTTGGAGAGATCAGACAGTTTGGCATCACCTGCCTCAATCTGGCGGAACAGGGTCTGGGCCAGCGCAAAGACCGAATTGGTCATCGGGTCGACATCGATCCGGGCGGCTTGTTCGCGCAGATAATCCTGCGCAGTTTCGAGCGAAAGCTTGGAAGATAACGTTGTCATAGCGCCAGAAAGACGGAAATTGCCCCAAAGTCAAAGGGGCTGACCCAAACAGGGCCGGAATTTGCCGAATATCCGTCTCAGCGCGTCGCCAGCGCCTGTCTATTTGCGTCCGAAGAAGCGAATCACGCCGATCAGCCCCGCAATCGCTGAGCCGAGACCGCCCAGCAGAACGAAGAGCGGGTTTGCCTGATCCGCAAAGGCAATTGCGCGGTTGAGGCCAGAAACCTGAACCGTCACGGTGTCCCGGAATGTGCGCAGCGGCGTCACCGTATCCTCATCAATCGCATAGATCTCGAAGACCAGATCATGACTGCCCGCAGACAGCGGCGTGACGGACCAGCGCCAGACATTCTCTGTCAGCGGCGACAGGGCCTGCACGTCCGGAGACATCTGCACGATCTCAAAGTTTGCGCCGCTGAGGCGGGCTTCAACGCGATCAGACACTTTCGCTTCGCCTTCAATGATATTGCCCCGGCCAGGCAGGGCATCGGCGGCGGTGTCGTCGCCGGTCGAATCAATGGCCAGCGTCACATCGAAGGCACGCTTGTATTCGGCCGTGCTGGGCGTCTCATGCGCCACAGGAACGGTTTTCAAATTCTCGATGAAATCCTGTGACACAGATGGCTGCACATTGGCGGACCGGCTGCTGGCCAGCGGCGTATCAAAGCTCTCCAAGATCTCGGCAGATTCCGGGCTGAACTCGGCCATTTCGCTGTCGGCCATGCCGCTTTCCATGTCGTCCGGCCTGATCGACCGGGCGGCGCGCGGTGCAGGGGCAGGCTCTTCAGCGATCACATCATCTTCGGTGATCGGCGGCAGGGCTTCTGTTTCGGCCATGTCGAAGGCTTGTTCGGTTTCGGCCTCTTCCACAGGATTGGCGGTCATGACCTCTTCATGGGGCACGTACTGTTCCAGAAGAACAGATCCGGCATAGCCGGCGGCGCCGAGGCCGCACAGCAACAGAAGGATGGAAATCAGTCTCAGCATGGCGGTCCAGATGCTCCGTCAGTGATGCCCCACAGCATTAGGGTTAATCCCTAGCAGAGCTTTGTCACTGTGGGAATCGCTTACGGCTGCTCTCATAGAAGGCGACCGCGGCTGCGTTGGAAACGTTCAGACTTTCCATTTGCGGGGCAATCGGAATACGCGCCAGCTCTGCGCAGGCCTTGGCCACGGCGGGGCGAATACCGGGGCCTTCTGCGCCGAGCACGATGACCAGTTTCTGTGCGCCATCTACGGCCTCATCAATCAGGCGCTTGCCTTCCCCGGCGAGGCCGACCGTGTGGTATCCGGCCTCTCCCAGCTGCTCCAGCGCGCGCGCAATGTTGACGACACGCGCCTCCTTCACCGTCTCGATCGCGCCGACAGCCGTCTTGGCCACAATTCCGGTAATCGGCGGGGCATTGCGCGTCTGCAGCACCAGTCCGCCAAAGCCGAAGGCGGCGGCAGAGCGATAGATGGCGCCCAGATTGTGCGGGTCTGACACCTGGTCCAGCACGACAATATGGCTGGCACCCGAATCGATCAGGTCTTCCAGGGCCAGCGGCTCCAGCGGGTCCACTTTCAGCGCAACGCCCTGATGCACCGCGCCATCCGGCACGCGGTGGTCAATCTCCTTCGCCGTCACCAGCGTCGGCGCAATCGCGCCCTGGGGCAGGCGGCTCGCGGCATTTTCGGTCGCCAGCAGCTCGTGACAGGTCCGCGCCGGGTTTGCCAGCGCCGCGGCGACGGCATGTGTGCCCCACAGCCAGACCGGGCCGTCTTCGGGCTCTGAGTGGCGGTGACTTCCGCCCCGTGGATGCGGGCGGGACGGCTTGCCGGAATGCCGGCGGGGGCCACTATCTGCACTGTCGTGTGCTTTTCGCCGTTTAGAATGGTTGCGCGCCATTTCGGGTTTCCCTATAAGGCCGCTTCCGGTGTGGATCAGCGGCGTGTCAGCGCCTATGTGAAGCCCCGGCGCGACGGCGTCAAACGGCGTGTGGTCGCGGGTCCCGTGGAGGGATGGGAGAGTGGTTAAATCCACCAGACTGTAAATCTGGCCGCCTAGCGTACGCTGGTTCGAATCCAGCTCCCTCCACCACCCGCGTCCCCGCCCGCCGGACAGGCCTGACGCGGGTATAGCACAATGGTAGTGCAGCAGCCTTCCAAGCTGAGTATGTCGGTTCGATTCCGTCTACCCGCTCCAAGCCCTTCTCCCTTCCGCTGTAATGCTTGCGCCTTGGGCGATCTTTCTGCTGCCTGATCCCGGTCAAAGCCCTCGGGAAAATATGAATTTTTGGTTCCCCGAAATTTGGGAATTGCCCCGCAGGCGACGCGTTGGCGTTAACTCTAATTGGGTATCGTAGCGTCATGCGTTTATCTACGATTACAAACACCGCCTATGTTACCACGGTTGCGCTCTCCATGATTGCGGGCGCAGCCATGCTGATGGCCTCAAATGCCATTCGGATGGAGCGCGCCGCCGTAGAGCGGCGCCATATGCTGGATACGGCCACGTCTGGCCTGGATCGCGAGATCTTCTACCAGTCCGAAAAGGCCCGGGAATATGTCATCTCCGGCAATCCGGAATATCTGGAAGACTTCAATGCGGGCGTCGTCAATCTGAATGACACGCGGGCCATGCTGGGCCGGGTGAACGATGCGGGCGCGCGCCAGGAAGAATTGTCCACGCTGATGACAGCCGTCGACATGGCGAAAACACTGGTCAACGACCAGCAGCGCGCCATCGAGGCCTATCAGGCCGGCGATATTGAGACCGCCCGCCAGATGCTGTTCAGCGACCATTATGAAGGCGAGCTGAGCCTGATCGATTCCACCATCATGCGCTTTCAGGCCCTGCTGGACCAGCGCACGCAGGTGGACGTGGAACAGGCCATCATCCGCTCACGCTTCTGGCGGGTGATGTCTGAAGTGGTTCTGGCCGCAACGGCGCTGATGTTCCTGTGTGTTTTGTATTTCATCCTGAAGCGCCGCATCCTGCGCCCTGTGGTCAAGCTGAGCGATGTGGTCACCCGCCTTGCCGCGGAGGATTTCAGCGTCGAGATCAGCGAGTTCCGTCACATGGACGAGATCGGCGACATGGCCGAGGCGGTGAAGGTCTTCCGCGAAAATGGCCTGGAGCGCCTGCGTCTGGAGGAGAAGCTGGAGCAGGACCTCAAGCTGAGAAACCTGTTGAGCCGCATGACGCACCGGATGCAGGCCTGTGAGAGCAAGAAGGAAGTGGCCAATGTCGTGCGCCTGTTCCTGCCGGCCATTCTGCCGGGCTTTCCAGGCAGGATGTACCTGTTTGACGAGAACAATTCCGTCATGCGTCAGGTCTGTGACTGGCGTGAGCCGCTCGGCTCGGCCATGACATTTGACCCCGCTGAATGCTGGGCCATCCGGCGCGGTGCCCCGCATCGTCAGGGGGGGGAACAAACCGACATGCCCTGTCAGCACATGTTCAAGCCTGACGCGCCAGAGGAACAGCAAGCAAACGAAATTGCTACGCTTTGCGTGCCGCTGACGGCGCAGCGCGAGGTGATCGGCCTGTTATATTGCGAGATGCCGGAAGGCGTGATCAGCATAGAGGATGAGCACTATGTGTTCATGATGGCGGAGAACATCGCTCTGTCACTGGCCAATATGCATCTGCGCGAGGAATTGCACGATCAGGCGATGGAAGATTCCCTGACGGGCCTCTCCAATCGCCGCAAGATGGAGCAGCGCCTCGGCACCCTGTTGTCTGATGCGCGCGAAACCACCCAGCCGATCAGCTGCATCATGCTGGATGTGGATAATTTCAAATCCTTCAACGACACCTTTGGCCATGAAATGGGCGACCGTGTGCTGATGGAAGTGGCCAGTGTTCTGAAATCCCACACGCGGGAAGACGGCCTGTCTTTCCGCTATGGCGGAGAGGAGTTTGTCCTCCTTCTGCCGGGCGTTGAGCCAGGCGAAGCGGTGCGGCGGGCAGAGATCATCCGCAAGGAGATTTCCGCGCTGCACTTCATGTTCAATGGCACACCGATCGACAAGATTACGGCCTCTTTCGGGGTCGCGACAACGCCCAATCACTGCCCGGGCAACAAGTTGATCATGACGGCGGATGAGGCGCTGTACGAGTCCAAGGAAAACGGCCGCAACCGCGTTACCAAGGCCATGCTCAGCCAGGGTGAGGACATGGTGGCGTAACAGCCCGCAAGACATGAAAACGCCCCCCGATTTCGTCGGAGGGCGCTTTCTGCAAGGCTGTGATACCTGAAAGCCGCTTACGGACGGTCGTTCAGGCGTGCTGCGGTTTCGATCTGGGCCCAGTCGACAATCTTGAAGTTCTGGGCGACTTCAGATGTCGGATTGGCATCATCCTGAACGATCATCACGCCTTTCGGGAAACCGGGCAGGGGCGTGGAGTTGATATCCAGACCATCGGTATGGGTAACTTCATCCACACTGCCGTCAGGGTTCGCGACGATGGTGATAACGCCGACGCGGGCGTGCGGCGGTTCCAGATCATAGATGACATAACGGTCAGCAGCCTGGGCGGAGGCGACGAGATAGCCATAGCCTTCCTCACCTTTCCAGATGCTGATGCCTTCGACATCGGCGACGAGGCCCTGACGGGCGGCGATCGTGTCTACGGAGATGGCGGTGCTCTCATCATTGACCAGATCCAGCTTCCAGATGCCGTGCTCTTCCTCGCCGACAAAGACCTGGCGGCCATCATCTTCCACAACGCAGCCTTCCAGCTGGCTGTCGAATTTGTAGGTGCGGACAAGCTCTGCATTCAGGCCTTCGGCTTCGGCATAGGGAACAGACCAGACCTGGATCGTGCCGTCCTTATAGGTCGGGATGGCCAGGAAGTTGCCATCGATCAGGCCGGCGCAGATGCCGTAGGGTTCGTCTTTCAGCGTCGGCGTATCACCGATATGCGTGACGGTCAGCGTGGCTGGGTCAATCGAGAACCAGCTGACGGACTTCGTCTCATCATTGGAGGCGACGGCGATATTGCCGCGCACATCCACATTGTTGATGCGGCCGGTATCCACGAACTGGGTCTTCTTGCCGGTCAGGTCGTAGACATAGAGGCCTTCATCCTTGTTGGTGCCAAGAATCAGGCTTTTGGAGGCGTCTAGCGGATTGACCCACAGGGCCGGATCATCGGCGGTGTCGCCCTTGGTCGGCATCGGGTCCGTTTCAAAAGCGGCGTAGACATCCGCTGTTTCGACTTCGTAGATATCCTGCGCTGGCTCTGTGGCACAGGCCGCCACCAGCAGCGCAGCGAGGGGAAGATAGCGTTTCATGACGTGTCAGCTCCTTGAGGAGGGGAAAGGGAAGAGGCCGGGCAAGGTGTGTCCTGCCCGGCCTCAGAGATCAAGCTCTATCCGGCCAGACTAGTAGGTGTAACGAACGCCGAAGACGTAGCGGGAGCCGTATTCGTCATACTGGGACAGACGGCTCTTGGAGCCGTGATAGTAGTATTCCGGCTCGTCCGTCAGGTTCTTGCCTTCGACATAGACTTGCAGATGGTCGTTCACGTCATACTTGGCAGACGCTTCGACGCTCATATGGTCGTCTGTGTAACGGTCAATGCCTGCGCCGAACAGCTCGTCCAGATAGGCAGAGCGGTAGTTGGCAGAGACGCGGATATCCCACGGGCCCTTGTCGTATCCGATGGCGACGTTCCAGACGCGGTCATTCTGCTTCAGCATCGGGACCTCGCGGGTCAGGGCGGCGTCATCCTCATCCTGCACTTCGGTTTCGGAGTCAGCCAGGGTCAGGTTGCCGGAGACCAGCAGGCCTTCCCAGGCGTCGCCGAGGAAATCAAGCTGCTGGACATAGTTGAACTCGATGCCCTTCACCGTGGCGCTGCCGCCATTGATGTAGGTTTTGACCTCTTCGAGAGATGCCAGCGTGGTGGCATCCAGGAAGGACAGGTCAATCGAGTCAGGCAGCTGGTCGATATCATAGGTCGCCTCGAAGATCGGGTTCGAGATGTCCTTGTAGAACAGGCCCGCTGACAGCACGGACAATTTCGTCGGATAGTATTCGATGGAAAGATCGAAATTGTTGGCTTCGTACGGATCGAGCGCCGGGTTGCCGAGCTCTGCCTCGTCACGATCAGTGTTCAGGGCAATGGTCGGGCGCATTTCACCGAAGGCTGGGCGCACGATGGAAGCATAATATGCCGCGCGGCCAACGAGGTTGTCTGCGAAGGCATATTTCAGGTTCAGGCTGGGCAGGAAGTGGGCATAATTATCATCATATTGACGTGTGCCAACATTTGCCGGGTCGTCTTCCTCAACAAAGATATTGCCCTTGGCGGAGACATCGGTTGCCTCGACACGTGCACCTGCCACGACGGTCAGGTTCTGCATCTGGAACGTGCCCATGCCATAGCCGGCGATGATCATCTCGTCGATCGTGTAGTCTTCGGAGAGGCTGTCGAAATTGGAGCCGTCTTCGTCCAGTTCATCTGGCGTGAACGTTCCGCGCAGGGCCTTGGTCAGGCTTGCGGAGGGCCAGCGGTACATCGGATTGGCCAAGCGCCAGTTGGAGATGCGGGAATCGTCGGTGATGTAGTCTGTCAGCAGAACATCATCACGCTCATAGATGTTCAGGTTCACGTCCCGCACTTTTTCGCGGTCGCGGACCTTTACACCCATCTTCCAGGTGACCGGCGTGTCGCCGAGGACGGTGTCGTTCGACAGGTCCAGCTTGTAGGACCATTCGGTGTCTTCGTTCGTTGTGTATTCACGCTCGAAGGCGTCCATTTTATAATTGGACGGGTCGCGCAGGAAGTCATAGCCCGTGCCGGAGAGTTTCGGCTTTTTCGGGTCGGAATTGTCCCAGACGATAATATCGTCGCCTGTCAGCTTTTTAGAGCGGAAGGTGACATCGTGATTGTTGGAATCATCCTCTTCGGCATAGGCGTAGGAGACTTCGTAATCAAAGGTCCAGTTGCCGGCAAAGGTTTTGCCGCCGAGGGAGTAGGTCTGGATGTTGCGGATTTCTTCACGCTGGCGCACTTCGGCATCGGCCTGTGCAAAGTCAAAGGTGAAGCCCGTATCGGTGATGGTCGGGTCTTCTTCATCCAGCTTGCGGACTTCGAACTTGTTGCGAACTTCGTCATCCTTGTAGCGATTGTACAGCGTGCGGAGGTAGAGTTCGGTATTCTCGGTGGCCTTGAAGTCCACATTGAAGACGAGGCCAACGCGCTCGCGGGTCAGATCATACCAGCGCATTTCGTAATCATCATCCGGAACGAAGGCGCCAACATCCTTGTTGAAGCCCCAGCCGCCGGTTTCGTTATTGTCGGCCTGGATGCTGAGATCCTGATAGTTGAAGGATGCGGCCACGCCCAGTTTATCGCCGAACACGTTGGAGTAGGTCAGCGTGGCTTTCGGAGACACTTTCTCGGTCAGTTCATTGTAGGAGCCTTCGAGCTTGGCGCGGACAAACTGGCCGTCCCGGTCAAAGGCGGAGATGGTTTTCAGATTGATCACACCGCCAATCGTGTCGGCATCGACATCCGGGGTCAGGGATTTCTGAACCTCGATGCCGTCGAGAAGGTCAGACGGCACACCGTCCAGCAGAACGCCGCGGCGGTCTTCCGGGGAGGGGGTACGCACGCCGTTGATGGTGGCAGAGATCAGGTCTGTGTTGATCCCGCGGATAGAGACGTAGCGGCCTTCGCCCTGGTCGTTCTCGATGGAGAGGCCAGGTACGCGAGAGAGGCTGTCTGCGACGGTCGTGTCAGGGAAGTTGCCAAGGCCGTCGGAGTCGATGACGTTGATGATGGAGTTGGAGGCGCGCTGCTGGTTGATGGCACCGGCCTGGGCGGCTGCAGAGCCGACGACCAGAACGTTGTCGAGATAGCGCACATCGCCGCCCATCACGATGTCATAGGTGGCGTCGCCGGAGACGTTCACCGAGTCCGTAACCGTGTCTGCACCGACATAGGAGATCGACAGCGTATAGTCGCCAGCCGGAATGCTGGTGAAGCGGTATTCGCCGAAGCGGTCTGAGGAGGCGCTGCGGCCGAGTTCCTCGATCGTCACGATTGCGCCTTGCAGCGGCGCTTCGCCGGTCGCGTCGGTGACAACCCCTTTGAGGATGTCAGCGGAAGCAGCCTGGGCCAGCGTGGCCGTGGCGGCACCCAGGAGCAAAAGCTTGCGGGTGGTTGAAGTCATGGGAGGAAGTCCTTCTCTCTGGATGGCGGCCCGTTCCCACGGCTCCGTTACGCCTGAATGACAGATGCGTAATGTTTTTGTGACGGCCTGCGCTTTCATTAGGTTTTTGGCCCAAGACCCGGTCATGCGGGGAGAAATTCGTGCTTTTCCTGCAACACATCTGCGTGCGGAGAGGCGGCACAGCGGGAGAATCATACGGGATTTATGAACTCTCCCGGCGCGCGAATCCGATGGGGGTGAGCAGGGGGCAAACTGCTCTCACACTACGGAGGCACGCATGTCACATCATCCGAAGAGAGACCGTCTGAAGCGCCAGATCCGGCTATGCTGGCTGCTCGGCTGGAGTGTTCCGCGCATTGCGGCGCAGGTGGGGCTGCACCGGTCCACGGTCTATCACCTGATGCGGCAGCATCAGCTGACCGAACCCGAACAGGCGCTGGAGCGCCTGCAGCTGTCCATGGACGAGGCGCAGGACCTTGCGACGGAACAGATGCTGGCCGCTGCGGCGGCGGGTGAGGACATCACGCCGAAAGTAACCCAGCTGGTGCGGGTCAGCACAGAAGTGCGCCAGCTGGAAATGGCAGGAATAAAGATTGGGGGAAATGCCAGTGAACGGGAGGCCGATAGTGGCGCAGAAGAGGCGCAAGAAGACATCTATGCCTTCCTCACCCATGAGGGAAAAGGGCGACCAGTTGATGGACCCGGTCTTCCGCAGAGAGGTGCGCCATGCGTACGAGACGCGGGACTGGAGCGGCCTGCCGCCGAAGACGGGCGAATTGGTGGCGGAAAATCCGTGGCTGCGGCTGGCCCGCGATACACAGGTTCCGCCGCGGGCGGGCTGGCGGACATGTCTGTTCATGGGCGGACGTGGCGCTGGCAAGACACGGGCCGGGGCCGAATGGCTGCGCTGGAGCCTGCTGCACAGCAGGAAGAGGCGTGCGGCGCTGGTGGGGCCGGCCCTGCACGATGTGCGCGAAGTGATGATCGATGGGCCGAGCGGCCTGAAATGGATCGAGCCAAGGCAGGACTATCGCCCAGTCTATCATGCGAGCCGGCGTATCCTGAGCTTTGATAATGGCGCAGAGGCGCATGTCTTCTCTGCCGAAGACCCGGACAGTCTGCGGGGCCCGCAATTCGATGTCGCCTGGTGTGACGAGATTGCCGCATGGGCGAAGGGAGAGACGGTTTGGGACACGCTGCAGATGGGCCTGCGCCTGGGGCAGGCGCCGCGCTGCTTTGCCTCCACGACTCCGCGGGCGGTGGACCTGATGCGCCGCCTGCTGTCGGCAGATACGGCAGAGGCCGTGCATGTGATGCGCGCGGGAACAGAGGAGAATGCGGAGAATCTCTCGCCGGGCTTCCTCAGCGCCATGAAGGCCGCCTATGGCGACAGCCAGCTGGCACGGCAGGAACTGAATGGCGAATTCATGGAAGACCCCGAAGGTGCATTGTTCCGCAGGGGGATGATTGACGGGGCGCGCGTGGACGCCCCGCCCATGATGGAGGATGTCATCATTGCGGTCGACCCGCCGGCGACCAGCGGCCCGGCGGCAGATGCGTGCGGCATCATCGCGGCGGGCGTGCGCAGCGGACATGCCTATGTGCTGGCCGATGCGTCCGCGCCGGGGCTGAAGCCGCTGGACTGGGCCCGGCGCGCGGTGGCGGTGTGCCGCGAAACGGGCGCGCGGGAGATTATTGCAGAGGCCAATCAGGGCGGCGAAATGGTGCGGCAGATATTGGAAAGCGCCGGGGCGGGCGTGCCGGTGCGCCTGGTCCATGCGCGCCTCGGCAAGCGCGCCCGCGCCGCGCCGGTGGCGGCATTGTACGCACAGGGACGGGTCAGCCATGTAGGCCTGCTGCCCACGCTGGAAGACCAGATGTGCCGGTTTGGCGCGGAAGGGTTCAGGGGCTCCCCGGACCGCTTGGACGCGCTGGTCTGGGCCGTCTGGGCCCTGGTGCTGGAAGGCGCCGGGCCATGGGTGCGGGCGTTGTGATTGGGCTGGGTGTCGTGTGGAGAGTGCGTAGGAACCCCCTCTGTCTCCCCCTTTTCAAGGGGGAGGACGCAGACAGGATCTGAGGTGCTTGGAGGTGGCTCTCCCCCCTTCAAGGGGGGAGCTGGAGGGGGGTAAAGCGGGGGCGCGGGAAGGTCAGTCTTTCTGACGCAAGCGCAGCTCCACCTCTCGTCTTATTCTGTCGGCAACCGCTGCCAGAGAGTCGTCAATATGGGAAACCGGGATGCGCAGCACGGTTATGTGCTTGCTGGCAAGAAAGGCGTCGCGGCGGGCGTCTGCAGCTTCGTCGTGCCAATCACCATCGACCTCGACGGCGAGTTTCAGGGACGGGCAGTAATAGTCGAGGAAATAGGGGCCGACAGGGTGCTGACGGCGGAAGGAAGCGCCCATTTGTCCCCGGCTGAGGAGAGGCCACAGGCGGCGTTCGGTTCGGCTGGCGGATTGGCGAAGTTCGCGGGCGCGGCGGGTCTGTTCAGGCTTGCGCGAGAACGAACCCGGCATGCATCAGCCCCCCGTACGAAAGGCCTTGCGGCCGAAATAGGCGTTTTTGGGGGGCGTGGGGTTGTCGTCTTCGGGCGTGGTTTCTTCCGTGGGCGTTTCTTCTGCGGTGACCTCTGCCGGTTTGCTCTCTGCGCTCTCCAGCGGGGCCGGCATGTTGCCGGTCATCAGGCCGCGGATCCAGGCGCAGGCGGCGCCGGCGGTGGAGACTTCGATGTCCGGCACGGTCTTGTCCATCCGGCGGGCGAGTTGGCGCGCCTGGTGGGCCGTCAGGGATTTCAGGACTTTCTCGAAGATGTCCGGCCCGACCGTTTCGCGCAGGGCCTTCATGTCTTCCGTGGTCTGACCAGCGGAGACCATCAACCTCTTGACGAGGATTTCGGTGGCGGCGGAGAAGTCTTTCTCGCCCAGCCTGCCGAAGCGGTCTTTCTGGCCCAGCAGGGCGCCGAGCGCGTTGGCGCTGTCCTTGGGGGCGTCGGTCATTGGATCTTCTCCCGCACTTCCTTGAGAAGGCTTTCCACGACGCCGAGCGCTTCGCCCGGCCATTTTGCCTTCAGGGTGGGTTCCGGGCCGAGCTCGATCGGGTTTGTGGCAAAGCCCTGTTTCATCGGCACGACGGTCTTGAACATGGTGAATTCGGTTTCCTTGGCGTTCGCCGCTTCGCGCATGGCATTGAGGACCACTTGCTGGTGCGGTGTGCCATCATAGCGAGTCGCCAGCACACAGGGGAGACTATCAATATCACGCCCGCGCAGATTGCGCATGATGTCCCCGGTGAAGAGGTCCAGGCCGAGGGTGGACATGAAGTCCGGAATGGTGGGCACGATGATCAGGTGGCTGGCGGCCAGCACGGTTTCGGTCATCACGGAAATGCCGGGCGGGCAGTCACAGATGATGACGTCATAGTCGGCTTTCAGCTTTTCAAAGTCGTCACGCATGCGTCGGCCGACCTGGCCCTGCAGCGCCTCCATGGAATAGCCCTTGGCGGTCAGCTCATAGATCAGCTCGCGCTCTGTCTTGCGCAGGCGCGGTGAGGAGGGGATCAGGTCCAGCTCCAGCGACTTGCCATTATAGGTGACATCGGACGCATCTGTGACGATGAAGTCTGACAGGCGCTTGTGCTCACCCGCGAAGAAATTCTCCAGCAGCCAGTCGGAAATCGTGACGTATTCATTGATCGCGCGGAACAGATGCTCGTCGCCCTCATGCCCGAAAACCAGCAGCGAGGCGTTGGCCTGCGTGTCCAGATCCACGACCAAAGTGCGGAAGCCATTGGCGGCAAATGCCTCTGCAAGGCTGACACAAGTGGTGGTCTTGCCGACCCCGCCCTTGGAGTTGGCAATGGATATGACACGTGCTGACATTCTGTTAGCTCCCTGGGCGCCTGATAGTTCGGCGAAAAAGCAGATTTGCACCGATCTGGCTATGCCTGCACGGGAATAAAATACAGGGAAAAATCCGGCGCTCTCCCTGATATTCTGGCGGCAAACACCTGTTTTTGAAGGGCTTTTCCAAACTGAATCCGATGGGGGCGCTGAAGATTTAATTTCTGCTCATCGAACGAAACAGAGCGGAGCCCTTCATGAAACCCATCTGGCCTTTCCGGTTGCCCCAGCGCGAAGCGAAAGCGGCGGTGCCTCTGGTCGCGCTCTCAGAAATCGGGGCGGCCCGGTGGGGCGCACGCGATGGCGCGGCGCTGACACGAGACGGGTATTTGCAGAATGCCGTGGCCTATCGCGCCGTGCGCATGGTGGCGGAGGCGGCGGCGTCCGTTCCGCTGGTCACGGCGCATGACGGGGCGGCGCGGCTGATCCGCCGGCCACAGCCGGATGGGGTCGCGGCCGAACTGTTAGAAGCGGTCTATTCCCAGCTTCAGCTGACGGGCAATGCGTTTCTGGAAGGCGTGTGCCTGGAGGCTTTGGGGCAGGCTGGGGGGGCGGCAGACGGGGCGGGGGTGCACGCGCTTTATGCGCTGGCCCCGTCTGCCATGCGGCCCCTGAAGGATACGCGCGGCTGGGTGGAGGCCTGGGCCGTGAAGGAGCGCCATGGCGAGCGGGTGATCCGCCGGGATGCGGAAACAGGCTGGAGCCCGGTGCTGCACCTGAAACTGTTCAACCCGGTGAATGACACGCTGGGCCTGGCCCCGCTGGGCGCGGCACGGCGGGCGCTGGACCTGCACAATGCCAGCGCGGACTGGGCGAAGGCGCTGATCGACAATTCGGCCAAGCCGTCTGGCGCGCTGGTCTATGGCGGACATGGGCGGATGCCGCCGGACCAGTTCGAGGCGCTGAAGACGGAACTGGAGAACATGTATTCCGGCGCGGCCAATGCGGGCCGGCCCCTTCTGCTGGAAGGCGGGCTGGACTGGCGGCCGATGTCTCTGTCACCGGCCGAGATGGACTTTCTGGAAGCGCGCCATGCGGCGGCGCGGGAGATTGCGCTGGCGCTGGGCGTGCCGCCCATGCTGTTGGGCATTCCGGGGGATAATACGTATTCGAACTATAAGGAGGCAAACCTCGCCTTCTGGCGAATGACGATTTTGCCGCTGGTGCAGAAATTCGCCGGCGCGCTGTCGGCCTGGCTGGATGTGCCATTCGGGCAGGATGTGGAGATCCGCGCAGATATTGACCGCGTGCCGGCGCTGTCGGCTGAGCGCGATGCGCTGTGGGCGCGGCTGGAGAGCGCGAGCTTTGCCAGCGTTGAGGAAAAACGGCGGCTGGCGGGGCTGCAGCCATGAAGATGGAACAGAAGGTGACGGCGGGGTTCGTGCTGGCGGTGCTGGTGCAGACCGGCGGGGCGCTGGTCTGGGCCGGGGCAGCGGCAGAGCGGATTTCGCACCTGGAGCAGACCGTCCGGGAACGGCGCACAATGGTGGAGCGGCTGGCGCGTCTGGAAGAGGGTGTCGACCGGATGGAAAGCCAGCTGGACCGGATCGAGCGGAAGATGGAGGTGGGGGATGAGTAGCACCCAATATGGCGCTCATCCCGGCGCAGGCCGGGATCCAGTGCGGCGGAGCCTGCTGCCTGACTTTCTGGGCCCCGACTTTCGTCGGGGTGAGCGGACGTCATCGGACCTCCTCATCGAAGGCTATGCCTCTCTGTTCGGGGTGCCGGATGCGAGTGGGGATGTGGTGCGGGCGGGGGCGTTTTCGCGCAGCCTGCAGAGGGCCGCGCCTGTGCCGATGCTGTTGCAGCACAGGCCGGGCGCGATTGCCGGGCGCTGGGTGCGCATGGTGGAGGATGGCCGTGGGCTTTACGTGCGCGGACTGATCGAAAGCGCGGCGGCGCGCAGCATGGCGGAAAGCGGCTTGAGCGGCCTGTCCATCGGCTTTCGTCCGCGCATCTGGAACCGGCGAAGGCCCGATGGGCGCGAACTGGTTGAGGTGGACCTGGTGGAAGTGTCGCTGGTGGCGAGCCCGATGCAGGCACGGGCGCGGTTCGCCCTGATGGGCGCAGCGGCAGCGCGAAACAATTTTCAAATGGAGAGAACATGACCAAGGAAACGAAAATGGCAGGCGGGACGGATCAGGGCTGGGAGCTGATCCAGTTTGAGGAGGCTGTATTGGTCGCAGAAGACACATGGCGGCTATCCGGCCTGTTGAGGGGGCAACGCGGCAGTGTGCCGGGCGTGGCCGAGGCAGGGGCGCGGCTGGTGCTGCTGGATGGCGCTGTCGTGCAGGCGGCGGTGGGGCCTGAGGAGATCGGGCTGGATCTCATCTGGCAGGCGGCGGGCGATGACGAGGCTGAGACGCTGTCTTTCGAAGACCGGGCCGGGCTGCCCTGGCCGGTCGCGCATCTGAAAGCCAGCAGCGGCCAACTCAGCTGGACACGGCGCGGGGCAGACCTGCCGGAAAGCTGGGCCTTGCCAGAAGGGGGAAATACCGGAAGTTTCGCGCTGGAGGCCGATACCGGAAGCGGATTTTCCGGCGAAAGCCCTGTCTCTGAGGCCTCTGCGGCTGTGCCATCTGGCGCTGTGGCGGTGCGGGTTGCGGCGATCGGCGCGGACGGTCGTTACGGCCCGTGGGTTTCAATACGCCTCGGGACTTCCTAATTGAGGGCTGATAGAAGATTCTCTAACAGAAGGAATAACCGACCTTGGCTCTTGACCCTTACAAGGTGCTCGGTGTGGACCGCAAAGCCAGCGAGGCCGAGATCAAGAAGGCCTACCGGCAGAAGGCGAAAGCCCTGCACCCCGATTTGCACCCGGATGACGACAAGAAAGCGGAAGAGTTCAAGCGCGTCTCCCAGGCCTGGGACATTCTGGGCGACAAGGAGAAGCGCGCGAAATTCGACCGCGGCGAGATTGATGGCGACGGCAATCCGACCGGCTTTGGCGGCGGCGGTGGCGGTGGTTTCCCTGGCGGCGCGCCCGGTGGCGGCGGATTCCGCTGGGAATCGCGCGGCGGCGACCCGTTTGGCGGTACGCAGGGAGACCCGTTCGAGGATATCCTCTCCGGCATGTTTGGCGGGCGCGGACGGCGCAATGCCGGCCCGATGAAGGGCCGCGACGTGCGCTATCGTGTGGCCATCGATTTTGAAGACGCCGTGACCGGCGCGCGTCGGCGCATGACCATGGCTGACGGCACGGCGCTGGATGTGAACATTCCCGCCGGCATTGAGAGCGGCCAGACGCTGCGCCTGAAAAGCCAGGGCCAGCAATCCCCGAATGGCGGCCCGCCCGGAGACGCGATGCTGGAAGTGGAAGTCAAACCCAGCAAGGTGTGGGAGCGCGACGGCAAGGATCTTCGCATGACTGTACCGGTCAGCCTGAAAGTGGCTGTGCTGGGCGGCAGTGTGGATGTGAAGACCCCCTCTGGCAATGTGACACTGAAAGTGCCTGCGGGCTCCAATACCGGCTCTCAGCTGCGCCTGCGTGGCAAGGGCGTGCAGTCGACCCCGCCGGGCAATCTCTATGCGCGGCTGGAGATCGTGCTGGAGGATCCGAAGGATGAAAGCCTGAAGAAATGGGCCGAAGGGCAGTAACCGGCTGCCTTTTCCGCCCTTTCTACAGGAAATTCCCCGAACAACGTTGACATCGGCGCCCCGGCTTTGGCCTAAGGGAAGGCAAGTCATCTGCGGCCAGTCCTGCAGATGACGGGGCATTACCTTGTAGAGTGAAGAGGCAGGCGATGGCACGACGCGCGCGGAGAAAGATTTTTTCCAGAGGCAGACAGGCCATCACGGCCCTCGCCATCATCGCGCTGACGGGGTGTGCGCATCCGAACCGGCCGATTGCCCCCATCGCGTCTGACACGCTGGTCTATTCCGAGGCGCTGTCGACGGCGCGCGAGGAGCAGCTGCTTCTGAATATTGTTCGTTTACGGTATAATGATCCCGTCAGTTTCGTGGATGCCGAGCGCATCACCACGACCGACAACACCCAGGTGAATGGCGGCCTGTCTTCCGCGATTGGCCTCAGCGGGCAGGATCTGGATCAGGTGCTGAACGGCAATGTCGGCACGAATATGAGCAGCCAGCCCACGATTGCCTATTCGGCCCTGCGCGGGTCTGACTATGCCCAGCAGGTTTTGCAGCCCCTGCCGCCGGCAACGATCTTCCTGATGAGCCAGTCTGGCTGGAGCGTGGAGCGGCTGATGCTGTGTTGCGTTTCCCGCATCGGGGATCTGGAAAACGCGCGCGCCGCCGCTGGCCCGCCACCGCCGGTGATGCCGGACAATGCCCGCTTCCGGGAACTCGCCAGCCTGATGAGTTCCCTGCAAGAGCGCGGCGATCTGCTGGTGCAGGTGATCGATGCGGACCAGAGCGATGAGGACAGTGACGGCAAGCCGCGTGTCATTCTGAAATGGCGGCGCACGTCTGATCTGGGCCAGCAGCTGGCAGACTTCTTCCGCCGCTATTGGGTGTCTGATGTCAGCGTGATCTCCGGGGACCGCTACATCACCGAAATCTCCACACGCGGTAATTCCCTTGGCGATTACGCCGCACGGGGACGGTCTGTGCTCGGGGTGATGTCGGCGCTCTCCCAGTCCGTGCATGTGCCGGAAGAGCACAAGCAGATCGCCCGGTCAGCCCTGCCGGTGATGGAACCCTCGTCTGACCCGTGCCGCGCGCCGGGCGGCTGGCATGACATAAATGGCGGCCTGTTTGCGGTTCAGTCGTCCAGGGAAAAGCCGACAACTGCCACGGTTTCCGTGCAGTATCGTGGTTACTGGTTCTACATTGACGATCGCTGCCATGATGCCAAGGCAACGCTGAATCTGCTGGATCACCTGTATGCATTACAGGCGGGTATATCTTCCGATGCCACAACGCTGTTGCTGTTGGGGGGCTGATCTTCTCAGGCTTGTGTCCAGGTCGGCGCTACAGTACGATAAAAGCCTGTGTCAGCTTGAAGGGCCCGCCGTGCGTGACGCTATAAACAGAATCTTTTCTGCAAAAACCGCTCCAAATATCTATGAGGCCACAAATGCTGCGCTGGCAGAATTAGGCCTTACAAGGACATTTTACCTTGGGCCTATCAGCAATGACCGCACACGCGGGCGCAGCCTGTTGAGCTTTGGATACTCTGAAGACTGGGAAATGAAATACCGTGACGGGTTGCGGTCTGTGGATCCGATTCCCAGTGCGGCAGCTTTGACGTCGACGCCGATGTTCTGGCATCGCCTGCCGCCGGATCTATCTTTGCGTCCTGAAGAACAGGCCTATCTGGACATGCTGCCGGATTGGAACATGGAGCAGGGAATCTGTACCATGGTGTTTGGCCCGCACAGCCGTGTGGCGATGATCGGCGGCAGTATGCCCCCCGGCGATGACAACATTGATTCCATAGACGTGAATGCCTTTCACGTCATCGCCATGGCCAGCTTTGCCGCCTATTACCGCAAGGTGGGCATTAAGGGCGAAAACACGCTGAGCTTCTCTACAAGCGAACTGGATGTCTTGTACTGGATGGCGCAGGGCCTCAGCAATATTGGAATCGCGAAGGAACTGGGTCTCAGTCCCGAAGCGGTTGCCAGCGCAACCAAGCAGCTTTTCCTGAAGATGAATGTCTTTGATCGGACATCTGCCGTCATGAAGGGCGTCCGCCTTGGCTATGTCATCGTGTCGGATGATGTCTCCCGCCGGATCGACAAGCAAACCGGTGAGGACGTGGCCGAGCCGGGCAGGTAGTTTCAGCAGGCCGCCTTCAGACCCGAAACATGGCTTTCTGTCACCATACCCCCTTGGGGGGATGCGTCGGCTATCTTGCTGCGCTTAAGGTCACGCCATCTTCAAGGTACCGGGGAATTCGAAAATGAGAGTTTTGCTTTTGCTGCCTTTGGCAATGCTGGCTGCGTGTGGAGAGACCAAAACGGCGGAGGCAAAAGATCCGTGCGCGCAGGTCTCCGCCATGATGGAAGGCCGCCAGGAAGTGCCGCCCTTCAGCAACCTTAAGGGTGAGCAGGCCATGATGGGAGAGACGCCGCTGCCGGGTAGCTGGGAGTCCACCGAGGACACGCTGGGCGGGGCGTGCAGGGTCAACAAGATGGGTGGTTTCTTTGGCGGGGACACATCCATCTACACCTATTCCTGCAAGCTGTTCGATGCCGGCACAACGAATGAAGAGGCCGACGGCAAGCTGGCTGAGGCGGCTTACCAGAAGGCGGTCGACCAGATCACGGCCTGTCTGGGCGATGCCTGGACTGCCGAGGTCGAAACCAAAAGCTCCGACCACCCGGTCTATCACAAGACGACCTTCGAGCCGGTTGAGCCGGAAGAACAGGTCGGCAATTTCAGGGCCTATCCGCTGTATGTTGAAAAGAGCTTCACGCCCTTCCTCGGGAGTAAGCGGGGCACGACTCCCGGCTGGAGTGTGATGTTTCAGGCGCAGCAGCAGGTAGAGGAGTCAGGAGAATGAGTCGGGATGTCGGACACATGAAAGCGCTGGCCATGGGCGGCATGGTGGCGGTGACGCTGCTGGCCGCCCGGCCCGGCGTGGCCCATGCCGATTGCGCCGAGGTGAAACAGGTGGTCAGCCGTGTGGAACAGGAGCGGCCCCTGACGGCGGAGTATCCGTTGCCGATAGGCTGGCAGGCACGGAGTATCGTGCTTTCCGGTGACGAAATTCTGGATGGCTTTGATGCCTGCCGTCTGGAGGATGACCGTCTGTCAGAAAACAAGAAGATCCGAAGCCAGGTGACCACCGATTATATCTGCGAAATCCGCGAGATGCCGGAAGAGCCGGAGAATGCCGAGATCATGATGTCGGATGCCACGACCTTCGATGCTAAGGTGACGTCCGTCATGACATGGCTGGCACCGTGTCTGCAGACGGATATGGCTTATGAAATGGATGACCAGTCGACCAGTGTGAACATGCGCTTTGTCAAACCCCGGCCAGCGGGTAGCGGTCTTGGTTATTTCGATGTGCCGCAGATCCACATCACGATGGGCCAGGAAGGCAGCGTCCGTGATTTCAACCACCCAAAGATGGGCGTCAACATGCCGAGGCCGATGCGTGTGGTGCGGATGACGATTCTCAGCCCGACCTGGTACCTGAAGCCTGAACAAAACTGACTGCCCGCGTTCACTTAACATTCAGAGCTAACTGCCTATACGGCAGGGTATGAAACGGCTCTTTGCTCTCTGTCTGGCTATCGGTCTGGCGCTGACGCCCCCGGCGATGGCGCAGGACTGGAAGAATTCCTGGTCTCCCGGCCAGGCACGCGACTCTGTGCGCGAAGGCAAAACTGTGCCGCTGAGCCAGATATTCCGCAGCCTGAAGCGCCAATATGGCGGCTATCAGCTGGGCGCGGACCTGTTCGACCGGGGCGGCAGTCCGCAATACCGCATCGACTGGATGACCGGAGATGGCCGGAAGGTGCGCTTCATTGTCGACGCCCGTACGGGCCGAATCCTTGACCGGCAAGGCGCTTGACCCGACATTACTCACGAGATTTGTAAAGGACGTTCCTATGCGTATCCTGGTAGTTGAAGATGATGCAGACCTGCGCCGCCAGTTGGCGGATGTGCTGTCGCAATCCGGCTATGCCGTGGATCTGGCGGCAGACGGCGAGGACGGCCACTTCCTGGGCGATACCGAGCCATATGATGCCGTGATCCTGGATCTTGGCCTGCCCAAGATGGATGGGGTCAGCGTTTTGAAGAAATGGCGCGCCGACGGCAAATCCTTCCCCGTGTTGATCCTGACCGCCCGAGATTCGTGGAGCGAGAAGGTGGCAGGCTTTGATGCCGGCGCGGATGATTATCTGACCAAGCCCTTCATCACCGAGGAATTGCTGGCCCGTCTCCGCGCCCTGCTGCGCCGGGCGGCAGGCCATTCTGCGGCGACGCTGGAGGCTGGCAAGCTGGTGGTCGACACGCGCGCGGCCCGCGCCAGCGTGAATGGCGAGCCGGTGAAGCTGACCGCGCATGAATACCGCGTCCTGTCTTACCTGATGCACCATATGGGCCGCGTCGTGCCGCGCACGGAACTGGTCGAGCATATTTATGATCAGGATTTTGACCGCGACTCCAACACGATCGAGGTGTTCATCGGACGCCTGCGCCGCAAGATCGGCCAGGACCGGATCCAAACCGAGCGGGGCCTCGGCTATCGCCTGGTGGTGCCGGACGTCGAAGCCCGCGTTGCGGGATAGGGCGCCGAGGCGCTAAAGCGGACGGATGAGCGACAGCGCCCCTTCCAAACCGACCTTGCTGGACCGCTGGACGCGCCTGTCCCTGGCGCGGCGCATCATGCTGGCCGCTGCAGTGTGGGGGCTGGTCGTGCTGGTCGGCGGAGCGATTGCGCTGTCGGCGGTTTATCGTGCGCAGACGCTGACCCTGCTGGAAGAAGACCTGGAGCAGACACTGGTTGCCCTGACGCGGGAAATGACCCGCGAGGACGCCTTCCTGCCGGATGGCCGTGTGACGGATTCAGACCGGGAATTCTTTGCCGGGGATGTGCGCTTTCGCACGCAATATTCCGGGCGGTACTGGTTAATCGTCGGCGTGAATGAGGCCGGCCAGATCGTCGGCGATATACGCTCCAAAAGCCTGTGGGATGAGCCCGTCCCGATCCGGCAGAAACAATTGGACCGCACGCTCGCCTCCCCCGGCACGACGCATTTTGGTGACTATCGCTTCAGCGGCCCGGCGGGCCAGCGTGTGCGGGTTGCCTCCCGCGCCATCCTGATTGCCGAGCGTCCGACGCCGCTGGTGCTGATCACTGCGGCTGACCGTGCGCCGAATGATGAAGCGGCCGAGCGCTTTCGCAGCTTGCTGTTGTTCACGATGATTGCGCTGTTCGGTGGCGTGTTCGCGGCGATGGTGGCGGGTATCCGCTATTCCCTGCGGCCCCTGCAGAAGATCGGTCATGACATTGCCGAAGTGCGCGAAGGCACGCGGCAGAAGCTGTCAGAGGATTACCCGTCAGAAGTGCGCCCGCTGGCCGATGAGTTGAACAAGCTGATCGATCACAACCGGCAAGTGGTCGAACGCGCCCGCACGCATGTCGGTAACCTTGCCCATGCCCTGAAAACACCGCTGGCCGTGCTGCGCAATGAAGCGACAGGCGACACCCAGCTGGATGATGTCGTACGCCGCCAGAGCGAAGCGATGCAGACCAATGTGGAACATTATCTGAAGCGCGCCCGGGTTGCCGCGCGCGCCGAGGCGCTGGGCGCGCGGACCGAAATCCGCCCCGTTCTGGATGGCCTTGCGCGGATGCTGAACCGCCTGTTTGACCGCAAGGGCGTCAACGTGTCCGTTGACGGCGGGACGAATGCCGTGTTCCGGGGAGAGCAACAGGATCTGGAAGAGATGGTCGGCAATCTGATGGAGAACGCCTGCAAATGGGCGCGCAGCGAAGTTCTGGTGCGCGTGGACAATACTGCAGATGCGTTGGTCATTGCGGTGGAAGATGACGGTCCAGGCCTGACGCCGGAGGAGCGCGAAGGCGCCCTGAAGCGCGGCGTGAGACTGGACGAGACGACGCCTGGAACGGGTCTGGGCCTGTCTATTGTGAACGAACTGGCGGAGTTGCACCGGGGGAGCCTGGAACTCGGCGATGCCAGTCTGGGCGGCCTGAGCGCCGTATTGAGGTTTCCGAAGAGATGACACGTCTGAACTGGATCATTGCCGCAATCTGTGTCGCCCTTGGCATTGGCGGCTATTTGCTGATCGGCAAGCCCGGCATGGCGGACCAGCCCATGGCCGAACGGCAGGCGGGCCTGATGAAGAAGATCCGCGAACACCCGGAACAGCTGACCCCGGCAGAGACCCTGTCGCGCCTGGAAGCCACAGTGAAGGAACGCCCGGACGATCCGCAGCCGCATTTCTTCATTGGAGAGATCCTGCGGGCACAGGGCCGAACCTCTGATGCCGCGCGGGCGTATCAATCTGCGCTGCGCCGGGACAAGGATTTCGTGCCGGCCCTGGTGGCGCTGGCCAATACGCTGGTGGAGCTGAACAATGGCGCGGTCAGCCCGGAAGCGACGCGCCTCTTCGCCAAGGCCTATGAACTGGACGAGACGCAGGTCCGCTCCGGCATGTGGGCCGCGATGGGCGCAGCGCAGGCAGGCGACCAGGAAAAGGCCGAGCAGGCCATGCGCTATATTTATTCCCGCCTGCCGGAAGACGACCCGCGCCGCGACCGCTTCCGTGCCATGATCGATGCCATCGGCCAGGACGGCGACGCAGCCCCACCCGCCGCAAGCCCTGAAACGCCGGAACCGCAACAGGAATAGGCTTCCCGCAAGCCGGCAAAGGATCTTGTTGCAGCTCCCTGACAAAAGGTTACATCTGCCGCACTCCCAAAAGGGAGCGGTGCAGCCTATAAGGGCCCCATGCGAGCACGTACACGGCGACTCTATACATTCGGCATTGCGGCCTTGCTGCTGGCAGCAGCGGCGGCGCTGGCATTCTTTGCCCTGCGCGAGAATGCGAACCTGTTCTACACGCCGGAAATCCTGGCTGAGAAGGGCACGCCCGATCATGGCAAGGAAGTGAAAGTCGGCGGCTGGGTAGAGCCCGGATCGCTGACCTATTCCGAAGATGGCGCAACGATGATCTTCACGGTCATCGACAACAGCCCGAACACCATCACCGTCAGCTATACCGGCATTGCACCGGACCTGTTCCGCGAAGGCCAGGGCGTCGTCGCGACCGGTACATTCCAGGCTGATGGCAGCTTCACTGCGCGCCAGATTCTGGCCAAGCATGACGAGAATTACCAACCGCGGGAACTGAAACCGCTGGAAGCGGCGGGATGATCGAACTTGGCCATCTGGCGGCCTTCCTGTCTCTGGCGCTGGCGCTGGCGCAGGGGATTTACGGCCTTATGGGGCAGCGGCGTATAGCTGGCTGGGCGGCGATGGCCGCGTTCGGCCTGATGCTGATCTCGTTCCTGACGCTGGTTATGGCCTTTGTGCGGTCTGACTTTTCCGTGGCGCTGGTGGCGCAGCATTCCCACACGCTGAAGCCGATGCTGTACAAGATCTCCGGCGCGTGGGGGAACCATGAGGGCTCCATGGCGCTGTGGTGCCTGGTGACGCTGGGCTTTGGCGCGGCGGGTGCAGTGTGGATGAAGACCGGGCGCGAAAAGCTGGAAGCGCGTACGCTGGGCATTCAGGGCCTGCTGGCCGTTGGCGCGATGAGCTATCTGCTGTTTGCGTCGTCGCCCTTCCTGCGCCTGGACCCGGCCCCGTTTCAGGGCGCGGGCCTGAACCCCCTGTTGCAGGACCCGGCGCTGAGCTTTCACCCGCCCATGCTGTATCTCGGCTATGTCGGCTATTCCTTTGTCTTTGCGCTGGCCGCGGCCGGCATGATGGAAAGCCGCATTGATGCGGTCTGGGCGCGCGAAGCGCGGCGCTGGTCTCTGGCGGCCTTTGTGCCGCTGACCATCGGCATCGCGCTCGGGTCCTACTGGGCCTATTACGAGCTCGGCTGGGGCGGCTGGTGGTTCTGGGACCCGGTGGAGAATGCCTCCCTGATGCCGTGGCTGATCGGTGCCGCGCTGCTCCATTCCGTCATCGTGACGGAGAAGCGCGAGGGCTTTTCTGCCTGGACCGCGCTGCTGGCGGTGCTGGCATTCCTGTTCTCGATCATGGGCGCCTTCCTTGTGCGCTCCGGCGTTTTGACCTCCGTGCACGCCTTTGCTGTTGATCCGGAGCGGGGGGCGATCCTGCTGTTCGGTCTCGTCCTGTATGGCGGATTTGCGCTGATCCTGTTTGCGCTCAGGGCCTACAAGCTTTCCGGGGGCAAGCCCTGGGTATTGCTCAGCCGCGAAGGTGCGCTGATGGCGAATAATATCGTGTTGATCGTGGCGACGCTGACGGTGCTGCTGGGCACATTGTTCCCGCTGATGGCGGAAGCGGCCGGCAAGACGATCTCAGTTGGCGAGCCCTATTTCCGGCTGACCTTCACGCCGATGCTGGCCGCCTTGCTGGTGATCTTGCCTGTGGTACAGGCCTGGGCGTGGGGCAAGGCGGATCTCAGCAACTGGATGAAATGGGCCGCAGGCGGCATTGCGCTGGTGCTGGTGTTCATGGCTTTGGGCGTCGGCATCTGGAGCATTTCGCTGGGCGCGGCCTTTGGCCTGGCGCTGGGCGTATGGCTGGTGTTTGGCGCGCTGTATGAACTGTCACGCCGGGCGGTGACCGTGAAACGTGTGTTCAAGATGCCGCCACGTGTCTGGGGTATGACGCTGGCGCATGTCGGTCTCGGCCTGTTCGTGATCGGCGCGGTTGTGGAGACGACGGGGCGTTATGAAACCACGGTCGCCCTGGCCGAAGGTGGCACGGGAACGGCGGCTGGCTGGACGCTGACGCTGGACGAAGTGCGCGCGATCGAAGGCCCGAACTGGTATGCAGACCGCGCGGTGCTGACGGCGGTGAAAGGCGGCACGAAAGCCGTGCTGGCCCCGATGAAACGCTACTATCCCGCCGCGCAGATGCCGACGACGGAAACGGCGATCCACAAGACCGGCACAGGCGACCTCTATATGGCGCTTGGCGAACAGCGCATTGTGGATGGTGAGCCGCGCTGGGTGTTCCGCGTCTATTTCAATCCGCTGATTGACCTTGTCTATTTCGGCGTCATCCTGATGGCGATTGGTGGCGGCTTCTGCCTGTGGCCGCGCAAGAGGACGAAAACGGCATGAGGTTTCTGGTCATCCTGTTGGCATCTGTCTTCATGATGGGCGCCGCCTGTGCAGAGGATGTGGCGCTGGACAATCCGAATGAGGAAGCCCGCGCCCAGGCCCTGATGCGTGAGCTGCGCTGTGTGGCCTGTGAGAATGAGCCGATCTCCCAGTCTTCCGCGCCGATTGCTGAAGACATGCGGGCCCGTGTGCGCGTGATGATCGAGGGCGGGGCGAGCGATACCGAAGTGCGCAACTGGTTTGAGGACCGGTATGGCGAGTTCGTACTGTTCCGTCCCAAGAGTGACAGCCTCTCCGGATGGGTGCTGTGGGGCACGCCGTTTGCCTTGCTGGTGTTTGGAGGCCTGATTGGCCTGGCCGTCGCGCGCTCGCGCAAGGCATCGGTCGAGCCGGTGAGGCCGGAAGATATCTAGCCTGAGCGTGAGGGGATCGACCCACTGTCGCCTCACCGGGGCCGCGGCCCGCAATAGGCTCTGCTAATATTTGAAAAGTTTTAGGGGTGCGATTAAACCATACGCGTATGCAAAAAGGGGACGCGTATGATCCGGATTTTTCTGACTCTTTTGGGGTTTGTGACGGCGTTTGCCGCGAGTGCACAGGCGCAGACCGTTCAGCGGGACTGGACGCCCTATGAGCAGAACAAGCAATGCATGATTTCCGAGAACTATTTCAATCCATCCCTGCAAATGGATGGAACGAAGAAATGGTTTATCGTGGATGCCTCGATCGCGACGACGATCCTGAAATGGTATATCAGTGGCGACCAGTTCCTGAACGAAATGGAGTTTCCGGCCCGTGAGCGCCTCGCGGCCTGTTTTAACGGAACGCGCGACTGCGGTCTGCCGCGCAATGACGACATCGCCCGGGATCTCGATCTCTTGGACCTTTCCGACTTGCCGGCGAACAGCGTTTCGATCGCCTATTTCAAAAACCCGCCCCCTGAAAGCGCCGTGCGCTATGCCATGGCGACGGTCGGCGACTGTTTCGGCTCTGCGGGTGATGGCGTCTATCTCGACGAGGTCGGGCTGACGGAAGCCGCGCTACCTATTGATATCTGTTATCGTGCCGGCAACGCGATGTTCTATCGCAGCAGTAGCAAGTACCGCAGTGAAGCGCCGGCCATGACCGATGCCCAGATCGCAAAGTATGGCGACTGGGGCATTCTCGCCAAAAATCTTATCGATCAGAGATTCAACAAGCCTGATGAAGAGGTCACGCAGTGCGGCGTCGCGCCAGCAGAGCTGATGCCATCCTTCATGCAATTCTATGATGACAATGGCTACGGCCTTCTGGAGGACGCGGAATACGTGGCTGCGCAGGAAGCGGAGGCTGCTGCAGCGGCGCAAGCTGCTGCCGAGAAGCAGGCGCGCGAGGATGAATATCTGCGCAAGTCCAAGCGCGAGCGCCTTCTGGCTCGCAACGACTATCAGCGCTTCGGCACGCTGGATGGCTGCCAGATCGCCTATTCCTACGTCTTTGGCGGTATCAACCGCGACAAGCTGAGTTTCATCGTCGACCCGGTGCCGGATAGCGGCATCAGCTGGGCCCTGCAATTCGAGAAGACACAGGCTGCCGGACAGGAATGCCCGGCCATGCCGCAGGAGCTGGGCGACTGGATCGCGAAACAGGATCCGAAACTGTTCGAAGCCTATGGGGCCGAGGAGGAATTCCGGAACAACAAGCCGAACGTCTGGAACGACAATGACTGGAAGGCCTTTGTCGAACGCTGGATGTGGCGCGACCAGACCTTCGCCGAGACCTATGTTCAGGGCGGGAATTGCCAGGCGGCAATCTGGTACTCCCGGAACATTGCCCATGACTGGAGCAAGTTCAGTCAGGCTGAAGAGGATTTCGTCGGCCTCGCCCGCGTCTTTGGGCGTTGGGGCGCCCCCGACAAAGCCTTATGCGCGGCTATCCCGCCGGATGTGCTGCCCTTGGCCCGCAAGACCTGGGAGCGTCATTACAATCAGGTGATGCGTGAGAAAGCCCGGCAACAGGCCGAGTGGGACGCCGCCAATCGCCGGGAAGCTGCGCGCCGCGCCGAGATCGACGCCGCCTATGATGAGCTGCTCAACTGGAAGCCGCCCTATCAGAAGCAGTCCGAATTGCGCTGCTACAATGTGGAAGAGACCAAATACGGCACGCGTCAAAGGTGCTTCAGCGACTAGGGGTGACCAAGCCACGACGGGCTCATATGAGCCTTCGCCCTAGTAGAGCCCGGCGGGCAGGAGATAATCCGCGCCCAGCCACACGATCCAGCCGCCGAGGGCGATGAAGGGCCCGAAGGCGATTGCGCTGGTGCTGTCGAATGTGCGTTTGCTGGTCAGTGACAGGATGCCGACAGCGAGCAGTCCGCATACGGAGGCAACAAGCATGATCGGAGCAAGGCCGGCCCAGCCGGTCCACATGCCGAGTGCGCCGAGCAATTTGGCGTCGCCCCGGCCGAGGCCGTCCCGGCCCCGCATCTGGCGATAGGTAATCTCTACCATTACCAGAAGCGTATAGCCCGCGAAGGCACCGATCAGATGATGGGGCCAGGCATCAGGCCGGGTCAGCCATACCATCAGCGCGCCCAGAATCAGGACGGCGAGATTTAGCGCGTCCGGTAATGTCAGCGTGCGCAGGTCAATGATGCTGAGCGCTACGAGCAGGGCGCCCAGCCCAAGGCTGAACCAGAGCAGAGGGCCATTGGGAACAAATGCAATCGCGCTGATCGCCACTATGGAGAGCAGGGCCAGGCTGGCCAGTATGAGGAGCGCATTGCGGGTCAAACGGACAGCCTTTCAGTGTCTGGAACCGCGACAGGGAAACAGCACGCCGGCAGAAAAATCAATCGATTGCAGGCCTTGGTATGCCGGCGTCGCCATCCTGTACCTTCCGTCAGCTGGGTGGGGACGACGCTAGACGTATGGCAAGACCCCCGGGCGATGTCCTGGCAGAGGACGGTGCCAGAGGGTGGCAAAAGCCGCAAAGCCCGCAAAGCAGGCCTTGGCGACGCCGGCAACTCTTTCAGGGGCTAAATCGCATGTCTGCTGGGACGAATAAACCTGTCATCTGATGCAGGAGCACCAGCAAAGCTATCGTCCGTTCCCAACCCCAGAAACATATTCTGGGGGCATGATGCGTTGGGGTAACAGAGATTACAAGATTTTTTTGGGCGGATTTCGAACAATATTTTTAACATGCGTTAAATTCTCGCAAGAGGCGAGAAGCTGGCGATGACACTGTACATCTGGTACCCTGATTTTGCCTTTCGCGTTCACATTCCGGAGAGCATACCCCCGAGACGGCCCCCCTTACTGTCTTTTAATGACCACATTCCTTGTGGCATGCTTATGCTGACCCACATTCGCTTTAACCGGCAATTTTTCAGTGACTTGGAGAGATTTATGAAGACGATAGGCATCTCGAGACAGGCCTTGGTAGCCGCGCTGTTTGGTGCAGCAGCAGTCGGCACCATGGCCGTCGCCCCGAAGGTCTTCAGCCCGGAAGCGGGCGCGCAGCCGATTACGGTGCAGGCGCCCCACAATGCCCCGCTGAGCTTTGCAGACCTGATTGAGCAGGTTGAACCTGCCGTTGTGAGTGTGAACGTCACAACCGAGCGGGAAGTTGGCCGTCTGCGCGACATGGACCAGTTTTTCGAACAATTCCGCGGAATGCCGGGCTTTGATGAATTCCTGGAACAGCGCCGCCAGGAACAGGAAGACCAGCAGGATGAGCCGGAAGTTCAGGAAGGCCGCTCGCTCGGCTCCGGCTTCTTCATCTCTCAGGATGGCTATATCGTTACCAACAACCACGTTGTTGATGGCGCCAAGGAAATTCAGGTTGTCCTGAAGGATGGCCGCGAGCTGGACGCTGAACTGGTCGGCACCGACAAGCAGACCGACCTGGCCGTTCTGCGTGTGACCGAAAAGGGCGAGTATCCTTTCGTGCACTTCGGTTCAGCTGAGACCATGCGCAAAGGCGACTGGGTCGTCGCGCTGGGCAACCCGTTCGGCCTGGGCGGCACGGCAACGGCAGGTATCCTGTCCGCTGACGGCCGCGAGATTGGCCCGGACAGCCCGTACACAGACTTCCTGCAAATTGATGCGTCCATCAACCGGGGTAACTCTGGTGGTCCGACATTTGACCTGGATGGCAATGTCATTGGTGTGAACACGGCGATCTTTTCGCCGACGGGCGGTTCTGTCGGAATTGGTTTTGCCATTCCGGCAGAGCTCGCCGATGAAATCACGCAGGCGATCATCAAGGACGGCAAGGTATCCCGCGGCTGGCTGGGTGTTTCCATCCAGGATCTGACCGAGGACATGGCCGAAGCCCAGGGCATCAAGAATGCCGAAGGCGCGATCATTGCCGATGTGACCAATGGCAGCCCGGCAGAAAAAGGCGGCCTGGAGCGCGGCGACATCATCCTGTCTGTCAACGACAAGAAAGTGACGGACGCGACCTCCACAACCCGTGTTGTCGGGTCTTTGATCGCGAATACGTCGAACAAGTTCGAGATCATTCGTGGCGGCAAGCCGAAGACACTTAAGGTGACTGTGGGTGAGCGTCCGGAAGATCCGTATGCCCGCACCGTCCCGGCCTCTTCCAGTGCGCCAGCTGACAAGCCGGAGAAGGGTACGACCGTCAAGGATGTCGGCGCGACGTTCGAGCAGATGGATGACGAGCTTCGCAGCCGTCTTGGCCTGCGCAGCGGTGAAAGCGGTCTGGTCGTCACGCATGTCGACAAGGGCGGCGTGATGGACAAGGCGGGCCTGGCGGAAGGCATGGTGATCCTTGAGGTCAACAACAAGCCTGCTGCATCTGTGGATGATTTCCGCAAGGCCATCGCCGATGCCCGCAAATCTGATCGTACAAAAGTGTTGATCGCCATCCGTGTTGGTCAGATCACGAACTACCGTACGATTGACCTTTCAGATGCTAGCTAGGAGAGCAGAATGCTGGATACGGTTCAGGAAGACACCATGCGCGTTCTGGTAATCGAAGACGATCTGGAAATGGCCAGCTTCATCGAGAAGGTTCTCGTTGAGGCGGGTCACCAGGTGGACATGGCCACGGATGGCGAGCGTGGGCTCGCCATGGCGCGGGCGTCGGAATTCGACGCCCTCGTGGTCGACCGGATGCTGCCGGAAAAGGATGGCCTGACGCTGGTCAAGGAATACCGGGAAGCTGGCGGTCAGACGCCGACCCTGTTCCTGTCCGCGCTTGGCGATGTCCAGAACCGTGTTCAGGGCCTGAAGGCCGGGGCGGATGACTATCTGGCCAAGCCGTTTGCGCCGTCCGAGCTGGCCGCGCGGGTCGAAGCGCTGGGCCGCCGTGTGCCGACCGAGCAGCAGGTTACCGTGCTGAAGGCAGGCGACCTGGAAATGAATCTGCTGACCCGCAAGGTGACGCGGGCCGGGCAGAAGATTGATCTCCAGCCGCGCGAATTCCGCTTGCTGGAATATCTCATGCGCCATGCCGGGCAGGTGGTGACGCGCACCATGCTGCTGGAGAAAGTCTGGGATTATAATTTCGACCCCCAGACCAATGTGATCGATGTTCACATCTCTCGCCTTCGTGCGAAGATCGACAAGGAATTTGAAGAACCCCTGCTGCACACAGTACGCGGTGCCGGCTATCGGCTGCAGGGCTAGACGCGGATGCAGACGACTGGCACGTAGCGAGGCATGAAACTCGCCCTGCCGACTTTTCTGCGAACGACGACGTTCAAACTGGCGCTGATCTACAGCGCCATGTTTGCGGCGTTTTCGGCTGCGCTGCTGGTCTATCTGTATTACTCGACCGTCTACTACATCCGTGCCGAAAGCGAGCGGCGGATGGATCTGGAATTCGAGCAGCTGGGCAATGCCTACTATACCGGCGGCATGGAGCGGCTGAGCCAGTCTGTGCTGGAACGCATGACACGCACGGGCTCGACCTATTTCTACTATCTTGAAGATGCATCCGGCCGAAAGATTGCCGGGCACTTTGGCCGGTTGCCCGCTGCACCGCCGCAGTCTGATGTGGTGCAGACGGTGTATTTCACCTTCGAACAGAAAGAGCCGGACGGGACAATTGTGGAGCGCCCGGCGGCGGGCCGAATCGTGCGGTTGACGAATAATGGCGGCGCCTTGCTGGTCGCGTTCGACACCGCGCAGCAGACCGCGATTGTTGGCCGTATTCAGCGGGCGATCTTTATTGCCGCGCCGATTGGTCTTGTCCTGTCTCTGCTGGGCGGTATCCTGATCTCTCGCGGCGCGGCGCGGCGGGCCGACGAACTGGCGCGAACGGCGGAGGCCGTGATGGGCGGAGAGCTGGGGCGGCGCGCGCCGGTACGCGGCTCTGGCGACGAGTTTGACCGGCTGGCCTCCCGCCTCAATGCCATGCTGGACCAGATCGAGAAGCTGGTGGAATCCACGCGACATACAGGCAATGCGATTGCGCACGATCTGCGCTCGCCCCTGTCACGCCTGCGCAACCGGCTGGAGATTGCGCTGTCAGAGCCGATGTCCAAGGAAAGCGCTGAGGCGACTTTGGGCGAGACGGTGGAAGAGGTGGACCGCGTGCTGGGCACGTTCAACGCCATTCTGCGCCTCGCGCGACTGGAGGCCGGAGCCGAGGGCGAACGCGTGCGCATGGATGTGTCCGGCCTTGGTGAAGAACTGGCCGAACTGTTCGATCCGGCCTGCGAGGAAGCGGGCCTCAGCTTCAAGAGTAATATCAGCCGTAATATGATGGTGCTGGCTGACCGGGATCTGGTGGGCCAGGCACTTTCGAACCTGCTGGACAATGCCGTGAAGTATACACCGGAGGGCGGCGCGATCTCTTTCAGTATCGCACGCGGGCCGAACAATACGGTCGATATGATGGTCGTGGATTCCGGGCCGGGTGTGCCGGAAGAGGCGCGGGCGCGCGTGGTACAGCGCTTCCAGCGGATGGATTCGGCGCGGACACAGCCAGGCTCCGGTCTTGGGCTGGCACTGGTCGATTCCGTGGCCGATATGCATGGGGGGGATTTTATCCTGACAGACGCGGGCGGGCCGCCTGAAGCCCCCGGGCTGAAAGCCATCCTGCGCCTGCCAAGGGTTTAGACGTATGCTGACTATCAAGCCGATTGCTGAAACGCCGGAGCGGGTGCTGGGAGAGGCGCTGGACGCCGCGCCCTATCTGCGCCGCCTGAAAGAGCGCGGAATTTCCGGAAGCTGGCAAGAGGCGCTGGCAGATGTGAAGGCTATTCCGGAGGGCACGCCCGAAGACGAGGCCATGCAAATCATGCGCCGGGCAAAGGCGCAGACGCATTTGTCGCTCGCCTCGGAAGACCTCTCCGGCGCTTTGGGCGTGATGGACGTGACACGGGCCCTGACTGAGTTTGCCGGGGCGAGCGTTGATGCCGCCCTGCGGACGGCGCTTTCCAAACGCGGTCTGAAAAATCAGGGCATGTTTGCCGTCGCGCTCGGCAAGATGGGCGCGTATGAGCTGAACTATTCCAGCGATATCGATATTGTCGTCATGTATGACCCCGAGGTGTTCGACGGCGGCGACAAGGGCCCCGCAGAGACAGCTCAGCGCGTCGCGCGCGATCTGGTGCGTTTGATGGAAGAGGTGACCGGAGACGGATATGTGTTTCGCACAGATCTCCGCCTGCGCCCGGACCCATCTTCAACGCCGTTGGCCGTCTCTACACGGATGGCGGATGTCTATTATGAGAGCGTTGGTCAGAACTGGGAGCGCATGGTCTGGATCAAGGCGCGCGTTGCGGCGGGCGATCTGGCATGCGGGGCGAAGTTCCTGAAAGTGATCGAGCCGTTCGTGTGGCGGCGTAATCTGGACTATTGGGCGATTGGCGATATTCAGGCCATCAAGCGCATGATCAATAGCAAGGCGGGCAGTGCCGGGCTGGAGAATGTCGCCCCCGACGTGAAGCTGGGGCCGGGTGGCATTCGGGAGATTGAGTTCTTCGCCCAGACGCAGCAGCTGATCCTGGGCGGGCGTCAGCCACAGCTGCGTGACAACACAACGCTGGGCGCGCTGAAGGCGCTGACCGAGGCAGGCGTGGTGCAGCCGGACACGGCTGAAAATCTGGAAACGGCCTATCTGGCGCTGCGCAATCTGGAGCACCGCGTCCAGATGCGGCGGGACGAGCAGACCCACACCGTGCCGGCAGATGAGGGTGACCGCGCCGATGTTGCCCGGCTGTGCGGCTATGAGGATCTGGCGAGCTTTGACCGCGACCTGCTGGAAACCCGCCGCATGGTGCAGGCAGCCTATGATGATCTCTTCGCGCATGAGGATCGCGCCCTGCACGACAATCCGCTGGGCAATTTGGTCTTTACCGGCGTGGATGATGATCCGGGTACGATAGACACACTGGCAGGCCTGGGGTTCAGTGATCCAAGCGCAGCCATCAATACGATCCGCAACTGGCATAGAGGGCGCGTTCCGGCGACCCGCACGCCGCGAGGCCGCGAATTGCTGACGGCGTTGTTGCCGGGCATGTTGATGGCGATGGGCAAGGTGGGCGAGACGGATGAGGCGTTCCGCTGGTTCTCCCGCTTCTTTGAAGGGCTGACCTCCGGCGTGCAGACGCTGGCCATGTTGCTGGCCGAGCCGGAACTGCTGGATGATCTTGTCGCGACATTGGCCCTGGCGCCTCGCCTGGCGGAAATCCTGTCGCGCAGGCCGGATCTGCTGGAGGCGCTGGTCAGCCGTCAGGAGCCGATGCGGCCGATCATCACCGATGACATGTCATTTGATACAGCGCTGGATGTCTGGCGACGGTATCATCGTGAACGGAGCTTCCTGACCGGGCACCGCCTGTTGCACGGCCTGATCGATGCGCAGGATGCAGCGGGCTATTGGTCCGAACTGGCGGATGAAACGATCCGCGAAATGGCCGCCGCAGCGGAGCGTGAGACGGCTGGCCGGTATGGTCCGCCGCCAGGGCGCTGGGGCATTTTCGCCATGGGTAAGCTGGGCGGTCGGGAACTGACGGCGGGGTCTGATCTGGACATCATCGTTATTTACGATGCGGACCCGCTGGAAGCGCAGACCTGGTACACACGGTTCACGCAGCGCCTGATCACGGCGCTGACTGCCCCGACAGCGGAAGGTGAACTCTATGAGGTCGACATGCGGCTGCGTCCCTCTGGCCGGGCGGGGCCCGTGGCGGTCAGCCTGCCAGCCTTTGAGCGCTATCAGAACCAGGACGCCTGGACCTGGGAGCATATGGCGCTGACGCGGTTGCGCCCTGTGGCCGGGGATGCTGGTCTCAGCCAGTCCATCATGGACATTGCGCATGAGGCCATTGTGAGCCGCGCGAAGACAGATGACGGCAAGATTTCCGCCGACATCACCGAGATGCGTCAACGCCTCTATCGCGAAAAACCTGGCAAGGGGCTCTGGGATCTCAAGACGGCAGAAGGCGCGTTGATCGATGCGGAGTTCATCGTGCAGCAGGACATGCTGCTGGCGGGTGATCCTGATGTGATCATTCCCAACATACGCGATGCGATTGCCCAAGCCTCTTTGGCGCCAGCCGATCGGCAGAAGCTGGGCGAAGGCGTGAAGCTGATGCAGTCCCTTCAGCAGGTGCAGCGGCTGGCCCTGGGCAGCGATATCCAGGCCGACAATTTGCCCGAAGGCCTGAAGGACAGGCTGTGCCGCGCAGCCGGGGCAGAAAATTTTGCAAAGCTTGAAGAAGAATTATCTTCAATGAAATCAGGCGTTCATGCGCTGGCAGTGGAAAAATTGCATCTGGGAGCGACGGATTCCTGAGGGCCCGGGCGTTCAACACGCGATGGGTACAACACTGAACAGGAATTATTCTCTCATGAAACGTATTACCCTTGCGACCGTATCCCTTGGCGCCATTGCCGCTATTGCTTTGCCTCTGGCAGCCAATGCCGGACCGCGTGGTCATGGCGACCATCATCGTGGCATGATGAAGGCCTATATGGCCGAGATCGACGCCAACGGAGATGGCGATATTACCACCGAAGAAGTCGAAACTTTCCGTGCGGCCAAGTTCGCCGAAATCGACACCAATGCTGACGGCGAAGTCTCCCCGGCAGAGATGACGGCCCATCACGAGGCAGAGCGCGCCAAGCGCCGCGCCGAGCGTGAAGCCCGCATGTTTGCGAAAATGGACACCGATGGCGACGGCGTGATCAGCGTCGAGGAATTCAACAGTCGCCAGATGCCAGGCTTTGAAAAGGCTGACACGGATGGTGACGGTGTGGTCACCGCAGAAGAGCGTGACGCCATGAAAGCCAAGATGAAAGAGCGCTGGAGCAAGAAAAAGGCTGGACCGAAACCCGAATAATCCCTCCCAAGGGACGGGCCGGATGGACACGCATGTTAAAGCACATACAAGCGCAACATGATCTCGCCCTTTCGGCCCGTTTTCGGTTAGGCTCTGCTTCGTGGCTTTTTCATCCGACCTTGACCAGATCACCCGGGCGGCGGCAGGCGATCCTGCGGCCGTTTCGGCTCTGGTGGACAGATATAGCGGCGGCGTACTGGCGGTTGCCACGCGCATGCTGGGCGATGTTCAGGAGGCGGAAGACGTGACACAGGAAACATTCCTGCGCGCGTGGAAGGCCCTGCCGGACTGGCAGCCGCGAGCGAAGTTTTCCACCTGGTTGCACAGGGTGGCGCTGAACCTCTGCTATGACCGGCTGAGGAAGCGACGCGAAGTAACGATGGAACACCTGCCGGAAAGAACGGATCCGGCGCTGAACCCGGCAGAAGAGCTGGAACAGAAACAAAGAGTGCGCGCGGTTGAGGCAGCCATTATTGCCCTGCCAGAGCGTCAGGCAGCCGCCTTGACCTTGTGCGCCCTGCAAGGCCACTCTCAGGCAGAGGCTGCAGAGATTATGGAAGTCAGCGTGGACGCGCTGGAGAGCCTGCTGGCCCGCGCCCGACGCGGATTGAGGGCCAGCCTGATGGAAAGGACCGGGTCATGAGTGCACGGAACATCACTGCAGAACGTTTGCTCGCGCTGATCGAGACGTACGGCGCAGATGTCGACGCCTACCCGGAAGATGAACGCGACAGTGCCCGCGCGCTGTTGACGGCTGAGCCGCAGACTTTTGCCGCCGCGGTGGAAGAGGCCCGCAGTCTGGACATGCTGCTGCAGGCTGTGCCGGCCGTGGATACGCCAGCAGATTTGCGCGCGCGCCTGATAGACAGTGCACCGAAACCGGCAAAGGCGGCGGGCCGCAGATGGCGCCTGCCGGTATGGATTCCGGCCGGGGCGATTGCGTCGCTGTCGCTGGGCCTCTTTGCCGGGATGAGCGTTGCCCAAACCTCCACACCTGCTCAGGAAGATCAGGCGCAGCAACTGGTCTATGCCGCGCTTGGTTTTGATACCTATTCCATGGACCTTGAAGATGAGGCCCCGCAATGACCGAGCCAGTTTCTTCCCCGCGCCGTATTCCGTTCTGGCTGACCATCTCATTGCTGGGCAACATGATGTTGCTGGGGCTGGTGGGCGGCATGGTGCTGCAAAAGCGCGGGCCCGGTGATGAGCCACCGCCCGGACCTCCGGGAAAGGAAAGGCCGCTGTCTGAAGAAGACCGCAAGGCCTTCTATATGCTTTTGAAGGAATCCTACCGCTCGACCAAGCCGGAACGCAAAGCCCGGGATGAGGTGCGCAGCCAGTTGGCCGATGTGCTGACCCGGCAACCTTTCGATCGGCCTGCTGCAGAGGAGGCTTTCCGCAAGCTGCGCGCGTCTGATGAGCGTGTGCATGCTGCGGCGCATGAGGCCATGATTGACCGGCTGGAGGCCATGGACCCGGAAAAGCGGGCCATGATGGCCGAGCGTCTGGCACGCGGGCCGGAGCGCCACCGCCACAAGGACTGAGCCTGTGGGGCTTTCCTTCCCTGCGCATACACGACAATATGCGCGCGAAAAGGGAGAGAGGCGATGAAGGAATACTCCGATTATGACGCGATGGGCCTGGCGGAACTTGTCAGGACGCGTCAGGTATCCGCGAGTGAGTTGCTGGATGAAGCCGTGCAGCGGGCAGAGGCCGTGCAGGGCGATCTGAATTGCTTCTCGGTGCTCTACCCCGATCTTGCGAAGCAGCAACTGTCAAAGGGAGACCAGACTGGCCCCTTCGCTGGCGTGCCCTTCGTGACGAAGGATCTGGCCGTTGCGGTGAAAGACGCGCCCCTCACCAATGGATCGGTCAGCTGGAAGGGACATATTGCCAGCCAAGACTCCACGCTCACCCAGCGCTACCGGGATGCGGGCCTTGTGTTCTTTGGCCAGACGACCAGCCCCGAATTCGGCCTGACAACCACCACCGAGTCCACGCTCTATGGCCAGACCCGAAACCCCTGGGATGTGACCCGCACATCCGGTGGATCTTCTGGCGGGGCCTCTGCGGCGGTCGCGGCGGGTGTGTTGCCCATGGCGCAGGCCAGCGATGGCGGCGGGTCTATCCGCATTCCTGCGGCCTGTTGCGGCCTGTTCGGCATGAAGCCGTCACGCGGGCGCATTCCGATGGGACCAGGGCGCACAGAGAACTGGAACGGCCTCTCCACGGTACATGCCCTCAGCCGCAGCGTGCGCGACAATGCGGCCCTTATGGACGCAACGCATGGACCGGAGACCGGCAATCGCTATCAGGCGCCCAAGCCGGCCCGGCCTTTTCTGGAAGAGGTATCGCGCGATCCGAAGTCGCTGAAGATTGCGCTGTGGAGCACCGCGCCGAATGGCACCCAGCCTGATGAGGATGCGGCGGCCGGACTGGCCGCGACGGCAAAACTGCTGGAAGACCTTGGCCATACGGTGGTTGAGGCCTCTCCGAAGATTGATGGGGAAGCCATCAGCAAGGCAGCCCTGTTCACGATCTCCGCCAATATTGCCGCCATGATAGATGATCGTGCCGAGATCACCGGGCGCCAGCCCGAGGAGGGTGAGCTGGAGCCGATTACGCTGGCCATGTCCACGCTCGGGCGCACTGTGCCGATGGTGGAACTGGCCAAGGCCAATAATCTGTTCAACGAGAATGCCATCACGTTTGAGACATTCCTGAATGAGGGCGGATATGATCTGATCCTGACGCCAACCCTGTCACGGACGCCGGAACAGCTGGGTGTGATGGCCCTGACGGCCAATCCGGAATCGATGGGTGCTGCCGTGGCGAGCTTTTCGCCACATTGTCCATTCTTCAATCAGATCGGGGCGCCGGCCATGTCTGTCCCGCTGCACTGGACGCCGCCAAGTGAGGAAGCCCCGCAAGGCCTGCCAATCGGGATGATGTTTGGCGGACGTTATGGTAGCGAGGCCCTACTGTACTCTCTGGCCGGACAATTGGAGCGTGCACAGCCTTGGGCGCATCGACGTCCACCTGTGTGGGCAGGATAGCCTTAAAATTTTCAACTTTTACAGCCATTGATGTCTTCCGTGCCAGCATGTCAGAATGCTGAAAGATCAATTGTGTAGGGGAAATATGGGATGATCAGACCTCTCTTTTGCGCGGTGGCGGCTTTTGCAATGGCGGTTCCTGCACTTGCCTGGCCAATTGCACCGGAAAATGCCGGCAAGGTTTTGACCAGTGCCGGCAGCGAGAACGTGGAAGTCACTTGGTTGGACGATGATGTTGCGCGCGTGGACGCAAAGCAGGACGAGTATTACTACTCTGTGCGGCTGATGGATTGTGATGAGTCGAAAATGTGCGCTTCGGCCATGTTCTTTGCGACATTCACGATGGCAGGATCACCCGATCTTGCGATGTATGAGCAGACCAATCTCTATAATGACAGTTACCCGTTCGGGCGCGCCTTCATCCTGCCGAGCGAGAATGGCGAAAGCTATAGCATTGGTGTGGATTACGGGCTTGATCTGCAGAACGAGCATAATTTTGACGTCGAAGACCTGAAGATGTTTGAAGATATCCTCTCCTCCTATGCGGTGCATATGTCTGAAGAGAACTGATATGACAGAAACTAGCTGGCGCCCCGGCGGGTGCCATTGCGGGGCAGTACGCTACGAGGTGAAACTGCCCCACGCTTTTGAAGTTGAGGATTGCAACTGCTCCATCTGCGCGATGAGCGGCAATATCCATGTCATCGTGCCAGGAATGAATTTCCGCCTTCTTCAGGGGGCGGATAAATTGTCTGAGTACACGTTCAATACGGGCGGGGCGAAGCATCGCTTTTGCAGTGTCTGCGGCGTGAAGAGCTTCTATGTGCCGAGGTCAAACCAGGATGGCTATGCCGTAACCTGGCGGTGCCTGGACTATTGGCAGGATTTCGATGTGACCATCAATCGTTTCGATGGTCAGAATTGGGAAGCGAATGCGGGCGCACTGGCGCATAAGTCAAAAGCCCCGGCGCCCTAGTCTTCGCCGCCCAGCGTGCGGTGCATATCTTCATCGGACCAGCCGAAATGGTGGCCAAGCTCGTGGATGAAGACGTGCTCCACCATCTCGGTAATTGTGGCATCCTCCCGCACGGCCCACTCCATCAGCATCGGCATGCGGTAGAGATAGATCAGCGGGCGGTTCATGGAAGGGTAGGTCACGCTTTCATGCGTTAGCGGAACCCCAACATAAAGACCGCTGAGGCCAAGGGCGTTAGGGATCTTCATGTCGCGCAGGATGGCCTCTTCGGCATAGTCCGACACGATGATGCGGATGTCGCCTGCAGCATCGCGCATATGCTTTGGCAGGCGCTCAAGGCAGGCGGTTGCGATGTCCAGCATCGCGTCTGCTGTCGGGGCAGTTTCGTCCAGAACGCTCATGCGAGGGTGACGGCTGTTCCAGAGACAGCGACCATCATCATGGAGCCGTTCTGGCCGATGACCGTGTAATCGAATTTCAGGCCAACAACCGCGTCCGCGCCGAGTTTTGTGGCTTCCTCCACCATCTCCGCCAGCGCATCGTCTCGCGTTTCGCGCAGCGTGCTCTCATAGGCATTGGAGCGACCGCCAACGATATTGGTGAAGCTGGCGAGAATGTCTTTCCCGATATGTGCGCCAATCACAATCTCTCCGCAGACAATGCCGAGATATTTCGAGATTTCATGCCCTTGAAGGGTCGGTGTGGTGGAGATGATCATGGTAGGCGCGCTCCTTATCGAATAACAATATATAGATGGGAGGCTCTGCTACCGTTTCAAGTGGCTTTTTCAAAGACGAGCGCAGTCCACTCAACGCCGCGTGCCTTGTTTTCTGCCATGATGGAAGTCTTGCGGATGTGGCTGATAGATTGGAGCCCATGAGCAGCGGCCAGGGCGATGGTTTCCTCGCCGGTCACATCGAACATGCGCCGGCCGTCCGGGATGGGGCCGTGACGCAAACTCATGAAGAGCCGGGCGCCTGGAGCCAGCAGCGTGGAAATGCGCTCCATTCCTGTGGCTCTCTCATCTTTGGTCAGGTGCATCCAGACGGCATTCATCATCACCATGCCGAACACCTCTTCACGTGCGCGCGTATTGGTAAGGTCCGGCAGGATGTCTTCCAGCCATGTGATCTCAGGTTCCGGATGAAGCTTTGCCGCCCGCAGGCGCAGGGCCGCGACAGGTTCCACCGCCAGCACGGTGTGGCCAAGCGAGGCGAACCAGGCCGCGTCACGCCCGGTGCCTGCGCCGATGTCCAGCGTGCGGACCGGTGGCTCAGGAAACAGATGTCGCCAGTGCGCATGCGTTTCGGACGCCGCCCGCGCTTCATAGCGCACGAACAGATCGTCTGCCTCTTCGGCATATCCGGAAGTTGAGGTTAGCTCGGCCATGCGGACGCTTTCTGCTTTTAGTCTGTCGTTTGAGTGCAAGACTTGACCCAGGCGTTCGGAGCAGCCCTCTTGTAAGCGTCCGGGCTTAACTCGATGAAGCTCATACTTTTATAGCTCCAGATATAGATCCGACAATCCTTCAGGGCGGCAGCATGCGGATGGGTTTTGAACGGTTCAAGTGCGCGATGATAGGACCATAGCACGGAGTGCTGAGTAGAGGCGTCAGCATCGAATTTCGCGATTGCAACGCGCCTTGCAACCTCAAGACTGACGGTCAGCATAAGCCAGGTAACAATCACGAATATTGATACGAAGGCAGGAGCAGAAAATTTCCAATTCATTCCCCGCCTTCTCGCGAGTTTGATGGAAATATATGCTGCGGTGATGCCTAGTATAGTGGCAAGGCTTGCATACGCTTTCGCCAGGCTCTCGTCATTGCTCATAAGCCAGAGAAAACCTAATGCTGGCAAAAAGGTGTTTCTAAATAAGCCTGCGCTTAGCAAGAAGAAAATGATGATGGCTGCAGCGATTGATGCTGCGCCACCGATAATCTCATACAGAATCCGCAATTCACCCTCCAAAGGTCGACTCAACGCCACTTTAAGGGTGAATTCGGATTCAGTTTGTAAACTTCAGGGAGATTCTGTGTTACTCCGCCGCCGTTTTCGCGCCGTCGTCGTCACCGTTCAGCACTTCCAGCATCTTGATGGCGCTGTCGGCGATGACAGTGCCGGGCGGGAAGATGGCGGTAGCGCCGGAGGCGTAGAGCGCATCGAAATCCTGCGGGGGGATCACGCCGCCCACAATGATTTGCGTGTGCGCGGCGCCTTCATTGCCCAGCGCGCGTTTCAGCTCCGGCACCAGGGTCAGGTGTCCGGCCGCGAGCGAGGAGGCGGCGACAATGTCCACACCGGCTTTGCGGGCATCGGCCGCGGCCTCTTCCGGCGTCTGGAAGAGCGGGCCGATCTCGACATCCCAGCCCAGATCCATCAGCGCTGAGGCGACGACCTTCTGGCCACGGTCGTGCCCGTCCTGGCCCATCTTGGCGATGTAAATCTTGGGGCGGCGCCCGGCTTTCTTCTCGAATGCCTGGGCGAGGGAGACGGCCTGTTCAGCCTTGTCATTGCCCTTCACGCCGCCGCCATAGACGCCCTTGATGGAGCGGATAACGGCGCTGTGGCGGCCTTGGCTGCGTTCGACGGCTTCGGAGATTTCGCCAACGGTCGCCTTGGCGCGCGCTGCGTCCACGGCCAGCGAAAGGAGGTTGCCTTGCGTGCCAGCGGCGGCCTCGGCAATCGCGTCCAGCTTGGCAGTGACTTCGGCCTCATCCCGCTCTGACTTTAGGCGGGCGAGCTTGTCCAGCTGCATGCGGCGCACGGCGGCATTGTCAACCTTCAGCACAGGGACATCTTCTTCTTCGTCCAGCAGGAATTTGTTGACGCCGACAACGGTCTGCGTGCCGCTATCGATGCGCGCCTGCGTATTGGCGGCGGCTTCCTCGATACGTAGCTTCGGCACGCCTTCCTCGATGGCCTTGCGCATGCCGCCCAGCTTTTCGACTTCCTCAATATGGGCGAGGGCCTTTGTGGCCAGGTCATGCGTCAGACGCTCGACATAATAGGAGCCGCCCCACATGTCGATCGTCTGGCAAGCGCCGGCTTCCTGTTGCAGGAAGAGCTGCGTGTTCCGGCTGATACGGGCGGAAAAGTCTGTCGGCAGGGCGAGGGCTTCGTCGAAGCTGTTGGTGTGCAGCGATTGCGTCTGCCCGCCGGTCGCGGCGATGGCCTCAAGACAGGTGCGGATGACGTTGTTGTAAACATCCTGCGCGGTGAGGGACCAGCCGGATGTTTGCGAGTGTGTCCGTAGGCTGAGGGATTTCGGGTTCTTCGGATTGAACTCTTCCTTCACCAGCTTCGCCCAGAGCAGGCGCGCCGCGCGCATCTTTGCAACTTCCATGAACGTGTTCATGCCGATAGCCCAGAAGAAGGAGAGGCGCGGCGCAAACGCGTCCACATCCAGCCCTGCATCCACACCGGCGCGGATGTATTCGATGCCATCTGCCAGCGTGTAGGCGAGTTCCAAATCTGCCGTCGCGCCCGCTTCCTGCATGTGATAGCCGGAAATGGAGATCGAGTTGAATTTCGGCATGTTCTGCGACGTATAGGCGAAGATGTCAGAAATGATCCGCATCGACGGTTTGGGCGGATAGATATAGGTGTTCCGCACCATGAACTCTTTGAGGATATCGTTCTGGATCGTCCCGGCCAGTTTCTCCGGTCCTACGCCCTGTTCCTCAGCCGCCACGATATAGAGCGCCAGGATCGGCAGAACCGCGCCGTTCATCGTCATGGAGACGGACATCTTGTCCAGCGGGATGCCGGAAAAGAGGGTGCGCATGTCGAGAATGGAGTCGATGGCCACACCGGCCATGCCGACATCGCCCGAGACGCGGACGTGATCGGAATCATAGCCGCGGTGCGTGGCCAGGTCGAACGCGACCGAGAGGCCTTTCTGCCCAGCGGCCAGATTGCGGCGATAGAAGGCATTGGAGTCTTCAGCCGTTGAGAAACCCGCATACTGACGAACTGTCCAGGGTTGGTTCGTGTACATGGTCGGATAGGGGCCGCGGCCAAAGGGCGGCAGGCCCGGATAATCGTCCAGATAGTCCAGATTATCACGGTCATCGGCCATGTAGGCCGATTTCACATCGACGCTTTCCGGCGTTTCCCATGGCTCGCCCAGATCAGGCGATTTTGCCTTGGCGTGCGGGCTGCCGAGATCAATCTTGGTGAAGTCAGGAAATTTGCTCATTACTTCACTCCCAGTTCTGCGTGGGCAAGTTTTAGCGTGTGCAGCACATCGCAGCCCATGAAGATGTTTGTGTCGATGCCTTCGCCTTCGAATTTTCCGGCGAGCCAGACATGCAAAGCGCCAGCGGCTTTCAGGGCATTGGCTGTTTCGGCGGCCTCATTCTCATACCGGGCGTCTGCGCCGCAGATGCAGGCGAGCTTGCTGCCTGAGGCCTTGAAGGCCGCGACGGCTTCTGCAGCCGATTGTGGCGGCACGGGCGGCTGCGTCGCTTCCAGTCCGCCAGCGGCGAACAAGTTGCGGGCAAAGTCCGCACGGGCATTGTGCTCCGCCAGCGGACCAAGTGTCGCCAGGAAAATGGTCGGCGTCTTGGCGGCAGAGGCGGCCGCATCGCGCAGGGCTTCATATTCGCCGGCCAGTCGGATCGGCTCCAGCGGCGCGCAAGTGACGTCGTCCTCGGCAGGCGGCATTTCCTTCTGGACGAAATGCTTGAAGCCTTCATCTGACATGCTGCCCTGCGGCGTAACGGACACCTCTTCGGCCACAGGCGCGGTGATCTCGTCGAGCAGCGGGAATTCGCTGATACCCGTGATCGGCACTTTGCGCTTGGCGATGGCCTTGGCGCGCTCTGTGCGGGTGGCTGCAACGCGGTCCTGGAAGGCACCAGAGATGAGAGAGGCTGCGAAACCGCCCTCATGCTCAATGGCTTGGAATTCCTTCCAGGCGGCTTCGGCCAGATTGTCTGCAAAGGTCTCGGTGAACCATGCGCCGCCGGTTGGATCTGCCACGCGGCCCAGCTGGCTTTCTTCCATGGCGATAATTTGTGTGTTGCGCGCGATACGGCGACCAAGCTCTTCCGGAATGCCGAGGGCTTCGTTGAACGGGCGGATCGTCACGATGTCTGCGCCGCCGACGGCTGCGGCAAAGGCCGCGCCCGTGTTGCGCAACATGTTGGTCCAGGCATCATACCGCGTCAGCATCCGCGCAGAGCTTGTCGCGTGCAGACGCATCGGCACAGCGTCCTGGTCCATTGCATCCAGGCAGCGGGCCCATAGGCGGCGAGCGGCGCGCAGTTTGGCAACGCCGAGCCCGTAATTGGAATCCAGTGCCAGCGCGAAACTCATGCGTGGGATCACTGTGGAAATGTCCATGCGATGGTCGAGGCGGCGCAGCGTGTCGACAGCGCTGGCGATCAGGGCCGCGAGCTCTTGTGCTTCAGAGCCGCCAGCCTCGTGCACCATCCTGGCATCAATGCGCAAAAGACCCGCATTCAGATAGGCCTTGCCCAGCTGCTCCAGCGTTTCCGCAAGTCGCGCAAAGGACGGGTTCAGCCCGCCTTCCAGCGTGCCTGTGCGGGCAAGATTGCCGAGCGGGTCCATGTTGAAGTCGAGCTTCAGATTTCGGGAATCGGCCTGGCTTTGCCCCCACAGGGCCAGCAGCGTCGCGGCTTGCGCCCCAGTGTCTGCAGCATGGTCGAGGGCGATGGTGGCGATGTCTGCGCGCACGTCATCCAGCGCGGCTTTCAACTCGTTCAGCGTGGTGATCTGAATGCCGTCGCGGCCTGTCGAGTCCAGTTTCAGCTCAATCGACATCACGCCGCGTTCAAGATCGCGCAGGATTTCCTCATTCGTCACATGGGGGGACGGATGCGTGAAAGTCTGGCGGATATCCCAGGGCATGAATTTGTCCGGCGCAGCGGTCGGGCCGCGCAGATAGGGCGCTTCGCCCGGTGTGCCGAGCGGATCGGAGGCCGAAGGAAAGTCACTCTCGCGATAGAGGGGGTGGATCTCCAGCCCGTCTGCGGTCTTGCGCGTGATCGAATCAATACCGCGGCCTTTAAGGGCCTTTTCGACGCTCGCGAGCCAATCGGCCTCGGTCGCATCGGGGAAGCTGCTGCTCAGGGAAAGGATGTCATCTGCCATGAGCCGGCATTTATGCTGAACAGATAGGGTTTGTGAACTCTTTCCGATGCGTCAGGGGCGAAAGGTCGCTTGACTGAGACAGCACAAGCATGCGATTGAGAATTATTCGCAAATAGGAGCGAAGTGATGTCAGCCAAACTTCTTACTTTCCAGCCCCGCCAGACTGAACGTTCTGATGCAATGAAACGCCAATCGCCTCAGGACTTCATGCAGCGTCACATGCAGGTGTCCAGTGTCGCCATTGACGGGCTGTTGGAGAGTGGGGATCCGGATGACGTCATATCCATGCTGCATCGCCAGCAGAGCTGGTTGGCGATGATGCAGGACCGGCTGGCCAAGGGTTGAGGGACCCGGGGCCAGCCGGCAGATGCATGACAGTCTAGCCGCGCGCGTAATTCCACGCGGACAGGTGACCAATCAGAGATGAAATGTCGGACTGGTTGCGGATTGGATACCGCTCAAGCTGGGAAACTTCGAATGGCTTGGCATCGCCATAGGTCTCGTTCCAGGCGGTATCGAGTTTTTCTTCCGTCAGTTCACCTTTGAACTGCGCCGTCTGAATGTTGTCATCAGAGGCGTCTGAGGTCTGGGTGCCTGGCAGGTAAATCGTACCGTTTGAGAAGTCGACGGCGAAAGCGATCACGCCCGGCACAAGGAAAAGGAGGAGGCCGATGCCATCGAGAATGGCAATGGACGGGTCGATGCGGCCATTCCTCTGGCCTTTGCGTTCCGGATAAAGGATGGTTCCGCAGGCGGAAAGAGATGTTGCCAGCATGGCGGTGCCACCTGCAAGCAGGATACGGCGTCGAGCTGAATTCATGGGGGCGTCTCCTTGTTATGGCCGCTAACGCGGCGGGGCCACAACGCGCAGACCGCGAAAGAGTTGCTCCAGACACGAAAAAAGCTGGCGAGAGCCCCGCCAGCTTTCTGGTGTTCGTGTGTTGCCTGGCTTATTGGCCTGGCATCGGATTTACCGGCTCGATGGTGCCATCATCGTTTACGGTCAGCTCCGTAATCTTGACGTTCCGCAAATGGCTTTTCCCGGACAGCTGAACGTCATGATAGGCGAGATACCACTTTCCATTGTGCTGGAAGATGGAGTGGTGATTGGTCCAGCCTTCGACCGGTTGATTGACGACGCCCTGATAGGTGAACGGGCCATAAGGGCTGTCACCCGTCGCATAGACAATCTTGTGCGTGTCGCCTGTGGAATAGGACAGGTAATATGTGTCCCCGATGCGATTGACCCAGGCGGCCTCAAAGAAGCGGCGGTCATGATCCTTTGCCTTGATCGGGTCTCCGTTCTCATCAAGGATCATCACATCCTTTGGCGCTTCTGCGAAGGAGACCATATCGTCAGCCATTTTGGCGATCTTCGGCATCAGCGCGACATCGTCTGGCTGGTCGGCTTCATCCTCATTTGTCAGCGGATCATCGTTGACCAGATCCGTGTTCAGGTTCGGATCATCATTGTATTCGCCTGTTGCCCAGCGTTGCAGCTGGCCGCCCCAGATGCCGCCGAAATACATGTAGTATTCGCCGTCATCATCTTCGAAGACAGACGGGTCCATCGAGAAGGACCCTTCAATGGCTTCCGGCTCGGCGGTGAAGGGACCGGTCGGGCTGTCTGACACAGCCGCGCCTATGTGGAACACTCCGTTCTCATCCTTGGCCGGGAAATAGAGATAGTATTTGCCATCCTTGTGGGCTGCGTCCGGTGCCCACATTTGCTGGGCGGCCCATGGCACATCGTCCACGTCTAGGCCTACATCATGGATCGTAACATCGCCCCCGACCTCATCCATGGAAAGAACGATATAGTCGCGCATTGCGTACTGGCTGCCGAGATCATCTTCCGGAATGCCCGCGTCATAGTCGTGGCTTGGATAGACATAGATACGCTCATCATCCCAGACATGGACGGACGGGTCGGCCGTGAAGATTTCGGTGACGAGTGGCTGTTCCAGATATTTCGAATCAGAGGCGGTGGTGTCTTCCGCTGTCTCCGTTTCGACAGGTGGTGTCTGTGTGACCGTCTCCTGCCCAGCAGGTGCAGGCTTTTCGCCAGAGCAGGCGGCAAGATGCGTCGCGAGTATGATAGCGCTACCAAAAATAAGGCTGGCTTTCCGCATTCCGTTTTCTCCCTCGGTGGTTTCTTGTGTGAATGTGCTGGATTGGGTGACAGTCTGGCCTGAAGCTGCTGTGAGGGCAAGAGGTATCCCCAACGTAACGGGTTGTGCCGCATGGACCAGCCGCTAGTTTCCGTTTACGTAAACTGTATCCTATTCAGTAATGAGGTATTCGCTCATGGCACTGCCCCCCATTCTTCAGAATATGCGCCTGCCCGTCATCGGGTCTCCGCTGTTCATCATTTCCAATCCGGATCTCGTGATTGCACAATGCAAGGCCGGTGTGGTCGGCAGCTTTCCCGCGCTGAATGCGCGCCCGGAACATGTTCTGGACGAATGGCTCGACCGGATCACAACAGAGCTGGCCGAGTACAATGAGAAGAATCCTGACCAGCCCGCCGCACCTTTTGCGGTGAACCAGATTGTTCACAAGACGAACAACCGCCTCGATCATGACGTAGAGATGTGCGTGAAGTACAAGGTGCCGATCGTGATCACGTCGCTTGGCGCGCGTCAGGAAGTGAATGACGCGATACATTCCTATGGCGGTATCGTGCTGCACGACATCATCAATGTCGTCTTCGCGCACAAGGCGCTGGAAAAGGGCGCCGATGGCCTGATCGCGGTTTGCACGGGCGCAGGCGGCCATGCCGGCACGCTATCGCCCTTTGCGCTGATCCAGGAGATTCGCCAGTTCTTCGACGGCCCGCTGGCGCTCTCTGGCTCCATCGCCAATGGCGGCGCCATCGCGGCAGCCCAGGCCATGGGCGCAGACCTTGCCTATATGGGCTCTGCCTTCATTTCCTGTGACGAAGCGAATGCGGTTGATGGCTACAAGGACATGATTGTCGACTCCAAGGCGGGCGACATTGTCTACTCAAACCTGTTCACTGGCGTGCATGGCAACTATCTGGCCCCGTCGATTTCCCGCGCGGGCCTAGACCCGAACGATCTGCCGGAAAGCGATCCGAGTAAAATGAATTTCGGGTCCGGCGGCAATCAGGACGCTAAAGCCTGGAAAGATATCTGGGGCTGTGGCCAGGGCATTGGCGCCATCCAGAAGCGTATGCCGACGGCAGAATATGTCGCCCAGTTGAAGCGCGAATATGATGAGGCGCGCGCGGCCCTGGCAGAGGGCAAAGGTTTCTCTCCGAAACCGATCCCTGCGCAAATGGTCTGACTTATCCCCTGCTTCTGATGCTGAAAGGCCCCTGAAGTCCGAGTGATTTCAGGGGCCTTTTCTTTTCTGGGCCAAATCGAATCCGGCAGGGCTGGGCCCGTGTCAGCCTTGCGCTCATGCTGATCCGATCTTTCACCCTGTTCGATACAAGCGGCTGGCAGTGGCCGCATTTTTCTCCCAGAGAGCTGTCCTGCAAATGTGGCGGACGTTTGTGCGATGGCGAATACTGGCACGATCCGGAGTTTCTGGATGCGCTGGAGACGTTGCGCTCGGCGGTTGGCCAGCCGCTGGTCATCAATTCGGGCCATCGCTGCGCGCTCTGGAATACGCATGTCGGCGGCGCCGCGCATTCCATGCACAGGCAGATCGCCGTTGATATTGCGCTGGCCGGGCATGACCGCTTCGCGCTGCTGGACGCGGCCGAGCAGGGCGGATTTACCGGCATCGGCTTTGGCCGTCATTTTCTTCATCTGGACCGGCGCGGCAAACCTGCCCGCTGGTATTATTCGGGGAGCAAGGCGCTATGGGAGAGGTAATCAGCCTGGCGGCCAGCGCAGCCGGGGGCGGCGTATTTGGTTTGGTCGGCACGGTGATCGGTCGGGTCGCCGGCTATTTCGAGCAGCGTCAGGCGCAAGCGCATGAGCAGGTGCGCTGGCAGCATGAAGCCCAGCTGCTTACCCTGCAGATGGACGCGCGGCGAGAGGCCGCCGAAGCCGAAATTCGCCAAGCCGAGACGGCGGGCAGCTGGACGGGGCTTGCTGCATCCATTGAAGCCGACGCCGCGATTGGCGACAGCTATGCTTGGGTGAATGCCGTGCGGGCGCTGACCCGGCCCGTGCTGACCCTGCTGCTGTGGCTAATCACCTGGCTGGTCTACACCAGCGCACCAGAGCCGGAGCAGGCCAAGATTGTCGAGACGGCGACCTTTGCAGCAACGGCGGCCACGCTCTGGTGGTTCGGGGATCGCGGGACAAAGCGCATGGCGCGTTGACCAGATGCGGCCGCCCGGTCCATCCTGCCTGAAACAGCTAAAGGGCAGGATGCATGGGCGACTATATTCTCGTCATTGATGAGGGCACGACCTCGACACGGGCCATCGTGTTTGACCGCGATCTGGAGCAGGTCGCCGTCGCCCAGAAGGAAGTGCCGCTGACCTATCCCAATGATGGCTGGGTAGAGCAGGATGGCGAGGAGATCTGGCAGAAAACGCTGGACGTCTGCCGGGATGCGATCACGCAGGCTGGTGGTGTGGAGAAAATTTCCGGCATTGGCATCACCAACCAGCGCGAGACAACGCTGGTGTGGGACAAGACAAGTGGCAAGCCCCTTGCCCCGGCCATTATCTGGCAGGATCGGCGCACGGCACAAATCTGTGACCGGATGAAAGCGGACGGGCATGAACCTGCCGTCCAGGCGGAAACAGGGCTGCTGATCGACCCGTACTTCTCTGGCACGAAGATCGGTTGGGTTCTGGACAATGTGGAGGGCGCCCGGGCGAGGGCCGAGGCAGGCGAGTTGGCCTTTGGCACGGTGGAGAGCTTTCTGATCTGGAAACTGACCGGCGGTGCCTCCCACGTCACCGATGTGACCAATGCCTCGCGCACCTTGCTGTATCGCCTTGGCCTCGGAGACGATGGCGGCTGGAGCGAAGCCATGTGCGCGCTGTTTGGTGTGCCTGCCTCCATGCTGCCGGAGATTCGGCAGAATGCGGATGATTTCGGCACAAGCGAGGAAAGCCTTTTCGGTAAGGCGCTGCCCATCCTGTCTGCGGCGGGCGACCAGCAATCTGCGCTGGTTGGACAGGCCTGTATTCTGCCAGGCACGGCGAAGATCACCTATGGCACGGGTGCGTTCCTGGTTGCGAATTCCGGCACGGACCGACCGCATTCGTCCAATCGCCTCCTTGGCACCGTCGGGTATGAGGGCGCCGGCAAGGGGGCGATGGCATTGGAAGGCTCCATCTTCAATGCGGGCACGATTGTGCAATGGCTGCGCGATGATCTGCGCCTCGTCTCCGATGCCGGCGAAACCGAAGAGATCGCCGCGGGGCTCAGCAATAATGGCGGGGTCTATATCGTGCCGGCCTTTACCGGCCTCGGCGCGCCGCACTGGGCGGCGGATGCGCGCGGCACGATTACCGGCATCACACGTGCGACGACGGCGGAGCATCTGGTACGCGCAGGCCTTGAATCCGTGGCCTATCAGACGCGGGATCTGCTGGATGCTTTCGAGGCAGATGGCGTCGCCATCAAGGAGCTGCGCGTCGATGGGGGCATGGTGGCCAATGACTGGCTGATGCAGTTCATTGCCGACATTTGCGAACGGCCAATCCTGCGGCCGGACTATCGCGAGATGACGGCCCTCGGTGCGGCGGCTTTGGCCGCGATCCAGCTTGGCTGGCTGAAGCCGGAAGACTGGGCTGAGCGCGACGTGCCTGGCACGACATTCGAGCCAAAGATGCAGCCCACCGAAGCGGCCAGACTGCGCCAGGGCTGGGCCACGGCCCTGCGCAAGACGCTGGCCTGACGCGACAGGGATATTTCCGCGCACCCGTGAAAATTTAACCACTCTGAAAGGGATGGGCGACAGGTCCTAATTCTCATACGCCGGTGTCATCAGGGTCGGCGAAACGATGGGATTATTTGTCATGATGAACCGGGTTGCCTCTTCTGTGTTTGCGCTCGCCATGTCGCAAGTTCTACTTCCTGCCGCGCTGGCAGAAGACGCAGAGACGGAAGCGCTGAAGGCGCGTATCGAGAAACTGGAAGCCGACAATGCCAAGCTGATGGCAATGGTTGAGCGCCTTGTGGATGCAGCCGAGATCGACCGCATCTCGCCCGCGCCGACCGCTACGCCGGACAATGGTGAAACGACGGTTGAATACAGGGAAACGCCAGGGGCCATCGGGATTGACCCGTCCTATGGCTACAAATTGACTGACCATGCCGAGGGCGTGAACAAGAAGCGCATCCTGCAGCTGAAGGCGCGTCAGAGCGGCGAACTGGACAGGGTGGTAACGCTGTCGGGCGGCATCACGGCCATCGCGGACTATCAGACCAGCAATCGGGACGACAAGTTTGGCTATCTGATGCGTCACCCGACCCTGAACAACCAGATTGGCGATACAGCCTCAGAGGCTGTGCTGCATAATGCGACCCTCGCCGCGACGGCCAACCTGACGGATGACATCACCGCCTATATCGAATTCCTATATGATCCCGAGCAGAGCTTTGGCAGCGGAACGATCACAAGCCTTACCCGCAACCAGGTACAGCTGCGCCGTGGCTATGTGATGTGGGGCAATCTGGACAAGACGCCGCTCTATGCCGCGATCGGCAAGATGGACACACCGTTCGGCATGAATGACACGGTCAGTCCGTTCACCAACTCTACCGTCTGGCACTCCTTTGCGGGCCTCGCCTATGGCGCGGAGGTTGGTTATCTGAAAGACGGGCTCAGCCTGCGGGCCATGGCCATTCAGGGCGGTGCCCAGTTCCGCGCGGCAAATACCTCGGTCGATGGCACCAATGTGCCGTCAAAGCTGAACAATTTTGCGGTGGATGCGAATTACACGGCAGACCTGGGCGAGGGCAATGATGTGATGCTCGGCGCCAGCTATGAGCATGGCAGCCCGTATTGCCAGAGCTATCCAGTGGTTCACTTCAATCCGTGTGATGACAATAATCCCGCCTGGTCAACCTATGGCGCGATGGACTATGGCCCGTTCCGCATCCTGGCAGAATACGCGCAGACGACCGATGTATGGCCGGGCAGCGAAGTGCCAGACCTGACCAATCCGCTCAGCCAGTATGCCGCGCAAAAGACAAAATCCTACATGCTGGGCGGCCGCTATGGCTTTGGCACTGAAGTGGAAGACGGGCTGATGCAGTCTGCCCTGTCGCTGGAATTCAGCACCTTTGTTGCCGGAGATGAAGGCGCCCCATGGGAAAACCAGGACCAATGGGTGCTCGGCTATTCGCGCTACCTCGTCGCCAATGTGAATCTGTTCGGCGAACTGATCCATGTCGATGGTTACGCGCCGCTCAACTTTGTCAGCGGGGGTAATCTCGATGATGGTAGCACCTGGTCTGACCGTGACGGCAAGACCGATGTGATTCTCGTTGGAGCGCAGGCAGCCTTTTGATGATCGTTTGAGTGGAGGGGGCAGAATTGCTCGCCCCGCTTTGAGTCTCCTGTCGATCCAACAATTCCTGGCCGCATCGGAACAGACAGAATCCCCTTGCGTTGATGAGTTATCGACAAGCCAAGCAGAACAGATGGGAGGCTCTCATGAGCAATCAAAAGCAAGAGAAGACAACACAAGCCGACATTGCCCGCCGCGCGCTTGAAGAAAAGCAGTCTGCAGATACCGAGCAGGGGCATGAGCATCTTGAAACCGAGACATCTCATGAAGGCCAGGTTCAGGGCACCCAGCGCGGCGCGCCAACAAACGGCCTGTTGAATGCCGAAGGCAACCGGCCTGTTCTGGAGCGCAGCCGCAAGGTGCGGTAGCGCCGAAAGCGTCAGAGTGTCTGCTGTACACTCAGTTCAGGATGTATCGGAAACCTGTTGCTGGTGCCGCGAGGGAGAATTGAACTCCCGGCCTCATCATTACCAATGATGCGCTCTACCACTGAGCTACCGCGGCGTTGCAGAAACAGAATGCGGGCTTTAGCTTATGAAACCTGACATGAAAAGACCGTTTCAGCGCGAAATACACCTCATATGACAGACAAGAGCACAGCAGATGACAAAGCAGCTCGCCGGGCAGAGGCCTTGCGGGCAAATCTGAGGCGTCGGAAAGCCGCCAATCGCAAGGCGAAGGATGCCCAGTCCGATGAGGGCAAGGACAAGAAATAGCTTGGCAGCCTTCATGGGAAGGAAGCGGCCGGACGGTATTTGGACGCCGAAATCGTGCCGGCGAGCCTAGGCATAAGTAAGTCTTGGATAAAATCGTACAGTCCCTGCCACATTCAGGCCCTTTCAAAGCCGCGAAGCGCTGTATAAGCGGTTTCCATGGATAGATTGCACATCAAGGGCGGCGCTCACCTGAACGGCCGCATTCCGGTATCCGGCGCGAAGAATTCTGCGCTGAAGCTCATGGTCGCCTGCCTGTTGACGGACCAGCCAATCACGCTGACCAACATGCCCAGCCTGGCAGATACGCGCTTTCTGGCGCAGCTCATGGAAACGCTGGGCGTGGAAGTCTACTGGCCGAAAGGCGAGTCGACCTGCCACCTGAATGGCGCGGAGCTGAAAAGCACCATCGCGCCTTACGACCAGGTGCGGAAGATGCGTGCCAGCTTCAATGTGCTTGGCCCGCTGATTGCCCGCTCTGGCCACGCCACCGTGTCTCTCCCGGGCGGCTGTGCGATCGGGGCGCGTCCGGTTGACCTGCACCTGCAGGCACTGGAGGCGATGGGCGCAGATCTCCGCGTGGAGCAGGGCTATGTGAAGGCTGCGGCCATTCATGGCCTGAAGGGCGCCCATATCAATTTCTCCATGCCGAGTGTCGGCGCGACCGAGCATGCCATGCTGACGGCCACGCTGGCCGAGGGTGAAACCGTGCTGGAAAACGCCGCGCGTGAACCTGAAATCGAGGATCTGGCAAACTGTCTGAACTCAATGGGCGCGAAAATTACCGGCGCGGGCACATCAAAGATTCGCATTCAGGGCGTTGAGAAGCTGAACGGCACGACCCACGCTGTAATGCCAGACCGGATTGAGGCGGGCACCTATGCCATGGCCGCGGCAGCTGCTGGCGGAGATGTCACGCTGGAAGGCGCGCCGGTGGCGGCGTTGGGTGCGATGATCTCCAAGCTGAAAGAAGCTGGCGTGACGGTTGAAGCAGACGAGGCGGCCAATACGGTACGTATCGTACGCAATGGGACGCGGCTGAAATCCGTGAATGTCTCTACCCAGCCGCATCCGGGCTTCCCGACAGATCTGCAGGCCCAGTTCATGGCCCTGATGAGCCTGGCAGACGGCACAAGCATCATTCGCGAAACCATTTTCGAGAACCGCTTCATGCACGCGCCGGAACTGCAGCGCCTGGGCGCGGAAATTCTGGTGCGCGGGCAAGAGGCCATTGTAAAAGGCGTGCCGCAGCTGACAGGCGCGCCAGTAATGGCGACAGACCTGCGCGCGTCTGTCTCTCTGGTGATTGCGGGGCTTGCCGCAGAGGGGGAGACTGTGGTGAACCGTATTTATCACCTGGACCGGGGTTTTGAGCGACTGGAAGAGAAGCTTAACGCCTGTGGTGCAAGCATTGAGCGCCGGTCGGGAGACGACGAATAGATTGTTCAAGGGGCTGTTATGGCTGACGTAAAACCACTTCGCCTCCTCGCCGAAAGTGTCGAGGATCTGGAAGTCATTTCAGCGGCCATTCAGGATAGCGTCGTCAAGGCGGAAAACCTGAATTATGAGTCCCGCCACCGTCGGTTCACGCTGGAACTGAACCGGTATCGCTGGGAAGGCCAGGGCAAGCGCGCCAAGGAAGGTGAGCGTGTCCGCTCATTGCTGGCTTTTGACGGGGTATTGGGCGTTAAAACCCGTGCGGTGAACAAGGCCGATCCGGAAATGATCCTGTCGCTGTTACAGGTGACATTCACGCCGTCTCAGGAACCGCCGGGCGGAACCGTGACGCTGCTGTTCGCTGGGGACGGCGAAATTGCACTCGACGTTGAAGTACTGGATGCAACCCTGCTGGATAGTGACTATGTGTGGCCCACGCGCCACCTGCCCAATCACGAGCGGCGCCGGAGATAGATATGGCCCGCCATTTTGATGCCTCACACGCCGCTTTCGAAAGCGAGTTCGCCGCCTTCCTGAAGGAAGAGCGCGGCACGGGGCATGATGTGGCGGATATCGTTTCCGGCATTCTGAAGGATGTTCAGGCGCGTGGCGGTGAGGCCGTGGCCGAATACACTGCCAAATTCGACAAGTTGCAGATCGATCCTGCGACACTGCAATCGGACAATGTGAATCTGCATCTTCTGGCTGCGCAATGCCCGCAGGATCTGCGCGATGCCATTGATTATGCGCATGACCGTATCGCGGCGTATCACACCGCGCAGCGCCCAAGCGATCACAGCTTTACCGACGATGCAGGTGTGCAGCTCGGCTGGCGGTGGACGGCGCTGGAAAGTGTCGGCGTCTATGTGCCGGGCGGCCGGGCAAGCTATCCGTCTTCGGTTCTGATGAATGTCGTGCCGGCGAAAATTGCCGGTGTGGACCGGATCGTAATGGTCGCGCCTGCGCCAGATGGCCAGCTGGCCCCGGCGGTCGCCTATGCTGCCGTGAAGGCGGGCGTAGATGAGTTTCACCCGATTGGCGGCGCACAGGCCGTTGGCGCGCTGGCGTTTGGAACGTCAAGCCTCGCGCCGGTCGACAAGATTGTCGGTCCCGGAAATGCCTTTGTCGCAGAGGCAAAACGCCAGGTTTTCGGCCGCGTCGGCATCGATACGATTGCAGGCCCATCAGAGATTCTGGTGATCGCAGATGAAACGGCAAACCCGGACTGGATCGCCGCTGATCTGCTGTCTCAGGCAGAGCATGACCCCTCGTCTCAATCCATTCTGATCACCGTGGACAAGTCTGTGGGCAAGGCTGTGGATAAGTCTGTGGAAAGTCAGTTGAAATCCCTCTCGACGGGCGAGCGCGCGGCCGAAAGCTGGAACGCGCATGGCGCCATCGTCGATGCGCCGGATCTTGCCACTGCAGCAAACATTGCGAACCAGATCGCTGCCGAGCACCTTGAGCTGGCGATTGCCGATCCAGATGCCCTTTTGCCGAGCATTCGCCATGCTGGCGCAGTCTTCCTGGGCCACCACACGCCCGAAGCGCTGGGCGATTATGTGACGGGCTCCAACCACGTTCTGCCGACCAGCCGGGCGGCGCGGTTCTCGTCAGGCCTTGGTCTGTATGATTTTCTGAAACGCATGAGTGTTCAGCGCGCGAGCCCTGAAGGCTTTGCGGCCCTTGCGCCAGCCGCCCTGCGCCTGGCTGAGGCCGAGCGCCTGCCAGCCCATGCGCGCTCTGTTTCCATTCGGTCCAACAGGGAACCGGGCTGATGAGCAATGACAGGCTCATCGGTGTCGAGATCGACGATGAGACGCTGGGCGCCTCCGGCCCGGATGCCGAGCATGAGCGGCGCGTTGCTATCTTTGATCTGCTGGAAAGCAATTCCTTCAAGCTGCTCGACAAGGATCAGGGGCCCTATCTTCTGGTCCTGTCAAAGATTGAGCGCCGTCTCGTCTTTGCTGTGCGGGACGAGAAGGGCAATGAGGTGCACACCTTCATCCTCTCGCTGGGGCCGTTCCGGGGCGTGATCCGTGATTACTTCATGATCTGCGACAGCTATTATGACGCCATCCGCACGCAAACGCCGCACCAGATCGAGGCGATCGACATGGCGCGGCGCGGCATTCACAATGAAGGCTCGGAATTGCTGGCCGAGCGCCTGGAAGGCAAAGTGCATGTTGATTTCCAGACGGCCCGCCGGCTCTTCACGTTGATCTGCGCCCTGCATGCCGGACAGACCCGCTCAGCCGGCTAGAGCCTGCTGAGACTTTTCCGGCGCTTCATGGCGGCTCTGCCCTGAAGAAAGCGACGCATTCGGAAGAACAGGATCACCAGACCGGCGATAGAGACCAGAACGCCCAGAAAAGCCGATATAATCAGCAGGGGGTGGTTGAAGTCCGCCCCGTCATTATAGTCCATCACGTGCAGTCGCCAGAAAAAATCAAATAGTCGCCAGGTAGAAGATCGCCGGGCGCGAACGATTCCGCTATCTGGGTCGACATAAAGCCGCGTGTCTCCCTCATCCTGGAAGACAATCTGCCAGACAGGGCCTCCTGGACCATACTCCGACGGCGGATTTTCCAGAAGCTGGACGCTTTTCACCGGTACGTCGGGGGCAAAATCATGCTCCGCAATTGTGCGGGCCAGAGTCTCGGGCAAGGGCGTCAGGCGCTTGCCATCCTCAGCAGAGACCAGGACGACCTGGTCGCCGCTCTGCAGCCGCCAGACCGGCGTGCCGGCCAGCCCGTCAAGCGTTGCCTCGTCAATCGCCATGAGACCAGCAGCGTCAGTCGCCTGTTGCAGAGAGAGCAAGGATGCAGGTGAAACCGCCAGTGCCGGGTGCTCGGCAATGTTATGTTCACTGCGCACCTGCTCGATCGGCAAAGCGCTCATTACCAGACCGCCGAGCAGCCAGAGAAAAACCTGCAGGCCGATCAGCAGGGCCAGCCATTTGTGGACCCGAACGGCCCATCGCAGAATGATCATTATATCTATCCTGAAAGGGCGCTCCCGGCAGCGCTAACCACCGGAAGCGCGTTGGGCCTAGTAGTTCAGCGTCGCCCGCATATAGAAGAAGCGGCCGAGCAGCGAATAGGTCATCGTGTCGGTATTGCCATCGGACCAGGACTGAACAAATGGCGCTTTCTCATCGAACAGATTGTCGATGCCAAAGCCCAGTTCTGCCGTGTCTGACACGCGATACCGCCCTTGCAGATTGTGATAGATGACGGGATCGATATTGTACCCGACGCCTTCAGGGTCTCCGTACAGGTCTGTCGCTTCGCCAATATATTGTGCGTTCCAGGTTGCGCCCCAGCGGTCAGAAGACAGCGTCCAGCTCATCTGGCCACGCCATTCCGGATAGCCACCTTCGCAACAGCCAACTCCGCCGACATATTCAAACGGATCCGCCCCGTCGAAAGCTACGGTTTCATAGTCGATCAGATAGGTTGCCTGCAGCTCGACATGGCTATCCAGCTGGCCGAGTTGGCCGGTGTGGAAGACGCCGAAATCGATGCCGCGCATGGTCTCGTCGCCGGTATTGGAGCTTTGCGCCGATAGAAAGTTCACATCGCCTGTCAGCGGATTGCGCGTATGCTGGCTGCTGTCACAGAAAGGATGGCTGAAGCCCGGCGTTGTGTAGCAGCTGGCCAGCTTTGCCGAGCCAGACGTCTGCCGGATCGCGTCTTCAATCTCGATGTCGAAATAGTCGACGGTGACGGACAGGCCAGGTACAAAGTCAGGCTCTGCAACAAGGCCCAGGGTGAACGTTTCTGAGGTTTCCGGTTCCAGGTCCGGGTTGCCGCCCTGATCTGTCAGGATGACGGAGCCGAACTGTTCGAAATTGATCGGCACGCCTGCCGCCTGGCAGTTCTGGTAGATTGTGCTGGACGGGTCGAGATCCGCGTAATTGGAACACGGGTCTGTCGTTGGCAGTTGCGCTTCGCTGACCCCGGAGAACAGTTCCCGGACGCTCGGTACACGGAAAGCGGTGGACCATGTCCCGCGCAATTTGAAGGATGGAACAACCTGCCAGTTAAGGCCGAGCTTGTAGTTCGTGTCTCCGCCGAACAGGTCGTAATCGGAATAGCGAACGGCTGCATCGAGATCCAGCACGTCTGCAAAGGCGGCGTCTTTCAAGAGAGGCAAATTGATTTCGCCGTAAATCTCGCTGGCCTTGATGCTGCCCCGGATGGCGTCCTGGGCACTGCCGAGCGCATCGCCGGAAGCGAGCAAGGCATCCGGCTCCAGCCAACCTTCATCCTCGCGCACTTCAAAGCCGACCGCGATGCCGACCGGGCCTGCGGGCAAGTCAAACACCTGACCCGTGAGATTTCCGGTCAGGCTGCGTTGCTCATTGCCGCCTGTGTCTCTCTGATTGACGAGGATATAGTCGCCCACCTCCTGCGTCAGGTCGCCCTCGCCGAGAATGTCGGCGCATGGGATGCCGTTGGAGCCGCAAAGGTTCGGGTCCAGGGTCTCGGCAAAGCGCCGCGTGTTGATGTTGTTGAGTAGCGCATCTGTGGCGGTGTTGCGGCCCCAATTGAGGGCAATGTCATATTGCCAGCCAGAACCAAACTCACCTTCAAGCCCGGCGACAATGCGCCAGGTTTCGACATCCTGCTCAAATGTACGGGCACCGAACTCGGTCGTACGGCGCCGGAGAACGATGATGTCCTCTCCGGTCGGGTTCGTTGGGTGCGACGCGGAAATCTCAATGTCTTTCAGGGTCGCGGGCGATGCCGGCTGGGTAGAGGTGCGCCAGTTGAACAGGGCTTCCGAGAAGAAATTGGTGGTGTCGTTCAGCCGGTACTTCCCAAAGGCGCTGAAGCTGAGGCGTTCAACAGGGTTCGAGGCGTTGAAGTAAGGGTTGAAGTTGAAGCCATGCTTCTGGATATCAAACGGCTCGTAGACATCCCCGCCAATGAAGTTGATCTGATCGCCATTTGGCAAGACGGCGCGGCCGCCAGCTGTTGCGGAGCTGCCCGGTGTGCACTCCAGACTGCCATTGCCGTCCAGATCTGCAAGAGAGCAGGGCGCGCGCGGCGACAGCGGCGCGGCCTGATTGTCCTGATAGTTCATGTTGAGCATCAGGCTGCCGCGGTCATTTTGAACGCCCCATGTCAGGTCCAGCAGGTATTCTTCGCCGTCCCCTTCGCCGGTCACGCCATATTTGCCCTCAATCTGCAGGCCATCAAAGGCGTCTTTGGTGATCAGGTTTACAACGCCTGCCACTGCATCTGCGCCATATACCGCCGAGGCGCCGTCTTTCAGAACTTCGACCCGGTCGAGGATCGAGACGGGGATCATGTTCAGATCAACGGAGTCATTGGCGCCTGATCCACCGGCAACCACTCGGCGGCCATTCAGCAGGACCAGCGTGCGGTTCACGCCGAGGCCGCGCAGATTGACCTGCGCGGTGCCCCAGCCGCCCCCGACCCAATAGGCCGCATTGGCATTCCCGGCAAAGCCGGCAGAGAAAGGCGCGCGCTGTAGCAGCGTTTCGACATTGGTAATGCCCAGATTCTTGATCTGGTCTTCATCATAGATCGACATCGGGCCAACAGATGTCAGGTCATCACGGACGATCCGGCTACCGGTCACGATGACGGTTTCCTGGACGGCGTCCTGATCCTGGGGGGCCTCCTGAGCGAAGGCGGTGTTGTAGTTTGTAGCGGCAAGGGCCGCGAGCGAGGTGCCTGCCAGCAGCAGGGTTTGAAGGTGTTTCATATGTATCTCACACAAGGAAGGCATGCCGCGCCAAGGCGCAGCTCAGGGCGTTCCGCCAGGCGGAACGGCGTCAAATGCGTTCAGATGTGTGAGGGAGGTGCGCGCGAGCCGAGGGGCGGCCCATGCGAATGCCGGGAAAAGCAAGGCTCGTAGCGAACCGGAACGAAATGCGGACCAAAAGGCGCCGGCGCCGCGGGAAGGCTCAGCGTTGGGACAACCATCCCATGCGCCATGACGCAGAGCGGACAGTGATTTGAATGGGAAGGTGCATCAGGCTGTTGCTCGTCTGCCAGCCTGGCAATCTTCGACAAGGTTCTGGTGACGGCGGCATTGGGGACTTCGCCTGAGGGGCCACAGTAAAAGCCGGAAAAATCCAGTCCCCGTGCCTGGCCATAAGACATCGCGCCTGGCTGGAGCCCCAGCAGGCTGATGGCAAGCATCGCCAGGAAGCGTGCTGTCGCAGAGTGTAGCCGTGACCACATGGCCGGGCTGTTAGCTCATTCTGAAAATGCTGTCATGTGCGGCATGATGCGCACATGTCGCGGTGTATTTATTACAGATGGAGCAGTTTGTGGGGTAATTCGGCGTTGCTTAAGGCGTCTTGCCCCCACGTCCTCTATTCCTGACGCAGCGTCATTGTGTATGATCCGGCAAAAGTATCCGGAGGAAGCATGCACTATACCGAACTGCTGAAGGCACGTGAGGAACTGACAGGGCCAGGCGGCGATTTCGAGATCGTTGAAGCCGATGTCCTGGGCAACAAATTGCGCGTTTACAAGAATGCGCCGCCCAGCATCCGCGAGTTATGGCTGTCGACGCTGCAATACGCTGAGCGTCCTTATCTGGTCTATGAAGACGAAACGCTCACTTACGCCGAAACCCACCAGCGGACCAATGCGCTGGCGGCCTGGATGTTCGCGCAGGGCGTGAAGCCGGGGGACCGTGTCGCAGTCGCGATGCGCAATTATCCCGAATGGATGCAGATCTACTGGTCCTGCGCCTCGGTTGGCATCGTGGTTGTGGGCATGAATGCCTGGTGGACGCCGGAGGAAATGGCCTACGCCCTGAAGGATTCAGAGCCGAAAGTGCTGTTTGTGGATTCCGAGCGCCTGGAGCGCGTCCGCGCCATTGGAGACATTGGCGACATCAAGCTGGTCGGCGTGCGGCTGCCTGAAGTGCCGGATGATGTGATGGCTTGGGACGAGGTGATCGCGCATGGCGGAGAAATGCCTGCGGTCACGGTCGACCCGGATGCCGATGCGTGCATTTTCTATACGTCTGGCACGACGGGGTTTCCGAAGGGCGCGCAGCTGACCCATCGGGGTTGTGTGGCGAATCTGTTCAACATGATGTTCTCTTCCGCCTCCACGGCGCTGGCGACACAATGGGCGACGGGCGAAGTACCCCCGGAAGAGCCGCCCGTGCCGGTGGGCTTGGTCTGCACGCCTCTGTTCCATGTCACGGCCAATAATTGCGCGGCCTATCTGATCACGGCGGCTGGCGGCAAGATCGTGCTGATGTATCGCTGGGATGCTGGCGAAGCGCTCAAGCTGATCGAGCGGGAGTCTATTACGGCGATAAGCGGTGTGCCAGTCATGGCGCGGGAGCTGATCAATCATCCGGACTTTGAAAAGACGGATACGTCCACACTTGCATCACTTGGCGGGGGTGGGGCGCAATTGCCGCCGGATTTGGTGCAGAAGATCGATTCGCAAGTTGCAACGGCCCGCCCGAACACGGGCTATGGTATGACAGAGACATGCGGCATCATCACCTCGGTCTCGGCAGACTTCTTCGTCGACAAGCCCGACAGCGCCGGCCCGGCCATGCCGAACTTTGAGACAAAATGCGTGAACGAGTTTGGCGAAGCCGTACCGCAAGGCGAAGTGGGCGAGCTGTGGGTGCGCGGGTCATCCGTCATCAAGGGCTACATCAACCGGCCTGAGGCGACGGCGGAATCGATCACTGATGGCTGGCTGCACACCGGCGACATTGCGCGCATCGACAAGGATGGCTTCATCTACATTGTTGACCGCAAGAAAGACATGGTGCTGCGCGGCGGCGAGAATGTGTACTGCGCGGAAGTCGAATCGACGCTCTACCGCCATCCTGCTGTTGCAGAATGTAGCGTGTTTGGCGTTCCGGATGACCGGCTGGGTGAAGAGGTCGGCGCCGCGGTTGTGCTAAAGGATGGTGAAAGCCTGACAGCAGAAGAGCTGCGCGCACATAGCGCGGCGATCATGGCGAAGCACAAGGTGCCACGCTACATCTGGTTCCTGAATGCGTTGCCCCGCAATGCCAGCGGCAAGTTCATCAAGCGTGACCTGAAGGAACAGCTGACCAAGGAAATGGACAACGCGGAAGTCAGCTAGCTCGCTGAGGGCCGCATTTCAGGCGTGGGGACGCAAGCGATGAAGATATTTTACGGACTTCTGGCGGCAGCATTTTGTGTGATGTCGCCAGGTGCGATTGCCGAAGAGGGGGCCGGGATTCCCTTCTGCGAAGCCGGCGTGATGTGGGATACGCACCAGATCAAGGCGGGCTATTTCAAAGACGCCGATGGCCATGTCACCCTTCAGCAGATCACCTTCTTTCCAGACAAGAAGCTGGAATTCATGGATGAGGCACTGGCTGCAGCCCCTCCCGCCAGTTCGGTCTGGCTGGAGTATCGCGGGGACCTGAACGGGGAGAATGCGAAAGAGTCGATCATCTTGGCTTTTTATGATTTCCCCGGCGCAAAGGACCAGTTGAAAGCCTGTGGCAAGTATGGGTTTGGCTCTCAGGACTTCGTCTACACACCTGTCGCACGAACTGTGCAGGCTGCAGATGGCAGCACGCAGACAGAGTGGCGCTGCACCATCGATTCGCGTTTTTATTTCTATGAGAAGAATCCCGAGGCGGCGGGCGGCGATGAGGTGGATGTTGAAATAGGGGGACGCGAGGTGACCCAGCCGCCATTCATTCGCCGGGACGTGGTGATCGTCTCCCCGGTCGTGGCTCGGCTCCTCATCCCGGTAGATTTCGGGAAGGACGTCCTGTTCCACCTGGACCTTCAGAAAACCCGGATGAAGAAACGGTACGAAGCCGGTGAATGCATCCCGCGTCCCGAATAAGCCGGTGATCGTTTAGGTGAATGCCAATGCGGCATAAGCTTGCACGTTTTGGCGATTTTCATGCACACCCCCCTGTCAAGCGCTTTATGCCCGACGCAGAGTGGGAGTGAAGTACGAAGTTGACGTTCGTGCTCTGTGCAGCAAAAGTCTCGAATGAGCTCTTATCGTTTGTTGCTGCACGAATCTCGAGCGGCTGCTAAGAGACGGGCATGTCGATTGTCACACTTACTCCTGGATCCCTTTCAAACGAGCACATTTGCTGCGCCATTTCGGACAAGAAATGCGTGACGGGCTATAAAGCCAAGAAGCGGTGGCTCTCAGACCAGTACGAGCATGGATATCGCTTTTCCCGTTTGGATGAACGCGGCAAGGTCTTCATAGAATACGGTCCCGGGGAACACACTTGGATGCCTGTCGAGGCACCGGACTGGATGGTGATGGGATGTTTCTGGGTTTCGGGTCGATTTAAGCAGCAGGGGCATGGAAAGGCACTTCTGCAAACCGCTCTTGATGAGGCTCGTGCGGCCGGTTTGGCCGGATTGGTATCTGTCGTGGGCAAGAAAAAGATGCATTTTCAGAGCGATGGGAAGTGGCTTCTTAGACAGGGCTTTCGAGAGATCGATGAGACCGAAAGCGGTTTCAGTTTGCTTGCACTCGGTCATGAGGATGATGGCGCAGTCAGAATTCCAAGATTCTCTGAGAGCGCCAAGCGGGGCCTTCCATCTGACACGAAAGGCATCACCGTCTTCTATTCTGAGCGGTGCCCTTTTACGGACTTTCATATCAGTAGCTCACTTAGGGAAACTTGTAAGAAACGGGGACTTTCCGCAACTGTGGTAAAGCTGGATAGTCTCGACAAAGCACAAAACGCGCCCACACCCGCGACCATTTTCAGCTTGTTTGTCGATGATCGTTTCGTGACCACCGATTTGAGTGTCTGCATGGATAGCCGGTTTGACAAAATCATCGAAAAGGCAGGCGAAGGCAAAGCGCTCGGTTTGTAGGGGCTGGACGGTCTTCGGCAGTGCAAGGATTCTGGTAATCGTCACCGATAGATAAGCAGTCGTCAGGCTTGCCGGTGCGAAAGCCAACTTCGCCCGCTGAGCCGCCATTCACGACGGTCATGATCAATGTCTCGAAACAGCCGGTATGTGCATCCTTATGTGTACAGTGTGCAAGCTTATGGTTCATTGGCAGTGAATGCCATAAAGTCATGGCGACCCCGGCAGGATTCGAACCTGCGACCGTCCGATTAGAAGTCGGGTGCTCTATCCAGCTGAGCTACGGGGCCGGACAGTGCCGGCAGCCCCCTAGTGCGTCCAGGGTTGCTTGCGATCTGCGTCAAAATTAGCCGAGTAAGACTTTACAAGGCGTTTGCGCTCATGCGTCGGCTCAACCGTGAAGGTCATGCCCTGGCTCTGCGCATAATCGATGGCCTGTTCCCGTGTGTGGAAGGTCAGGCGGACCTGGCCGGATGTATCATCGATACTGGTCCAGCCCATCAGCGGGTCAGCAGAGCGCTTTGCGTCATTGTCTACAAATTCGAGAACCCAGGTTTTCGTCTTGGCCCGGCCAGACGTCATGGCGCTCTTGGCAGGTTTGTAGATACGCGCTTGCATTGATGAGCCTCACCGCTGCGAAAGAAATGGTCGGAGCGATAGGATTCGAACCTAC